>CAMMIW010000012.1 GCA_946497035.1 uncultured Eubacteriaceae bacterium | reverse complement strand
TTGTTGTCTAAATTGTAATGATATACAACTTAATAAATATTAAATATAATTTTAATTTTTCTTTTTTTACCATCTATTAGTATTTTATTTATAATAAGCTTAGCCATTTTATTTTTTAATATCATATCATAACTGCCTGTTAAAACATTTAACATAGATATTTCTAATATATCTTTATTATTTTTAATATTGTTAGCTTCTTTTTCTAGCTCTTTTATTTTGTTTGTAAAAAATGTTTTATTTTGGCTATATTCTTCTATTGTATCTATCTCTAAAAGATAGGCATTTTTAGCTTTTTCTAAAGCTTTTTTATATTTTTCTATTTCCTTTAAAATAGTATATTTATTTTGGCTTTCATCTTCATTAATTTTTATTTTATACATTATGTTAGGATAGTATTTTTTTATTTTTTCTATAACTATGTTTTCTATGTCATATATACCTATAGAAAAGGAGCTATCACATTTACCACAAGTATATCCTCCACATCTAAATCTATCTTGTCTATTGTTATAATATTTTGCATATACAAAAGTATTGTTACAATATATACATTTTATTAAGCCTACAAGCCAATGTTTATTATATTCTAAAGGTTTATTTTTACTATTAATTCTCTTTTTATTTGTATTAAATAAAATTTGTGCTTTATCGAAAGTTTTTTCATCTATAATGGGTATATGGTTAGATTTATTTAAAATAATTTTATCATCTGTTTTAAATTGGTAATAACCTTTATATGTAGGGTTTGTTAAAATTTTTTTTATAAATCTTGTATCTATACTATTGCCTTTTTTTGTTTTTATATTATTAGTATTTAATAGTTTAGCTATTGCATAAGGTGATTTTCCCTTTAAAAACTCATCAAAAATTTTTTTTACTATTTTTGCTTCTTTTTCTATTATAACAAGAGGCTTATTTTTAGGTTTAAAATATCCATAAGGTGCACAAGATATATATTCTCCTTTTAACGCTTTTTCTGTCATACCTCTTTTAACTACTTTTGATAGTTTTCTAGAGTACATCTCATTCATAGCGCCAAATAATGCATCTGCTATAAGTTGGCTATCATCATCTAACATAGGCTCGGTTATAGATATTAAAGTTACATTATTTTTTTTTAATATAGATTTATATATTAAAGATTGTTCTAAGTTTCTTGCAAATCTTGAGCTATCATATATAATAACATAATCAAAATAACCTTTTTTACTTTCTTCTATCATCTCCATAAAAGCAGGGCGTTTTTCTGCATTTCTACCAGATATACCTTTATCTTCAAAATAGTTTATTATTTTATAATTATTTTTTTTTGCATATTCTTTTATAGTTCTTTTTTGGCTCTCTATAGAGTAATCTTGTTTATCGGTAGACATTCTTACATATGCGACGGCTTTTTTCATAAAATCTCCTAAAAATATTTAATATAAATTAAATATATGATATAATCTACCTAATATTAATTAATATAAAGAATAGGCTATATAATAGAAGCATATATTATTTTAAAATAAATAGGAGCTATAATATGAAAAATATTTTTGTTGAAGTAGAATTTATAGATGATAATGAAAATATATTAAAAAATAATATTAATATAGAAGAAACTTATTTAAAAATAATAAAACAATATGCAAAATATATAAATGGTAATATTATAAAATAGGAAGGTTTTTACATATGTCAAAAATATTAAAAAATGATTGGAAAAAATATTTAGATGAAGAATTTGAAAAAGATTACTATTTAAAGCTTAGAAATAAGCTAAAAGAAGATTATAAAACAAAAATAGTATATCCTCCTATGGAAGATATATTTAATGCACTACATTATACAAGCTATAAAGATACAAAAGTTTTAATATTAGGCCAAGATCCATACCATCAAAAAGGACAAGCTCACGGCCTTAGCTTTTCTGTAAATAAAGGTATAAAAACTCCACCTTCATTACAAAATATATATAAAGAGCTTTCTACAGATTTAGGATTATATGTGCCAAACAATGGATATTTAAAAAAATGGGCAGATCAAGGGGTATTATTATTAAATGCTACGCTAACAGTTATAGATAGTCAGGCTAATTCTCATAAAAATATTGGTTGGCAAATTTTCACAGATAAAGTTATCCAAGTTTTAAATGAAAAAGAAGAACCAATGGTATTTATACTTTGGGGTAATAACGCTATATCAAAAAAACAGTTTATAACAAATAATAATCACCTTGTTTTAACATCTGTTCACCCAAGCCCACTTTCTGCTAATAGAGGTTTTTTTGGTTCAAAACCTTTTTCAAAAGCTAATGAATTTTTAAAACAAAAAGGCATAGAGCCAATAGATTGGCAAATAGAAAATATATAATTATAAAAACTACCCACCTTAATTTTGTAAGGTGGGTTTTTAAAGTTGTTTTATAATAAATAGTTGGGGATAATGGGCGGTAAGCAACAATATATATTAACCTTGTATTTTCCATTACCCATATTATTTAAAAATAAAATTTAAAGATTATCTTTTTTCAACAACAAATTTAATAGAAGTTTTTAGCTCTCCGTCAACATCTATTTGAGAAAAAGCAGGAGTGCATATAAGCTCTATGCCATTAGGTGCAACATACCCTCTAGCTATTGCTATACTTTTAACCGCTTGATTGACAGCTCCTGCTCCTATTGTTTCTATTTCTATTTTTTTATTATTTCTAGCTATTGCTGCTATAGCCCCTGCAACAGACTTTGGTTGTGAACTTGCTGAAACCTTTAATATTTCCATAATTTCCTCCTAAATGTTGTATATTATAATATTATTTTTAACAAATATTTGTATTGTATACATAATTATTAAAAAATTTAAAAAATGAAACTTTTATTAAAAATTTAAAGTCTAATATACATAAGGAAAAATAAAAACAAATTAATTTAAAAAAGTGAAACTTTTATTAAAAAATTAAAGTCTAATATATGTAAGAAAAAATAAAAATAAATTAATTTAAAAAAAATGAAACTTTATTAATAAAAAGTGAGTCTAATAAATAGGTGGGTGGAATTTAATAATGACAAAAAAGAAAATTTACCTAATAGAAGAAAATTTACAAAAGAATTATAACAAATATTATAAAGTAGCTTTTTCTTATGTACATAATCATAACGATACTATGGATATAGTTCAAGAAAGTGCATATAAAGCTATAAAAAATGCAAATACATTAAAAAATATTAAATATTTAGATACTTGGATATATAGAATAGTTATAAATCAATGTAAAACATTTTTATTAAAAAATAAATATGAAAATGAAGATATAGAAAATGTTAATATATCTTTTAACGATAAATATGAAAATATAGACTTAAAAAATGCTTTAAACACTTTAGATGAAGATGAAAAAGCTATCATTATATTAAGATTTTTTGAAGACTTAAAATTAGAAGATATATCAAATATATTAGATGTTAATATTAATACATTAAAATCTAGATTATATCGTTGTCTTAAAAAATTAGAAAATATTATAAAGGAGGTATAAAATGGAAGATAATAAAATAATAGAACATTTAAAAAAAGAATATGAAAAAATTGATGTTAAACAAGAAGGAGTGTTTATTATGAAAAAAAGTATTGAACAAGCTAAAAAAGAAAATAAAAATGACAAAATTAAATATGTATCTGTTGCCTGTATAGCAGGTTTAGCAACATTTATTGCATTACCAAATTTAAGCCCTAATATTGCAATGGCAATGAGCAAAATACCTGTTATAGGTAAAATAGTAGATGTTGTTACAATAAATGACTATAGTGATAAAGATAAAAACATTAGTGTGGAAGCTCCTGTAGCAAAAGATGCAACAAATAACGAACAATTAGAAGAGCTTAATGCAACAACAGATAGTTATATCAAAATGATTACAGAACAATTTAAAAAAGATTTTGCCGAAGGCGATAATAAAAGCTTAGATATAACATATGATGTTATTACTGATAATGAAAAATTATTTAGCTTAAAAATAAATGGATTAGAAGTAAATGCAAGTGGTTATATGTTTTCTAAAATATATAATGTAGATAAAAATACTGGTAATATATTAGAGCTTAAAGATATATTTAAAGAAGATAGCGATTATATTAATATTATAAGTGAAGATATAAAAAGACAAATGAAAGATCAAATGGCTAATGATGAAAGTAAAACATACTTTTTAGATGTAGATATTCCAACAGGTAACTTTGAAAAAATAAATGAAAATCAAAATTTTTATTTTAACCAAGATAACAATTTAGTTATATGTTTTGATGAATATGAGGTAGCACCAGGAAGTATGGGAGCGGTAGAATTTATAATACCAACAGATGTTATAAAAGATATTTTAAAATAAAAGATATTGTAAGACAGGCTAGATATATTATATCTAGTCTTTTTGTATATAATTAATAAAAACTATTGTAAAAAAAATTATAATAATATATAATATATTTGAAAATATTATATATATAACATTTATTAAAGGAGGCTTAAAAATGGTTTCAAATGATGAAGATAACCTTTTTGATAGTGCCTTAGAGCAACCGTTGGATAATGAACTATTAAAAAATGAAGATGTACAATTAAATTTTATAGAAGAGAAAGAGAAAAAGGGCTTTTTTTCTAATATTTTATCAAATATTAAATCAAAGTTTAAATTTAAACAAGAAGAAGTGTTAGATTCAAAACAAACTTTAAACGAATATTCTTATGAATATTCTAAGTTTAGAGAATATGTTTTTTTATTAGAAGATAGTGAAGATGATGGAAAAGTTTTAAAAGCTATAGAGCTTTGTGATGACAGTTTAAAGCTTGATAGACACCGTTTATATTTAGATAAGAAGAAAAAAGAATGTGAAGTTACATTAGAAGATTTAAAATGTTATGATAATTTATCAGAAGAAGATGCCCAGCGTTTAAAAGATCTCATAACAAAATTTGTAGAGCTAAATAATGAGAGAAGAGGTATTAGATACCAAATGGGCGATTTTAACGACTCTATAAATAAATTAGAAAATTTAGAAGAAGATGCCCACGACGCTATATATCAAATAGAAGATGCTGAAAATTCTAAAAGACTTTTATCTAGAGATATAGAGCTTATAAAAGATGAAAAAGAGCGAACTATACTTGATAGAGAAAAATTGAAATTTGCATATAAGCTTCTTCATAAATTTTCTTTTGCTATATCTATAGTTCTTGGGTTAGCTATAATAGTGTTAACATTAATATCTGTTTCTTTAAATGAGTCTGTTTTTTTATCTTTATCTATTTTATGTATTACGTTAGTTTTTACAATAGTTCTTATATATATTTTTAGAAAAAAGATTATTTTTGAATTAAAACTAAATGAAAAAAAATATTCTAAATTGGTTACATTATTAAATAAAAAGACAGTTGTATACTCTTATTATATAAATTTTTTAAATTATACTTATAAAAAATATAATGTTAAAAACTCACGAATTTTAAAAACTAACTTAGAAGATTTTAATAATTATAAACATATTGTAACTAGATATGATAATATTGGTAAAATATTATATGAGGTACAACAACAACTAGAAGATTTTTTAGCCGAAAAAGAAATAACTATAGCTAATATTTCTTTAGAATCTTTTGCTAAATCTATAAATATAGATAATAAAATAGCATATTTTAGAGAGATGGAGCTTAAAAAACAAAAAATAGAAGAAAGAATGAAAGAAATAGAAGAAGAGCATCAACAACTATTAGAAAAAATAGTAGCATTAAATTTAGAAGATACATCTAAAGAAAAAGTAATAGAAAAAATAATACAAGCATATTTTAATGAGGCAGAAAAATTATTATCTGAAGAAGATGAAGAAAATATTAAAACTATAGAGCCTAATATTTAATAGGCTAAATAATATAAAAATTTGTTTTTTAAATTATTGGGGGTTATTAAACAAGGAAGGTTTAAAATATATCTAATATTTCCTTTTTAATAAGACTATTGTCTTATCAATATATAATGTTAAACTAACATTTATTATAGAACCCAAATTTTTACGTAGATAAGGTAGGTTTTTATAAGAGCCTACCTTTTTAATAAGTTATATTTTGTCATAAAACCAATATTTATACAATATTTGCTTATTGATTTAATATAAAAAAAATTGTAAAATATTAATGATATTTTATACATAGGAGGAATTTATGAAAAAAATAATTAATATTTTTTGTTTAATTGCTTTTACATTATGTTTAACTTTTAATGTATTTGCAGATGATAACTGGGTAAATTTAAAACTTACATATGATGGTAAAACACATAATTATAGTGCAGAAAAAATACATATTGTTATTGATAGCAAACCAATAGAAAATTTGAAAATGGAGCCTGTTATAATAGATGGTAGAACGCTAGTTCCTGTTAGAGATGTTTTTGAAGAAATGGAAGCAGAGGTTTTATGGAACGACAAAACTAAAGAGACAACTATAAATAAAGATAACAACACAGTAGTATTTAAAATAGGTAGCAACGAGGCTATAAAAAATAGTATAGATGTAGTAAAATTAGATGTGCCTGCTAAAATAATAAACGGTTATACAATGGTACCTATAAGAGCTATATCTGATAGTATAGGTTATAACGTAGAATGGGATAATAATATAAGAACTATTATAATAGAAACACCTATAGAAGAACAAACAAATGATAATATTATTAATAATACACAAACAATAACAGAAACAACAAAAGAGCCTTCAACAGAAACGACAACAACTAATATAGAGCCTGTGTCTAACCAAAAACAAGACGGTATAAAAATTGTTTGGGATCAAACATCTAAACCTATAAATGATAGTGATGCTAAAAGAAAATCTATAAACGGATTAGATGTTTTATCGCCTACTTGGTTTGAAATAAAAAATAGCAATGGAGATATAGAAGACAAAGGTAGCATAGAATATGCTAAATGGGCAAAAGAACAAGGGTATCAATTATGGGCGCTTGTATCTAACAGTTTTGATGCTAAAATAACTCACGATACATTAAGTAGCCCAGAAAAAAGAAAGAAAATAATAAATAGTTTATTACAATATGCTAAAAAATATAATTTAGACGGTATTAATATAGATTTTGAAAATGTGGCAAAAGCAGATGGCGATTATTATTTACAATTTATAAGAGAAGCTACGCCTATATTTAAACAAAATGGTTTAATTGTATCGGTAGATATGTATGTGCCTACACCGTGGACTGCCCATTATCAAATGAAAGAGGTAGGCAAAATAGTTGATTATGTAATAATTATGGCTTATGATGAACACTATAGCACAAGCAAAGAAAGTGGCTCTGTATCTTCTTTACCTTGGGCAGAAAAATATATGACAGAGGCTACAAAGCTTGTTAATAAAGATAATCTTATTATGGGTGTTCCTTTTTATACGAGAGTTTGGACAGAAACAAAAAAACCAGATGGCTCGGTATCTGTTACATCTAAATCTTTAAAAATGGACGAAGCTAGAAGCCTTTTAGAAAATAACAACGCCAATATTGTATGGGACGAAACAACTAGACAATATTACGGAGAATATTTTTCTGACGGTACAACTAAAAAAATATGGTTAGAAGATGAAAAATCGATGGAAGAGCGTATGAAAGTAGCTAGAAAATTAGACGTTAAAGGTATTGCTGGTTGGAAAAGAGGCCACGAAAATGATGCAACTTGGGATATTATAAATAAATATTTTAAATAAACAAAAAGGCAATAGCCAGCTACATAAGTTAGCTTACTATTGCCTTTTCATTTTAACTCTCAATAATTAAAAAATAATATAACTAAAAATTTTAAATATATTTATAAAACAATTTCAAAAGGCCAATTTACAATGCCTCCAAATTCTAAAACATTAGTATAGCCTTTTTGAGCCATTATAAAAGATGCTTCTTTGCTTCTAAATCCACTTTTACAATATACAAGAATAGTTTCCTCTTTATCTTTAAAAACATCTTCTACTTTTTCTTCTAATTGTTCTAAAGGTAAAAGTATAGCATTATCTATATGGCTTAGTTCAAATTCTTCTTCTGTTCTAACATCTAATATTTTACAATTAGTAGTATCCATAATTTTTTTTGCCTCGACAGCATTTATCATTTTAAAATTATTCATATTACCTCCATTTAACAGTTGTTATTTTCTTTTAAAATTTTTATTCTATCTAAAAGGTTATTAAAGGTAGCATCACTAGGCATTCTAAAATCGCCCCTAGGAGATAATGAAACAGATCCAACTTTTGGCCCATCTGGTAGGCAAGAGCGTTTAAATTGTTGTGTATAAAATCTTATATAAAATTTTTCTAACCATTTTAAAATAGTTTTATTATCATATTTATTTTCAAAAGCTTTTTTAGCAAGATAGTATATTTTTTCTGGGGTAAAATTATATCTTACCATATTATATAAGAAAAAGTCGTGGAGCTCATAAGGGCCTACAATATCTTCTGTTATTTGAGCAATATTGCCATTTTCATTAGGTGGTAAAAGCTCAGGCGAAACAGGTGTATTTAATATATCTAACAAAATATGCTTAAGCTCCTCATTAGAGCTATTGGCAAAATATTCTATTAAATATCTTATTAATGTTTTTGGTATAGACCCATTTACACCATACATACTCATATGATCTCCATTATATGTGGCAAAACCAAGAGCAAGCTCAGATAAATCACCTGTGCCTATAACGATACCATTATATTTATTTGATATATCCATAAGAATTTGTGTTCTCTCTCTTGCTTGGCTATTTTCATAAGTTACATCTTTTATATTAACATTATGGTTTATATCTTCAAAATGTTTTAAAACCGCATCTTTTATATTTATTTCTAAAAGGGTAGTGCCTATTATTTGGCATAGTTTTTTTGCATTGTTATATGTTCTATCTGTTGTACCAAAGCAAGGCATAGTAACAGCTATAATGCCTTTTTTATCATAACCTAAAAGATCAAAAGTACGATTTATAACAATTAAGGCGTGGGTAGAATCTAGCCCGCCAGATATGCCTACCACAACATTTTTTATGCCTATATGTTCAATACGTTTTTTAAGGCCATAAGCTTGTATATCTATTATTTCTTTACATCTTAAAGCTCTTTTACTTTCATCTTTTGGTACAAATGGCATAGCATCTATATATCTATTTATATCTAGATGTATATTTTCCATTTTATAATTAATTATATGATATTTATTTAAGGTTTGTTCTGTTTTAAATGTAGTATTTTTTCTTCTTTCACTATTTATATAAGATAAATCTATATCTGCATAAGTTATAGTATTTTCAAAAAGGTTGCTTTCGTTTAATAGATGGCCATTTTCATATATAAGATTATGGCCAGAAAATACTAAATCTGTTGTAGATTCTCCTTGTCCAGCACTGGCATATATATATGAGCAAATACATCTAGCAGATTGATTTTTTATAAGCTCTTTTCTATATATATATTTACCTGCTATTTCGTTGCTAGCAGAAAGATTAGCTATAACATTTGCACCGTTTAGGGCATAATGAGAGCTAGGAGGTATAACGCTCCATAAATCTTCGCAAATTTCTATAGCAAATGTAAAATTAGGTATATTTTCTATTTTAAAAATAGCTTTACCAAAGCAAATATTATAAAAGCCTAAATCTTCTAGGTTTAAAAAATTGTTATTATTATCTTCTAAGCTATTAAAATGTCTTTTTTCATAAAATTCGTTATAGTTTGGTATATATGTTTTAGGCACTATACCTAAAATATTACCTTTATAAAAGCATACACCACAATTATATAGCTTGCCTAAATATTGTAGAGGCATACCAACAATACAAGTTATATTTAAATTTTTAGTTTCTTGTAAAATTTTTTTTAATGCTTTTTTGCTATCTTCTAATAAGGTATCTTGTAAAAATAAATCTGAACAAGTGTAACCTGTTATACAAAGCTCAGGAAAAACAATAAGGTTAGTTTTGTTTTTTTCTGCTTTTTTTATATTTTCTATTATATTTGTAGCATTAAAAAAACAATCGGCAACTTTTATATTTGGTGTAGCAGCAGCTACTCTAACAAATCCATAATCCATAAATATTTATCTCCTTTTAAATAGTTATTTTTATTATACCACGATTTAAAATATTTTAATATTAAATTTTGAAAAAATAGGATAAATTGTATAAAAGATAAAAATATATTGCATAAAAAATACTTTATTAACTAATAATACTATTGTCAAAGATAAATTAAAATTTGATAAGGAGGAATTTTTTTTGAAAGCAACAGGGATAGTAAGACGTATAGATGATTTAGGTAGAGTTGTTATACCAAAAGAAATAAGAAGAACATTAAGAATAAGAGAAGGAGATCCTTTAGAGATATTTACTGATAGAGAAGGAGAAATTATATTAAAAAAATATTCGCCTATAGGTGAGCTTGGAACTTTTGCTAAAGAATATGCGGAAAGCTTAGCTCAAACAGCAGGCCATACAACTTGCATAGTAGATAAAGATCATATAATAGCCGTTAGTGGTGGTAGCAAAAAAGAACTTTTAGAAAAACATATTAGTAGCGATTTAGAAGAAGTGATTAATAAAAGAACAACACATATAGCAAATAGAGATGAAAAAAGTTTTGTATCTATTACGGAAGAAGATAGTGGTTCATATAACCATCAATTAATAACTCCTATTATATCTGAAGGAGATGTTATAGGGGCGGTTGTATTATTATCTGGAGATAAAAAAATGGGTGAGCTAGAAGGAAAATTAGCTCAAACGGCGGCAGGTTTTCTTGGAAAACAAATGGAATAAAATTATAAAAGCCTTATAAATTAAATTTTATAAGGCTTATTTATTTAATGTTTTTAAATTTTTTAAATCTTTTAAAAAATCAAAATTAGTTATATTGTTATTAGCAATATTTAACTCTATAAGGTTTGTTAAATTTTTTATATTATCTCCGTTATATATTTTATTGTGAGAAATATCAAGTTGTATTAGTTGTGTTAGTTTTTCTATATTAGATATATCTGATATATTGTTAAAAGCAATCTCTAATTTTATTAATTGTGGCAAATAATCTATATTAGGTATAAATTTTATATTATTTTCAGAAAGGCTTATAACTTTTAGTTGTTTATTTAATATAAAATTAGGAAAATTTTTAAATTTATTTTGTTTTAGCAAAATATATTCTAAATTTGGTAAATTTTCTAAACTAAAAGGATCTTCTAATAAGTTATCGTTTAAAGCTAAATAGCTCATTTTTTCTAAAGGTTTATCAAATTTTACAAATTTAATATTGTTGCCATTTGCTAATAATATATTTAAGCTAGATAGATGGCTTAATATATTAATATTTTGTATGTTATTATAAGATATATCCAAAAGTTGTATATTTTTATTAGTATATATATAATCTATATTATTTATAATATTTCTACATAAAACAAGCTCTTTTAAATTGTCATTATTTTGTATGTTAGATATATCTTTTATATAGTTATCTTTTATATTTAGGTAAGCTAAATTTGGCTTATTATTTATAGTACAAAGTTTTGTTATATAATTATCGCTAATATCTAAAAAAGAAATGTTAGTAAGATTATTTAAAAAGCTTATATCTTTTATTTTTGTATTACATAAAATTAATTTTTCTAAATTTTCTAGTATAGCTATATATTTTGTATCTTTTAACGGGTTGTTAGTTGCATCTAGTTGTTTTAAATATCTATTATTTAATATAGGCATAATATAATTAATATTATTATTAGATATGTTAATGTGAGTTATATTTTTTGTATTTTTTAATGGCAAAAGGCTTTCTATATAATTGTTACATATGTTTAAATAACAAAGGTTTTTTAAGCCACATAAAAAATCAATATTAGTTAAATAATTGTTGCTAATGTCTAAATATTGTATATTTTCTAATTGGCTTAAAGGCGAAAAATCTTTAACGCCACATTGTGATAGGCCTAAAGTATCTAATTGGGGCAAAGTTTTAAAAAATTCACAATAATTTTTAAAGGTAATATCGTCTATTTGCCAATTAATACATATTATTTTTAAATTTTTAAGATAGTTTATTTTTTCTTCATAGGTAAAACCATTAAAATTTTCATCATCTTTAGATTTTAAGTTAATAGCCATTTGGCCTTCTATATAGTTTTTAAAGTTTTCATCTGGAAAATTTATATTTAAAATATTTATTTCTTCTTCAATATCCTTTTGTTTATTATTTATTTTTGTATTATCTATTTTTTTATTGTGTATACTTTTACTAAATTTTGTTAAAATATTATTTATAAGATTATTTAAAATACCCATTGTTAGTCCCCTTTATAGTATAATTATATACATTATAAATTTTTATATATAAAAAGTCAAATATAACTATAAAAATTGCTTAAATAGTACTATTAGTTAAAAAAGGCACTATATGTAAAATTTTATTTTATATTGTGTATATAACCAGTTTTTAGTATAATTATTAATATATTTATTTATGAAAGGAGAAAACTATGAATAAGAAAGAAAATATCAATAAAAAGAAAAGCTCTTTTTTTGATAAATTTTTAAATAGCATAGAGGTAGCTGGCAACAAATTGCCTCACCCAATAACATTATTTGCTATTTTAGCTTTAATAATAGTTGTTTTATCTGCTATTTTTGAGGCTTTGGGAGTTTCTGCAACAGGAGAGATAATGAACACAAAAACAATGGAACTAGAGGAGAAAACTATAACAACCGTTAGTTTATTAAGTGGCCAAGGTATATCATATATGATAAAAAATGCTATATCAAACTTTACAGGTTTTGCACCTCTTGGTGTAGTTTTAGTTACAATGCTTGGGGTTGGTTGTGCTGAAGGTAGCGGATATATTACTGCTGCTATGAAAAAAATGGTTTCTAAAACACCTGCAAAATTAATAACACCTGTTGTTGTATTTTTAGGTGTTATGTCTAACGTTGCATCAGATGTTGGATATGTTGTTTTGGTACCTATAGGTGCTATTGTTTTTATGGCTTATAATAGACACCCTATGGCAGGGCTTGCGGCAGCTTTTGCTGGTGTTTCTGGTGGTTTTAGTGCAAATATTTTAATTGGCACGGTGGATAGCCTTTTAGCAGGTATTAGTACAGAGGCTGCTGCCATATTAGATCCTACCTACGAGGTTGGGGTAACGGCTAACTGGTTTTTTATGTTTGTATCAACATTTTTAATAGTTATTTTAGGTACAATTGTTACAGATAAAATTGTAGAGCCTAGATTAGGTGCTTTTGATACAACAGATGAAAGCGTAGCTAAGGCTACAGAGCTTACACCTAAAGAAGAAAAAGCTTTAAAATATGCTAATCTTACATTAATAGGGTTTATATTATTTATGGTTATATGGGCTATACCAAAAAATTCTTTACTTAGAAATCCAGAAACAGGTAGCTTAATATCTAAAGCTCTATTAATTGATGGTATTATTGTTTTTGTTGCTTTAGGCTTCTTTTTACCTTCTATCGTATATGGTAGAGTTTCTGGCACATATAAAAGTGAAAAAGACATCGGCAACCAATTAGGTAAAAATATGTCATCTATGGGCTCTTATATTGCTTTAACATTTGTTGCTGCACAGTTTGTTAGTTATTTTAATTATACAAATATTGGTAGCATATTAGCTTTAAAAGGAGCAGACTTTTTAGGTAGCATAGGTTTAACAGGTGCTCCTCTTATGATATTTTTTATATTATTAACGGCTTTTATAAATTTATTTATGGGTTCGGCATCTGCTAAATGGACTATACTTGCACCAGTATTTATACCAATGTTTATGCAGCTTGGTTATTCTCCTGAGCTTACACAGGTAGCTTATCGTATAGGTGATTCTACTACTAATATTATAAGCCCACTTATGAACTATTTTGCTATGATAGTTGTATTTGCTCAAAAATATGATAAAAAATCTGGTATAGGTACTTTAATTTCTACTATGTTACCTTATAGCTTATTCTTCTTAATTGGTTGGACTATTTTATTAGTTATTTGGATGTTACTTGGCTTACCTTTAGGGCCTGGTGTTGAAATGTTTTATTTAAAATAAGATTATTTGAGGCTGTAGACTTTGTCTACAGCTTTTTAAAAAAGGAGATGATATTATTAATAACTATATTTTAATAGGTAATCCTGTGGAGCATAGTATATCGCCTATTATACATAATATGTTTTTTAAGGAAATAAAAGAAAATAATAGTATTTATAATAAAGTTTTAGTTGAAAATTTAGATAAAAATCTTATGGATAATTTTTTTAAAAATAAAATAAAAGGTTTAAATGTAACATTACCTTATAAAATAGATATTATAAAATATTTATATAAAATAGATAAACAAGCTAAAATGATAGGTGCGGTAAATACATTAAAATATACAAAAAATGGATATATAGGCTATAACACAGATATAAACGGTATAGAAGACACTTTTATTGAAAATAATATAAATATAAAAGATAAGATAGTATTAATAATGGGTGCAGGTGGTAGCGGATATACTGCATCTTTTATGGCATTAAAAAATAAAGCTAAAAAAGTTATTATAGCTAATAGAACTTTGCAAAATGCAAATAATTTAAAAGAAAATATATTAAAATATTATAAAGATGTTAATATAGATATAATTAGATTGCAAAATGTAAATAATATAAAAAATATTGATATAGTGATTAATACTACTACTTTAGGTTTTGGTGAAAATATAGATAAATGTCCATTAGAAAATGTATTTTTTAAAAACAATAATGTAAATTTTGTTTTAGATATTATTTATACACCTTTTAAAACTAAACTTTTACAACTTGCAGAAAATAACAATGTAAATTTTACAAATGGCTTTAGTATGTTAATATATCAAGCATTAAAAGCTCAAGAAATATGGCTAAATAAACAAATAAGCATAAATGATAAAATAAACTTTAAAAATAAAATATATAATTTCATTTATAATAGTTAATCAAATAGCCGCTACTTGTTAATATTGAATAAATATATTTTAAATGTTATAATATACTAAAAACTAATTTATTAGGAGGACTAATAATGGGAAAATATTTTGGTACAGACGGTATTAGAGGTGTTGCTAATATAGAGCTTACGCCAGATCTTGCCTATAAAATAGGTAGAGCAGGGGCTTATGTTTTGAACAAAGAAAATAACGACAAACCTACTATTATTATAGGTATGGACACTCGTATATCTGGCGATATGCTAGAAGCAAGCCTTATATCTGGTATGTGTTCTGTTGGGGCTAAAGTTATATCTTTAGGTATTATACCTACACCTGCTATAGCTTACCTTGTTAAAAAATATAATGCAGATGCAGGTGTTATGATTAGTGCAAGTCATAATCCTTTTCAAGATAACGGTATTAAATTTTTCAATAATAATGGCTTTAAACTTAGCGATAATATAGAAGAAGAGATAGAAGATTATATAGATAATAAATATAATGAAATACCTTATGTGGAAGGTAGCGATTTAGGATATAAAGAAACCAAAGAAGAGGCTATAGAAGACTATGTAGACTTTTTAAAATCTACAATAGATGTAAATTTTGAAGGTATAAACGTAACGATAGACTGTGCTAATGGTGCTACATATCAAGTTGCCCCTATATTATTTGAACAGTTAAAAGCTAATACAAACGTTATTTTTAGAGAGCCAAACGGTATAAATATAAATGATAATTGTGGTTCTACACATATGGAAAGCTTATGTAAAGAAGTTTTACAAAATAAATCTAACATAGGTATAGCCTTTGATGGTGATGGAGATAGATGCCTTGTTGTAGATGAAAATGGTAGCATTGTAGATGGAGATGAAATAATGGCTATATGTGGCAATTATCTTAAACAACAAGGTAAACTAAAAAACGATACAATAGTAGCTACTGTTATGAGCAACCTAGGGTTATTTATAATGGGTGAAAATAACAATATAAACATTTTAAAAACAAAAGTAGGGGATAGATATGTTTTAGAAGAAATGCTTTTAAAAGATCTTAATTTTGGTGGAGAACAATCTGGACATATTATATATTTAGATTATAATACAACAGGAGATGGTATCCTTACTGCTATAAAGCTTTTAGAAGTTATTAAAAAAACAGGTAAAACATTATCTGAGCTTAGACAAATTATAAAAATTTTACCACAAGCATTAGTTAATGCAAAGGTTAACAATAAAAATAAATATAATTATCTTGAAAATGAAGAAATAAAAAAGGCTATAGATAATGTAGAAAAAATGTTTGAAGGTAATGGTCGTGTTTTAATAAGGCCTTCTGGCACAGAGCCTTTAGTGCGTGTTATGATAGAAGGGGATAACCAAGAAATATTAGAAAAAGAGGCTAAAAAATTAGCTAGTCTTATAGAAGAAAAGCTCAAATAGATTATTTTTATTTATACTGTAAAAATTAAAAAATTATTAAAAATAAAAGGCTGTAGAAAAAATCTACAGCTTTAGCTTTATTTTTTAAAAGGAAAAATACTTTTTATACTTTCATTAAAATTGTTAGTTATGCTATTTGAAATATCGTTAATATTTTCAGTAAAATTATTTGAAATATCATTTATCATATCTGCTATAGCATCAAAAAATATATTAAATGATGCAAATAAAGTTACTAAAGATATAACACTAAAACAAATAAATAATATTATTAAAATTATAACTATTTTTAAAAAAGCATCTAATATACCTTTGCTTACGCCATATCTAATAATTTCTCCTTTATCTTTAAGCTTACAATTGCAATATTTACATTTTTTATTGCATTTATCTTCGTTTATTATTGTTCCTTGTATATCTATTTTATTTTCCATTTTATACTCTTTCCATTTTTGATGAATTAATTGTATTTAATATCCATTATGGCAAAATTTTAAATGTTTTATCTATCTAATAAAATTTTTTATGATTATACTACCTCAAAGCCTAAAATATTTTTCATGTAGTCTATTGCAAATGTATGGCCATATTTATTAAAATATCCACAAGCATCATCATTTACTTTAAAATTAATATTTTTACCTAAATTTACACTAGCATTATAAAGGGCAATAGCTGTTTGTAAAACGCATATATCAGTAACAACCCCACAAAGTTCTATATTATCATATATGTTAATTATATTTTCTATATCTTTATGTAAAGGTGCATAACCTTTTTTTTCTATAAAACTTGCATTTTCATAAGACAATATTTTATCAATTTTGCCATAAGGAGCGTGGCCTTTTGTGCCCTTTTCACAATGTATATTAAAACTTTTACTTTCTGGATGTATATGCCATTCTTCTTTTTTATGTGTATCAAGGGTAAGCAAAATATCATCATTATTATTAATATACATATTAGCTAAGCTATATATATTATTTTCTATGCTTTGAGCTTGATCCCCTGCTGTTAAAAGCCCATCACTTGCAACAAAATCATATTGATAGTCTACAATGATTAATAAATTTTTCATATATACCTCCAAAAATATTTATTAAAATTCTTCAAATTCTCCCATTTTTCTAAAACGATTATATCTTTCATTTAAAAGAGATTTTTTATCAATACTTGAAAGATTTTTAATTTCTTCGATAAGTGATTCTTTTAAAATATGTGCCGTATATATAAAGTCCATTTCTACACCACCATCTACTTCTGGGATAACTTTTTCTATAACTCCAAGCTCTAAAAGATCTTTAGCGGTAATTTTCATAAGCTCGGCAGCTTCAGGTGCTTTTGTAGCATCTTTCCATAATATACTAGCAAAGCCTTCAGGAGATAATATAGAATATACCGAATTTTCAAGCATCCAAACTCTATCTGCCACACCAAGAGCTAAAGCACCACCGCTACCACCTTCACCAATAACAATAGCTATAATAGGTACTTTTAAATTTGCCATTTCAAAAAGATTTTTTGCTATAGCTTCGCCTTGCCCACGCTCTTCTGCACCTATACCACAATATGCACCAGATGTATTTATAAAAGTTATAATAGGCCTATTAAATTTTTCTGCTTGTTTCATAAGCCTTAATGCTTTTCTATATCCCTCTGGGTGAGGTGAACCAAAGTTTCTTTCTATATTTTCTTCTATTGTTGAGCCTTTTTGTATACCAACAATAGTAACAGGTTTATTATCTAAAAGAGCTATACCACCTATTACCGCCTTATCATCTTTATAGGCTCTATCTCCGTGTAGCTCTATAAAGTTTGTAAAAATATAATCTATATATTCTTTTGCATTAGGCCTTGTAACACGCCTTGCTAATTTTACTGTTTCAAAAGCAGTCGACATTTTAAGCCCTCCTTTTTATACATTGTTTTTATGTATTTTTAAAATAGTAGACAAAGTTTTTTTAAGATTTTGTCTTTCTACTATTGCATCTACAAAGCCATGTTCCAATAAAAACTCGGCTTTTTGAAAACCTTCTGGCAATTTTTGTTTTATTGTTTGCTCTATAACACGAGGGCCAGCAAAACCAATAAGAGTATTAGGCTCTGCTAATATTATATCTCCAAGCATTGCAAAACTAGCCGTAACACCACCTGTTGTAGGATCTGTTAATACGGTTACATATAAAAGCCCAGCCTCAGAGTGTCTACTAGCTGCCGCACTAACTTTTGCCATTTGCATTAAAGATACAATACCTTCTTGCATTCTAGCACCACCAGATGCGGTAAATATAATAATAGGTAATTTATGTTCTGTTGCATATTCAAAAGCTCTTGTTATTTTTTCTCCAACAACAGAGCCCATACTACCCATTATAAAACTAGAGTCCATTACACATAAAACACAGTCTTTGCCATATATTTGGCATTTGCCTGTGACAACTGCATCATTTAAACCTGTTTTTTCTTTTAGGTTTTGTATTTTTTCATCATAGTTAGGGTAGTTTAAAGGATTTTTTGCATACATATCTTTATCAAACTCTACAAAGATATTTTTATCTGCAATAGTTTTTATTCTATCTCTAGCAGATAACCTAAAATAAAAGTTACATTCTGGGCAAATGTTAAATAACCCAAGCTCTTTAGAATATATTGTAGTACCACAACCGCTACATTTTATACATAAACCTGTTGGCACCTCTGGTTTTGCAAAAAGCTTTTGTTTAGCAGTTTTTTTCTCTATATTAGGACTTTTTTTATTTTTAAATAAATCCATTTAACATCTTTCCTTTCAAAAGCTACTTTAAAATTTTATTAGCTATAAATGAAGTATCAAAGTTACCTTTTAAATAATCTTCATTTTCTAAAAGCTCCATATGAAAATCTATGTTAGTTTTTATACCTTCTATAACAAATTCATTTAAAGCTCTTTTCATTTTTTGTATAGCCTCTTCTCTTGTTTTACCTTTTGTTATAACTTTAGCTATCATAGAGTCATAAAAGCTAGGTATAGTATAACCTGCATATACGGCACTATCCACCCTTAAACCGTTGCCACCGCTAGGTAAAAATAAATAGTCTATTCTACCAGGAGATGGAGCAAAATTGTTATAAGGGTCTTCTGCATTTATTCTACATTCTATGCTATGGCCATTAAACATTATATCATCTTGAGAATATTTTAATTTTTCTCCAGATGCTATTTTTATTTGTTCTTTTATTATGTCTATATCTGTTATCATTTCTGTAACAGGGTGCTCAACTTGAATACGAGTATTCATTTCCATAAAGTAAAATTTATTATCTTTACCGTATAAAAATTCTATTGTTCCTGCATTTTTATAGTTAGATGCTTTTACGGCACGAATAGCTGCTTCACCCATAGCTTTTCTTGTTTTTTCATCAAGAGCTACAGATGGTGCTTCTTCTAAAACTTTTTGATTTCTACGTTGTAAAGAGCAATCACGCTCACCTAAATGTATAGCGTTACCGTGTTCATCTGCCAAAACTTGTATTTCTATATGTCTAGCATTTTCTATAACTTTTTCCATATATATACTATCATCACCAAAAGCTACTTTTGCTTCACTTTTAGCCGAGTTATAAGCTTCTTCTAAATCTTTTTCTTCTCTTACAATTCTTATACCACGGCCACCACCACCAGCAGATGCCTTTATCATTACTGGATAGCCAAACTCTTTTGCAAGTTCTTTTGCTTTTTCTACATTTTCTACAATGCCATCACTACCTGGTGTAACAGGAACACCTGCCTCTATCATTAGTTTTCTAGCGTTAGCTTTATTGCCCATAAGATCAATAGTTTTTGCATCTGGCCCTATAAATTTAATGTTACATTCTCTACACATATCTGCAAACTTTGAATTTTCTGATAAAAAGCCAAAACCAGGGTGGATAGCATTAGCACCTGTAAGACAAGCAGCACTTATAATATTATTCATATTTAGATAGCTAGTAGCACTTTTGTTACCACCTATACAAATGGCCTCATCTGCAAGTTGTGTATGTAGAGCATTTTTATCTGCCTCAGAATAAACGGCAACAGTAGATATACCCATCTCTCTACAAGCACGAATTATTCTAACGGCTATTTCTCCACGATTGGCTATTAATATTTTATTAAACATAATACACCTCTTATCCTATCATAAAAGTAAACTCTGCCTCGGCTACTTTTTTATCGCCTACATATGCAATACCTTTGCCTATACCGGCAACTTTTTTAAGTTTTAAAAGCTCAACCTCTAATCTTAAAGTATCTCCAGGTACTACTTTATCTCTAAATTTTGCATTATTTATAGCTCCAAAATATGCAATTTTACCTTTATATTCTTCCATAGATAAAATAGCACAAGCACCTGCTTGAGCCATAGCTTCAATTATTAATACACCAGGCATAACAGGTTCAACAGGAAAATGGCCTTGAAAAAATTGTTCGTTCATAGTTACATTTTTTATAGCTACTATTTTTTTACCTTCTTCTATTTCTACAACTTTATCTATTAAAAGAAAAGGGTATCTATGAGGTATAATTTCCATAATTTCTTTAATATTCATAATAATTCTCCTTAATATTTTATTAATATTATAGGTATGCAAAAGCATACCTATAAAAACTTATACTATTCTAAATAAAGGTTGGTTATATTCTACCATATCTTCATTATCTACAAAAATTTCTACTATTTCTCCACTATATTGGCTTTTTATTTCGTTCATAACTTTCATAGCCTCAATAATACATAAAACGTCGCCTTCTTTTACTTTATCTCCAACTTTTACATAAGCAGGTTTAGTAGGGGAGCTACTAGAATAAAATGTACCAACAATAGGACTAGCTACAATATTACCTTCTTTTATTTCTTTTTTAGCTTCTGGAATAATTGTTATAGGTTCAGAAATATTTTCTGCAATATTATTTATATTAGGAGTAGGTTGACTAGCCGTTGTATTATTAATAGGTTGATCTTTAGAATTTATTGTATTTTGTGTAGTAGGTTGGCTATTATATTTATTCATTCTAAGATAAAAACTATCATTTAGCTTAAGCTCAAAGTCCATAAGGCTAGAATTATCTAAGCTTTCCATTAAGTTTTTTATTTTATCAAAATCCATTTAATTATTCCTCCCATTTTTTAAGGCATAAAACTGAATTGTGACCACCAAAACCAAGGGTATTAGATAAAGCATATTTCATTTCTCTTTCTTTACCTACATTTGGTGTATAATCTAAATCACATTCTTCGTCTGCAACTTTATAGCCAACTGTTGGAGGCACAAAATTATTTTGTAAAGCTAATACACAAGTGATAGCTTCAACTGCACCCGTTGCACCAAGTAGATGCCCTGTCATAGATTTTGTAGAGCTTATAGAAACATTATAAGAATTTTCTCTAAGAGCAGTTTTTATAGCTTTTGTTTCGCCTACATCATTAGCAGGTGTGCTAGTTCCGTGGGCATTTATATATGTAATATCATTATAGTTAACGTTACCTTCTTCCATAGCTTTAATCATAGCACGAGCAGCACCATCTCCGTCCTCACAAGGAGCTGTCATATGGTAAGCATCACAAGTAGCACCATAACCTACAATTTCTGCTAAAATTTTAGCACCACGTTTTTTAGCGTGTTCTAATTCTTCTAAAACTAAAATACCTGCACCTTCGCCCATAACAAAACCATTTCTTTCTTTATCAAAAGGTATAGATGCTCTATCTACATCTTCAGAGCTAGATAATGCTTTTAAAGCGGCAAAGCCACCTATACCTGCTTTTGTTATTGTACTTTCTGTACCACCTGCAAGTATAACATCTTCATAACCAAATTTTATATTTCTATATGCCATACCTATACAACTTGTGCTAGTAGCACAAGCAGTTATAGCTGTTTCGCAAGTGCTTTTAGCTCCAAAACGTATTGCTATATGTCCTGCCGCCATATTTGTTATAACACTAGGTATAAATAAAGGTGCAAGCCTTGATGGACCTTTTTCTACCATTTTAATCATTTGATCTTCGATCATACCAATACCACCCATGCCAGAGCCTACTATTGTACCAAATCTATATGGATCAATTTTTTCTAAATCAAGGCCACTATTATCTACTGCCTCTTGTGCTGCATATAAAGCATATATGCTAAAAGGCTCAAGCCTTCTTATTTCTTTTTTGTCTAAAACCTTTTCAGGCTCAAAATTTTTAATTTCGGCAGCTATTTTAACTTTAGAATCTGATGTATCAAAATGAGTAATTTCACCTATACCGTGTTTACCATTTTTTATACTTTCCCAAAATTCGTTTATATTATTACCAACAGGTGTAACTAAGCCCATACCTGTTATAACTACGCGTCTTTCCATATTACCCTCCATTATGCCATTACCATACCGCCATCTACGGTAATTACTTGGCCTGTTATATATTTATTTTTAGCTAAAAATACTGCTGTAATAGCTATCTCTTCTGTTGTACCAAATCTTTTAAGCGGAATAGTATTAAGCACGCTTTCTTTTATGCTATCAGGTAAAACATCTGTCATATCTGTTGTTATAAAGCCTGGAGCTATTGCATTGCAAGTTATACCACGAGAGGCAAGCTCTCTAGCTGTTGAAAATGTCATACCTATCATACCTGCTTTACTAGCAGAATAGTTTACTTGCCCAATGTTACCTGTAAGACCGACAACACTACTCATATTTATAATAGTACCACTTTTTTGTTTAAGCATTATTTTGCTTGTATGTTTTATCATATTAAAAGCGCCTTTAAGGTTTGTATTAATAACCATATCAAAATCATTTTCAGACATTTTTAAAAGAAGATTATCTTTTGTAATACCTGCGTTATTTATTAATACGTCAATTGTTTTAAATTGTTCTACCGCTTTATCTACTAGTTGTTTAGCTTGTTCAAAATCGCTTATATCTGCTTGAATGGCTAAACATTTTACACCAAAATTTTCTATTTCTTTAACTACATCTTCAGGGCTTGTGCTTCTATAATTAAGCACAATGTTAGCGCCTTCTTTAGCAAAAGCTATAGCAATAGCTTTACCTATACCTTTAGCACCACCTGTAACTATAACTGTTTTTTCTTTTAACATTATTCTATACCTATTCCTTTACAAGTTTTTTCTAAGCTAGCTAAATCTTCTACATTATAAACATTTACCTCTTTGCTAACTTTTTTAACAAAAGATGATAATGTTTTCCCTGGGCCTAGCTCTATAAAAGTATCTACACCAAGGTTAATAAGATTTTTTATAGTTTGTTCCCATTTAACAGGGCTCATAACTTGCTTTATTAAAGTATCTTTTATATTTTCTACTTTTTCACCAGTTAAATTTGTAAATACATCTATATTAGGCTTATTTATATTAATATTTTCAAGCTCTAAAGCTAATTTATCGCTAGCAGGTTTTAATAAAGAAGTATGGAAAGGGCCGCTTACATTAAGTCTTATAACTTTTTTTATACCTTTTTCTTTAAGGATAGTTTCTGCTCTTTCTATAGCAGGTGTGTGACCTGCTATAACTATTTGGCCAGGTGCATTATAATTTGCTATCATAGCCAGTTCTGTATCATTAGAGGCTTTTTTTAAAGCTTCATTTATAATACTTTCATCTGCATTCATAACGGCAGACATAGCACCAACACCAATAGGTACTGCTTCTGTCATATATTTGCCCCTTTTTTTAACTAAGGTTACACCTTCTTTAAAATCTATAGTACCACTAGCACAAAGGGCAGAATATTCACCAAGGCTAAGCCCTGCCATATAATCTGCTTTTATGCCTTTTTCTTCCATAAGTTTAAAAATAGCATAGCTTGTTGTTAAAATAGCAGGCTGAGTATATTCTGTTTGATTAAGCCTTTCATCTTCATTAAAACATATATCTGTTATATTAAAGCCTAAAGCATTATTTGCATCTTCAAAAACTTGTTTGCAAACTGAAAAATTATCATAAAGCTCTTTACCCATACCATTATATTGGGCACCTTGTCCGCTAAATATAAAACATATTTTCATATTATATCTCCTATTATTAATAATTATTTTTGGCAATTACCCATTAAAGCATCAAATTGGCTAACAAGCTCATTTATAATCTCTTGGCTACTTTGTCTTTTTGAAACCATACCTGCTATTTGGCCTGCCATAACAGATCCATTTTCCACATCACCTTCTTTAACAGCTTTTTGTAAAGCACCTGCACCTAACTTTTCTACTCTTTCAATGTCTGGTTTTTCTTTTCTAAGCTCTTCTCTTTCTACCGTATCATAAAGTCTAGCAAGTTTATTTCTTAAAACACGAACAGGGTGGCCTGTTATTTGGCCTGTAATAACGCTATCAATATCTTTAGCTTTAATTACTTTTTCTTTATAATTATCGTGAACGTTACATTCGTTTGATAATAAAAATCTTGTACCCACTTGAACACCTTGTGCACCAAGCATAAAGGCAGCAGCACAACCTCTACCATCTGCTATACCACCTGCTGCTATAACAGGTATATTAACTGCATCTACAACTTGTGGAACAAGAGCCATAGTGGTAAGCTTACCAATATGTCCACCTGCTTCCATACCTTCTGCAACAACGGCTTTTGCACCTATTTTTTCCATTTTTTGAGCAAGAGCAACTGATGGTATAACAGGTATTACTGCTATGTTATGCTCATTAAATAAGTCCATATATTTAGCAGGGTTGCCCGCACCTGTTGTTACAACTTTAACTCCTTCTTCACATACAACTTTAACAACTTCTTCTGCAAAAGGAGATAAAAGCATTATATTTACCGCAAAAGGTTTGTCTGTTAAAGCTTTTGCTTTTTTTATTTCTTCTCTTACAATCTCTCCTGGTGCGTTACCACCTGCTATTATACCAAGGCCACCAGCATTAGAAACGCTTGCAGCAAGTTCTCCATCTGATATCCAAGCCATAGCTCCTTGAAAAATAGGATATTTTATACCTAATATATCACATAAATTTGATTTCATATTATCACCTTTTTAACCTTTTTTATATTTTAGTAAAAATATTATAAACTATTACGCCTAGTATACTACCTAATGCCATACCAACCATAATAGATACAATTAATTTTATTTTATCATTATTCATAAAAATACCTATATTTGTATGAGCATAGATGCCCAAGTAAGACCAGCACCAAAACCTGTAATTATTATTTTATCTCCCTTTTTTAGCAAATTATTTTTTGTCATCTCTGCTAGTGCAATAGGTATGCTAGCGGCAGATGTATTGCCGTAGCTTTCTAAATTTAAGTAAAATTTATCTAAGCTAATGTTTAGCTTTTTAGCTACACCTTCAACAATACGGCTATTAGCTTGATGTGGCACTATATATTTTATATCATCTAATGTAATGTTAGCTTTTTCTAATACATTATTTATGCTTTTAGGCACAGTTTTTGTAGCAAAATTAAATACTTTTCTTCCATCCATTTGTAAATAAAAAGCTTCTTCTTCTTTTTCTTTTAAAAACGGATTGTTATTATTTAATTTGCCACCTGTTATAGCTTGCCAAGATACACCATCTGCCTTTAAATCTTCTGCTAATATGCTATTATATTGGTTAGATGCAGTTAAAAGAGCACCACCAGAGCCATCTCCAAATAATACGCAAGTTGACCTATCGCTCCAATCTACCGTTTTAGACAATGTTTCAGCACCTATAACTAATGCATTTTTATATAAGCCAGATTTTAAAAATTTGTCGGCAGTAGATAAAGCATATACAAATCCAGAACAAGCCGCATTTATATCAAAAGCTAAAGCGTTTGTTGCACCTATAGCCCCTTGAACTATACAAGCGGTAGAAGGTGTTAAATAATCTGGTGTTATAGTTGCTAATATAATAAGGTCTATATCTTTTGGCGATATATTAGCATTTTCTATTAATTTTTTACTCACATTTATAGCAAAATCGGAAGTATTTTCTTTTGTAGTTAAACATCTTTTAGATATACCTGTTCTTGTGTATATCCATTCATCAGAGGTTTCTACAATGTTAGAAAGATCGTCATTTGTTATAATATTTTCGGGCGTATAACTTTCAAACCCAATTATTTTTGAACAAAACATATTTTTCTCCTTTTAAATATTTATACATTGCTTGTGCAATATTTGACTAACTCTAGCTAAAGCACCATTAAAAATTTCTTTTTCTTGGTGGGAAAGATCTATAACGATAGAACGCATAATATTTTCTTTAAACTTTTTATGAAGCCTAAAAAGTTTTTTGCCTTTTTCTGTTAAAAAAACATTAACAACTCTTTTATCTTTAAGACATTTTTCTCGCCTAACATAACCTTTTTTTTCAAGGTTTGTTATAGAAACAGTTAATGTGCCTAAAGTTATATCAAGATTTTTAGCAATAGCACCCATTGTTTTAATTTTGTTTGTGCCTATTGCTTCGATAGTCCTTATTTCTTTAGAAGATACATCTTTATATTTATTATCTTTTAAAAAGGCCTCTTCTAGTTTTATTATATCATAAAAAACACTAGATATAAGCCCACTTATAGTATCTAAAGTTTTTTTCATAAAATAGCCTCCACATATAAGGTTGTAGGTTTTATATACAACCTTTCAAAGCTTTGTATTCTTATTAAAAGTTTTATCTATTAAGACAAAAAATAAAAATAAACTTTAATTATTTTTTCGTTAATATGATATATTTTATAAAATTAAAAAAATCTTTTGATAATCAAAGTATATTATTAGTTTTAAAAAACGTCAAGTATTTTTATATTATTTTTTACTACTTTTTTTAAAATTTATTTTTATTTTTTCCTTATATATGTTAAAATATATAAAAATAAACATAAGTTAAAGGTGATAAAATGAAAAATATAAGGCTTTTTGCTAGAGCTAAAATAAACTTAGCTTTAGATGTTATAGAAAAATTAGATAATGGCTACCATAATTTGCAAATGATAATGCAATCTGTTAGCTTATACGATACAATATATATTAAAAAAACTTTTAATGATGGTATATGCTTAGAAACTAACAAAGATTGGCTACCTATAGATGACAAAAACTTAGTTTATAAAGCGGCAAATTATTTAAAAAATGAATATAATATAAAAAATGGTATGTATATATACATTAAAAAGCAAATACCTATGTGTGCTGGTCTTGCTGGTGGTAGTGCAGATTGTGCTTCTACATTAGTAGGTATTAGAAATTTATTTAACCTAAAAATATGTAACGATAAGCTTTTAGAGATAGGAAAAAGTTTTGGTGCAGATGTTCCTTTTTGTATAAAAAGAGGCACATATTTAGCAGAAGGTATAGGAGAAAAGCTAACACCTATGCCACCTATGCCTCATTGTTATATGTTAATAGTTAAACCTAGTGTGAGCATATCTACAGGAGCTATTTTCCAAAGCTTAGACTTATCTAAAATAAAAGAAAGGCCAGATATAGAAAAAATTAACTATTATATAAAAAATGAAAATATAGAAGGTATAGCTGCCAATTTATGTAACGTTTTAGAAACTGTTTCTATACCTCTTTATCCTATAATAAAAGATATAAAAGAAGCTATGTTAGAAAGTGGGGCTCTAGGTAGCCTTATGAGCGGTAGCGGTTCTGCCGTTTTTGGTATTTATAAATCTAAAAAGCAAGCTATTTTATCTAAAAATTTTTTAGAAAAAAAATTAAATATAAAAGATATTTTTATAGTAAAACCTTTTAATATTTAATTTTTATTTGTTTCGACAAAAAAATATACATATTTTTAAATATGTTATTTTTTGATATTAATTGTTTACAAATTGATTATTTACAAATATTATATTTTAAAATATAATATATAAGTGAAATTAAAGGAGATTATATGAATATAAAATTAAAAAGTATAATTTATTTATTGGTTACTATAATTATAGTAACATTTATTTTTTATAATTCAATACAAAATGGGGAAAGCTCTTCTAACGCTAGCACTGCCGTTTTAAATTTTATAAACGATTTCTTAGCTAATGTAGGCATAAGCTTTAAATTTAGCGGCCATTTTATAAGAAAGTTGGCTCATTTTGTAGAATTTTTTATTTTAGGTATTTTTCTTATGCTAACTTTTTCATCTTTTACAAATAAAATTTTTAGCATAATAGGATTTCCTATGTTTTTTAGTACTTTTATACCTGTTATAGACGAATATATACAAATATATTCACCAGGTAGGGTATCTTCTGTTAAAGATGTTTTATTAGATTTTTTTGGTGCTATTATAGGTATAATATTAGTTTGTATATGTTTAATTATAAAAAATAAAAATAAATTTAAAAATAAATATAAATTTTAGGAGAAATAAAAATGGAACAACTTTTAAATAAGTTAAACCCTATGCAAAAAAAGGCTGTTTTATCTACCGAAGGTGCTTTGCTTCTTTTGGCAGGAGCAGGCTCTGGTAAAACAAGAGTTTTAACACATAGAATAGCTTATCTTATTAATAAAGGTATAAGGCCATTTAATATTTTAGCTATTACTTTTACTAATAAAGCTGCTAAAGAGATGAAAGAAAGAGTTAATTCTATATGTGCAGAAGGCAGTCAGGTTTTAGTTTCTACATTTCATTCTTTATGTGTTAGAATATTAAGAAGCCATATAGATAAAATAGGCTATACAAATAAATTTACTATATATGATGCAGATGATGCTGAGCGTCTTATAAAAGATATAATGAAAGAATATAAAATAAATGACGATATATTAAGCTCTAAATATGTTTTAAGCCAAATAGGAAGACAAAAGGACAAGCTTATAACACCTACTGTTTTTTCTCAAAATGTAGGCTCAGATTTTAAAAAGAAGCTAATAGCCGATATATATATCGCCTATGAAAATAGGCTAAAAGCTAACAATTCTTTAGATTTTGATGATTTAATATTTAAAACGGTGCAACTTTTAGCTAACAATATTGATGTTTTAGATTATTATCAAGAGCGTTTTAAATATATTATGGTAGATGAGTATCAAGATACTAGCACAAGCCAATATATGTTAATAAAGCTTTTGGCCAATAAATATAAAAATTTATGCGTTGTAGGTGATGATGATCAGAGTATTTATGGTTGGAGAGGAGCAGATATAAATAATATATTAGATTTTGAAAAAGACTTTAATAATGCTACTGTTATAAAGCTTGAGCAAAACTATCGCTCCAGTAAAACTATATTAGAGGCAGCAAATTTTGTTATAAAAAATAATTTTGGTAGAAAAGAAAAAAGCTTATGGACAGAAAATGAACAAGGCTCTCTTATAAACTATGAAAAATGTAACTCTGATAGAGAAGAAGCAACATTTATAGCAAAAGAAATAAGCAAAAAAATTAAAGAAGGATATAGCTATAAAGATTTTGCTATCCTTTATAGAACTAACAGTTTATCTAGACTTTTAGAAGAACAGCTAGTTTTTTCATCTATACCATATAAGCTGTATGGCGGTGTAAACTTTTATGGTAGAAAAGAGATTAAAGATATTATAAGCTATTTAAAAGTTTTAGAAAATCCTAATGATGATATATCTTTAAAAAGGATAATAAACGTACCTAAAAGAGGTATAGGTGATGCTACAATATTAAAAGCTAGCGAATATGCAGAAGAAAACAATATATCTCTTTTTGAAGCTTTGTCTAAAGCAGAACATATAGCAGATTTAGGTAGAAAAACTAAAAGCGTTTTAGATTTTTATAATATTATGGTTTGTTTTAAAGAAAAAAGCGAAAAATTAAATGTAGCCGATTTGATAGACTATATATTGGAAGAAACAGGATATTTAGAAGAGCTTAAAAAAGAAGGTACAGACGAGGCTTTAGGCAGAATATCTAATTTAGAAGAATTTGTTAGCAAAGCCGTAGAATATGAAGAAAGCAAAAATGATGAAGATAAAAGCCTTACCAGATTTTTAGAAGAAGTATCTTTAGTAGCTGATATAGACAATATGGAGGAAGGGGAAGATGTAGTTACATTAATGACTTTGCATAGCTCTAAAGGGTTAGAGTTTCCTGTTGTATTTATAGCAGGCTTTGAAGAAGGTATTTTCCCTACATATCGTGCTATAATAAGTGATAACCCATCAGATATAGAAGAAGAAAGACGCCTTTTATATGTAGGTATAACAAGAGCTAAAAAAGAGCTATACCTTACAAACGCAAAATCTAGATTGCAACACGGCAGATATGTAAGCAACGCACCTTCTTCTTTCTTTAAAGAGCTACCTAAAGATTTGATACATATTAAACAAAAATTAGAAAAAAGATCAACTATATCTTTTAACATAGAAGAACCTACAAATAATTATAGGCCAAAGCCATCTTATAGGCCAAATGTTTCTTCTTATCTAAAAAAAGATATACCATCACCTAAAAATGTATCTTTAGATTTTGTTGTTGGAGATATAGTAAGACATTTTAAATTTGGACAAGGAAAAGTTTTAAATATATCTCCTGCTGGTGCAGATTATGAAGTTACTATAAATTTTGACAATATAGGTGAAAAGAAGCTTATGGCAAATTTATCAAAGCTTAAAAAAATATAGAATATTGTAAAAAATATATAAATTTGTAACATAAATATATAGCCTTTCATAGTATAAGATATGAAAAATTTGGAGGGTTATATATGGGCAAATATATAATAAAAGGTGGTAATAAGCTAAGCGGTGAAGTTTTTGTAAGTGGGGCAAAAAATGCCGTTTTGCCTATCCTTGCCTCAACAGTTTTAAACGGTGGTATATGTATTTTAAAAAATGTGCCTATGCTTTTAGATACTTTTGTAGCTATAGATATATTAAAAGATTTAGGTTGTGAGGTTAGCTACAGAGAAAATACTGTTGTAGTTAACTCTAAAAATATGAATAAAACTGACGTGAAGGAAGACTTAGTTAAAAAAATGCGTTCATCTATTATATTTTTAGGAGCTATTATATCAAGGTTTAAACAGGCTAGCATATCATACCCAGGTGGTTGTAACCTTGGTAAAAGGCCTATAGATTTTCATCTTGACGCCTTTGAAAAAATAGGTATAAAAATAGAGGATGATAAAAATATAATAAAAGCTACCGTAGATAGTATAAAAGAAAACATAATAGTTCTACCTTTTGCTAGTGTTGGAGCTACCCAAAATATAATTTTAGCATCTATTTTTGTAAAAGGCAAAATTGTTATAAAAAATTGTGCTAAAGAGCCCGAAATAATAGATATGGTAAGATTTTTAAGAAAAATGGGAGCTAAAATATATGGAGAAGGCACTCATATTATAACTATAGAGGGGGTAGAAAAGCTAAATGATATTGTTGAGTATACTATAATGCCAGATAGAATAGAAGCGGGAACATTTTTATGTATGTCTGCTATAACAAATGGTGATGTAACAGTAAAAGGTATAATACCACAATATTTAACAGCTTTATTAGATATTTTAAACCAAATTGGTTGTAACATACAAATATATAAAGATAGTATAAAAATAAAAAACAAAGACGTTTTAAAGCCAATAGATTTTTTAGAAACTAAACCTTACCCTTATTTTCCTACAGATTTGCAACCTCAAATTATGGCTTTATTAGCTACAATATGTGGAACAAGTATTATAAAAGAAAATATATTTGAAGCTAGAAACAAGCATATATCAGAGCTTAATAAACTAGGTTGCAACATAATAGAAGATAGCGCTACATTTATTATAAATGGAAAAAACAATTTATATGGAAAAAATGTTTTTGCTAAAGATTTAAGAGGGGGAGCAAGCCTTATAATGGCAGGTCTTGTTGCACAAGGGGAAACTATTGTACAGGGAGGGTGTTATATAGACAGAGGATATGAAAATATAGATAAAAAGCTAAGCCTTTTAGGTGCAAATATAAAAGGTTTAAAAGATTAGGTGAAACTAATGAAAAAAATATATATGTATATTTTAATGGGCATAGCATTAATAGCTCTAATATTTATGTTGTTAATGCTATCACCATTTCTCAATATAGAAAATATAGAAATGAATGATTTAGAAAATTTAGAAAAAGCCGATATTATTAGAGAGCTTAAGTTAGATAAAACAACAAATATACTTACCTTTAACAGCTTTGTGGCGAAAAGAAGGCTTAAAACTAATTATTATGTAGAAGATATTAAAGTTACTAAAAAGCTACCCAATACTATTAATATTAATATTATAGAAAGAAATATAGTAGGATATATACCGTATCCTAGCGGATATATATATATAGATAAATATGGTATGGTTGTAGATGTTCAACCTAATTATACAAAGCCTTTACCTATGATTTATGGATTGGGGTTTGATAAATTTATTATAGGTAAAAAACTAAAAACAGATAACCAAGAAGCATTTGAAATAGTTATGGAGATAACCAACACTATAAAAAGCAAAGAACACTTGAAAAATATACTAAAAATAGATGTTTCTGATTTAAACGATATACATTTATATATGGAAAATTTAGATATTTTATTAGGTGGTAGAGAAGCTTTAAATATAAAAATGAACACTTTAAACGAGATACTTAAAAATTTTAAACCAGAAGAAAAAGGATTTTTATATATAAATGATATAAATAAACCACCTATTTTTAAATATATTACTTAAATTTATATTTTAATATATTATAAAAATTAAAAAAATAATATTATACTTGCAAATTTTCTAAAAACATATATACTTAATATGATAGAAGAAATATTATAAATAAATTGAACTATTAAAATAGATGGTGTATAATAAAAAAGACAGAATACTATTTAGGAGGGTTATATCTTGATAGGTTTAGAAAATATAAACAATGAAGAAGAAAAAATAATCGTTATTGGCGTTGGTGGTGCGGGTAACAACGCTGTTAATAGAATGATTGAATATTGCTCTATAGATATAGAATTTATAGCTATAAATACAGATAGACAAGCTCTTAATAGAAGCTTAGCTTCTAAAACACTTGTTATAGGAGAAAAATCTACCCGTGGGCTTGGTGCAGGTGGTAACCCAGAGGTTGGAAGAATAGCTGCTGAAGAATCTAAAGATGATATTGCACAAGCCATACAAGGTGCAGATATGGTATTTGTAACAGCTGGTATGGGGGGCGGAACAGGCACAGGAGCTGCTGCCATTGTTGCAAATATTGCTAAAAGCCAAGGTATTTTAACTGTTGCTGTTGTAACTAAACCTTTTAACTTTGAAGGCAAAAAGCGTGCTTTAAATGCTATAGAAGGTATTGAAAAATTAAGAGAAAATGTAGATACCCTTATAGTTATACCTAATGAACGTATATTAGATATTATAGAAGATGATGTAACTCAAATGGAAGCTTTTCTTAAAGTAGATGAAGTATTAAGACAAGGTGTTACAGGTATTGCAAATATTATTAAAAATCCAGCAGAGATAAATGTAGATTTTGCTGATGTTACTACTATTATGAAAGACAAAGGATATGCACATCTTGGTGTTGGTGAAGGTAGCGGCAAAAACAAAATACAAGATGCGGTTAATGAGGCTATTAACAGCCCATTATTAGAAACATCTATAGAAGGTGCTAAAAGCTTACTTGTTAACGTTGCAGGGGGTAAAGATCTTGCCCTTAAAGAAATAAGCAGAGGTTTATCTAGCATAGAAGAAATGCTCGATCCAACTGCTAACATTATTTATGGTTCTTCTATAGAAGAAAATCTTAAAGATAAAGTTATTATTACTATTATTGCTACAGATCTTAAAGATGTTATAGATAACCAACAAGAAATAATACCTCAACCTATACAACATAATATGCAACAACCAATACAACAACCTATTAATCAAGTAACAAATAATCAACAATTTAATGTAGCTCCTCAACATTTACAAAACGGATTTTCTAATGTTCAACAAATGCAACAAGAACAACCTATTAATAATATACAAGAACAATCACAAACATTTAATGTACAAGAAAATAGCAATATTGCTCCAAATATAAATAATAACATAAATAATAACGTAAATAATAATATAAATACTCATACTCACACTAATACATATGGTTTAAATAGACAACATAAAAATGAAAGTGAGCCTAGTGGTGGTAAATTAAATATACCAAGTTTTTTAAGAAAAAATAGATAATATAGTTTAAAGCCTACTTATTGAAAGTAGGCTTTTTTAAAGATATTTTTTATTGTTTATATAAAATAAATCACCTAAAGAACCACTAGAGCTTGGGCCAATAGGCTTAATATCTGGACTAGCACTTGGTTTTTCAATCATATTTGGTGGTTCTTTTTTTACATTATTATTTTTATTGTTAGACAATATATTTTTAGATAACTGTGTAAAATTACTTGTTAACGTTGGGCCAGAATATATAAAGCCAAAAGAATCTTTAATATAAAGCTTTAACGTATAGTTATCTTCATATATTTGGGATATAGATTTTATTGTTCCATCTGTTTGTTTTATGCTATAGCTACCAAATGTAACATTTAAAGGCTCTTTAGATGTTACTGTTTTTAAAGGATATGCTACAAAAGGGTTGTTATCTGGATAAATTACAAGGGTATATTCTAATATGGCATCTTTATTAGGGTTGTTCCAACTTATGTTATATGTTGGTTCTCCGTTTAATGCTATTGTACCTGTAATATTATTTAATTTTGGTTTTATAGGTGCTTTAGGTTGATTAAGCTTAAAACCACTAAGGCTTAATAAATATTTATAAAGCCCTTCTATATCTGCTGCTAAAGGTATAAATGGATTTAACTGTGGTTTTAAATTAAAACTATAGGGATTTTCATAAGGATTTTCATTTGCTTTTAAAAGCTCATCAACAGATTTATAATTATAAGATATTTTTGCTGTAGAAGAACCTAAAAGCTGAACATAATCATCTGCCATTATTTCCATTATATCCCAGTGATACAAATAGTCTTCACTTTCTGTATCATATATAACGGGAACTCCTTCTAAATTTCTTATTTTTACATATTTAGAGTTCTTTAAGTTATTGTAATATATATTCTCGGTTTTTACGAGGTTATATATCATATAATGGTGGCCATATTCGTGAGAAAGAGTATTGGCTATTTTTGGTATAGTGTTGTATCTTTCTCCATTATAAAGGTTTATATATGCTTTATTTCCTAGAATATATTGGCCATTTTCTAAAGATATGTTGTCATAATAAAGTCCGTTTACACCTTCAGGAGAATCTGGGTATATGTATATATTGCTTAAATAGTTAAATTCATCTCCGTGAAAATTGTTTAAAAGCTCTACATATAAATCTTTTAGCATATTTTTATTCCAACTTTTACTATAGCTTGTTATAGTTAAATTATTTGCAGTATATGTAGCATATGTTTTAAGAGGGGCTGCAAATATGTTTATTTTAAATAAAAATATCGTAAAAAATATAGTTAATATATTTATTTTTAAAAATTTCATAAAATATCACCTTAAGCTCTCTAATTTTATTATATATATTATACACTAAAATTATTTAAAAATAATTACAATAAAATTAAAAAAATATTACAAAAAAATTTTAATAAATAATAAACTTTAATTAAAAATAATCGTTATATGTATTATAAAAATGAAAAATATATTTTTAGGAGGAAAAGATGAGCGATCAAAATAGTAGTGAAAGTAAAAATAGCAAAGGGATATTTAATATCATTATTGGTGTAGTTATAGGAGTTGCATTAGTAACAGGATATTTTAAAGTTAATGAAATTTTAGAAGAAAGAAAAATGGAAAATAAAATATTAGAAAATAACGCACAAGTATATAGTGATAATCAGCAAAATATACAAAGTACAGAAATAACTAATGGAGAACCAACAGATTTACCACCTTATCAAGGAAATAATAATACAACAAATGGTGATTTATTAGTTCAACAACCTACGGTTAATAATGTTATAACGGAACAACAACCAATAAACAATACCGGAGCAAATGGTAGCACTTGGAATGGAAAATCTTTAATAGGTTTAGAAAAAGCTAAACAAGTAGCTATAAACACTGTAGGTGGTGGAGAGGTTATATATCACGAAGAAGATATTTATGATATAGATGATGCACCAACATACGATTTTAAAATAAAAAAAGGTACTAGAGTATATGAAGTAGAAATAGATGCTTTAACTGGTGTAGTTAACGATTATGATATAGACTAAAAATATTTTATAAATTATAAGACTTTAAAAAAATTTTTACGTTTAATTAATTGTAATAAATGAAATGAGTAATTTTAGGAGGAAATAAAAATGAAAAAATTTATTAGTGGTTTATTAATAGGGAGTATAGTTATGACATCAGCAACTGCTTTTGCAGCTAATGTTGTTAATATGCAAGCAGTATATTCTGTTAAAAGACTTGTTGTAAATGGTGTTGACACAGGTAAAGGTAGTAGCGCTTTTGTAAGTAATGGTACAACTTATGTTCCTTTAAGAATTGTAAGTGATGCTTTAGGTAACGAAATTTCTTGGGATTCTAACACAAAAACAATTTATATTAATACAGGATCTGGTGCTACAGGAGGTGTAAACGGTGAACCAACAGACTTACCAACAACGAATGGTGGTGCAACTACATTACCAGCTCCAACACCATCGCCTTCTTCACCAATGAACAACGGGGGAAGCTGGAATGGACAAAAATTAGTTAGTATGGCAACAGCTAAAAATGCTGCTATAAAAGCCGTAGGTGGTGGTAATGTTATTTGGCAAGAAGCAGATATATATGAATATGATGATATTCCAACATATGACTTTAAAATAATGAAAGGCAATAGAACATATGAAGTAGAAATTAATGCTTTAACAGGCCAAGTTGTTGATTTTGACATTGACTAATATAAACTTTTATATTATAAGGCTATAGACTTTGTCTATAGCTTTTATGTTTTTAGAAAAGATAATATAAAAGCAATTTTGTACTTGATTTTATTTTTTTTAGTTGTATAATTGTTATATGTCTAACAAAGAATAAAATTAAAGGTTAAGAGGTGGTTATGTGAAAAATATTTTTAAAATTGCATATAGAGATTTAAGAAAAATTATAAAAAATCCTATAGCGCTGGCTGTTATATTAGGTGCTTGTTTTATACCCGCATTATATGCATGGTTTAATATAGTGGCAAGCTGGGATCCTTATGGTAGCACAAATGGTTTAAAAGTTGCAGTAGTTAACAATGACATGGGCACTAGTATATTAGATATAGATGTTAACTTAGGTGGTAAAATTATAGAAGAGCTTGAAAAAAATAATGATATAGGTTGGGTTTTTGTTGCTAAAGATAAAGTTATAGAGGGTGTTAAAAGTGGTGAATATTATGCAGGAGTTGTTATACCAGAAGATTTTAGTGAAAATTTTTCTAGTATATTGACAGATAGTATAAAAACACCTAAAATAGAGTATTATGTAAACCAAAAGAAAAATGCTATAGCGCCTAAGATAACAGATAAAGGGGTATCTGTTGTTCAACAACAAATAAATGAAGCTTTTTTAGATACAGCAAGCAAGGCATTAGAAGGAGCTTTAAAAATTACATATAACAAAATAAACGAACAAGAAGACACGGTAGCAGATAAAATGATAAATACATTAAACCAAGTTTCAAACTCTTTAGAACAATATAAAATATTAGCAAAAAGTTTTGATGAAAGCTTAAATGCTACTAAAAGCCTTATAGATACAACAAAGCTTGTTTTACCAGGTGGTAAATCTATAGCACAAAATGGGGAAGATATATCTAACGATATAAATGGGTTAATACATTCTTCAAGCCAAGTTTTTAAAAGTATTGCAGATACGGCAGAAAGTTTTTTAATAACATCTGAAGATTTAGTTAATGATGTTATTAAAAGCTGGGAAGATATATCTAACGTAAACGAGAAAAATATTGATATAGTTAAAATGCAAATAGATTTTATTAACAAAAGGTTAGATAAAATTATTACTATTAATAATAATACTATAAAAATATTAAATAATTTAAATGATAAACTTTTTATAAGATTAAAAGGCATAGATGAATTTGTTGAAAAACTTAGCCACATTAATGGTAGATTAAATGATATAATATCTATAGGCAAAAATATGGAGACTATTATAAATGGCGGTAACGATATATCATATAACTTAAGAAATGATATGCAAAACCAATTAAATCAAGTTAAAGAAGATATATACAATGTTAAAGATTTATATAGAATTAATATAAAACCTAGTATAGACTATGAAGCAGAAAAAATGTATAAAACTTTAGTTGATTTTAATCTGTTAGCTAAAAATGCTACAGGAACTATAAGCCAAATGGATAAAATATTAGACGGAATTTATGTTACTCTAGAAGCTAGCCAAAAAGCTATACAAAGTACTAATAAAGCTATACAAGCTAGCCAAAATGATGTTAAAGATTTAGAAAAGAAAATTTTAGATATTAAAAAAGATGAAAAATTGCAACAGTTAGCAAACATATTAAAAAATGATCCTGAGACGGTAGGAAAGTTTATTTCTGCTCCTGTGCAAGTGGAAAATATTTCTTTTTATGAGATAAAAAATTATGGATCGGCTATGACTCCTTTTTATACAATACTTTCATTTTGGGTTGGAGGGGTTTTATTGGTATCACTTTTAAAAACTAGAGTTTATGAAGATGAGCGTATTAAAAATATAAAGCCTTATCAATCCTATATAGGTAGATATTTTTTATTTATGGTAATAGGTATTATACAAGCTTTAGTTGTTTGTTTTGGTGATTTATACATATTAAAGGTACAATGTTTAAATCCCGAGTTGTTTGTTTTAGCAGGTGTTATAGCTAGCATAGTTTTTATTAATATAATTTATACTCTTGTTGTTTCTTTTGGAGATGTTGGTAAAGCTATTTGTGTATTTTTACTTGTTATACAAGTTGCTGGGGCAGGGGGGACTTTTCCTGTTGAAGTTACACCAGAATTTTTCCAAAAGATAAACCCTTATTTACCTTTTACATATGCTATAAATTCTATGCGAGAAACTATAGCAGGTCTTTATGGAGATGCATATAAAACAGATATTATAAAATTGCTCACGTTTTTACCATCTTCTTTAGCTTTAGGTTTAATACTTAGAAAGCCTCTTATTAAAATAAATGAATTTTTTGAAGAAAAATTAGAAGAAACTAATTTAATGTAAAAAAGTAATATAAAGATATTAAGGTTGTAGATAAAGTTTGCAACCTTTCAAATAGAAAAATATAGTAAATAAGCTCAAAAATATTCTAATATATTACATAATATATAAAATTTAAAATTTTTACAAAATTTTTTTAAAAAATACTTGCAAATATATTTAATATATGCTATAATCCTTTTGTTGTGACATAAGAGCGAAGAAATAGAAGGTTGTTACCTTATTGGTAAGTTTTTCTATGGAGCGATGTCCAGTTCAAGAAACCGGGCGACAAGTCACTGTGTATATCGAATATTTGTAAGTATTTTATTTTTGTGAAAATACTTCTCAATAGGTTTATTATGCCTATTGTGTTATTGATGTGTGCAGTCACCGCTTGTCGTACTAAAAACTAAAAGTGCGAAAAGGAGGGGACTTTTTTTATGGCTAATCAAAAGCTTAGAATCAGTCTTAAAGCTTATGACCATAAGTTAATCGACCAATCTGCTGTACAAATTATTGAAACTGCTAAAAAAACAGGTGCTCAAGTAAGTGGCCCTATACCACTTCCAACTAAAAAGGAAGTTGTTACTATATTAAGAGCGGTTCATAAGTACAAATATTCTAGAGAACAATTTGAGCTTAGAACTCATAAAAGATTAATTGATATCTTAATGCCAACTCAAAAAACTATGGATAGCTTAAGCCGTCTTGATTTACCAGCTGGCGTTGATATTACTTTAAAAATGTTATAATTTATAATTTTTGAGTAAATAATATCAATAATATTGTTTATGAAATAAACAATACTGTTTACAAATAAACAGTTTTTATGGTTATAACGTAAATAAAACAATAATTACAAAATATTATAAATGTAATTAATCCAATTTGGTTTATATAAGTTCGCCTTATATTTGCCTAGAATGATTACCTAAAATATTTAATAGGTAATCCGCTGTAGACTACGGAGGTGCAATTTAATTATGAAAAAAGGCATTATTGCTAAAAAAATCGGTATGACACAAATTTTTTCTGAAAACGGTATCCTTATTCCTGTTACTGTTTTAGAAGCAGGTCCTTGTGTTGTAACTCAAAAGAAAACTATGGAAAATGACGGATACGAAGCTATTCAAGTAGGTTTCGGTGAAGTTAAAGAAAGCAAAGTGAACAAACCTTTAAAAGGACACTTTGAAAAAGCAGGTGTTTCTGCTACTAAATTATTAAAAGAATTTAAATTTGAAAACGCTAGTGAATATGAGCTTGGTGCTTTAATTAAAGCTGATATATTTGCAGCTGGTGATAAAATCGATGTAAGCGGTGTATCTAAAGGAAAAGGATTCCAAGGTGCAATTAAAAGACATAACCAACATAGAGGTCCTATGGCTCACGGTTCTAAATACCACAGAGGTGTTGGTTCTTTATCTTCTGCGACTACTCCTGGTAAAGTTAAAAAAGGTAAAAAAATGCCTGGACATATGGGTGCAGAAAATGTTACTATTCAAAACCTTGAGGTTGTTAGAGTAGATGCTGATAAGAATTTAATTCTTGTAAAAGGTGCTGTTCCTGGCAACAAAGGTTCAATTCTTGTTATTAAAGAAAGCGTAAAGGCTTAATTAATCTTTACGAAAGGAGGAAAACCTAAATGGCAATAACTGTTAAAGTTTTAAATATGAACGGAAGCGAAGTAGGCTCTGTTGAATTAAATGAAAATATTTTTGGTGTTGAGGTAAATGAACACGTTATGCATCAAGCTGTTGTTCAATATTTAGCTAACCAAAGACAAGGTACTAAAAGTGCTAAAACTCGTGCAGAAGTTCGTGGTGGTGGTAGAAAACCTTGGAGACAAAAAGGTACTGGTCGCGCTAGACAAGGTTCTATTCGTTCTCCTCAATGGACTGGCGGTGGCGTTGTATTCGCTCCAAAACCAAGAGATTTCTCTTTTAAATTAAATAAAAAAGTTAAAAGATTAGCTCTTAAATCTGCTCTTACTACTAAAGTAAACAATGATAAATTTGTTGTTGTAGATGAGCTTAAATTAAACGAAATTAAAACTAAAGAAATGAAAAAAGTTCTTAATAACTTAAATGTAAATAAAGGTTTAGTTGTTTTAGAAGAAAATAATAAAAATGTATTATTATCTACTAGAAATATACCTAATGTAAAAACGGCTGGTGTTAATACTATTAATGTATATGACATCTTAAAATATGAAAGCTTTGTTGTAACAAAAGAAGCTTTAGCTAAAATTGAGGAGGTGTACAAATAATGGCTGATATTAAATACTATGACGTTATTTTAAAACCTGTTGTTACTGAAAAAAGTATGGGGCTTATGGCTGATAGAAAATATGCTTTTTATGTACACCCTGAAGCTACTAAGGTACAAATCAAACAAGCTGTAGAAAAAATGTTTGATGGTGTTAAAGTGGATTCAGTTAATACTATGAATTTAACAGGTAAAACTAAAAGACGTGGTTATACTTTTGGTAAAACTAACAATAGAAAAAAAGCTATAGTTACATTAAAAGAAGATAGCAAAGATATTGAAATCTTCCAAGGAATGTAGTATAATTAGTTAATTAATGTTTATAAATTGATGAAACACACGGAAACGTTGTAAGGAAAATCGAAAGGAGTGTAATTAATGGGTATTAAGAGATTTAAACCTTATACACCTTCAAGAAGACAGATGACTGTTTCTGACTTCTCAGAAATTACTAAAAAAACTCCTGAAAAAAGCTTAGTTGTTCACATTAAAAAAACTTCTGGGCGTAATAATCAGGGTAAAATAACTGTTCGTCATCACGGTGGTGGACATAAGAAAAAATATAGAATTATCGACTTTAAAAGAAATAAAGATGGTATCAACGCTAAAGTTGTTGCTATCGAATATGATCCAAACAGAACATCTAATATCGCTTTAATTTGTTATGCAGATGGTGTTAAATCTTATATCATTGCACCTAATGGATTAAAAGTTGGAGATATTTTATCAAACGGTCCTGACGCAGAAATTAGAATTGGTAATGCATTACCTATGAGAAATATCCCAGTTGGTTCTGAAATTCACAATATTGAAATGAAACCAGGTGCAGGTGGACAATTAGTTCGTGCTGCTGGTAATGTTGCTCAACTAATGGCTAAAGAAGGTAAATATGCTACTGTTAGACTCCCTTCTGGTGAAATGAGATTATTACCTATCGATTGTAGAGCTACTATCGGCCAAGTTGGTAATATTGACCACGAGCTTATCAATATTGGTAAAGCTGGTAAAAAACGTCATATGGGTATCCGCCCTACTGTTCGTGGTTCTGTTATGAACCCTAATGATCACCCTCACGGTGGTGGTGAAGGTAGAGCACCTATCGGTAGACCAGCTCCTTGTACTCCTTGGGGTAAACCAGCTCTTGGATACAAAACTAGAAAGAAACATAAAGCAAGTAATAAATATATTATCCGTGGTAGAAATAAATAAAAGGAGGGCTGTTTAAATGGCTAGATCGCTTAAAAAAGGACCATTTTGTGATGCACACCTTCTTAAAAAGGTTGACGCTCAAAATGCTGCTAACACAAAAAATGTTATAAAAACTTGGTCTCGTCGTTCTACTATTTTCCCAGAAATGATTGGACACACAATCGCTGTTCACGATGGTAGAAAACATGTGCCTGTATACATTACTGAAGATATGGTTGGACACAAATTAGGAGAGTTCGCTTTAACTAGAACTTATAGAGGACACGGAAAAGACGCAGAGAAAAAATCAAGAGTACGTTAATCGGCTTTGGAAGGAGGTTAATTTTAATGTCTGAACAGATTAAAAGTAGAAGTAAGTTTAAAAGAAAAGTTAGAAATGCAGCTACTAGAGAGCTTAAAAGACAAAGAGCTGAAGCTCACCACAACTATGCTAGAATTTCTAACACTAAGGCTAGAATAGTTTTAGACCAAATTAAAGGTAAAAATGTTTCTGAAGCTTTAGCTATTCTTGCTTACTCACCAAGATATGCTGCTGAGCTTATCGAAAAAGTTTTAAAATCTGCTATCGCTAATGCAGAGCACAACTTAGGATTTGATGTTGATAAATTATATGTTGATGAGGTAGTTGCTAATCAAGGGCCAACTCTTAAAAGAATTCGTCCTAGAGCTCAAGGTAGAGCTTATAGAATTAACAAACGTACTGCTCACATTTCAATATATCTTAAAGAAAGATAAGGAGGTTCACGATGGGTCAAAAAGTTAATCCACACGGTTTAAGAGTGGGCGTTATTAAAGACTGGGATTCAGTTTGGTATGCTGATAAATATAGCTATGCTGATTGCTTAGTAGAAGATAATGCACTTAGAACTTGTATTAAAAATAAATTAAAAGACTCTAGCGTTTCTAAAATTCAAATAGAAAGAGTTAATGGAGCTAACGAAAATGCTAAAGTTAAAATAACTATTCACACTGCTAAACCAGGTAATGTTATCGGTAGAAAAGGTGAAGCTATTCAAGCTTTAAGCAATGAGCTTCAAAAAATGACTTCTCACAAAGTTTTAATTAACATAGAAGAAATTAAAAAACCTGAGCTTGATTCTCAATTAGTAGCTGAAGATATTGCACGCCAATTAGAAAATCGTGTAACATTTAGAAGAGCTATGAAACAAGCTATGACAAGAACAATGAAATTAGGTGCTAAAGGTATTAAAACTGCTTGTTCTGGACGTTTAGGCGGTGCTGAGATGGCTCGTACTGAACACTATCATGAAGGAACTATACCTCTTCAAACTTTAAGAGCGGATATTGATTATGGTTTTGCTGAAGCAGATACTACTTATGGTAAAATTGGTGTTAAAGTTTGGATATATAAAGGAGAGGTTCTTCCTCAAAGAGCTACTAAGGAAGGGAGTGAAGAGTAATGTTAATGCCTAAAAGAGTTAAAAGACGTAAACAATTTAGAGGACGTTTAAAAGGTAAAGCTACTCGTGGTAATAAGATTACTTATGGTGAGTTTGGTATACAAGCTTGTGAACCAAGCTGGATTACTTCTAATCAAATAGAAGCTGCCCGTATCGCTATGACTAGATATATCAAACGTGGTGGTAAAGTTTGGATTAAAATTTTCCCAGACAAACCTATTACTGAAAAACCTGCTGAAACAAGGATGGGTTCTGGTAAAGGTTCACCAGAATATTGGGTAGCTGTTGTTAAACCAGGTAGAATTATGTTTGAAATAGCTGGGGTAAATGAAGAAGTTGCTCGTGAAGCTCTTCGTCTTGCTATTCACAAATTACCTATTAAATGTAAAATTGTATCACGTGCTGATCAAGAAATGGAAGGTGATAACAGTGAAAACTAAGGATTATTTATTAGAGCTTAAAAATAAATCTGCTGATGAGTTAAACGTTGAATTAGTTTCTGCTAAAAAAGAATTATTTAATTTAAGATTTCAAAATGCTACTAATCAATTAAATAATACTGCTAGAATTAGAGAAGTTCGTAGAAACATTGCTCGTATTCAAACTGTAATCACTCAAAAGCAAAAAGGTATGTAATTAGTATAATGGAAGGAGGTAACCTTAGTGGAAAGAAATCTTCGTAAAACAAGAATTGGTAAAGTTATAAGCGACAAAATGGACAAAACTATCGTTGTTGCTGTTGAAAACAATGTTAGACACCCATTATACAAAAAAATTGTGAAGACTACTTATAAATTAAAAGCTCACGATGAAAATAATGAATGTAAAATTGGTGACCGTGTTAAAGTTATGGAAACAAGACCTTTATCTAAAGATAAAAGATGGAGACTTGTTAATATTGTAGAAAAAGCTAAATAGTTCCTGTATGAAAGGAGGTAACTCAATTGATACAACAAGAATCAAGATTAGTTGTTGCCGATAACTCAGGTGCTAAAGAATTATTATGTATCAGAGTTTTAGGTGGTTCAACTAGAAGATATGCAAATATAGGTGACATTATTGTTGCTAGTGTTAAAGATGCAACACCTGGTGGCGTTGTTAAAAAAGGAGACGTTGTTAAGGCTGTTGTTGTTAGAACTGTGAAAGGTGCTTCTAGACCTGATGGTTCTTACATTAAATTTGATGAAAACGCTGCTGTTATCATTAAAGATGACAAAAACCCTAGAGGTACTCGTATATTTGGACCAGTTGCTAGAGAGCTTAGAGAAAAACAATTTATGAAAATATTATCTCTTGCACCTGAAGTATTATAAGGAGGTGTAACTGTGAAGATTAAAAGAGGCGACAAGGTAGTTGTTATTGCTGGTAAAGATAAAGATAAAGAAGGTAAAGTTCTTCTTGTAGATAGAAAAAACAACAAAGTTGTAGTTGAAGGTGTTAACCAAATTAAAAAGCACCAAAAACCTAATGCTATTAACCATACTGGCGGTATTATTACTAAAGAAGCTCCAATTGATGCTTCTAACGTAATGTATTTACACGATGGTAAACCTAGCAGACTTGGCTACAAAATTGAAGAAGTAAATGGTAAAAGAGTTAAAAAGAGAATAATCAAAAAAACTGGAGAAGTTATTGATTAAGAAAGGAGGTACATTTTACTGTGAACGTTTTAAGAGAATACTATGAAAATGAAATCGTTGATGCTATGATGAAAAAGTTTTCATACAAAAATAAAATGGAAGTTCCAAAAATTGAAAAAATAGTTATCAATATGGGTCTTGGTGAGGCAAAAGAAAATGCTAAAGCTATTGAAAGTGCTGCTGCAGATTTAGTTATTATCGCTGGACAAAAACCAGTTGTTACTAAAGCTAAAAAATCTATCGCTGCATTTAAACTTCGTGCAGGTATGCCTATCGGTTGTAAAGTTACACTTAGAGGCGAAAAAATGTACAGCTTTGCTAATAGATTAATAAACTTAGCTTTACCTCGTGTTCGTGACTTCCGTGGTGTTAGTGCTAACTCATTTGACGGTAGAGGTAACTATACTTTAGGTGTTAAAGAACAACTTATGTTCCCTGAAATTAGATATGATAAAATAGACAAAATTAGAGGTATGGATATCGTTTTTGTTACTACTGCTAAAACTGATGAAGAAGCAAGAGAATTATTAAGATTATTCGGTATGCCGTTTAAAAAATAAGGGAGGAGCAAGGATATGGCTAAAAAATCTATGGTCGTGAAGCAACAAAGAAAACCAAAACATTCAACACAAGCTTATACTCGTTGTAGAATTTGCGGTAGACCACATGGTTATTTAAGAAAATTTGGTATATGTCGTATTTGTTTCCGTGAATTAGCCTACAAAGGTCAAATCCCGGGAGTAAAAAAAGCTAGTTGGTAATTTTGGAAAGGAGGATTTTTACAATGTCAATGAGCGATCCTATTGCAGATATGCTTACAAGAATTAGAAATGCTAATACTGCAAAACATAATACAGTTGATGTGCCTTCTTCTAAAATGAAAGAAGCTATCGCTAACATTTTAGTTAACGAAGGTTATGTACAAGGTTTTGAATTAATCGAAGATGGCGTGAAAAAGACTATGCGTATCACGTTAAAATATGGAAAAGATAAAAACGAAAAGGTTATTTCTGGTATAAAAAGAATTTCTAAGCCTGGTCTTAGAGTTTATGCTAACAGAGAAGAGCTTCCTAGAGTTTTAGGTGGTCTTGGTACTGCTATTATCTCTACTAACAAAGGTATTGTTACAGATAAAGAAGCTAGAAAACTTGGTGTTGGCGGAGAAATTATCGCTTTTGTTTGGTAATTAAAAAAACAGGAGGTGCAATAAATGTCACGTATAGGTAGATTACCTATTGCTATCCCAGCTGGCGTTGAAGTTAAGCTTGAGGAAGGCAATGTTATCACTGTTAAAGGTGCTAAAGGTACTTTAACTCGTAAATTAGTTGACGATTTAACTATCACAGTTGAAAACAATGAAATAGTTGTTACTAGACCTAGTGATTTAAAAAGATATAAATCTTTACATGGTCTTACTAGAACGCTTATCTTCAATATGGTTGTAGGTGTTACAGAAGGCTATACTAAAGAACTTGAAATAAACGGGGTTGGTTATAGAGCTGCTAAATCTGGCAACAAATTAAACCTTACTTTAGGTTATTCTCACCCTGTTGAAATGGTAGATCCAGAAGGTGTTACTACTACTGTTGAAGGTAACAATAAAATTATCGTTTCTGGTATTGATAAAGAAAAAGTTGGACAGTTTGCTGCTGAAATCAGATCTAAACGTCCACCAGAGCCTTATAAAGGTAAAGGTATTAAATATACTACTGAACACATTAGACGTAAAGTTGGTAAAACAGGTAAGAAATAATAAAGGGGTGAGGACACTATGATAAGAAAGCCATCACGTTCTGTAGCTAGAGAAAAACGCCACTTAAGAATTCGTAACAAAGTTAGTGGTACAGCACAAAAACCTAGATTGGCAGTATTTAGAAGTAATAAACACATCTATGCTCAAATCATAGATGATACAGTAGGCAATACAATAGTTTCTGCATCTACTATGGAGGCGGACATTAAAGGTAAGCTTTCTAAAACATCTGATGTTGAAGCAGCTAAAGTAGTTGGTGCTGAAGTTGCTAAAAAAGCTATCGCTAAAGGTATTAATACAGTAGTATTTGACCGTGGCGGTTATATATATCAAGGCAAAGTTATGGCTTTAGCTGAAGCAGCTAGAGAAGCTGGCTTACAATTTTAGTAAGGAGGGAAAATCTTGAGAAACAAAATTAATGCGAGTACGCTTGATTTAAAAGATAAGGTTGTTACTATTAAACGTGTTACTAAGGTTGTTAAAGGTGGTCGTACTTTCCGTTTTGCAGCATTAGTAGTTGTTGGTGATGAAAACGGACACGTTGGCGTTGGTCTTGGTAAAGCTATGGAAATACCTGATGCTATCAGAAAAGGCAAAGAAGATGCTATGAAAAACCTTATTTATGTTGAACGTAATAAAGATGATAGTATTTACCACGAAATGATTGGTAAATTTGGAAGTGCAACTGTATTATTAAAACCAGCTCCAGAAGGTACTGGGGTTATCGCTGGTGGTCCTGCTCGTGCCGTTTTAGAGCTTGCAGGTATTAGAAATATTAGAACTAAATCTTTAGGCTCTAATAATAAGAAAAACGTTGTTAATGCAACTATTGAAGGGTTAAGCAAAGTTACTACTCCTGAGCGTGTTGCTAGACTTCGTGGTAAAACAGTTGAAGAAATTTTAGGTTAAGGAGGGCATAATAAATGAGTTTAAAAATTACTTTAGTTAAATCTACAATTGGTGCTATCCCTAAACATAAAAAAACTGTTGAAGCTTTAGGACTTAAAAAAACTAATAGCTCTGTTGTAAAAGAAGATAACGTTGCTATTAGAGGTATGATTCAACAAGTTAAACATTTAGTTAAAGTTGAAGAAATCTAGTAGAAGGAGGTGTCCCTTAAATGAATTTAAGTGAATTAAGACCAGCTGAAGGTTCAAAAGGTAAAGTATTTCGTAAAGGTAGAGGACACGGTTCTGGTAATGGTAAAACTGCAGGTAGAGGCCATAAAGGGCAAAACGCTCGTTCTGGCGGTGGCGTAAGACCAGGTTTTGAAGGTGGTCAAATGCCTCTTTACAGAAGAATACCTAAAAGAGGTTTTCATTGCAGAAACCACAAAGAAATCGTTGCTATTAACGTAAACCTTTTAAACGTTTTTGAAGATGGGGCTACTATTGATATTGATGCGCTTAAATCAAAAGGTTTAGTAAGTAACCCTAGAGATGGTGTTAAAATTCTTGGTAATGGTGAATTAACTGTTAAAAACATTACTGTAAAAGTAAATTTATTTAGCAAAACAGCTATTGAAAAAATTGAAGCAGCAGGCGGAAAAGCTGAGGTGATCTAATGTTTTCAACCTTTAGGAATGCTTGGAAGGTACCAGATCTTCGTAAAAGAATTATTTTTATGATTCTTATGATATTAGTTATAAGAATAGGTACTAAAATTACAGTTCCAGGTATTAACATTGCAGACTTAAGCTCTAATCTTAATAGTACATTATATGGTATTATTACTGGTGGTGCTTTTGGAACAATTTTTGCTTTAGGTATAGGACCATACATTACTTCATCAATTATTATGCAGCTTTTAACAGTTGCTATACCTAAGCTTGAACAGCTTAATAAAGAAGGCGAGCAAGGTAGAAAAATAATTAATAAATACACTCGTGTATTAGCTGTTGTATTGGCTTTTATGCAAGCTTTTGGGCAAATATTAACTTTAAGAAGCGCTTTTGTTTATCAAAATGCTTTTGTATATTTTATGGCAGCTTTATCTATGGTTGCTGGTACTATGTTTGTTATGTGGCTTGGTGAAAGATTGACAGAAAAAGGTATTGGCAATGGTACATCTTTTATTATCTTTGCTAATATTTTAGCAAGCTTGCCTAAAACTATAACTACTTTATATGTAGATACTGTAGGTGGTGGCGCTAGCGCCTATATTAAAACAGGTATAATTGTTGTTTTATTTATTTTGCTTATTGCTTTTGTTATTCTTGTTCAAGATGGTGAGAGAAGAATACCTGTACAATATTCTAAAAAGATGGTTGGAAGAAAAATGTATGGTGGACAATCTACCTTTATACCTATTAAGGTTAATATAGCAGGTGTTATGTCTATCATATTTGCAATATCTATATTGCAGTTTCCTCAAACTATTGCTCAGCTTTGGCAAACGCCTCCTAGCTGGTTACAAGAAGTTGTACGTATTTTAAATATAACTAACCCTGTAGGTGCTATATTATACATTATATTAATTTTTTGCTTTACGTCTTTCTATACATCATTTTCTTTCAATCCTATTGAGGTTGCAGAAAATATGAAGAAAAATGGTGGCTTTATACCTGGAATTAGACCAGGAAAACCTACTTCTGATTTTATACAAAATGTTGTAAATAAAATATCTCTAATAGGTGCTTGTTTTTATGCTTTTATAGCTATCGTGCCAGTTTTATTTGAATGGATATTTAAAGTAAATGTTGGTTTTGGTGGAACAACGCTCCTTATTGTAACTGGTGTTGCATTAGAGATTGTTAAACAACTTGATTCTCAACTTTTAATGAGAAATTATAAAGGATTTTTAGGTTAATAATTTGGTGATTTCGAGGGAGTGCGTTGCACTTTCTCTATATTAACCAAATGACAAACGTTATTTTGAAAGAAGGGTATATATGAAACTTGTACTTATAGGAAGCCCTGGTGCTGGTAAAGGTACTCAGGCTAAAGTTTTATCAAAGCATTTTGATATAGCACACATTTCTACTGGCGATTTATTAAGAGATGAAATTAACCAAAAAACAGAGCTTGGTTTAAAAATTATTGATATAATGAACGCTGGTGAGCTTGTTTCTGATGAGATTGTAGCAACGCTTCTTTCTAACAGAATCAAGAAAGATGATTGTAAAAACGGATTTATTTTAGATGGATACCCTCGTAACGTGGAACAAGCAGAAGGACTTCCTTCTATTGTTGGAGCTATTGACAAAGTTGTTTTAATAAGTGTTGAAGATAACCTTATTATTGAGCGTATGGTTGGTAGACGCGGTTGTCCTAAATGTGGGCAAATGTATCATATAAAATATAATCCACCTAAAGAAGATGGCGTTTGTGGTGAATGTGGCTCACAGCTTGTTCAACGTAAAGATGATAACGAAGAAACTGTTAAAAACAGACTTTCTGTTTACCATACATCTACATCACCTATAATTGATTATTATAAAGATAAAGGACTCCTTTTAGAGATAAGCGGTGTTGGTAACATTGATGATATAAGCAAACAATTAATAGATGCTTTAGAAGGGGCTAAATAATGGCTATTACAATAAAAAATGATAAGCATATAGAAATTATGAGAGAAGCTGGAAAAATTAATGCTATGGTTTTAGAGCTTATGGAAAGTAGCATTAAACCTGGTATTTCTACAAGAGAGCTTGACAAAATAGCTTTTGATTTTATAAAATCTAAAGATGCAACTCCTTCTTTTAAAGGATATGGCGGCTTTCCTGCTACTATTTGTGCATCAGTTAATAATCAATTAATACATGGTATACCTTCAGATATTATTCTTAAAGAAGGCGATATTATTAGTATAGATGTGGGAACTTACAAAAATGGGTTTCACGCAGATGCAGCTAGAACTTTTGCCGTTGGTAATATATCAGAACAAGCTAAAAAACTTATAGATGTTACTAAACAGTCTTTTTTTGAAGGCATAAAATTTGCAAAAGTTGGATATTATTTATATGACATATCTGCTGCAATACAAAAGTATATTGAAGATAATGGTTTTTCGGTAGTTAGAGATTATGTGGGTCACGGTATTGGTAAAAATTTACATGAAGATCCCCAGATACCTAATTTTAGGCCTTTAAACAAAAAGGGGCCTAAGCTTATAAGAGGTATGGCTTTAGCTATTGAGCCTATGGTAAATGTTGGAGCAAAAGATATAAAGGTGCTTCAAGATGGCTGGACAGTTGTTACAAAAGATGGTTCTTTATCTGCTCATTATGAAAATACTATTCTTATTACAGAAAATGAACCAGAAATACTCACACTTTAAGATTTTTATATTGAGGTGAATTAGGTTGTATACCAAAGGTCAAGTTGTTTATTCTAAATGTGGACGTGATAAAAGACGACCTTTTATAATTTTTGGTCTTGATGACGAATTTTTATACTTGGTTGATGGTGAACTAAGAAAATTAGAAAAACCTAAGAAAAAAAAGAAAAAACATGTTCAAATTGTTAACAAAATAGATTATAATATAAAAGAGAAGCTTGATGAAAATCTTTATTTGCTAGATGCAGATATTAGAAAAGCATTAGAGCCTTTTAAAATTTAATTGTAATAGTATTAAGGAGGTTTTATACCTTGTCTAAAAACGATGTTATCGAAGTGGAAGGTACTGTCCTTGAAAAGCTTCCTAACGCTACTTTTAAAGTGGAGCTTGAAAACGGACATCAAATCCTAGCTCATATATCAGGTAAACTACGTATGAACTTTATTAGAATTATACCTGGAGATAAAGTTATGATAGAAATGTCTCCTTATGATTTGACTAAAGGTAGAATTACTTGGAGAGATAAATGATGAAAGGAGTTTTAAAAAATGAAAGTTAGACCATCTGTTAAACCTATGTGTGAAAAATGCAGAATTATTAGAAGAAAAGGGGCTATCAGAGTTATTTGTGAAAACCCTAAACACAAACAAAAACAAGGTTAATATGGTATTTAAGGGTACGAGAACCTTTAAAAACCAGTCAAACTGGGTACTGATACTTTAGATGCGGCTGTATAAATCTAAGGTATATTATATAAATGTTGATAGAAAAAAATAAATTAAAAATATTGCAAAGGTTATTTAACCTAATTTTCAGGAGGTGCAAGAATTAATGGCTCGTATTGCGGGTGTTGACTTACCAAGAGAAAAACGTATAGAAATCGGCCTTACTTATGTATATGGTATCGGTAGAGCTAGTTCTAACAGAATATTAGCTGAGGCTGGTATAGATCCAAACACTAGAGTAAGAGATTTATCTGACGACGAAGTAGCTAAAATTCGTGAAGTAATTGACGCTACTCAAACTGTTGAAGGTGATTTAAGAAGAGAAATAGCTCTTAATATTAAACGCCTTGTTGAAATCGGATGCTACAGAGGTATTCGTCATAGAAAAGGTCTTCCTGTTAGAGGACAAAAAACTAAAACTAATGCTAGAACTAGAAAAGGTCCTAGAAGAACTGTTGCTAATAAGAAAAAATAATCTTTTGAAGGAGGTTTAGAGTTAAATGGCTAAAAAGACAGTAAAAAAATCTACAGGCCGTAGACGTCGCGACAGAAAAGTTGTTGAGCGTGGTCAAGCTCATATTCAATCAACTTTTAATAATACTATTGTAACTATTACAGATGCTTCTGGTAATGCTCTTTCTTGGGCAAGTGCTGGTGAATTAGGGTTTAGAGGCTCTAGAAAATCTACTCCTTATGCTGCACAAATGGCTGCTGATAAAGCTGCTCTTGCTGCTAAAGATTATGGCTTAAAAACAGTTGAAGTTTTTGTAAAAGGTCCTGGTAGTGGTAGAGAAGCTGCTATTCGTGCTTTACAAGCAGCTGGTCTTGATGTAACTATGATTAAAGATGTTACACCTGTACCACATAACGGTTGTAGACCACCAAAAAGAAGAAGAGTTTAATCATTATATAAATTAGGAGGTGCTATTTAGAGATGGCTAGAGATATGGGTCCTGTTCTTAAAAGATGCAGATACCTTGGTATCGACCCTATTGTTCTTGGTGTTACTAAAAAACCTAGTAAACGTAAAAGAACAATGAGAAAATTAAGCGAATATGGTGTTCAATTAAAAGAAAAACAAAAAGTTAAATTTATATACGGTGTTTTAGAAAAACAATTTAGAAACTACTATAAAATTGCGGACAATATGCACGGCATTACTGGTGAAAACCTTCTTATGCTTCTTGAGCTTAGACTTGATAACGTTGTTTATAGATTAGGTCTTGGCCGTACTAGAAAAGAAGCTAGACAAATTGTTCGTCATAATTTAATCCGTGTAAACGGTCAAAAAGTTAATATCCCTTCTTATCAAGTTAAAGTTGGTGATGTTATCGAAGTTAAAGAAAACAAAAAAGATTTACAAAGATTTAAAGATGTACTTGAGGTTACAGGTTCAAGAGTTGTTCCTGCTTGGTTAACTGCAGATACAGAAAATCTTAAAGGTAGCGTTGTTACTATGCCTTCTAGAGAACAACTTGACTTACCTGTTAACGAAACACTTATCGTTGAGTTATATTCTAAATAATAATTTTGTATTTTTTAGGAGCTTTTTATCTCCTAAAAAATACATTAGTTTAAGATATTTATAAGGGAGGTTAAAATTAGTGTTAGGATTTGAAAAACCTCGCATTGAAATTGCTGAAATGTCGGAAGATAAAAGATATGGCAAATTTATTGTTCAACCTTTAGAAAGAGGATATGGTACTACTCTTGGTAACTCTTTAAGAAGAATTCTTTTATCTACTTTACCAGGAGCTGCTGTTAGCAATATAAAAATTGATGGTGTTCCACACGAATTTAGCGTTATCCCAGGTGTTAAAGAAGATGTTACAGAAATTATTTTAAACCTTAAAAACCTTGCTATTAAAAATAATAGCTCTAGTGATGAGCCTAAAACAGCTTATATAGATTTTTCTGGTGAAGGTGAGATTAAGGCTTCTGATATTAAGGTAGATTCTGATATTGAAATTGTAAATCCAGATTTACACATTGCTACTTTAAGTGGTGGAAGTGAAAGTAAAGTTTTTATGGAAATTACTATCACTAAAGGTAGAGGATATGTAGAAGCTGCTAAAAATAAAAAGCCTGATCAACCTATAAGAATGATACCTGTTGACTCTTTATATACACCTGTTGAAAGAGTTAATTTTCTTGTAGAAGATACTCGTGTAGGACAAATAACTGACTATGATAAGCTTACTTTTGAGGTTTGGACTAATGGTACTATTAGTCCAGATGATGCTGTAAGTTTAGCTGCTAAAGTACTTAATGAACATTTAGCTTTATTTATTGATTTATCAGATAACGCTAAAAATACAGAAATTATGGTCGAAAAAGAAGAAGGCAAGAAAGAAAAGGTTCTTGAGCTTAGCATAGAAGAGCTTGACCTTTCTGTTCGTTCTTATAACTGTCTTAAACGTGCAGGTATTAACACAGTTGAAGACCTTGCAAATAAAACTGAAGATGATATGATGAAAGTGCGTAATCTAGGGCGTAAGTCTTTAGAAGAAGTTCTTGGAAAAATGGCGGAGCTTGGACTTGCTTTAAGTCCTAGTGATGAATAATATATTTTAAGGAGGATTAGTAATGGCTGGATACAGAAAACTTGGGCGTACATCAAGCCAACGTAAGGCGTTACTTCGTAATCAAGTAACTAACCTTTTATATCACGGTAAAATTAAAACTACTGAAGCCAAAGCTAAAGAAATTAGAAGAATAGCTGAAAAGTTAATAACTCTTGCTATTAAAGAAAAAGATAACTTTGAAGAAGTTACTGTTAAAGCTAAAGTAGCTAAAAAAGATTCTGAAGGTAGAAGAATTAAAGAAGTTGTAAATGGTAAAAAAGTTACTGTTTTTGACGAAGTTGATAAAACTATTAAAAAAGACCTTCCTTCAAGATTAAATGCTAGAAGAAAAATGCTTAGTGTTCTTTACCCTGTAACAGAAGTACCTGCTGATGGTAGAAAGAAAAGAAGCAACACTAAAGTTGTTGATATGCCTAAAAAAATGTTTGAAGAAATTGCTCCAAAATATGTTGGTAGACCAGGTGGTTATACTCGTATAGTTAAACTTGGTGCTAGACGTGGTGATGGTGCAGAAGAAGTTATTATCGAACTTATCTAGTTTTATTTAAAATAAGTTGTATGTTATTTTGCATGAGGGTTAAAATTAACCAAAATAAAGTAACATACAACTTTTTTTGATTATTATTAAAGTTTTTTAATTATTACAGTTTTATGGTAAAGGAAAGGCTTAAGAAATATTTAATTTTACTCATTGCTCCTATTGATAAGAATGTAGTCTTATTAATATATAATGTTATAATTTATTATACAACTTATTTTATTATAGAGAATATAAAAAATGAACCCTTTTTTATTTTTAGGGTTCATTTTTTATATATTTTATTAATTTAATACTAAAATTTTAACAGGATTATTAATAGGTGGTAAACTTCTAGTCATAATAGGGCTATATTCAACTTCTATTTTTTGTCCTGCTACCATCCAATTGTAAGCATACGTACCAGTACCATTTTTATACTCTATTTTAACATCATCATTAATATTTAAAACAACATCACCTATTTTTTCATCTGTAACTAATATTGTTTCGTTTTCTTTATCAACACTTTTAATAGTAGCTATACCTTTTAAAGTATTTTCATTAGTATCTTCTTTTTGCTCTTTACTATTATCTTTTAAATTTATAACAGATACAGATTTAGGATTTGTCATAGGAGGTAAGCTCATAGTCATAGCTCTACCTAAAACAACTTCTAAAGTTTGGCCTTTTTTAAGCTCTTTATCTTCTGTATTAAAGTTTACTTTAAAATCTGGAGCTAAATTTAAAACAACTTCTCCCATTTCTTCATCTTTAAATAAAACTCTAGTGTTGTTTTTATCATCTTTTTCCACATTTAATATTTCACCATAAGAAAACTTATCAACAACTTTTACACTTTTAGGTATATTAATAGGTGGTTCACTAGCTGTCATAATTTCACCATATTCTACATTTAAAGCTTGACCTACCATAAGTTGTTTATCTTCTGTAGTATAATCTATTTTTAAATCTTTAATATTTAAAACAACAGTTCCTCTTTTATCATCTTCTACAGTAATAGTGTTGTTTTTTTCGTCTATTTCTTTAATAATTATTTGATTTTTTTTAGCTGCCACATCATCTTTTGTATTTTCTGTGCTTTTTTCTTCTGTTTCTTCAAGGTTTTCACCTACATATAAAACGTTATTATCAGTTAATTTTATATCCATACCAATTAAATTAAATAATTCAACAGGAACATAACTAACCCCTTCTTTAACAACAGGTGCTTGCCCTAAAGGTTGTGGAGCCATTCTAGCAAAAGTATAAGCATCTGCATTAGTAGCAAAAGTGATATATTGTGCACCTTTTGTCATACTAATAACTTTAGTGTTAGCATTATAAGCTATTTCAAAGCCAAGTTTTTCAAAGATATTTCTAACAGGTATTAAAACTTTATTGTTTTCTTTAGTAAGTGTTGCATTTTCTAACAATTCACCATTTACATATATGCTATTTTCTTTAGCTTGGTTATCGTTATCATCTTGAGCTACTTCTTTAAAAACAGTTAATAAACATTTATCAAGGTTATTATTATCCCCAACATATAAAACAATTTTGCTACCTTCTACAAGCTCATCAAAAGTTGGCATACTTTTAATACCTATCATATTATAGCTAAAAATACGATTAAAATCTGTATCTTTTGTTATAGTATATTTATTGTTATTTTCTTTTATATTAATTTCTAATGTATTATCATTTATTTTTTTAGTTTCTTTAATTGTAGCAACAATAGGGGCTTTAAAATCTTGAGGGATATTAGCTACAATAATATCATCATAAGCATATGCAGATTGGTTTTTCATAACATCTTTATAGCTTATAGCCGTACCTTTAGCCGCATCAATAATTAAAGTTTCTTCGTTAATATTAATTTCTTTTTCCCCAATTATAATTTTATCTTCAGACACTTCTGTAACTATACCACTTGTTTTATCATTTTCTTTAACAACTGAGCTATTAGGTTTAATATTAGTATTAGCAAAAACAGTAGTAGTCATTAAAGTAGCTATAGCTACCATAGGTATAATTTTTTTAATATTTTTTTTCATAGAAATTTCCTCCAAATCTATATTAATAAGTTTTGTTTTATTATTTTTATATTTACTAAACGTAATAAAAAAATATTTGTTCCATCTTTTTAAAATTTTTTATTATTATTTATTAAAATAATATTTAATTATTTACGTTATATTTATTAAACGTACAAGTTTTTAAAAATGTTCCAAAAAAATAAAATTTTTTATACAGGATAAATATTGAAAATTATAAAAATTTTGTGTAAAATATTTTTATAATTGTTTTGAACAATTTTTTAAGGAGAAGAATTATGAGAAAAATTATTATTTTATTTATATGTTTTTTATCTATATCAATATTTACAAAAAATATATATTCTAATCAAATTTTAGAAAGTCCAATTTTAGAAACAGATGTATCTATAGATAATAAATTAATTTTTGATGCAAAATCACAAAAAGTTATAAGCTATAATAATTTATCATTAACTAAAAATGATAAATATTTATATAGTGTAGAGCTTGCCAATTTTGAAATAATAGTAGTCAATCCTCCTAAAGATGATAGCCTACAAATTTACACTATTAAAGATATTAATGAGAAAAATTTATCTTTTACAGTAGAAGAAAATAATAAAACTTATTATATGACAAAAGAAACATCTATTGATTTTATACACCCTATAGGAAATAATAGCTTTGAAAAAATAAACAGTTTTTTAAATATACCAAAATATACTAAAATATTAGTATATTTTGATAGTAAGAATAATGTAAAAAAATTATTTATAACGCCTTTTAAATCTATAGCTAAAAGTATTATAAGCAATAAAGCTATAAATATAGAAGGTAAATTTATAGAACAACCGCCATATTATATAGAAGATAAATTATATTTACCTATTAGGCCTATAGCCGAAAATTTTGGTTATTCTATTTATTGGGATAATATATCTAAAATAGTTCAATTAGAAAAAAACCAAAATATTATAAATATAAAAACAAACTATGTAAATTTTATTAAAAATGGCAATGTTTATGTATCTGAAAGGTTTATTAAAAATATTTTAAATGTTGATATTTGCTTAAAAGACAACATTATATATATAGGTTAAATTTATATGTACTTGCACAAATTAGACACCTTTAGCATATTATATAAAATAGCTTTGCTGGGGGTGTTTTTTTGCTTTTTTCATTTTTTAATTGTTTTTTTATGTTTTCTTGTATATCTGGGGGAAATACTTTTCCTAAGCCTTTAACTTTACAAGAAGAAGAAAAATATTTAAAACAATATGAAGAAGGTAGCATAGAGGCTAAAAATATACTTATAGAAAGAAACTTAAGGTTAGTAGCCCATATAGTAAAAAAATATACAAATTATCAAAAAGATAGCGAAGACTTAATATCTATAGGCACAATAGGCCTTATAAAAGCTATTACAACATTTAAAAATGATAAAGGTATAAAACTGGCTACTTATGCGGCTAGATGCATAGAAAATGAAATTTTAATGTATATAAGAGCTAGCAAAAAATATAGCAAAGATGTTTATTTACAAGATACGGTAGGTATAGATAAAGATGGCAATGAGGTAACACTAGAAGATAAAGTTGCTGATGATAGTATGAGCATTGACGAAGAGGTTAGCTTAAAAATTCAAAGTAAGCTATTATACCAAAAAATGAAAAAAGTTTTAAAAGGCCGTGAAAAAATAATAATTGAGCTTAGATATGGCCTTATTAACGGAGAGGAATTTACACAAAGAGATATAGCTAAAATGTTAGGCATAAGCAGAAGCTATGTATCTAGGATAGAAAAAAAGGCATTAGAAAAACTCCATAAAGAAATGGAATAAAATTAAACTATAAAGCATATGCTTTATAGTTACATAAAGCAAAGCAAAAATATCCCTAAAAAGCTAGGCTAAAGATAAAACTTTAGCCTTAAGTTGTAGAAAAATGCTACAATATTTTTATAATTATTTAAAATTTTAAGTTTTAACTTTTTAGGTAGGGGGGATTTTTTAAACCCTCTCACATACCTTTTAAGGGAGTACCCCTAACCCCCGTAAGTTAGGCTCAGCTTTTTATTTTGTAATATTAAATTTATAAATTTTATTTTATGTTTCACTTTGAAATTAAAGATAAAATATTTAGCTTATATTTATATTTTTTCTGCTAAATTAAATAATAGTTTTTTTGTTGTTTCTATACTTATACAAGGATCGGTAATAGATTTTCCATAAGTTTTACCTGTAGGGTCGCTACCTTCTTGTATGTAGCTTTCAATCATAAAACCTTTTATTATATTTTTTAAATCATTATTTTTACATATACTATTTAAAACATCTGCAACTATAGATGGTTGTTTGTAAAAAAGTTTACCTGAATTAGAATGATTTGTATCTATTATTATAGCCTTATTTAATAAATCAGATTTATCATAAATATTTGCTACATCTAGAAGGCTTTCATAATGATAATTAGGAAAGTTGTTTCCATTTAGATCTACACCACCTCTTAATATACTATGTGCAAAGGGATTTCCTGTTGTGTCTACCTCATAGCCTTCATAAATAAAATTGTGGCTTTTTTGTGCTGTATTTATAGCATTTAACATAACAGATATATCACCGGACATAGGGTTTTTCATACCAACAGCACATTCTATACCACTTGCTATAAGCCTATGCTGCTGGTTTTCTACACTTCTTGCACCAATTGCAACATAGCTTAATAAATCTTCTATAAAAGGGTATGTTGATGTATAAAGAAGCTCATCCGCAATAGCAAATCCATAATCTTTTATTATTTTTATATCTAAGCTCCTTATAGCTATTATACCTCCTTTCATAGTAGGCTCATTGTTAATATTTGGCTGATGTATCATACCTTTATAACCATCTCCAGTTGTTCTTGGCTTACTTGAATATACTCTAGGAACTATGAAGAGTTTTTCTTTTACTTGCTCGTTTATTTTATAAAGCATTTCTAAATATTCACAAACAGATTTTTCACTATCGGCAGAGCAAGGGCCTATTATTACTAACATTTTATTAGATTTTGAACATAGTATATTTTTTATTTCTATATCATTTTTATTTTTTATATTTTTTAATTTATCATCTAAAGGTAATAAATCAAATATTTCTTCTTTTGTTGGCATTTTGCATATTTTTTTAAAGCTCATATTTTTCCTTTCTAATATATATTTTTTTCTGTTATAACAATATTGACGTTTTTATCATAATTATCTTCTTTAAAATCTATTACAAAATTATCAAAACATATGCCTACAGAACATAGGTAAATGTTTTCTTTTAAATATTTATCATAATAGCCACCGCCATATCCTATTCTATATTTATTTTTATTATATATAATAGCAGGAACTATTATAAGTGTATTATTATCACTAATTTTTTCTTCTTCGTTAATAGGCTCTAAAATATTAAATTTATTTTTTATTAAATTTTTTTCATTATATTTTTTAAAAGTCATTATCCCTTTTTTATCTGTTAACACAGGTGCAAAAATTTGCTTTTTATCTTTTTTAGCTTTATTTATTATATATTTTGTATTTAACTCTTTCTCCATACTTAAATATAAAAATATGTTTTTACAATTTTTATAAACATCTAAATTAAATAATTTATAACATATAGCTTCACTTACATTGTTTATATATTGGTAAGAAAAGCTACTTCTTAAATTTATATATTTAGATCTTAATATTTTTTTCTCTGTCATTTTTTATAAAATTGTAAATTGCAAAATATATAATATATAAATATTTAAAGACTTTTTTACTTTTATTGTTTATAATTATAAAGATTAAGGGATTATTATGTATAATATTTGTTTTTTCAGTATTAATATTTTGGCTGTTGCTAGTAAAATTAAATATATAAAAAAAACTATTATTAGTTTTAAAATGATCATATATAAGGTAAGTATTCATAAAATCACCATTCTTAAAAAATTATTATATTTTAAGTTTAACAGAATACAAGCTATTATTCAATAATTTATATAAAATAATTATATAAAAACTTGTTTAGGATTTAAATCACCTAACCAAGTAGTAGAGCAATACTTATTTGCATTTTAAAATATATAAATTTACTATATTAATACAAAAACAAAGATAATATTATTTATTCTTATTTTTGTTAAAAAATATTTTAAGTGTAACCTATGTTTGACACTTTAATAAAAAAATAAAAAAATTTTTAAAAAAGCTATTGACAAATATAAAAAAATGTAATACAATAAATGAGCAGTATGATTGATGCTTGCTTATGGAGGATTACTCAAGTGGCTGAAGAGGCTCCCCTGCTAAGGGAGTAGGTCGTTAACGCGGCGCGAGGGTTCAAATCCCTTGTCCTCCGTCTTTTACCCTAAGTTTTTGCTTAGGGTTTTTCTTTTTATAAACTATATTTAAAACTATAAGTTATTATAAATATTTATTATATAAAAATTATTTCAATGAGGAGATACTTTTATGACAAATGATAAGTTAATAATTAGAATAAATGAACTAGCAAATAAAGCTAAAAAAGTTGGTCTTACAGATGATGAATTAAAAGAGAGAGATGAGCTTAGAAAAGAATATATAAAAAATTTTAGGGCACAATTTAAAAATGAAATATTAGATAACATTTATATAGTTGAAGAAGATGGAACTAAAACCAAGCTTACTAAAAATAATTAAAAAATTTTTATAATTTTATGAATAAAATATTTTTATATGACAATAATAACATCATAAGACGATGATTATATATTAAAAGTGAGAATTTATATAATAATGTCAAGTTTTTTAATAAAAAATAAAAAAATGTAAAAAAGTGTTGACATTATAATTTTTATATGATATTATAATCTAGTCGCTAAGGCAAGACAGTTAAGAAGTGGTAAAAATGTAATAAAAGTGAAAAAAATTCTTGACAAATTCTTGAATATATGCTAGACTAATTTAGTCGCTAAAGTGACAAGAATCAAGTCGAAAAATGAAATAAAAAATTTTGAAAAAAGGCTTGACAAAATGAGAAAATTGGTTATAATATAATAAGTAGCTAACGAGATGAAAAGTTAGTGAAAATGAATAACTAGTGTAATTTGAACATTGAAAACTAAATAATCATATAAAGTGAATTAA
>CAMMIW010000011.1 GCA_946497035.1 uncultured Eubacteriaceae bacterium | reverse complement strand
TAAGTGTGGTAACACATTCAGCTGATAGGTACTAATGGTCGAGTGCTTGTCCAAAAGATAAAGTTTAAATAAGAAAAACTTAAGTTTGCCTTCTGGTAGTGTTTGTTATTGTTTTAATGTAAATATAAATAGACTTAGAGTATATAAATATATTATCAACTTTTAGATATGACTAGATTTTTTAATAAAAAATAGTAATATCTGTTTTTTTATAAGTTTATAGGGGTATGGTCAAGTGGTATGACAGAGGTCTCCAAAACCTTTAGTGTGGGTTCGATTCCTACTACCCCTGTTGTTTTAAGATATGGTTTAACATATCTTTTTTTCTTTTTTTTATAATAATAGTATAAATAAATAATAAAGCTATAGACAAAGTCTATAGCTTTATTATTTATTATTAATTTAGATAAAGTTCGCTTAAATTATAGAGAATTACCGCAAGCTCTGCTTTTGTTACATTTTTTTCTGGATAAAAACTTTTACCATTACCTTTTAACACGCCAAGCTCTGCTAATAATTGGAAATTTTCTCTAGCAAATGGTATTATACCATCATTTATCGTAATAGGTTTAGTTTCTAAATTAACATTATATGCTCTTACAACATTACCAATCATATATGCTACATCTTCTCTCTTTAAAACTGTATCATCTGTATAAGTAATATCTTGCACAATTCCATATTCTTCTAAATTAGAATTTTCTAGCCCTAAAAGTTTTTGTAATATTTCTTTGAATTGTCCATAAGTAACTGTGTTGTTAGGATAAAAATTTATATCTTCTTCAAAAATTCCTAAAGCTTTAAAATAATAAATACTTTCGTTAGCCCAATAAGGTGGGTCAATTTCTGGTATATCTTCATATAAAGTAACTTCTTTATATTCTTTTAAGTATAAAAAGTTATCTAAAGAGATAGGTTTAAATAATGTATTTTCATCTTGATTATCTTTATCTGCTTTAATTTTTATACGGTTACCATCCATTTTATATTGAAAGCTACCACCATTTTGTGCTGTTAAATATGTAATATAATCTGCTAAAACAACATCTAAAACCTCTCCTTCAGAAATATTTTTTAAATTTTCAAGAAGGTTATAGCCATCACCACCAGCTATAATAAAATCGTTAGAAGATAATACAATCTGCGTTTTAGTATCATTTCTATCAAGTAAAGTTTCTTTTCCATTTTCATCTACTAAATATATAGCAGTAACTCTTTCCCCTGTACCATTTTCTGGTTTATCTGGATTATAAGCAGTTTTATTAATATCTACTTCTATTCTCATACCACTAATTTGAGGAAATCTGCCATCTTCTCCAACTATATTTCCGTCATTATCTAATTGTAATTTACAAACTCCATTTTCTAAAATATCATATAAGATATTAGGCGTAACAACTTTTGTTGATATAATATTGCCAAAAGGTAAAACATTAAATACATCTTCTAATGTAATATCCCCAGCATCTATATTAGCACGAATACCACCACCATTTTGTAAAGCAACGATAGGATAATTTTTATACTCTGTATTTTCTAATAATTTTTTAGTGCTATAAACCATAGAATCGGTTACTAAATCTCCCATAGGAGTCTCTTCTATACGAGATAATCTTTTACCTTCTTTATCAAAGGCATAAATATCTGTTTTTGTATTACCTATAACTTTTTGTAACTCTTTTTCTACTTTATCATTATATTTATTATAAATTTTAGAAACTTCTTCATTAGCAGGATTTTCTTTTACAACTGTTTCTATATCTAATAATTCTGTTTTTACGTTAACATCATCATTATCAAAATTTAATGTAACTTTACCTAAGCTTTTTAGGCTACTACCAGTTTGAACGATAGTTGTATCTCCTATTTTTTCTTGTATAATAGTATGGCTATGACCATCTATAATTAAATCTATTTCAGGTACTTCTTTAGCTAAATCTATACTTGTAGGTGAGCTAGATTTATCATTACCTATATGAGTTATAGCAATTATAGCATCAACATTTTCAGCTTTTAAAAGTTTAACTTGTTCTTTAGCTGTTTCTATAATATTTTTAAACTCTGTGCCGTTTAAATTTTTAGGGTTAGTTTTATAGTAAGTTTCTTCTGTTGTTAAGCCAAAGATACCTATTTTTTTACCATTAACTTCTTCTATAATATTAGCTCCATTACCATTTATGCCTTTTAATAATAAACCGCCATTAGCATCTACAACATTAGCGGCAAGTGGTGTAAATTTTGCTTTTTTCATATTTTCAATAGCTTTTTGTGAGCCAAAGTCAAATTCGTGGTTACCAAGTGTGATAGCATCATAGCCTGTAGCATTCATAATATCTATAATGCCTTCGCCTTTTGTATATGTAGCAATAGCGCTACCCTGTGTGCAATCTCCGGCATCTAATAAAAGAGAATTTTTTGTATTATCTTTTAAAGTTTTTATATTAGCTAAATTTTCTACTGCCCCGTGCATATCGTTTGTGTGATATATAACTATGCTATCTTCTGTTTCTGCAGCAAATACATTAACTATTTGGAAAGATGATATAGCCATAGTTAAAGATAAAGCTATAGATAAGCTTTTTATAGATTTTTTATTTACAAATCTTTTCATAATTGATAAAGACCTCCTTAAATTATATTGCCTTTTAATATTAGCATTTATATAAAAATTTGTCAATAATATACAATAATACAAATTATACGCCAAAATATATATAATATCTACATATTGTTATTATAAAAATAGTTATATTAATTGACAAAATTAATAATATATAATATAATTATTTAATTATAGTTTTATATAATATTTATATAATAGGAGTGATATTATGGAATTTAGTAGGCTTTATGAAAGTTCTTTACAAACTATAATGGATAATGAAAATTCTTTTGTTGTATTTTATGGTACAAATATTGAAAATGAAAATATGATAAGAGATACTCTATATACATTTGTTAAAAATATAGTAGAAAAGCAAAAAGAATATGTTATATTAGAAAATACCTTTGAGCTAACAAATGAAGATTATTCACTAATAAAAGGTAATGAAGATATAGAAAAAAGAATACAAGTGGCATATGATATACTGGCATTAAAAGAAAATATAAATGAAGATGAAAAAAATCTTATTATAAATACTGTAAAAGAGTATATTATAAAAAATGATATAAATTTTATAGAAAAACCTTTAATAGTAGCTTATGGAGATTTTTATAGAGAAGATTTATTATTTTTAGACTTAGTAAATATTATGGGAGCTAATGTTATTGTTTTTGATTTACAAAAACTAAATATTGACTATTGGCAATCAAAACAATATACAATATATAAAGGTAGCTTTGTTTATAATGGTTCTATATTTGATGCAATAGATAGTGGTATTTTTATAAATTCTAAATCTACAGATTGTAAAATACAAAATGATAAAATAATAAAAAATTATTTAGATGAGGGCCTTTATTCTAAAGAACAATTAGCAAAATTTAAGTCTGTGGGTACTCATATAAATGCTTCTCGTTTTGATATAATACCTATTTTAAAAGAACCTGCATCTTTAAGAGATGGCTTTAAGCTCTTAAAAGATGAACAAAAAGTTATAATACCTTGTTTTTGTACATTAATAAATGGTAGACATAAATATTTAGAAGACTATCACAATTTTATAGATGAAATTATTAACGAAAATAATTTAGATATTTTGTTAAGACAACCTGCCGATTTTATCGTAAAATGTATTAACAAAGATAATTTAAGCTTTGACATAAACAACTGTTATAGCAAAAATAATGATAGTGGTGCTATTACCGTATATTTTGATAAGCTATTTGATTTAGATATTTATAAAAATGATGATTTACCCTTAGTTTTACAACAAAATATAGTAGATACATCTTTAGAGGTAAAAGATAGTTTAAGCCTAAATTTAGATGATTATAAAATATTACTTACAAATTTAATATCAATGGATAACAAATTTAAACATATATTAAACGCTAGAGATTGTTCTGGCCAAGTTCCTAGAATAGTTGTTATAGATAATGGCAACATATCAAACAAACATTTTATATATTTTATGGTTACTTTATCAAAATTAGGTGTAGATGTTATTTTTATGAGTACAAAAGGTATATTTAATATAGAAAATTATTTACCTGAATATATGATAAATATTATAAGCTTAGACAAATATGAGGAAGATAACGATATGTTATTAACATATAAAGATAAAGGCATAACAAAAACTTTAAATAGCTTTAAATATAAGATGTTAAATAAAATAAAAAATAAATAGTTAAATTAATAAAGGAGAGTTATTATGGAAGAATTACAACCAATTAATGCTCAAAATATAAAACCGCTTGATGAAAGAAAAGAACAAATAAGACAATTACCACAGGTTATACAATTATCAAATAGCATAGATATAACTAACCCTACAGAAATATCAAAATATGGCTTTGAGCCTAGTGAAAATTTATCTAAAATAAATGATAGAATATTAGATGATATAAAAAGAGTAAAAACAGAAGAAGTAGGAGAAATGTTAGTTAAGCTTACTAATATTATGAAGTCTTTTGATTTACAAGAAATAAAAGATTATAATTTTAAAGAGAAAAAAAGTTTTTTAGATAAAATAAAAGAAAAATTTAATAGTATGAAAGAAGATATTTATGAAAAATATAATTCTTTAAGCAAGCAAATAGAAGGTGTAGGCACATTATTAAATAAATATAGCTCAGATATAGCTACATCTAACAAAATGTTACAAGCCCAATTTGAAGCTACAAGAACTTATATGGCGGAGCTTGAATATTATATAGTGGCAGGAGAAATGGCTCTTGAAAGAGTAGAACAAGAAAAAATAAAATTGGCAACAGATGTTACAATTAGTGATAACGATAGAATTGCTTTAGAAAGCCAAATAAATTTGGCACAAGATTTGCTTAGCCAAAGAATATTAGATTTAAGCGTATCTCAAAATGTAGCTATGCAAATTATACCTATGATAAATATGATGGTAGCTACAAACTCTAACTTAAATATAAAAATAGACTCTGCTTTTATAACAACATTACCTATTTTTAAAGTAAGCGTTATAAATGCTATTACACTTAGAAGACAGGCTATACAAAATCAGGCTATTTCTCAAGCAGAAGATTTTACAAAACAATTATTTGAAAAAACTGTACAACAAACAGTTGATAATACAAAAAATGTAAAACAATCTGCTTCTAGCCCTGTTATTAGTATAGAAACATTAGAAAAAACTTATAATACTATTTTAACAGGTATACAAGAAGTAAGACAAATAGATGAACAAAATAAAGAAGAAAGATTACAAAATATAAGAAAATTAGAAGAGCTTAAAACAAAAATGATACATCAAAAATAGTAATTGTTATAATTTTATTTTAGGAGATTTGCCTATGAGAAATTTTAAAAATTTATTCAAAGTTATACCATTAGTATTTTTTATATTTGTAGGTAACTTTTATTATGAGGTAGAAGGCAGAAGCAGAAGCTCAAGCGGTGGAAGTAGAAGTTCAAGCTCTAGTAGAAGCTCTAGTAGTAGGAGTAGCAGTAGCTCAAGCAGTAGTAAGAGCTATTCAAGTAAAAGTAGCTCATCATCAAGTAGTAAAAGTAGTAGTAGTTCATCAAATATAAGCAAAAGCACAAGTAGTAAAAGTAGTAGTAGCTCATCAAATATAAGCAAAAGTACAAGTAGTAAAAGTAGTAGTAGCTCATCAAATATAAGCAAAAGTACAAGTAGCAAAAGTAGTAGTAGCTCATCAAATACAAGCAAAAGTACAAGTAGTAAAAGTAGTAGTAGCTCATCAAATACAAGCAAAAGTACAAGTAGTAAAAGTAGTAGTGGCTCATCAAATACAAGTGAAAGCACAACTATTGAAAGCAATATTCAGTCAAATACAAATAAAAATATAAATTCGTCTTCATCTAACTCAAATAGAAGTAGTTTAGATATAGATAATAATAAAAATTATGCTCCTAAAGAAAGTAAAAATATAAAAAATCAAACTATAGGTGGCAAAAAAATAAATGCAAATGATGTGGAAGAGGTTTTTGAAAGCAAAGGTATAAATACAACAACAACAAGAAAATATTATTATCCTACAACTTATAGACGTTCTATATTAGATAATCCTTTTGTAAGATATTATTTAGTGTATAGCTTAGTAGATGATACTGTAAAAATGGTAGATAATATTACAGGTTATGATGAAAACCAAATAATAGGGGTTGTATCTGATGAAAATGGAGAAGATAAAATAGTAATGTTTGAAGAAGAAAACCATAGAAATAATAAAAGCTTTTTTTCTGTAATTTTATTACCAATTGTAATAATAATAGCTATATTTATAATTATACTATTTATAAAATTATTGAGAGCTACAAAATAGATTAATATAAAAATTTACTTTTTAAAGAGCTGTAGATATTTTCTACAGCTTTATTTTTTATCATTATTTTCTTCTATGTTAGTTTCTGCCATTATATAAATAGGTCTTTTTTTAACCTCTAAATATATTTTAGCTATATATTCTCCAAGTATTCCACAAGATAATATTATTATGCCACCTATAAAAAGATTAATTGTTATAATAGATGCATAACCAGGAACATCTATACCAAAAATTAAAGTTTTTAATATTATATATATTAAATATATAAAAGAAAAGCAAGATATAAAAAAGCCTAATATAGAGGCTATTTTTAAAGGGAATGTAGAAAAGGCGGTTATACCATCTATAGCATAAGAAAATAGCTTAAAAAAGTTCCATTTGCTAACGCCTCCTGCTCTTTCTACATTTTCGAAGCTTATCCATTTTGTATTAAAACCAACCCAGCTAAAAATACCTTTAGAAAAACGTTGAACCTCACTAAGAGCAAGGATAGCATCAACCATTTTTCTAGTCATAAGCCTAAAATCTCCTGCACCGTTTGGCATATTAACTTCAGATATTTTGTTAGTTATTTTATAAAAACGGTTAGTAAAAAATGTTCTAAGCTTGCCATCACCTGTTCTATCAGCGCGATAACCACCGCAACAGTCATAGCCTTCTTCTATATATTTTACCATTGTAGGTATCATACTAGGCGGATTTTGCATATCCGAGTCCATTATTAAAACCATATCACCGCTAGATTGTTTTAAACCGGCATACATAGCAGACTCTTTGCCAAAGTTTCTAGAAAAAGATATATATTTAACTTTATTATCTTTTTTAGCTAAATTTTTTAATATAGAAAGAGTATCATCATAGCTACCATCATCTACAAAAATATAATTAAACTTGTAGGTAGGCATAGATAAAACAACTTCTTCTATAGCATTATAAAATATATTTAAAACTTGACTTTCGTTGTAACAAGGCACAACAATATCTATACTTTTCATTTTTTCACCCTCGTTAATATTTGTATAAAATATTATATATTATAACACAAAACACCATTTTTAAAAACTACTATTTAAAAATTTTTTAAAATATTATATAATATTAAAAATAATTAAATAAATATAAAAGGAGGTAACTATGAAAATATTATTAGAGCTTTTTATCGTTTTTTTTAAAATAGGCTCTTTAACATTTGGTGGAGGTATAGCTATGTTGCCTATGTTACAAAGAGATATTGTAAACAATAAAAAATGGGCTACCGAAGAAGAGCTTATAAACTATTATTCTATAGGCCAATGCACACCAGGTATAATAGCTATAAACACGGCTACATTTATAGGCTATAAAATAAAAGGTAAAATAGGTGCTATTTTTTCTACCTTTGGTATGGTTTGCCCTTCTCTTATAATAATTTTAGCTATAGCAACTTTTATAAAAAATTTTTTACACATACAGTGGGTAATATATGTTTTTGCAGGTATAAAAATAGCGGTGGCAGGGCTTGTATTAGATGCTTTTATTGGATTTTTAAAGAAAAATGTAAAAAATAAAATATCTCTTTTATTATGTATTTTAGCTTTTATATTAAATCTTGTTTTAAAAATATCTCCTGTTTATATTATTTTTGTTTGTGTTATTTTTACTATATTTTTTACAAAATATAAAAATATTAAGGAGAATAGTAAATGATATATTTAGAGCTTTTTATAGAATTTTTTAAAATAGGGCTTTTTTCTGTTGGTGGTGGCCTTGCTACATTACCTTTTTTAAATAAACTAATAGATACAAAAGGTTGGTACAATGTTTCTGAGCTTACAAATATGCTTGCTATATCAGAGTCTACCCCAGGGCCAATAGGCGTTAATATGGCTACATATGTAGGTTTTTATGTAGCTAATATATTAGGTGCTTTTGTAGCAACATTTGCTCTTGTTTTACCTTCATATATAGTTATAATAATTATATCAAAATTTTTGTCAAAATTTAAAAATAGTGGCTATGTTATAAATGTTTTTAATGTTATAAGGCCAGTTGTAACAGGGCTTATAGGTGTTTCATTTATAACTATATTTAATACGGCTATTTTTTCTTATGGTTTTAACATTAAAAAAATAATTATATTTTTAATTATATTTTTTCTTATAATAAAATATAAAAAACACCCTATATTTTATATTATATTAGGTGGATTATTAGGTTTTATATTTAAGCTTAATTAGAAAGGAGCAATTTATGAAAAGTTTTAAAAATTTATGTAAAGAGGAGCTTTTAAAAGAAAGAGAAAATTTACAAAAACAATATGATAACTATTTAAAAGAAAACTTAGATTTAGATATGTCTAGAGGAAAACCTTGCAAAGAACAGCTAGATTTGTCTAATGATATATTAAATATAAATGACTATATATCTAGAGACAATATAGATTTAAGAAACTACGGCATATTAGATGGAATAAAAGAGGCTAAAAAACTTTTTGCAGATATATTAGATATAGATGAAAATAATATTATAATAGGTGGCAATTCTACGTTAAATATGATATATGATGCTATAGCTAGGTTATATATGTTTGGATATATGGATAATACACCTTGGTGTAAGCTTAGTAAAATAAAATTTTTATGCCCTGTGCCAGGATATGATAGACATTTTGATATATTAGAAAAATTCGGCTTTGAGATGATAAATATACCTATAACTGAAAATGGTATAAATATGGATATGGTAGAAAATTTATGTAAAAATGATGAAGCTATAAAAGGTATTATATGTGTTCCTTTATATTCTAACCCTACTGGAACTTGTTATAGCAAAGAAACGGTAGAAAGACTTGCTAAAATGGAAACAAAAGCTAAAGATTTTAAAATTTTTTGGGATAACGCCTATGCTTTACATTATATATATGAAAAAATAGAACTTTACAATATTTTTGATGCTTGTAAAAAATATAACACACAAGATAGAATTTTATACTTTTTTTCTACATCTAAAATAAATTTCCCTGGTGGTGGGGTATCTATACTGGCTGGTAGTGATAATACTATAAAAGATACGTTAAAGCATCTTTCTAAACAAACGATAGGTTATGATAAAATAAACCAATTAAAAACAGTAAAATTTTTAAAAAATAAAGAAAATACGTTAAAGCTTATGGAGGCTCATTCAAATATTTTAAAGCCTAAGTTTGATATAGTTTTAAATACTTTAGAAGAAAATTTTAAAAATAACCCTATTTTAAAATGGGAAAAGCCAAAAGGGGGATATTTTGTATCTGTTGATACATTAGAAGGTTTGGCTAAAAAGGTGGTAGCTATGTGTAAAGAGGTTGGAGTTGTTTTAACAGATGCAGGTAGCACATATCCTAAAAAGATAGATATAAATGATACAAACATAAGAATAGCACCTTCTTTTCCCAGTTTAGAAGAGCTACAAAAGGCTATTAATATATTTTGTCTTTGTGTTAAAATTGCTACAATAGATAAAATGTTAGCAGAAAATAACTTGTAAAAAATTATATTTATGGTATAATTATAAAAATATTAAAAATGTTAAGGAGTGAACTTTAATGGCAAAATTAAATGAAAACTATTTAAACTTAAAAGAGAGTTATCTTTTTGCAGATATAGCTAAAAGAGTAGCAAAATTTAGCGAAGAAAACCCAGATAAAAAAATTATACGCCTTGGCATAGGTGATGTTACAAAACCTCTTAATAAAACGGTTATAGAAAATTTACACTTAGCGGTAGATGAAATGTCAGATGAAAAAACTTTTAAAGGTTATGGTCCAGAGCAAGGATATGATTTTTTAAGAAACGCTATAAAAGACTATTATAATAGAAAAGGTATAAATTTAGAAGTTAGTGAGATATTTGTATCTGACGGTGCTAAATCTGATACAGGTAATATAACAGATCTTTTTTCTGTAGATAACATTGTTATGATACCAGACCCTGTATATCCTGTTTATGTAGATACAAATATTATGAATGGTAGAGAGATTGTTTATATAGATGCTAATAAAGATAACGATTTTTTACCTTTACCAGATGAAAATAAAAAAGCAGATTTAATATATATTTGTTCTCCTAACAACCCTACAGGTGCTTGTTATAACAAAGAACAGTTAAAAATGTGGGTAGATTATGCTTTAAAAAATGAAGCTATCATATTATTTGATGCGGCTTATGAATGTTTTATAGCAGATGATAGCTTACCAACAAGCATATTTGAAATAGAAGGTGCTAGAAAATGTGCTATAGAGTTTTGTTCTTTATCTAAAACAGCAGGTTTTACAGGCACTAGATGTGGATATACTATTGTGCCTAAAGATATAGTTTTTAAAAGCTCTAATGGTAGTGATATGAGCCTTAATCAAATGTGGAATAGACGCCAAACTACAAAATTTAACGGTGTTCCATATATTATTCAAAAAGGTGCTGCCTCTGTATTTACAGAAGAAGGTATGAAAATGTCTAAAGAAACAATAGATTATTATAAAGAAAATGCTAGAATAATAGCTAATACTATGGAAGAATGTGGCATTAATTATTATGGTGGCATTAATTCTCCTTATATTTGGTTTGAATGTCCAGATAATATGGGCTCTTGGGACTTTTTTGATAAAATGTTAAATGAAATAGCTGTAGTAGGCACACCAGGTGTAGGCTTTGGTAAAAATGGAGATGGTTATTTTAGGCTTTCATCTTTTGGCAACAGAGAGGCTACTATAGAAGCTATGGAAAGATTTAAAACTTTATTTAAGTAAGTTTTACAAAAGGTAAAAATATGATTTATTTAAGACCACACCATATTTTATGCATACAACAATTTAAAGGATATGGCTATAACAATATATTTGTTGAAAATATGTTTAATATTTTAAATAGGTTAAATGAAGAGCAAATTATAATAAAAGAAGATTTTGATGATATATGCAAAAAATGTCCTAATTTAGTAAATGATGTATGTATATCTGATGGGGAGATAGATTTATTAGATAATAAAGTTTTAAATTTATTAAATATAGAGATAAATAAGCCTATTTATTTTAATGATTTAAAATTATATTTAAGTGAAAACTTAACAGAAGAAATCTTTTATAATATATGCAATTCTTGTAGTTGGTATAAAAAGGGATTTTGTAATTTTAAAAATTTTAAATTTTGAGGGATATTATAATGTAGAATAGTTGGAGTCTAGAAAATACAAATGTAAGTTTGTATTTTCTAGATGGGAAAGAGAGATTAAAAATAAGTGTGTTAGCTACCACCAGGTATAGGCTTTGGTAACAGAGAGGCTATTATAGAAGCCATGGAAAGATTTAAAGCTTTATTTAAATAAGTTTTATAAAATTAGTTGTTTAATATTGGTTGTTGTTGCATTTAATTATTTATGTTATAATTTTAGTATTATAATAAAAGAAAGGAGTGAAGAAATGAACGAATTAGATGATAGAGAGAGAGCTATATAAAATAGCTAAGAAAAGAGTTTTAGCAAAAAAAGCTTTTAAGATACATTTAGCTACATATATATTAGTATCAATTTTATTAGTAGTAATAAGTTTGTATAATGGGGCTTATTGGTTTATTTTCCCTGTTTTAGGCTGGGGAATTGGTATAGTGGCACACGGTATATCATTAAATTCAGTTTTAAATTCAAGAAATGAAATTGAAAATGAATTTAATTATTTAAGACAACAAAATAATAAATTTTAATAAATTTAGTATAACATTAAAAATATTTCAGTGTAGTATTTTCAATAAAGTGCTACACTTGTTTTTAAGAGATTTTTATTATACTTTAAGTATATTTAAGTGAAAACTTAACAGAGGAAATTTTTTATAATATATGCAATTCTTGTAGTTTGTATAAAAAGGAATTTTGTAATTTTAAAAATTTTAAATTTTGAGGGGTATTATAATGGAAAATAGTTGGAGTGTAGAAAATACAAATGTAAGTTTGTATTTTGTAGATGGGAAAGAGAGATTAAAAATAGGTGATGTTGAGTATAATTTAACTGATTTTAAAAAATTAGAGGATAAAAATGAAAAGATTTTATATTCGCCATCATATACATATGAGATACCTATTGGTAACAAAATATATTATATACATTTAGAAAATAATAAATATTATTTATTATATAATGGTAAAGATGTAAAAACAAATCAAGCTATAAATAAGATTGTTGAGAAGCCTAAATGGAGATTTTTAGTTTATACATTACAAATTATATGTTATTCGGTAGCTATTGGTTTTATAAAATTTTATATTGAAAGATTAACTAATACAAGAATAAGGACTTCTTCTGGTATGGCAGTTTTAATGGTTTTTTCAGCAGCGGTTATATTAAGAAAAACAGATTTAAATATAAACCAAAAATTAGTAAGAGTATTTTTTGTTACATTAGGATTTATACTTTTAACTATAGTATTAATTTTTGTACGTGTGCTTTAATTTTTTGAAAAGCTTAATAAGTGAAAATCTTATTAAGCTTTTTTAAATTCTATATGTAAAAAATAATAATTTATAACGTTTTTATACAAGTTAGTGGAGGTTAAAATGAATAAAATTGGAAAAATAATTTTTATTATTTATTTTATACTATTTTTACTTGTTATTATTTTTAAATTTGATGGAACTTTTAACAACATAATCAATACACATAATAGCATTATAAATAATAGAAATGAAGGAATTTTAAATATTAACTTAGTACCATTTAAAACTGTTTATATTTATTTAAAAAATTTGCCAAGTGGCTTTGCAATATATAATTTATTTGGAAATATTATACCTTTTATCCCTTTAGGATATTTTATTCCATTATATTTTAATAAAAAAAATAGATTTATTAAAAGCATATTTATATTTATCTTTATTTTATTTTTTATAGAATTTAGTCAATTTATATTTTGTATAGGGTATTTTGATATTGATGATATTATTTTAAATTTTATAGGATTAATTATAGGTTATATTATATTAATTATTATAAAAAATATTAAAAAGTCAAAAATCTAGGGTGTAGACAAAGCTACAACCTAGATTTTTAATAAAAAATATTAAATATCTTCAGGGAAAACAGGATTATCGCTTTCTTTTCTCATCATATCAAAAGGCGATACCTCGTTATCAACTTTTAATTTTATAATTTGTTGAGGGTGAGGAGCTTCTTCTAATCTGTTGCCGTCCATATCATACATTTCTACAACTTTTTGGCTAAAGTTTTTGCCTTTTGTCGTTAAAAATTCTATTTCTTCCCCTACAACAAATTTATTTCTTTGCTCTATAATAGCAAAGCCTGTTTCTTTATCATATTCTTTAACAATACCGATAAAATCGTATGTTCTAACGTAAGAATTAGATGTATAAACTTGAGCATCTTCTTCAGGTTTATTAAGGAAAAAGCCTGTAGTATAACCACGATAGCTAGATTTTTTAACTTCTTCTAAATAGTAATCTTTTTTGCTTTCATATAAAGCTGGATCTTTAAGATAATCGTCTATAGCTTCTCTATATGCTTTTATAACAGAACCTACATAATAAGATGTTTTTACACGGCCTTCTATTTTAAAGCTATATACACCGCTTTCTATAAGTTCAGGTATATATTGTATCATACATAAATCTTTAGAATTGAAAATATAAGTTCCTCTTTCATCTTCTTCTATAGGATAATATTCGCCAGGTCTTGTTTCTTCAACAATTTTATATTTCCATCTACAAGATTGGGCACAAGCACCACGATTAGCATCACGGTTAGTGAAATAGTTGCTAAGTAAACATCTACCAGAATAAGCCATACACATAGCACCGTGAACAAAAGCTTCTATTTCTATATCTTCCACATTGTCAGATAAAGCTTTTATCTCTTTAAAAGACATTTCGCGAGCCATAACAACTCTTGTAGCACCTAAGCTTTTCCAAAATTTAGCCGTTTGATAATTAGTAGTATTAGCTTGTGTGCTTATATGCACCTCCATATTAGGCACAGTTTCTCTAACAATAGAAAATACACCTGGGTCTGCCACTATAACACCATCTACATTTATTTTTTCAAGCTCTTTTAAATAGTTTATAAGCTTTTCGTTGTTAATATCAGAATTGTGTGCAAAAATATTGCAAGTTACATATACTTTAGCGTTATGACTATGAGCAAATTTTACACCTTCTGCCATTTCTTCTATTGAAAAATTTTTAGCTTTAGCACGAAGTCCAAAAGCATTACCACCTAAATATACTGCATCTGCACCATATAATATGGCTACCTTAAGCCTTTCTAAATCTCCAGCGGGAGCTAAAAGCTCAACTTTATTTTTGTTCATTTATAATCAACCCTTCTATATTTTTAGTTTTATAACAAATTGCAACACCATCTCCTATTGTTAAAATAGAGGTGTCTAACCCTTTATTATGAGTTATTTCCCATAAAAAGTCGTTTAATCTATAATGTATAGTTCTTTGTCTTTTAACTATTTCTTCTTTTTGTTTAGCTACATCACCATTTTGCAAAATATCATCTGCAATAATAATGCCACCTATTTTTAAAAGGCGATAAACATCTGGTAATATATTAATATATTGGCCTTTGCCTGCATCCATAAAGATAACGTCAAATTGTTCATCTAAATTTTTTAAAACCTCATTAGCATCACCTTCAATAAGGTTAATTTTATTTTCAAGTCCAAGAGCTTTTATATTAGCCTTTGCTTTTTCTATCATAACAGGATAACGTTCTATTGTTGTAACCGTGCCACCTTCTTGTAAAAAGCCACACATAAAGCTAGAAGAAAAGCCAACGGCACAACCTATTTCTAATATTTTTTTAGGTTTTTTTATAGATAATAAAACAGATATAAGCCTAACAACGTCATTTGGTATAATAGGCACTCCTTCTTCATAAGACTTTTGTTGTAGTTTGCCTAGCTCTCCATCTACTTTAGGCAAAAGATTATTTATATAATCATCTAAATTGTTATCTATTAAAGCCATAAAAACTCTCCTTTTAATGTTAATTAAATTTTTTTACATATTGTTCTTTAGCCTCTAAAAACTCGTTATAATTTGATGTAAAGAAATGCTCACCAGTAGTTTGGCTTTTTACAACATAATATAAATATTCTGTATTAGCAGGGTTTAAAACTGCGTTTATCGTATCTATACTAGGGTTAGATATAGGCCCAACAGGTAAACCATCTACAAAATAAGTATTATAAGGAGAATCTATTCTTGTATCTGATAGTAAAGTTCTATCGCTATGTTCTCCTTTAGCATATAATACAGTTGCGTCCATTTGAAGCTTCATACCTTTTTTAAGCCTATTATTAATAACAGAGGCAACTATATTTTTTTCTGGAGCATATTTAACCTCTTTCTCTATTATAGATGCTATCGTTATAACCTCATCTGTTGTAAGCCCCATACTTTCTGCTTTTTTCTTCATATCGCTTGTATAAAGCTCATTAAAGCGTGATAAAATTTTATTTATTATACTTTCTGCTGTTTCGTTTTCAGATAAAAAATAAGTGTCTGGATATAAATAGCCTTCTAGTCTACTTTTTCTAGCTGGATCGTTTGGTAGATTTTTTATAAAATCGTAATCAAAATTTAAAGTATTGCAAGCCTCCATAAACTCTTCGTAAGATACAATACCTTGGCTCTCAAGAGTTTTAGCTATATCTTCTTGAGTTTGTCCTTCTTTTATAAGGAGCTTTAGATTTGTAGGAGCTTGAGGCTTTTGTAAAGCTTCTACCACCTGGTTATAGTCCATAGCTGTATTTAATGTAAAATTGCCTGCTTGAAATTTTTCTGCAACACCATCATTTTTAGCTTTTTGATAAAATAAAAAGCTGTTATCTACAACGTTAATATCTTCAAGAGCATAGCTTATTTGTTTAGGTGTAGTATTTTTTTTAATATAAATATTTACATCGTGGCCAACATAATGTTTATCAAATTTTATACCGCCTTTTTCGTATAATGAATAATAGTTATAAGACATTAAGCCTAAAGGTACACAGATAATTAAAAATATAATTAAAAAAATTAGGCCTTTTTTAGATTTTTTCTTTTTTCTTTTTTTCTTACCTTTATTTTTACCATTACTATTTTTATTTGTCTTTTTGCTCATAGGTTTACCTCTCTAATAATATTACATAAATGTATAATACAAGATAAATTTTAACATAGTATATATATTATATCAAGACTTTTTACTAAATCCTATTTTTTTGATAAGAATTTTAATATTTTCTTGTTTTTTATAGTTTATATGCTATAATGTTATAGTAAAATATAAAGAAATAGGAGGGTTATTTATGAAGTTTTTACAGATTAAAAACCTATCTTTTAACTATGTTTCTCACAATGAAGAAACAGGCGAAAAGACATTTTTTAAAGCTTTAGACAATGTTAGCCTAGATATAGAGCAGGGTAGCTTTGTAGCTATATTAGGCCATAATGGCTCTGGTAAGTCTACATTAGCAAAGCATCTAAGCGGTATATTAAAAGGCTATGAAGGTGAAGTTTTAGTAGAGGGATTATCTACAGCCAATGAAAATAACATTTGGAATATAAGAAAAACTGTAGGTACTGTTTTTCAAAACCCTGATAATCAAATTGTAGCAACGGTTGTAGAAGATGATGTAGCCTTTGGTGCAGAAAATTTAGGCTTAGAGCGTGAAGAAATTAAAAAGCGTGTAGATTTTGCCTTAAAATCTGTCAATATGGAAGATTTTAGATATAGCCAAACATCTAGCTTATCTGGTGGGCAAAAACAACGTATAGCTATAGCAGGTATACTTGCTATGCAACCAAAATGTATAGTTTTAGATGAGCCTACGGCTATGTTAGATCCTAAAGGGCGAAAAGAAGTTATAAAAACTATTAAAAATCTTAATAAAGAAAAAGGTATAACTATCGTTTTGATAACTCATTATATGGAAGAAGTTATAGATGCAGATAGACTTATAGTTATGGAAAAAGGCAAGGTTGTTTTAGATGATAGCCCTTTAAATGTTTTTAAAAATGTAGAACAAATAAAGCATTTAAAACTAGATGTGCCAGAGGCTATGGAAATTGCTTATAGCCTTAATAAAAAAGGTTATAATATACCAATAAATAGCTTATCTATAAAAGATTTAGCAAAAAATTTAATAAATATAGGTTTTAAAAAAGACACTTATCAAATATTAGAAAATAATTTTAAAAATTGTGATGAGCAAATAATAAAACTAGAAAATATAAAACATATTTATTCTGAAAATACGGTTTTTGAAAAACTAGCTTTAAATAATATTAATTTAACTATAAATAAAGGTGATTTCTTAGGTATTATAGGCCATACAGGCTCTGGAAAATCTACTCTTATACAAATTTTTAATGCTCTTATAAAACCTACTTTAGGCAATGTTTATATAAATAGAGAAGAAATATATAAAAGTAACAAGCCTTTAAAAAATATAAGACAACAAATAGGTGTAGTTTTTCAATATCCAGAATATCAGCTTTTTGAAGAAACAGTATATAAAGATGTGGCCTTTGCACCAACAAATATGGGGCTAGATAAAGAAGAAATAGACAAAAGGGTTAAAGAGGCGTTAAATATGGTTTTTATAGATGAAAGCTATTATAATAAATCGCCTTTTGAGCTATCTGGTGGAGAAAAAAGACGAGTTGCTATAGCGGGTATACTTGCTATGAAGCCAGATGTTTTAGTTTTTGATGAGCTAACGGCAGGTTTAGACCCTTATGGTAGAGAAGAAATGTTACTACAAATAAAAAATATGCAACAAAAGCTTAATACAACAATAGTTTTAGTTTCTCACAGTATGGATGACGTTTGTAAAACTTGTAATAAAGTTTTTGTTTTAAACAAAGGTAATATGGCGTTAAACGATGTAGTGAATAAAGTTTTTGAAAATGGTAAAATGTTAGAAAGAATAGGTTTAGATATTCCAAAATGTAGCAAACTTTTTCACATTTTAAATGAAGATAATTATAAGTTTAATACAAATATTTTTACTATAAATCAATGTTTAAAAGTATTAGAAGAAACTTTGAACAAATGTTGATAACTATGTTAAAAATTTAAACAAGGTATCAATAAACAAGGGGAAACACTAATATTTTAAACTTTGTTGAAATGTTGATAAATTGTTTATAACTTACTAATTTTATATTAATTTATGAAAGGATAATTAAAAATATGAATAGTTCATTAGGGCAATTTTATCCTACAGGTTCGGTTATACATAATTTAGACGCTAGGGTAAAAATTATATTAACTTTATGTTTTTTAACCTTTATTTTTATATCTAAAACTTTTATAGGTAACTTTGTATCTTTAATATTTTTATTAATAGTTATATATTTATCTAAAATACCAGTAAGAGTTATTTTAAGAAGTTTTAAAGGGGTTATGTTTTTATTGTTATTTACCCTTATAACAAATATATTTTTTAACCAATCGGGAAGTACTATTTTTCAAATAGGTTTTATAAAAATTACAACAGGTGGGCTTTTATATTCTACTAGAATGATTTTTAGGTTAGGTATATTAATAGTTGCATCTTTTATGTTAACCTTTACAACAAATACATTAGATTTTGCAGATGGGCTGGAGGCACTTTTAAAGCCTCTAAAAAAAATAAAATTTCCTTCCCACGAAATATCTATGATTATTACTATAGCTCTTAGGTTTATACCTACTATTTTAGAAGAACTAGAAAAAATAAAAAAAGCTCAAATGTCTAGAGGGGTAGATTTTGAAACAGGGGGCATTATAAAAAAAGTTAAAAGCTTTATACCTATTTTAATACCTCTTTTTATATCATCTTTTAAAAGAGCAGATGATTTGGCTATGGCTATGGAGGCTAGATGTTATCGTGGAGATATAAATAGAACTAGATTAAAAGTTTTAAAAACTTCTAAAAATGATTATATAGCTATTGGATTTTTAATATTATATTTAATAATTATTGTTTTAATAAGATTTACTATTGAGGTATAATTATGAAAGATAAAAATATTTTATTAACTGTTGCCTATGATGGCACAAACTATTTTGGTTGGCAAAAACAAGATAATGTAAAAACAATTCAAGGAGAGATGGAAAAAGCCTTAAGCCAACTTTTTAAAGAAAATATAACTATAAGAGGTGCAAGTAGAACAGATACAGGGGTTCACGCTTTATCACAGCTTGCTTTATTAAAACATAAAACTAATATACCTATAGAAAGGTTACCTTTAGCTATAAATTCTTTTTTAAATAACAAAGAAATAGTAATAACTAATGCTATATATGTAGATGAAGATTTTCACCCTCAAAATAGCGTTTATAAAAAAACTTATCAATATAAAATATATAATGCACCTTTTTTAAATCCATTATTAAGAAACTATACAGAATTTGTGCATAAACCTTTAAATATAGAAAAAATGCAACAAGCTACAAAATATTTTTTAGGTGAACATAACTTTAAAGCTTTTTGTGCATCAGGTAGTATGGCAAAAACAACAATAAGAACTATATATGATTTAAAAATAGATAACAAAGATAATATTATTACGATAGAAATAACAGGCAACGGCTTTTTATATAATATGGTTAGAATAATAGCAGGAACTTTAATAGATATAGGCCATAATAAAAAACAACCAGAAGATATAAAAAATATTATATTATGTGAAGATAGACAAAAAGCAGGTAAAACAGCATCTGCTTGTGGGCTTACTTTATATAAAATATATTTTAATAATTGAAAAAATAAAAAAAGACTTCCTTAAAAATATGAAGTGATCTTAAGGAAGTCTTTTATTGAGGAGAGGATTTGTTTTTTTCGATTAAAAAACTATTTATATAAAATTATAAAAATAATATTATATGTTTAAATAATAAATATTTTTAAAATAGGAACTATAACACATATAGCTAAAAATATATAAGCAATATTATATTTTTTTAGTTTAACTTTTAATACAATACCTGCTAAACCAAATAAACCAGCTATTGCTAAAATCACTTTACCAATAATATCATTAGTAGGAACACTTATAAAGCCCTGAAAGCTCATAAATAAACCTAATGCTGTTAAAAAATAAAATAATATATTTTTAACTTTTTCATTTTTTACAAAATATAATAAAACTAATCCTCCAAAACCTAAAATAACAACTGTATAAAAATAAATTGCTAAAACTCCTAATGCCATAAAAATCAATCCTTTCTATTTGTTATGTATTTATTATAGTTTATAAATATAAATAAATTATTTAATAAAATCTAAATAATTCTAAAGATTATATAAAAGCAAATAATTTTAATATACCAAAAATTAAAGAGCTAATAGTTAATATATAAGGGATATATTTTTTTGTTGTTTTTTTGTGTATAACTATAGATGCTATGTTTATTAAAACAAATACCCAACCAATTATTTGTTGTAATATAAAGTTTGTAGGTAAACTAGTTATATAAGTTATATATATTATTATAGTAAATATAGATAATATATAAAACATTATATTTTTTATTATGTAGTTTTTACTTAATAATAAAAATGCTACACCTAAGCTACTTATAACTACTGTTATTATAAATAAAATTAATAAAACACCTAATGCCATAGCTTTTCACCTCTTTATATTTAAATTTTTTCTTTGTTTTTGTTTATGTATATAATTTAACATATAATTATAAAAAAATTTATAATATAATTCTAAAGAATTCTAAAGATTAATTTAAAGTTTTAATAACTATTTTTATTTTAAATTTATCTTCTTCTATGGAAACATTAAATGAGCCATCGTAGCTATTAATTATTTTTTCTATATTTTTAAGGCCTATTTTATTGCTATCTATATTTTTATTAGTTAAGTCTTTTATATAGTTTTGTTGTATTATTGTTAATATTTGATTTTTATGTTCAACATAAATACTTATATTTTTTTCACAATCGGCATATTTTTCTATGTTAGATGCAATATTATCAAATATACGTTTTAAATCTTCTATTTTAAATATAAATTTAAAATTATCACATTTAGATAAGTCTATATTAAATATAAATTTATCTTCTAAAATTTCTTCTAGCTCATATAGTAACTGTTCTATAAATAGCTTACCATTTTCTATAGTTTCAGAAAGGCTAGTTTCTTTTCCTAATAGCTTATCTGTTAATATTTTTATTTGTTCAGATTTTGATAAAATAAGCTGTATATATTGTTTAAATTCTTCATTTGTAATATTTTCTTTATTTTTTAAATAGTCTGAATAAGATAATATAGATGTAAGAGGTGTTCTTATATCGTGAGATAAAGAGCGTATCATTTCTTCTCTTTCTTCTTTTAATGCTTTTTCTTGCTTTAAAACTTCTTTTTGAGATATAGCTAAAAAGTTTATACTTTGTGCTAATTGGGTTAATTCATTATTACCTTCTATGTTTATAGAAAAGTCCATATTGCTATTTTTTAATTTTTCAACGCTTCCTATTATATATACAAGGTAGCTTATTTTCTGCCCTAATAAAAATAGAAATAAAGATATAAATATTATTATTCCAGCAAAAAAACAAATACTTTTTATCCAAATTTCAAGAGTTGTATTTTCTATAATTGTAAAAAGTATACTTTTATCATATAAATATGTATTTGCTATAGATATAGATGTAAAATATAGAAAATAGAAAGCAACTATAGATGCTATAGCACAACCTAAAAGTATTTGTAAAATTTCTTGTAATAGGCTTTTATTTTTTTTATTTTTAGTCAACATAATATCCTTTCCCCCAGGCTGTTTTTATATATTTAGGATTTTTGGAGCTATCACCTAATTTTTTTCTTAAATTTTTTATATGTACCATTATTGTGGTATCTCCTATAGCATCTTCTTCCCATATACTTTGATAAATATTTTCTAAAGAGTATATTTTTTTAGGGTGATTTATAAAGAGTTCTAATATTTTAAATTCTGTATAAGTTAAAACAATAACATCTTGGTTTTTTATAACAGATTGGCTATTTAGATCTAAAGTTAAATCTTTATATAAAATTTTACTAGTGTCTTTTTTAGGTTCTTCATTGTTATTAATATTTGAATATTGTTTAACTCTTCTAAGTAATGCTTTTATTTTAAGAAGTAGCTCCATATTAGAAAAAGGCTTTGCTATATAATCATCTGCACCAACTGAAAAGCCCATAACTTTGTCAGATTCGCTTGTATAGGCTGTTAAAAATATAATAGGTGCTAAATATTTTTTTCTTATTTCGGCACCAGCTATAAAACCTGTCATTATAGGCATATTAACATCTAATATGTATAAATCTATATTTTCGTTACATAAATCTACTGCTTGTTGGCCATTTTCTGCTAATATTACCTCATATCCTTCACCTATAAGCAATAAATTTAATATATCTCTTATATCTTTTTCATCATCTGCCACTAATATTTTTGCTTTTTTCGTATTCATAATATGTTTTCCTTTCATATAGTTATTGTAAAGCTTTTATTTTTTATTATACTTTATATATATATAAATGTATATATTTATATGAAAAAATAGATGGAAAAATAAATATTAGTAAATATTTGTTATTATTTGTTGTATTTTAGGTTTTAAAGTATAAAATTTATAAAATACTTGCAATATGTTTTATTATGTGGTATAATTCTAAATCGGAAACATATTCCTTGTTCTCTTTTTAATAAGAGAGCCTAAGACCAAAAGGAGGTGCGAAATAATGAACAAATATGAATTAGCAGTTGTTGTTAAACCAACATTAGAAGAAGAAGCTCTTAAAGCTGAGTTTGAAAGTGTTCAAGAGATTATCACTAAATTTGGTGGTACTATCGAGAAAGTTGATGATTGGGGTAAACGTAAACTTGCTTACGAAATTAAAAAATTCAATGAAGGTTTCTATAGCTTTGTTACTTTCACAGCTAACAGCGAAACTCCTATTGAAATAGAGCGTCGTATGAGAATTAAAGAAAACGTTCTTCGTTATTTAGTAGTTCGTCAAGAAGCTTAATATGTGAGGTGTTTTTATGAATAAGGTTATAATGTCTGGTAGGCTTACTAGAGATCCTGAGATGAGATATTCTCAAGGGGCAGAACCTTTAGCTATAACACGCTTTAGCGTGGCTGTTGGCCGACGCTTTAAAAAAGATGGTGAGCCAGATGCAGACTTTATAAACTGTGTTTGTTTTGGTAAAAACGCAGAGTTTATAAGCAAATATTTTAATAAAGGTAAAATGATTGGTATTGTTGGTTCTCTTAGAAACAATAACTGGACAGATAATAATGGACAAAAACATTATTCTATGGAAGTTTTAGTTGAAGAAGCCGAATTTTTAGAAAGCAAAGCTGCTTCTGAAAGTTACCAACAAAATAGTATGCCTCAAAATAATATGCAAAGCGAGTATAACGCTATGCAACAAAACCCTCATAATATGCAGCAAAATGAAGAATTTTATAGTATAGAAACTGGCGTAGATGATGATAATCTACCATTTTAATGATTTCGTATTAAGTTTAAAAGGAGGTAAAACCAATGGTTAACAAAAAACGTGGTAAAAGAAAAAAACGTGTTTGTGCTTTTTGTGCTGAAAAAGTAGATTTTGTTGATTACAAAGATACTGCTAAGCTTAAAAAATATATTTCTGAAAGAGGAAAAATATTACCTAGAAGAATAACTGGCAACTGTGCAAAACATCAAAGAGTTTTAACTTTAGCTATTAAAAGAGCTAGACACGTTGCTTTACTTGCATATACACAAGATTAATTTTTTTAAGGCTAGCTTATAATTTTTAAGCTAGCCTTTTTAAGGTTATTTTTCAATTATTAAGGTTTAATAGGTAAGCCAAGTTTTAAGATATATCTAATCTTGCTTATTGATTTTTTATAAGGCTTTTGCAATATTTATTTATATAGCATTTAAATTTATATAAAAATAAAAACCTTTTAATTTAGTAGACTTTGTCTATCATCTTAAATAAATAATATATATAAATTATTTATTATGTATATAATATATATTTTTTTATCCCAATATTATATAAATATTGAAAATTTAAACAAAATATGTTATAATATATTAAATATTATTTATAAAGGAGGTTTTCATATGAAAATTAAAATGCAGGTTAAAAATTATATGGAAGAATTGGTTGCTAACCAATTAGAAGAAATTATGAATAGAAATAATTGTTCTTGTTTTTGTGAAAGGTGCAAAGCTGATATTACCGCTATTGCCCTTAATCATCTTCCTACAAAATATGTGGCAACAGAAACAGGGGTTTGCTATGCAAAGCTTAGCTCATATGAAAATCAATGTATTATAGACATTGTTACTGCTATTTCTAACGCGATAAATGTGGTTGAAAAACACCCTAGACATGAAGATATTGATGGCTAAAAAAAATATTGTTTTAATAGGGTTTATGGGTTGTGGTAAAACAACTGTTGGTAAAGAGCTTGCCAAAAATCTTAATTTTTATTTTGTAGATATAGACTATATGATACAAAAAGACCAAAATAAATCTATAGAGAAAATTTTTGAAGTATTTGGCGAAGAATATTTTAGAAAATTAGAAAAAAATATGTGTTATAAAGTTTCTAATTTTAAAAATTATGTTATATCTACTGGTGGTGGTGTTGTTAAAGAAGAGCAAAATATAATTAATCTTAAAAAATCGGGCGTTATTGTTTATCTTAAAGCTACACCACAAAAAATATATGAAAACCTAAAATATGACAATAAAAGGCCTTTATTAAAAAATAAAGATAAATTTAAAGCTATATGTGATTTACTAGAACAAAGAGAATATTTATATGAAAAATATGCCGATATGGTTTTTAATATAGAAGATAACTCTCCTTTTGTTTTAGCTAGAAATATAAAAAGTGATATACAATGTATATTATAATATAAAACTATCAAAATAATAAACATAACTTAACTTTAAGGAGGAAATTTTAAATGATTTCAGCTGGTGATTTTAGAAATGGTGTTACAATTGAATATGAAGGTGATATTTTTGTTATATTAGAATTTCAACACGTAAAACCTGGTAAAGGTGCTGCCTTTGTTAGAACAAAAATTAAAAACCTTGTTACAGGCGCTGTTGTAGAAAAAACTTTTAGACCTTCAGAAAAAATGAGTAGAGCACATATTGATAGAAAAGATATGAGCTATTTATATAATGATGGTGAGCTTTATCACTTTATGGATAATGAAAGCTATGAACAAATTGCCGTTAATGCTTCAGAGGTTGGAGATACTTTAAAATTTGTTAAAGAAAATGAAATAGTTAAAGTTCTTTCTTACAATGGTAGTGTTTTTGGTATTGAGCCACCTTTATTTGTTGAGCTTGAAATTGTAGAAACAGAGCCAGGCTTTAAAGGTGATACGGCAACAGGTGCTACAAAACCTGCTATTGTAGAAACAGGTGTTTCTGTTAACGTTCCTTTATTTTTAGAGCAAGGTGAAAAAATTAAAATAGATACTCGTACAGGTGAATATTTAGGTAGAGCTAACTAATTAAGTTATAAAAGGATATTGATATTTTTTAATATCCTTTTTGTTATTTAGGTTATTTTTCAATTATTAAATTTTAAATAAAAAAATAAAAAAGACAAAGCTTTAAATATTTTTTTAACTTTGTCTTTTTTATAATGCTATAAACTTATTTCCAACATTCTGTATTATCTAAGCCAATATCTTTCGCTTTAAATACAGGTTCTTTTCCTTCTTTTTTCTGTTTTATATAATCTTTAAGACATTTTATTGCTACATTGCCTAAAAGAAGGATAGCTACTATGTTAACTATAGCCATAAAGCCCATAAGTAAGTCTGCTAAGTTCCAAGCTGCTTCTAAGCTTAGTTGAGTTCCAAAGAAAATCATAATGAGGCAACATATTCTAAATATATTTAAAACAACTTTATCATCTTTTATAAATTTAATGTTAGCTTCTGCATAATAATAGTTTCCTACTAAAGAGCTAAAAGCAAATAAAAATACTGCTACAGATATAAAGTGTATACCAAATTGACCAACATTAGCTTTTACAGCATTTTGAACAAATTCCATACCTCTACCTTCAGATACACCAGAGCATAATAAGATCATAGCAGTTGTAGAGCATATAAAAATTGTATCTATAAATACAGAAAACATTTGAACAAGTCCTTGTTTTACAGGGTGAGATACATCTGCTGTTGCTGCGGCATTAGGAGCAGAACCCATACCTGCCTCGTTAGAGAAAAGGCCTCTTTTTATACCTTGCATAACACAAGAACTAGTAAAAGCACCAATACCACCACCAAAAATAGCATCAAAGTTAAATGCTTCTGTAAAAATACTTTTAAAAACACTAGGTAAAAGATTTATATTTTTTATAGTTACAAATAAACCTAAAGCTATGTATATTAAGGCCATTATAGGAACAAGCCCTGATGTTATAAAGCCTATTCTTTTAACACCACCATAAATTGTAAGTCCTGTTAATGTAGCTAAAACAAAACCAATTAAAACGGGAATAATACTATCAGAATAATTAGGAAAATAATATTTTAAAGAATCTCCCACATTGAAAGCTTGTAAAGCATTAAAACCAAAAGCAAAACAAGCAATTAAAAATATACTAAAAAGGATACCAAAAGGTCTGCTTTTTAAAGCATTTTGTATATAATATGCAGGGCCACCTCTAAAGCCATTTTCATCTTTAACTTTATATACTTGAGCTAATGTGCTCTCTATAAAAGCAGATGCACTACCTATTATAGCTAATAGCCACATCCAAAAAACAGCACCAGGGCCACCTGTACCTATAGCTAAAGCAACACCTATAATATTACCTGTACCAACGCGAGATGCGGTAGATATCATTAAAGCTTGAAAGGAAGATACCCCTTTTCCAGGTTTTTTTTCTAATATAACTTTTAATGCCTCAGGTAATAATCTTATTTGCACAAAGCCTGTTTTAAAGCTAAAATATAGGCCTGTAATAATAAGAAGAGCTGCTAATATCCAAGTATATAAGAAATCACCTACACTACCTATCACACTAGAGAAACTTTCCATAAAACTATTCATTTGTCATCATCTCCTTTTCATTTTGGTATAATAGGCATATTATACCATAAAATTAATAATATTGCACTTATATATTAAAAAAAACAATATTTTGTATATTTATTATATTTTTAAAACTAAATATATTGATTTTTTAATAAATTATAATAAAAAATTTATTATTATAAATAAATATTAATAAATTTTAAAAAAATACTTATCCAAAAGGGACAATTATGAAAATTAAATATATATTAATATTAGTTTTTAATGTAAAGTTTAAAAATTAAAAAAATAATATAAAAAAGCAAGTAAAAATACAATAAACTGTATTTTTACTTGCTTAAATTTATTAATATTTGCCAAAGTCTAGGCTTTCATTAATAATAATATCTTCACTATCATCTAATATAATCATATCGTTAGAAGATAAATCTATATTAGTAATATTATCGTTATTTTTGTTTAAAGCAGGTTTAGAAACTTGTGGCTTTTTATTTTTAGGTTTATCTAATTTTTCAGGTTTAATTGGGCTATTTAAAAACCCACTAGTTTTATCTTCTTTAAGTTTAAAATCTGAGACAGATGCATAAAATACTTGTGCTTGGCTAGCAAGCTCTTCAGAAGCTGCCGCAGATTCTTCGCTTGTAGCAGTGTTTACCTGTGTAACATTAGATATTTGATCTATACCTTCTATAACCTGTGTTATAGATATTTGTTGTTCGTTAGAAGATTTAGCACAAGCTTCTATAAGACCAGATATATCTTCTATTTGCTTAACGATAGATAAAAGAGCCTCTGATGTTTGATTAGCCATTTTTGAGCCTTCTTCAACTTTAGAAACAGAACTTTCTATAAGCTCAGTTGTTTCTCTAGCAGCTTGTTGGCTTCTACCTGCAAGGCTTCTAACCTCTTCTGCTACAACGGCAAAACCTTTACCATGCTCACCAGCACGAGCCGCCTCTACCGCCGCATTAAGAGCAAGTATATTTGTTTGGAAAGCAATGTCATCTATTACTTTTATTATGTTAGATATACTACTAGATGCCGTATTTATAGCATCCATTGCAATAAGCATATTGTTCATTTGCTCGCTACCTTTAGATGCGTTTTCTTTTGTTTCTATAGCAAGTAAATTTGCTTTGTTAGAGTTTTCTGCGTTTTCTCTTGTTTGTTCAGATATAACTCTAATAATTTGGTTAAGCTTATCAACCGATTCTGCCTGTTGTGCAGCTCCTTCTGCTAAAGATACACTAGATTCTGATATTTGTTTAGAACCAGCAGAAACTTGTTGTGCAGAAGATATAATATCTTTTGTAAGTATATTAAGATTTTTAACAATTAAATTTACAGATTCTTGTATGGCTTTAAAATCGCCTAAATATTGTCTGTCTATAGAAACATCAAAGTTTTTATGTGCCATATCATAAAGTATTTGTGATATTTCAGATATGTAAGAGCCGATAGTTTCAGCTGTGTAGTTTACTGTTTGTTTAATTTCATCAAAATCACCTTTATATTGGTTTGTTATTCTAAAGGTAAAATTGCCTTTTGAAAAGCTCATAAATGCTTCTTGCATATCTCTAATAGGCATAGATATTATCTCACCAAATGTTTCTAAACCATCTATAGTAGCTTTCCACTCACCATTATATTTTGAGCTATCAAGATGATACGATAAATCCCCTTCTATGGCAGCATTAATAAGCCCGTGTATCTCATTAGAAACATCTTTTAAAGTTAATTGTATATTTTTTAATGCATTTGTAGATACTGCTTTATCTCCAGCAAGCTCTTTTATATGGCTATTAAAGTTACCCTGTTCTATTTCTTTTATCGTTTTAGCTACATATAAAGCATCTTCTACAAGTCCATTAGTAGCTAAATTTATAGCATATGTAGCATCTTTAAAAGCACCGCTATATTTATTAGTATTTATTCTATATGATGTGTCACCTTCTTCTAATTTTTCAGAAAGTGTATTAATATCATCTATAATACATTGTATAGTGCCAGACATATTAGCTATTGTATTTGATAATTCTCCAAGTTCGTTTCTATCGTTAGTTCTAATATCTATATTTAAGTCGCCTTTTAAAACTTTTTGTGCTGCTTGTTTTATTTTTTCTATAGGTTTTCTTATAGAATTTGCTAAGCTTACACCAAATACTATACTAAATAAAATACATAATATAGTTAAAGAAGCTAACATAATAGTTTTAGATTGCATATTTTTTAAAACATCACCTAAGTTAAATATCATTTCATCAAAATTTACATTAGGTAATTGGTATGCTGTTTCAAACATTTCATTTCCTAATTGAGCGGCTATTTGTTCTTGTTTTTGTGCTTCTACTGTATTACCTTTTTCTAAATAGTCTAAAAATAATATGAAAGCATTATAAAACTCGTCTGTTTTAACAATACACTGATTTACAAGGTTAATAAGCTGAGCATCTTTTGAAGGATCTAACTTTGTTAAAGCATCTTGTAAAGGTTGTTTTGCTTTTAAATAAGCTTCTTCAACTATTTTTTTAGAGTCTTCAAATTGGTTCATAGTGTAATCATCTTCTATATTTTTGTTTACTCTAAAAGTTACAAATCTAAGCTGTATAATGTCTTCTATAGCCCCAATACTATTGGCGATAGTTTGTTTATTTTTGTCTAGCTCATTTTCTATAACACTTTTTGATTTATACATACCTTCAGTAGAAAATATGCCCATAAAAGCTACTAGTATAACTGTTACAAGTATCATTATTAAAAACTTTGTTTTTAATGTAAGATTTTTTAAAAACATAAAAAAAATCACCTCTTTTATTATTTATTATTTTCCTTTATCATATTTATAAAATATTTGTGAACATCATAACAATCTGTAAGCTCAGGGTGAAAAGCTGTAGCTAATTGGTTATTTTGTCTAACTGCAACTATTTTATTATCTACAACCGATAATATCTCTACCCCTTCTCCTACTTTATCTATATAAGGTGCTCTAATAAAAGTCATAGGTATATCTTTGCCATCAAATTTTTCTATTGTATTAAAGCTGCCTAGTTGTCTACCATAAGCATTTCTTTTAGCTACAACATTAAGGGTAGCTAAATGTCTTCTATGATCATTATCTATCTCTTTTGAGAGAAGTAAAAGCCCAGCACAAGTACCAAAAACAGGCATATTATTATTTATTTTATCTACAAGAATATCAAATATATCTAAATCTTTTAATAGCTTACCCATTGTTGTGCTTTCTCCACCAGGTAAAACTATTGCATCAAAATGTTGTTGTATATGTTTTTTTTGTCTTATTTCAAATGTTTCTATACCTAGCTTATTAAATATATTTATATGCTCTATAAAAGCACCTTGTAAACATAAAACACCTATTTTCATTATTTACCTCTTTCTGCCATTAAAAGCTCTATTTCCGCTTCGTTTATACCGACCATAGCTTCTCCTAAATCTTCGGAAAGCTCTGCTATAAGCTTATAATCTTGATAGTTTGTAACAGCTTTTACAATAGCAGTTGCTCTTTTAACAGGATCGCCAGATTTAAATATGCCAGAGCCAACAAAAACCCCTTCTGCACCTAAGTTCATCATAAGAGCTGCATCTGCTGGTGTAGCAATACCACCTGCGGCAAAATTTACAACTGGTAGCTTGCCATTTTCATAAACAGATAATAATAATTCGTATGGAACACCTAATTTTTTAGCATTATCAAAAAGTTCATCTTCTCTTAAAGATTGTATGCGTCTTATTTCAGAATTAATCATTCTCATATGTCTAACCGCTTGTATAATATCTCCTGTACCAGGCTCACCTTTTGTTCTTATCATAGATGCTCCTTCGGCTATTCTTCTAAGAGCTTCGCCCAAATCTTTAGCACCACATACAAAAGGAACTTTATATTTTGTTTTATCTATATGGTAACAATCGTCAGCAGGTGTTAAAACCTCACTTTCGTCTATATAATCAATCTCTATAGCTTCTAATAAAGATGCTTCTACAAAATGGCCTATTCTAACTTTTGCCATAACAGGTATAGTTACCGCTTGTTGTATTTCTTTTATCATTTTAGGATCACTCATTCTAGCTACGCCACCACAAGCTCTTATATCTGCTGGTATTTTTTCTAATGCCATAACAGCACAAGCGCCTGCTTCTTCTGCTATTTTAGCTTGTTCAGGTGTTGTTACGTCCATTATAACGCCACCTTTTAACATTTGTGCAAGCTCACAATTTAATTTGTATCTATTGTTCATATTTGTTCTCCTTTTCTAAAAATATAATTATATAATATTATAAACTCAATTATGTATATTTTCAATAACTATTTTATAAAATACTGTCATACTTTATTATATTAATTAAAATTTATATATTTATATTATATAATAGATATTTGAGTAATATTATAGATTAATAAGAGGACAGTATTATCAAAAGATACAGTTTAGATATATTTCAAATTTTGTTTTTTTATTAAATCTAACAATTGAAAAAAGCTGTAGACAAAGTCTACAACTTTTTTATGGAAAAATCCATAGGTTTAAGCATTAAGCTGGGTTAGGTGAGTCTACAGGACAAACACTTGAGCAAGTGCCACAGTCTATACAGATTTCAGGATCGATAACATATTTTGTATCTCCTTCAGAAATAGCATTAACAGGGCATTCTGCTGCACAAGCACCACAGCTAATACAGTCATCATTAATAAAGTATGCCATAATAAAAACCTCCTAAATAATTTGTTATTTAATAATTTTAATTAATAATAAAGCTAAACTCTGTAAAATTATATTATTTATTATAATTGGTAATTTTACTTTTTTATTTTATAATAAATATTAGATTTTATCAAGTATATTTTTAATTATTAATAGATTATTTTTTATAAACCTTTACTTTGTCCAATAATTAAATTATATTTATTTCTTATATGACATATTAATAATAGTTATATTAAATATTTTAGGTTATATAATTGCTATATAAAATTTTATGATGTATAATTAAGGTATTAATATTTAGGAGGTGCATTATGTTAGATAACAATCTTGCAAATGAAATTTTAACAGAAGCAACATCAAAAGGGGCAGATTTTGCCGAAATATTTATAGAAAATAAAGATAACTCTAGCGTATCTCTTATAAATGGTAAGGTTGATAGTGCTTTATCTGGGTTAGATTTTGGATTAGGCCTTAGGGTTTTTTATAATGGTAAAACTATATATGCATATACAAACGATCTAACTAGAGAAAGCCTTTTAAAAATGGCAAAAGAGGTTGCAAAAGCAACAAAAGGTAACAAAAATTTAACTATTTTAGATTTTGATAAAAAAGACTATAAAAATATAGGTATACATAAAGCAAAAATTTTGCCTACATCTATTAGCAAAATAAAAATAGTAGATATGTTAAAAGAGGCTAGTGATAGTGCTTTTAATTATGATAGTCTTATAACAGAAACTATATCATCTTACACACATTCTATACAAGATATATGTATTATAAATACAAAAGGACTCTTTGTAGAAGATAGAAGAGTTAGAACAAGGTTTACTATTAATGCGGTTGCATCTAACGAAACAGAAAAACAAACAGGTTCTGTGAGCCCAGGTGCTTTAATGGGATTTGAGTTTTATGATACGATAAATGTAAATGAGCTAGCAAGAGAGGCTAGTCGCTCTGCTGTTACTATGTTAAAGGCAGATCTTTGTCCTAGTGGCAAAATGCCTGTTGTTATAGATAATGGCTTTGGTGGGGTTATATTTCACGAGGCTTGTGGCCACGGCTTAGAAGCTATAAAAATAGCTCGCGGAGATAGTGTTTTTGTTGGTAAAATAGGAGAAAAAATAGCAAGTGACAAAGTTACAGCTATAGATGATGGAACTATACTTAATAAATGGGGCTCTATAAATATAGATGATGAAGGCACAGAGGCTCAAAAAACTGTTCTTATAGAAAATGGTATATTAAAAAGCTATCTTGTTGATAATTTTTATGGTGAAAAAATAGGTATGGCATCTACAGGTTCTTGTAGAAGAGAATCTTATAAATATGCTCCTGTACCTAGAATGAGAAATACATTTATAGCTAATGGTAACGATAAAAAAGAAGATATTATAAAAAATACTGAAAAAGGCCTATATGCAAAATATATGGGAGGTGGCTCTGTAAACTCTGCAACAGGTGAATTTAATTTTTCTGTAAGAGAAGCTTATCTTATAGAAAATGGAAAAATAACAACTCCTGTAAGAGGTGCAACTTTAATAGGTAAAGGCGAAGAAGTTTTAAAAGATATAGATATGGTATCTGATACATTAAGCCACTCAGAAGGTATGTGTGGTGCATCTAGTGGCTCTGTTCCTACTTGTGTTGGCCAACCTATGCTTAGGGTATCTAAAATAACTGTTGGTGGAAGGAGCTAAAAATATGGATATAAAAATTTTTAAAGATGAATTATTTAAAAAAGCTCTAGAAGAGGGCTTTTCTGATTGTGAAATATATTTTTATTCTAGTAAAAGTATAAAAGTAAGTGTTTTAAAAGGAGAAATAGAAAAATTTGATAATGCTACAACAGGTGGCTTATCTTTTAGAGGTTTTTATAATGGCAAAATGGGCTATTCTTATACAGAGCAAATAAGTGAAGATGTTATAGATAGACTTATCCAATATGCAAAAGAAAATTCACAAATAATAAATGAAGAAGAAAAAGAAGAAATTTACATAGGCGATAAAAGCTACACACCTGTAAAAACTTTTTATGATGAGCTAGAAAATGTAGATGTAGATATGCTTATAGAAAAGGCACTACAAATAGAAAAAGCTGCCTTAAATTATGATAAAAAAATAATAAGTTGTAATTATTGTATAGTTGGCAAATCTTCTAGCAAAATTTATATATCAAATACAAAAGGTCTTGAACTTAGTAAAAAAGATAACTATGTTGTGGCATATGCTGGTGCTTTAGCTAAAGAAAATGAAAATATAAAATCTGGCTTTGAAATAATAGCAGGGTTTAACATTGAAGATATAGATCCTATTTATATAGGAGAAACAGCTAGCAAAAAAGCTTTAGCATCTTTAGGTGCTACATCTTTGCCATCTAAAAAATATAATGTTATATTTGAAAACGAATGTTTTACAGATTTATTATCTTGTTTTTTAGGTAGCTTTTGTGCTGAAAGTGTTCAAAAAGGTTTTTCTCTTTTAAAAGGAAAGCTTAATGAAAAAATAGCAAGTGATATTATAACTATTTTAGATGAACCTTTAAAAGAAAATGGTTATAATTCTAACAGCTTTGATAGTGAAGGGGTAGCTTGTTATAATAAAACAGTTGTAGAAAATGGCATATTAAAAACATATCTTTATAATTTAAAAACGGCTAAAAAAGATGGTGTAAAATCTACAGGTAATGGATTTAAAAGTGGATATAAAGGTAAAATAAGTATATCTCCTACTAATTTTTATATAAAAAATGGTGAAAAACCTTTAAATAACATTTTTGAAAATGTAAAAGACGGAGCTTATATAACAGAGCTTTCAGGTTTACACGCAGGTGTTAATAGTATATCTGGTGATTTTTCTATTTTAGCTAATGGCTATTTAATAGAAAATGGTAAAAAAGCTAAAGCTATTGAGCAAATAACGATAGCAGGCAATTTTTATGATATGTTATTAAATATTGAAGATATAGCTAACGATTTAAAATTTTCTTTAAATGGTGTAGGATCTCCTAGTATATTTGTTGGTAAGCTTAGTATATCTGGCGAATAATGATATATTGTAAAAGGTTATTATCATTTTTATTTTATAATATTTTAATCATATTATAATACTATTGTATAATAATAATGGGATATAATTTATATAAAAATTTATATGATATTATTTTAAAAAAGCTATTGACTTTTAAAAATAATCTGTTATAATTAATAATAGTTATTAGTTAATAACGTTTGTTTTTAACTTTATATTTAGTTATTATTAAAATTATATATTTTTTAAGGAGGATTTTATTATGAAAAAATTTGTTTGTACTATTTGCGGTTATGTTCACGAAGGTAATGAAGCTCCAGAGTCTTGCCCACAATGTAAAGCTCCTGCTTCTAAATTTAAAGAGCAATCTGGTGAAGGTTTAACTTGGGCTTGTGAGCACGTTGTAGGTGTAGCTCAAGGTTGTCCAGAAGAAATTATGGAAGGTCTTAAAATGAACTTTGAAGGCGAATGTTGTGAAGTTGGTATGTACCTTGCTATGTCAAGAGTTGCTCATAGAGAAGGTTATCCAGAAATCGGTATGTACTATCAACAAGCTGCTTTTGAAGAAGCAGAACACGCTGCTAAATTTGCAGAGTTAATCGGTGAAGTTGTTACAGATTCTACTAAAAAGAACTTAGAGCTTCGTGTTGCAGCAGAAAATGGTGCTACTGCTGGTAAATTTGAACTTGCTAAAAAAGCTAAAGAATATAACCTTGATGCTATCCACGATACAGTTCACGAAATGGCTAAAGATGAAGCTAGACATGGTAAAGCTTTCGAAGGTTTATTAAACAGATATTTCAATAAATAATAATTGATTTAATATAATATAGAAAAGCTATAGATTTTATCTATAGCTTTTTATATTATTGTAACCTTTAATTTAATAACACAACTCCAATTTTTATTTATAAAATTAAAATAAAAATGGTTACTAAATAAAATATTTAATAACCATTTTTATTATTTATAATTAAAAAGTGATTTTAATAAACTGTCATATATCTTTCAAGCTCCCAATTAGAAACATATGTTTTATATGCATTCCATTCTTTTTTCTTACAAGCTCTATAAGATTTATAAGCGTGATCACCTAAAACTTGTTTAACCATAGGATCTTGCTTCATATAGTATAAAGCTTCATTTAAAGTTTCAGGTAAATTTTCAATACCTCTTGCTTTTCTTTCTTCTTTGCTCATTTTAAATAAGTTTTCATCTACACTGTCAGGACATTTTAAACCTCTTTTAATACCATCAAGGCCAGCAGCTAAACAAAGAGCTAAGCAAAGGTAAGGATTTGTAGTAGGATCTGGGCTTCTAAGCTCAATTCTTGTGCCTATACCTCTACTAGCAGGTATCCTGATAATATCTGTTCTGTTAGATGCGCTCCAAGCTATATAACAAGGTGCTTCATAACCTGGCACAAGCCTTTTATAAGAATTTACAAGAGGATTTGTAACAGCGGTAATACCTTTAACGTGCTCTAAAACACCAGCAATAAAGCTATAAGCATCTTTGCTAAGGCCTAATTTATCTTCTGGATCATAAAAAGCATTTTTGCCATCTTTAAATAAACTCATATTAGTATGCATACCAGATCCTGCTATACCATAAATAGGCTTTGGCATAAACGTTGCGTGTAGGCCATATTTTTGGGCGATAGTTTTAACAACCATTCTAAAAGTTGTAACATTATCGGCAGTAGCTAAAGCACTATCATATTTAAAGTCTATTTCGTGTTGGCCTGCAGCTACCTCATGATGAGATGCTTCTATCTCAAAGCCCATATCTTCAAGAGTTAAACAAATATCTCTACGAGCGTTAGAGCCACTATCTATAGGTGCTAAATCAAAATAGCCTGCTCTATCGTTAGTTTCTGTAGTAGGGTTGCCATTTTCATCTACTTTAAATAAGAAAAATTCTAGTTCATTACCTACATTAAATTCATAGCCCATAGCTTTAGCTTCTTCTAAAGTTTTCTTTAATATATATCTAGGGCAACCATCAAAAGGTGTTCCATCTGGTCTATAAACATCACATATAAAGCGAGCTACTTTGCCAGTTTGAGGGCGCCAAGGAAATATAACAAAAGTATCTAAATCTGGCTTAAGATACATATCAGATTCTTCTATTCTTGCAAAACCTTCTATAGATGAGCCATCAAACATCATACCATCATTTAATACTTTATCTATTTGTGATGCCGTAACAGCAATATTTTTAAATTTACCTAAAACATCTGTAAATTGTAATCTAATAAATTTTACATCATTTTCTTGAATAATTCTTTTAATATCTTCTTTGCTATATTTTGCCATAACAAGCCCTCCATAAAAATTAAATTAATAAATATTGTAATAATCTTATTAAAAGGGGAATTTTTGTTTAAACCCCAATAATTGAAAAAGAACCTAAAAAATAATAAATATAAAAAGGGCGTAAAACACCTAGTGTTTTGAACGCCCTTGTTCTTATTAATAATAGTATATGAAATATTATAAAAAATGTCAATACATTATTTTATAGTTTTTATAATATTTCCTTCTGCATAGTCTATTAAAGATATGCTTAAATCTTTATTTGATACGTATGCTTGGTTAGGATTAGAGCTATAAACAATAGCTTGTCTTGGCTCATCAAAACCAGTTATAGTTGAAGTAACCTCTAGTGTATCTGTATTTATTACACTAACTTGGTTGCTCACTTTTTCACCTGTTAAAATTAATTTTTGATCAGGAGAAAGAGCAGCACCGTATGGTTCTTCACCAACAGGGATAGATTTTACTAATTCGCCTGTTTCTATATCTACTACGTTTATAGAATTTTCGCTGCTAGATGCACCGTATAAATATTTGCCTTCTTTATCAACAGATATAGCTCTAACAGATGGTATACCTTTTAAAGTTTTTTCTATTTCTAAAGTTTTTGTGTTAACTACTCTAACATCATCACCTTCAAAATTAGTAACATAAACAAACTCGTCGTTGCTATCTACAATAATACCTTGGCGTGGTTGGCTAAAACCTTCTATCACTTTTTCAACGTTGCCAGATTTTAAGTCGATAACTGTAACAGTGCTTGCAGCTTGGTTATTAGCAAAAATTTTGTCACCAGCATTTGTTAAAGTAAAGCCAAAAACACCCTGTTCTAAGTCAAATGTTCTTGTTAGCTCAAATGTTTCTGCGCTATATTCTCTAATGTTGCCATATGTACTGTCAGATATGTAAAAATGGCTACCGTCTTTAGCAAAAGCTATATTTCTAGGTGTTACAAATTCGTCTAATGTAGCAACAACCTTACCTTCTTTTAGATCATAAATTTTTATTTCAGAAATTGTGCTATTAGAAACAACGGCAATTGTTTCGCTAGGATTAATAGCTAAAGAATTATTTTTAATATCCATATCAAAAGCCTCTGGCTTAGCTGATGCTTCACCTTCGTTAGCTTGGCTACTAGTTGTTGTAGCTTCAGTTTGTGTGCTATTTTCAGTTGTGCTAGAATCAGAAGAACAACCAACAAGAGAAAGGTTTAACACTAAAAATAGCGATAATGCAAATCTTTTCACAATAAAAAACCTCCTATAATAACTAGGCTCTATAATAAATATGATATAATATTAGGCAAAAGCCTTATTTATTTTTATTATTTTAATTAAGGTATTACTTAATTTTTTAAAGCAAAATTATATATAAATAAATTAAATTTTATAAATAAAAAAGCTTAGTAATACCTGTTTTTGAGTACAAAGTATTCAAAAAATTGATTTATACTATAACAATTCAAAAAGAACCTATAATTAATAATATACATTATATATAAATATTCGTTTTTGTCAACAGTTTTTATTGATTAAGTATAATTATTAACTATAAAGTTTATTTATTATTAAAAGATGTAGTAGCAGTTAAACCTTGTTTTTTAGGTTATTTTTCAATTGTTATAGTTTAGTATAAAAGGCAGGGTTTAAAATATATGTAATGTTGTTTCTTTTAATAAAAAATAGCTATATATAAAGAAGAGTTATACATTAACCCAGCCTTTTTAACCTTTATTTAATGTTGTATACTTACAGATAAAATTTCATAACCTTTTTCTTTTAAATTGTTTACTAAGCTATCTGTTTCAAATGTATCTAATTTTATAATAACTTCTCTACCAAAAGATGTAGAAAAGTTTGAAATATTTTTAATATTAATATTGTGATCTGCTATAATTTTGCTAATTTCTGCAAGCTCTCCAACTTTTTCAGAAGCTTTTAAAGAAATACGAGTTCCTGGAACTTTTACACCTAAAATATCTATAAAAGCTTTAAAAATATCAACCCTTGTAACTATACCAACAAGGTTATTATCGTTATCTACAACAGGTAAAGAGCCTATACGATTTTCTTTCATAACAAGAGCGGCATCTTCTATAAGATCATTTTGATTAATTTTAAAAACACCTGTACGCATAATGTCAAATACTTTTGTTTTGCTAAGGAGATAGTTTATTTCATAAACACTAAGAGATGTAGCTTTAGATGGATTTACCTCTGCTAAAAGCTTTTCGGTAACAAGGCCTATAAGCTTGTTATTATCATCTACAACGGGTAGCTGAGAGTGTTTTGTTTCTGTTAAAATTTGAAAGGCTTTAGAAACAGAATAATCAGGTTTAACAGATATTACATTTTTTGTCATTTTTTCGTATATAAACATATAGATAACCTCCCATATAAACATAATTTATAAATATTATAGCATATAAAAATATATTTTGAAAATATAATAATAAAAAATATTTATAAAAATTAGTATAAAATGTTATTTTTTTAAATGGTTTTAGCCAAAATATATAAAATAATAAGTATATTTTAATAAAATTTTTTAAAATAAATTTATAAAAGACTTGAAATTAAGAAAAAGTTTTGCTATAATATATAAAAATTAATATATTAGCGTTTATACTTTAGTATATGAATGAAAACTAATCTATATATAAATTTTTAGAGAGTTAATGGTTGGTGTAAATTAACATTTTATTATAGAGTTCCACTTTCAGAGCTTTATGGTGATTAAGCCATAAGGGTAAGCCCTTTATAGCTTTTATGAGAGGCTTTTTAGCAATTTGGGTGGCAACGCGGGTTTAAGCTCGTCCCTTATTTTTTAAGGGACGGGTTTTTTTATATTTTTACTATTTTAGTAGTATATAAAGGTTATTTATTAATTATTAAGGTTAAGGCAAAATTAACATAGACAATATTAATTATTTTATTAGTATTTATTGTATAACCTATAAATATAAGCTTATATTAAAGTATAAAACTAGATATAATAAATAAAATAAAAATAAAATGTAAAGGAGATTTTATTATGTTAGATGTTAAAAGAATTAGAGAAGATTTTGACAATGTAAAAAAAGCTTTAGAAAAAAGAGGTAAAAAATATGATTTAGAGTCATTTTTAACATTAGATGAAAAAAGAAGAAGCCTTTTACAACAAGTTGAAGAGCTTAAAAACAAACAAAATATAGCTTCTAAGCAAGTGCCTATATTAAAAAAAGAAGGAAAAGACACAACAGAGCTTATGGCGGAGATGAAGGAGCTTTCTGAAAAAATAAAGGGCTTAGATAACGAAGTTAGAGAAGTAGATGAAGAAATTAAAACACTTTTATATAGCATACCTAATACACCTAATGAAAAAGTGCCTGTTGGTTTAGATGACACGGAAAATGAAGAGATTAGAAAATGGGGAGAGCCTAGAAAATTTGATTTTGAGCCTAAACCACATTGGGACTTAGGCGAACAACACGATATTTTAGATTTTGCTCGTGCAGCAAAGGTAGCAGGAGCTAGATTTACTGTATATAAAGGCCTTGGGGCTAGATTAGAAAGAGCTTTAATTAACTTTATGTTAGATACTCATATTGAAAAACACGGTTACGTTGAAGTAATGCCACCTCAAATGGTTAATAAAGACAGTATGTATGGCACAGGTCAATTACCAAAATTTGCAGAAGATATGTTTAAAGTAGAAAATAACGGCTATTATCTTGTGCCTACTGCGGAAGTTCCGGTTACTAATCTTTATAGAGATGAAATTTTAAATGGTAATGATTTAACTATTAGCCATTGTGCTTTTACTGCTTGTTTTAGAGCAGAGGCGGGTTCTGCTGGCCGTGATACAAGAGGGCTTATACGTCAACACCAATTTAACAAAGTTGAGCTTGTAAAATTTACTAAGCCTGAAAAATCTTATGAAGAATTAGAAAAACTTACTAATGATGCAGAAAATATTTTAAAACTTTTAAATTTACCTTATAGAGTTGTAAGACTTTGTGGTGGAGATTTAGGCTTTAGCTCTGCTATGACTTATGATATTGAGGTTTGGTTACCAAGCTATAATAGATATGTAGAAATATCTAGCTGTTCAAACTTTGAAGATTTTCAAGCCAGAAGAGCTAATATAAAATTTAAAGATAATGTGAAAGATAAAGCAACTTTAGTACACACTTTAAATGGTAGTGGTCTTGCTATTGGTAGAGCTGTTTCTGCTATATTAGAAAACTTTCAACAAGAAGATGGTAGCATTATTATACCAGATGTTTTAGTGCCTTATATGGGTGGTATAAACAAAATAGGATAAAACTTATATTAAATAAGGGGCGATCTTTATGAAAATTTTAAAAAATATATTATTTGTTACAATTTTATCGTTTTTAGCTATATCTACTGTTAACGCCCAATCTGTTGACTATAAAAGCGTATATATGGAGTATTTAAGTTCTTATAAAGTAGATGAAATTTATCCAGAAAAGGTACTATTTTATGATCTAAATAATGATGGTATGCCAGAAATGTTACTCGAAGAAATTAAACCTTTGGGTGATGAAATAAATACAGATTTTAAAACTATTTGCCATATTTATACAATAAAAAATAATAAGCTTGAAAAAATATCAACTATAGAAAATAAAACAGATTATATTTTTGGTGATAATACTGTAGAAGATACTATTGTATTATTTACAACTAATAATGATAAAAATTTATATTACGGCTTTCAAGATTTTGATGTAAACTATAATATGACTTATTATAAATTAAACTATGATAATAATAAAGTTACATCTACTTTAGTAGGAAAAACTCAAACAAACTTTTTTAAAGATCTGAGAGAAGAACATTTAGATACTAGTAAGGATAAATATTTTATTAATAATAAATTAGTATCTCAAAACGAATTTTTACAAAAGTTGAATTTTAAACAAAGCTTAAATTTTATTAGCTTAAAAAATATGCAAAAAGTTAAAAATGCATTAAATAATTATAATAATTTACCTGCTAATCCAACTTATACATTTAATATAAAATCATATGAAAATGAAAATAACTATGGCTCTATAGATGTTAACCATATTATATATAACAATGGTTTATATGATTATTTTAAATACAATATATATCTTTTAATGATAAATGGAAATATTATACCTAAAGGTAATGTAATTACAGAAGGAGATAAGATTTATTTGCCCCTTAGAACTATTTGCAATTATATAAATAAAGATATAATTTATAATAGTAAAAATAATAGTATAACTATTGATAATATTACTATTAATTTAAAAACTGGAAAAATGTCTAACAACCAAAAAGCTAATATGAAAAGTGTAAATGGCGTTACTTATTTATCTAGTGATTTTTTTAAAAAATATTTAGATTTTAATATTTCTACTGTTACAGTAAATGAAGGAAAAAACAACAATACAGAAAATAATAAACCTTCTCCATATAGCGTTAATATAATTAACTTAGAAGAAGGCTCTTTAAAAATAAATTATGCACCTATAGATCCTTTAAAAGAAGATATTAAAAATATTAAGCTTGAAGAACCTAATTTAAAAATTGGAGATATTTCTAAACCTAAAATTTTAGGTAGATATTATTTTTTTAAAACAAATATAAATTATTTTGTAGGTGAAGAACATATCGAGTCATTTGATACAGAAAAATATTTTATATATGATAACTATTCAAATATTAAATATTGGGAATAATATAAAAAGTTATAAAGGCTGTAGACAAAGTCTACAGCTTTTATAAGATTGTAATAGGTTGATGGGTAAGATTAGATATATTTTAAATCTTGCCTTTTTTATTAAACTTCAGTAATCAAAAAATAATCTAAAAATCTTATTTTAAAATTTTACTCAGTTATTTTTTTCTTTAAAATCCCTAATATAATTGCCCCAACTAACGAACCAATAATTAAAGAAAGTAAATACATTAACGGATTGCCAACAACTGGGAAAACAAATATTCCACCGTGAGGTGCTCTTAAAGTACAGTCAAATAACATAGATAAACCACCAGCAACACCTGCACCTATTGCACAAGAAGGGATAACTCTTAAAGGATCTGATGCGGCAAAAGGAATAGCACCTTCTGTAATAAAAGATAATCCCATAACAAAGTTACTTAATCCAGATTCACGCTCTTTTTTAGTAAATTTATTTTTAAATAAAAATGTAGATAATGCTATAGCTAAAGGTGGAACCATACCACCAATCATAACAGAAGCCATAATATGGTAGTTTCCTTCAGCTATTTGAGCTGTTCCAAAAACATATGCTGCTTTATTAATAGGGCCACCAAAATCTATAGCCATCATAAGGCCTAAAACAGTACCTAATAAAACTTTACTACTATTACCCATATTGTTAAGCAAATCGCTAAGCCATAAATTAAACCAAGCAACAGGCGGATTAACAATAAATGTTATAATAACAGATATTAATAATAAACCTAGTACAGGGTATAATAAAATAGATTTTATACCATCTAAAGATTGAGGCAATAAATTTAAAGCATTTTTTAAACCAACTATTAAATATCCAGCAATAAAACCTGCAAATAAAGCACCTAAAAACCCTGAGCCACCTATATTTGCTAAATATCCACCCACAAAACCAACAACAAGGGCAGGTCTATCACCAATACTCATAGCAATATATCCTGCTAAAACAGGTAACATAAATGAAAAGGCTGCATCACCTGTTTTTTTAAGAAAAGCCGCAAAAGGCGTGTTAGAACCAAAGTTTGCCGGGTTAATCTCAAAGTTGTCAAATAAGAAGGCTAAAGCTATTAAAATACCTCCACCTATAACAAATGGTAACATATGAGAAACACCATTCATTAAATTTTTATATATTTTTCTTCCTATAGTTTCTTTTTCTTTTTCTTCATCAATTGTGATATTATTATTTGAATTAAAAATAGGCACATCACCAGACATAGCTTTATCTAATAAGCCACTAGGATTTTTAATACCTTCGGCAACTTTTACTTGTAAAACTTTTTTTCCATTAAATCTGTCCATTTCAACTTTTTTGTCTGCGGCAACAATTATGCATTTTGCATTTTTTATTTCATCTGACGTAAGTATATTTTTAGCTCCAGAAGAACCATTTGTTTCTACTTTTATTTTTATACCTTTTTCTTTAGCTTTATTTTCAAGAGCTTCTGCCGCCATAAAAGTATGAGCTATACCTGTAGGGCAAGCCGTTACACATAATATTTCATAGCTATTATAGCTACTATTTTTTTCTTTTAAACTATCTTTTTCATTAGTATTTTCTATTTTAAATTTTTCTTCTTCAAACTTATTTATTATATCTATAATATCTTTTGCCGATTTTGCCGAAATAATACTATCTTTAAAACCTGGTGTCATAATAAGGGTAGATAGTTTGCTTAAAACTTGAAGGTGTGTATCTTGCCCGTTATCAGGAGCAGCTATCATAAAAAATAATTTAGTATTTAGCCCGTCTAAAGATTCATAATCTACACCATCTCTAACTATCATTATTGCTACACCTGCCTCTTTAACAGCAGATGTTTTTGCATGAGGTATTGCTATTTCATCACCTATTCCTGTAGTAGAGCTTTGTTCTCTTTGTAAAATAGCTTGTTTATATTCATCTTTATTGTTTATATTTCCGCCCTTATACATTAAATCTACTAGCTTATTTATAGCATCTGTTTTATTACTTGCAGTTGCATTAAGCTCTATAGAATTAATATTTATTAAACTAGTAATCTTCATATAAATCACTCCTTTTTATAGTGTTTCAAATAATTTTTCTACTAAATCTTTTTTAGCAAGCCAATAAGAAAAAGCAGTAGCACTACCTGTTGCTACAGAATATTTAAAAGCTTTTTCATAATTATTAAATTTTTCAAATCCATATATAAAGCCTGCTACCATAGAATCACCAGCCCCAACAGAATTTATTAAAGTGCCTTTAGGTGCTTTTGATTTATATATAACATCATTTTCGTCTAATAAAAATGCACCATCTTTTCCTAATGATACAATAATATTTTTAGCACCAAGTTTTTTCAATTCTTTAGCATAAAATATTAATTGTTCATCTGTTTCTATTTCAACATTAAAAATTTCATTAAGCTCATCTTTATTAGGTTTTATTAAAAATGGTTTATATTTTAAAGAATTAATAAGTAAATCTTTAGTAGCATCTACAACAATTTTAATATTTTTATCTTTTAATTTTTCTTGAATTTTTTGGTATATATTTGACGGTATTGTATTTGGTATAGAGCCTGCCAAAACTAATATGTCATTATCTTTCAAAGTTTCTAATTTTAAAAATAGTTTTTCAATATTTTCATTAGAAATAGTAGGGCCTTGTGCATTTAGCTCTGTTTCTTCGTTAGACTTAATTTTTATATTTATTCTACTGTTTTGTTCTACTTCTATAAAATCAGATTTACAGCCAAAATCATCTAATATTCTAATAATTTCTTTTCCAACAAAACCACCATAAAAACCTAAACATTTGCTATCAACACCTAGATTTTTTAAAACAATTGAAACATTTATACCTTTACCACCTATATAAATTTCTTCATTTTTACTTCTATTTGTTTTACCAAATTGTATATTATCTACATTTACAATGTAATCAATAGCAGGATTAAAAGTTAATGTATATATCATTATTTATACCTCCAAAATTTTAGTATGCTCTTTTAATTTTTCTAATAATTGAATATCTTTTATTTTAGTTGTTATAATAAAAGCCTCTTTTAAACTTGCAAAAGTAATGGACGATACTAAATTAAATTTAGAACTATCACAAAGTACAAAAGATTTATCAGATTTTTCCATTGCTATTTTTTTTATAATAGCCTCTTCTATATCTGGAGTTGTATATCCATTTTGCAATGAAACGCCATTAGAGCCAAAAAAGCCAATAGTAAAATTAAAATTTTGCAAATATTCTTTAGCAAAAGAACCTATTATAGCTTGAGTATTACATTTTATTTTACCACCTAATATAATAGTATTTAAATTTTTACTAATTAAACTTTGAGCAATAGGGATACTATTTGTTAAATATGTTGCTGATTTTTCATTAATAAAATTAATCATTTCATAAGTAGTAGTACCAGCATCTATATAAACAAAATCTTTTGGTTTTATTAAAGAAGATGCACGCTGTGCTATAATTTTTTTTTCATCTTGGTTTATAAACCTTTTATATTCTAAGCTTTCTTCTTGAATTATATGAGAATTTTTATTAGATATAGCTCCACCGTGAACTTTTATAAGTTTTTTTTCTTTATCTAACGTGGCTAAATCTCTTCTAACGGTAGATTCAGAAATATTTAATAAATTGACAAGTTCACTAATCGTTACAGATTGTTTGGCATCTAAGAAATTTAAAATTTTCAAATACCTTTCATTAGCAATCATAATATACCTCCTTTTACATATAATAACTTAAAAAACAATCAAAATCAATCATTTTTAATCAAAATCGATCATTTTCGTCAATTTAACAAATTTTTAATAATAAATTTATAGTATTTAGAATAAAATATTATAATTTTAATAGTATATTTTATAAATTAACAATTTAATTATAGATCCAAATACAAATAATATTAAAAGAAAATTAAATATAGTATATGATATTAACTCTAGTAAAAGTTATGATATGAAATAATAATATTAATTGTATTAATAGTATAAAAAAATAACAACCCCTGTTTGTAAAACTAGAGGTTGTTATGATATTAAATATTTAATAAAAATAAAATGGTTATCTACCAATTAAAGTTAGCTTATTGTAATGTATTTGTTACAATATAAACAAACTCTACTTAGCAACATTACCTGCTCTGTTTAAAACGTCCCAAGTTCTGGCAAAAGGTGGAGAATAGCAAAAATCCATCATACCTAACTGTTCTGTAGTAAGCTTAGCATAAATAGCTACTGCGAGAGCATTTGTTCTTTGTACCGCATCTTTTTTACCTACAACTTGTGCACCTAAAATAACTTTACTATTTGCATCATAAATAAGTTTTATGCTTATACTTTCTTGTCCTGGATAATAATCTGTTTGGTTTTTATCGGTAACAAAAACAGTTTTATAGCTAATGCCTAAATTTTTTGCTTCATTTTCTGTAAGCCCTGTTCTACCTGCTTCTATATCTAAAACTTTAATACAAGCAGAACCTAAAGAACCTTCATATTTTAAATTTTTACCACCAAGATTTTCTCCTACTATACGGCCAAATTTATTAGCAACTGTAGCAAGGGGTATATAAGTAGGTTCTGGTTTTAAAATATGTGTAACTGTTGCACAATCTCCTGCGCTATATATATTTTCAATAGAAGTTTTACCTTCATTATCTACAACGATAGCACCATTTTTAAGCATATTTATACCTGTATCTTTTAAAAATGCCGTATTAGGTTTAACCCCTGTTGCTAAAATAACTAAATCTGCCTCTATTTCTTCATTTTCTGTAACAACTTTTACTATTTTATTTTCCCCTTTAAATTCTACAACTTTGCTATTTAAGTATAAATTTACACCTTTATTTTTAAGCTCTTCTTCTAATAAATCTGTAACCTCTTTGTCAAAAACTTCTTTTAATATTCTATCTTCTAATTGAAAAACAGAAATTTCTTTATTATATTCTCTAGCGGCTTCTACTGCCTCTAAGCCAATAAAACCTGCGCCTATTATAGCAACTTTTTTAATATTTTCATCTTTCATTTTTTCTTTTAATATTTTGCCATCTTCCATAGATTTAAGAGTATGTACATTATCAATATTAAAATTTTTAATAGGAGGTATTATAGCAGATGCTCCTGTAGCAATCATTAGCTTATCATAGCTATCTTCAAAAATTTCACCTGTTTTTAAATTTTTAACAGTTATTTTTTTATTGTTTGTATCTACCGATAAAACTTCACATTCAACGTTTATATTAATGCCTGTTTCTCTAAATTTTTCAGGGCTTCTAGCTATCATTTGTTTTTCGTTATCAAAAAAACCACCTACAAAATAAGGCAAACCACAAGCACCAAAAGATACGATAGGTGTTTTTTCATAAACTGTTACTTGAGCATCTTTATCAAGTCTTCTAAATTTTGCCGCAGCACTCATACCTGCTGCAATACCACCAATAATAATAACTTTCATTAAATCCACTCCTTATATAAAATTTTAGGGTAAATTAAACCCTAATAATTATTTAAAAATTTAAAATTTTTAGCACCTTTATATAAAGGTGCTAAAAAATAAAATAATAAATATTATAGATTATATTAATCTTTCATTTAAACCCTAACGATTGAAATAACTATAATTTAAAAATATTATTTACTCATATCTTTAAAATGTTCCATATTTAATTGTCCTAAACATTTATCAACCATAAGTGCGTTAGTCATAGATCCTGTAACGTTAAGTAAAGTTCTACCCATATCTATAATAGGATCTATAGCTAATATAGGGCTAATAGTAGGGAATAAGCTAGCCATACCTGTGCCTGATAAAGCAACAGATGCAGCCATTGTAGCTGTGCCAGGTATGCCTGCTATACCAAAAGAGCCTATAACAATAACAATTAAAGCCATAACTATAAATGTAATATCCATAGGTGTTCCTGTCATATTACATACAAAAACTAAAAGTAAAGCAGGAAAAACACCCGCACAACCTTGCATACCAGCTGTTGTTCCAAAGCCACCCACAAAACTAGCTGTGCCATCATTAACGCCCATTTTATCTACTAGAGTTTCGATAGTTAAAGGTAAACAACCAACACTAGAACGAGATGTAAATGCTAATACCATAACAGCAATACCTTTTTTAAGATAAATAACAGGGTTGATGCCAAATAAAGATATAGCTATAAGCTGTATAATAAACATAATTATAACAGATACATATAAAGCTATAATAAATATGCCTACTTCTTTAATACTTTCAATACCTCTTTGAGCTATTGTATTTGCAAGAAGGGCAATAACCGCATAAGGCATCCATTTAATAATAGTCATAGCAATACTCATAATAATCTTATGTAAAGCATTAATTAAATCTATAAAGGGCTTAACAACGTCCATATATTTTTTTGTCATACGTTTGGCACCAATACCAAAAAAGGCAGATATAATAACTAATGCAATAATATTAACGTCAACCATAGCTTTAACTGGATTAGAAGGTATAAGCCCTCTTAATGTATCAACAATAGTTTTAACCTCTTTTATTTCGGCAGATCCTTGTTGCACATTCATACCGCTACCAACTTTAAGTAAGCTGCCAACAACTAATCCAACAACTACCGATATAGCAACCATTATAACTGTTATTGTTAAAGTTTTTTTAGTAAGAGTGCCAATATCTGCACCTTCCTTCATATTAACAATAACGTGAATGATAGATACCATTATTAGAGGGATAACAAGCATTCTAATTAAATCTATAAAGCCGTTACCAAATAAGCTATACCATTTAGTAGTTTCTGAGATAAAAGTTATTTCCATTGGATTTGGAGAAAAATCAGAAACAACCTGTAAAACAATACCAAGAATTAAGCCTACAATTGTAGCTATAATCATTCTAGCAGAAAATGCTATTTTCTTTTTCTCTATAACCTTCATACCAAAGAAAAGCGCAAATAAAACTAAAATGAATATAACTGTTTTAATATCACTAATCATTAAAAATTCTTTAAAAAATACCGAATCCATATTTCTCCTTTCCCTTTAAAAAAACTAGTTTATAAATTTTATTCTCGTTTATTTTAACATTTTTTTAAAATTATGTCAATACTAAATATACATTTTGCTACAAATAAAAATAGTTGTCTAAAATTTATCAAAGTATTTTTGTTTAAAATATATAAAATTATATTTTTATATAACAAAATTTTGTTTTATATTACATTTTCTCAAATTTATTTTTAGAAAATTATACTATATATTTAAAAATTTAATACTTTTAAACTTGTTTAAGTATTAAAAATGTATTATAATATTGATTATAAGTCTGCAAAAATAATATAAAGAGGTGTGGAAAATGAACTGGTACAAAAATATTAGTATTAAGTTAAAATTTTTAATTATGAATATTACTGCTATAGTTCTAGTTATAACATTAGGGCTTTATAGCGCTGGGGAATTGGATAAGTCTAACAGGGGGCTTAAAAGCGAAGTAAGACTTAACCAAGCTATTACAGATGAGATTATTAACAAGGTTTCAGACGTTATTAATCTTCGTTTTACTGCTTTTCAAATGGAGTTTGATGAGTTAGCTAATAATGACTTTAATGGAGCTAGACAAAGACTCACACAATCTTATGAGGTGGCTAAAAAAAGTCTAACTGATTATAGAAATCACTTAGAAAAATTTGCAACAGACAATGAAAAAAATAGAGATGAAATGCTAGTTCTTTGTAATGAAGCTTTAGATTTAGTAGACAAATATTACGAAGGCAACATTAAATATTTAAATTTATTAGAGCAAGGTAGAATAGATGAAGCGTTAGCTCAAGATAATTTTACAAGCTCTATTGCAGAAAAATTATTTGAAATAACATATTCTTTACCAAGCTTATCATTTCAAAATATGGTTTCAGATTTAGATGAATCTTCTAAAGAAATGGTTTTTTCTGCTAGAAGCGTACTTGTATTTATATTAATAACTGTTATAATAGTTGCTATTTTCTCAACAAATTTATCTAGAGCTATAATAAAACCAATAGAAAAGATAAAAAAAGCGGCCGAAGAGGTTTTAAAGGGAAATTTAGATGTAGATATCCGTACTAATGATAAAGATGAGCTTGGCCAATTGTCTAATACTATAGCTGATATGTCAGATACTATTCAATGTATTATAGATGATATTAATAGTCTTTCTGAAAACCTAGATGAAGGTAACACAAGCCACAGAATAAACATTGAAAAGTATGAAGGCGCATTTAAAGATGCAACATCTGCTATTAATGTAGCTACTAGTGGTATTATAGATGATGCTAAATATATAGCAGATGTTTTAAAAGAATTAGAGCTTGGTAACCTTGAAGTAGAAATTAAAGATTTACCTGGTGAAAAGGCCATCTCTACAGATGCAGCTAAAAATGTTAGATCTCACTTAGTGAGCACTGCTAAAATTATAGGTGATCTTATTGAAGCTGCTAGCAACGGTAATTTAGAATATAGAATAGATAGCAAAGGTTATGAAGGCCAATGGAAAATATCTTTAGAGGGTTTAAATTTATTTGTCGAAAATGTTGTTAAACCTATAAAAGAAACTCAAAATGCTCTTAATCAATTTTCTGCGGGTAATTTTGCTCACAGAATAACAGACGAATATACAGGCGAATTTGACAAAATTAAACAAACAGTAAATTATACTGCCGAAACTATTGGCTCTTATATTACAGAAATATCAGATATTCTTAATGAGATGGCAAACAAAAACTTTGATGTATCAATAGACAGAGAATATTTAGGCGATTTTAAAGCTATACAACAGTCTGTGAATTTAATTGTTAAAAACCTTAACATACTTACAAGAGATATTATATCTTCTGCTGAGCAGGTTTCTGCTGGTTCTAAGCAAATATCAGAATCTAGCATAGGATTGGCAGAAGGTGCTACACAACAGGCAGAATCTGTTGAAAAGCTTAACCACATTATTAAAAATATATCTAAACAAACAAGCGAAAATGCTGCAGGTGCAAATAAAGCAAATGAGCTTGCTGTAGAAACAAGAGAAAATGCTTCTAAAGGTAGCGAGCAAATGAACAGTATGCTTGTTGCTATGGAAGAGATTAACACAGCATCTAGTAGTATATCTAACATAATAAAAGTAATAGATGATATTGCTTTCCAAACAAATATACTTGCTCTTAACGCGGCGGTAGAAGCAGCTAGAGCTGGTGAGCACGGTAAAGGTTTTGCCGTTGTAGCAGAAGAGGTTAGAAGCCTTGCAGGTAGAAGCCAACAAGCGGCTAGAGAAACAACTGAGCTTATAGAAAGTTCTGTTTCTAAAATAAACGAAGGTTCTAAAATTGCAAACCAAACTTCTGAGGCACTTTTATCTATTGTAGATCAAATAGAAGCTATATCTAACCTTGTAGATTCTTGCGCTAGATCTTCCTTAGATCAGGAAAGATCTATAGCTGATGTTACAGAGGCTATATCTCAAATATCTAGCGTTACGCAAAATAATACTGCAACAAGCGAAGAATCTGCCGCAGCTTCTCAAGAGCTTGCTAGCCAAGCAGAAGTATTTTATGCATCTGTTGCCGATTTTAAATTAAAACAAGATGACAGATCTTATAATAATGTAAATATACAACCAAAAGAACAAAAAATTGAAAAAAAACCTGTAACAAAAGTTGAAAAAAAATCTGTAGAGAAAAAACCTACAAATAGAGTAGTAAACAACATAGATTTAGCATCTGATGATATGATTATATTAGATGATAGCTCTGATATTATTATTAATGAAAGCTTAGATTTCGGTAAATATTAATTTTTTAAAAGCCAATACTTTTATAGTATTGGTTTTTAATTAAAAATTGATTTTTAAATTATTAGAGTTTAAATGGTAAATTATAAATAAAATTTTTTGGAGGTAAAAATATGATTTTTGAATATAGCCTACACACAGAAAAACAAGGTTTTTATAATATAACTTCTTATGTGAAAGATGCGGTTTTAAAATCTAATATAGAAAGCGGGCTATGTATTGTATATTGTCCACATACTACTGCTGCTATTACAATAAACGAAAATACAGATAAAGATGTAGAAAAAGATATATTAATAGGCCTTGAAGATACATTTTATAATAGAGAAGCCTTTAAACATTTTGAAGGTAACTCTGATGCTCATTTAAAATCTAGTGTTATAGGTGTTAGCGAAACTATTATTGTAAATAATAATACCCTTGTTTTAGGTAGATGGCAAGGCATATATTTTTGTGAATTTGATGGCCCTAGAAATAGGCAATTTTATGTAAAAGTTCTTTAATAAAATATACATAAAATCATATATTTACATTTTATATTTATAATGATATAATTATAAATATAAATATTTTTTTAGGAGGTTTAATATGGATAGTAAATCTCAAAAAGATGAAATCAATACTAAACAAAATGATAATAAAGAAAATAGCAAACCTGCTCTTACAAAAGCTCAAAAAATAAAAAAAGAGTTAATAGATATTATTAAAACTATTGTTATTGCCGTAATAGTTGCTTTTATTATTACAAATTTTATAATTGTAAATGCGGTTGTTCCTACTGGATCTATGAAAAATACTATTTTGCCTAACGATAGGCTAATAGCCTTTAGATTATCTTATCTTTTTTCTGAGCCACAAAGAGGCGATATAGTTGTATTTAAAGCACCTGATGATGAAAGCGTGTTATATGTTAAAAGAATAATAGGCTTACCTGGTGAAACGGTAAATATTGTAGATGGCAAAGTTTATATAAATGATAGCAACGAACCTTTAGAAGATGATTATATTATGGAAGAGATGCTTGGTAGTTTTGGCCCTTATGTTGTCCCTGAAGGTAGCTATTTCATGATGGGAGATAATAGAAATGACTCTCAAGACTCTAGATATTGGACAAATACATTTTTGCCAGAAGATAATATTTTAGGTAAGGTTATTTTTAAATATTACCCTAAAATTGAAGGTCTTTGGAACAAATAAGCTATTTTTAAATATTATCCTAAAATATATATTTTAAATATTAATGTTATAAGGAGGAAAATATGATGCAAGCAACAAAAGATATGAGAGTTAGTGAAGTTTTAGATTTAGATCCTGGTGTATTTCCTATTTTAATGAGATCAGGAATGCATTGCTTGGGTTGTCCATCTTCTCAATTAGAAACTTTAGAAGAAGCTTGTGAGGTTCACGGTTTAGATTATGAAGAAATTTTAAATAATATAAACGAATATTTAAAAACAAAATAAAAAAATATTTGTTTTTAAGTAGTTAGTGTTTATATATATGTATAATCTAACTCAACGTCCTTTTTGATAAGATGAGAGTGTTATAATATTATTATACAGCTTAAAAAATAAAGGTGCAGAAAAAATCTACACCTTTATTTTTTATTTACTTGAGTATTTTTCGCAAATATCTTTAAATTGTTCTGTATCTTTAAAGCTATTAAAATCTAAATTATTTTTATCTAAATAAATATAAACTTCTTCTAAAAATAAAGGAATATTTTTAGCTAATATATCACATACAGGGTTACCTAGTTTTGTATTATCTGCTGTAAAGCTACCATCTATGCTAAGCTCATAAGCATCTACAATTTCACCTTCAAACATTTTTTTCTTACCCATAAAGCCTATCATAGCAACTTGATGTCTACCACAAGAATTAGGGCAGCTAGATATATGAATTTTAGGTAATAAATCTTTATTAAGCCCTTTTTCTTTAAAATGATTTATTATGCTGTTTAATAAAGTTTGTCCCTCTGCTAATCCTATTTGACAAACAGGGACACCAATACAACTTAAGCTTTGAGATAATTTTGTTGTTTGGTTAAAATCTTTACAAATATCTAAAATTTTTAATACTTCTTGTCCATTAAGGTTATTTATATAAAAACTTTCTTCCATAGTAGCAATTAATTTAATATAATCTTTGCTTTCTGTATTTTGTATAAAATCTATTATATCGTTAAAATGTTTTGAAGATATGATGCCGCCAATCGGTTTAATAATAATTGTATATCTACCTTTTTGTTTTTGGACTATAATATTGTTATTTTCTTCTATAGAGCTATTTTCACATTCAGGTATTAATATTTCTTTAGCCTCTTCTACCTTTAAATTTTTACATTTAGATTTTTCTATATAGCTATTATATAAATTTAAAAATTCTTCTTTACCTTTTTCTTTTAATATATATCTTATTCTAGCTTTGTTTCTATTTTCATAGTTACCATTTTCTTTAAATAATTCTACTAAAGCATCTACATAATATAATATATCTGTAGGCTCTACTAAATATGGTAATTGTATGCCTAGTTCAGGGTTTTTACCGAGGCCACCTGCTACAAATACTTTAAAATATTTTTTATTATCTTTTATTGTAGCTAAAAATCCTAAATCTGTTAAAGTAATATTAGATAAGTTGCTTTTACCATTAGAAAAACCTACTTTAATTTTTCTAGGTAAAATATAAGTTTCCATTCTTTGTAAAAAATATTCTGTTGTATAATTAGCATAAGGTGTAACATCAAAAGCTTCATCTTTTTCTACATTAGAAAGAGGAGAAGAAGTTACATTTCTAGGGAAATTACCACCACAACCGTAGCTTATTAAATCGTTTTCTACACATTCTTTAAATATATCTACTACTGTATCTAAAGAAAGTCTGTGTAATTGAACAGCTTGTCTAGTTGTAGGGTGTATCTCTTTAATATCATATTTTTTTATAAATCCTTGTAAAAGGCTAATAGATTTATTAGAAAATATGCCTGAAGGTAACTTTATACGAATCACAAAAGATTCTCCGCCACGCTCCGCATAAATACCAAATTTACCTGATGATTTTTTAAAATCGTGCAAAGTTATTTCTTTATTTAAAAATTTATTACCTTGTTCTTTTAACCATTCTATTTGTTCATATAAAAAACTTTTCAAATTTTCCACAATGATTTCTCCTTTATAAAAATTATTTTTTCTATTATAACATTAACTATATAAAAGTCAATATTATAAGAATAAGTAAAAAATAAAATTTAATACTAGCAACAGTTAATTTTTTTATAAAAAAATATTGACAAAATTATATAATATATATAAAATTATAATTATTATTATATATTAAATGCTATGAAAAAGAAGAGTAAATATTGGCAGGTAAAAGAGAGAGCTGCTCATAGGCTGTAAGGTAGCTTTGCATATGTAATATTGAAGGTAGCTTTGGAGCATATAAAGTGAACTTATAGTAGCTTTATACGGTTGGCTTACGTTATAAGCTTAGAGTGCTTGCATTTATTTGCTTGAAATAAGGTGGTACCACGATAATTTCGTCCTTTGTTATAAGGGCTTTTTTTTAATTGTTTTTATTATTGGTATACCTTATCACTATTTTTTAGTATTAATTATATAACCTTTATTTTTATAAAGTAGGTGATATTATCAAAATTTTTGCTTTATTAGTTATACTTTTAGGTATAATTATTATGTTAAAATATTTATTTAAAAATAATAAATCTAATATAAATATAGATACCTCTTTGTTAGAAGATATAAAAGATAACAATGAGCATAGCCAAACAGAAGAAATAGAAGAAACAGAAGAAAGCTCAAAATATACAGATATGTCTGAGATGTTTTCTGATAAGGGTAGCATATTTTTAATGATAGGTTTATTTTTGTTTTTTATAGCAATTATAATATATATAAGTCTTAGGAGGTTTTTTTAAATGAAAAAAGAATTAGAAAAAAATTATGATCCTTCTATCGAAGATAGGATTTATAAAAATTGGCTAGAAAAAAAATATTTCCAGGCAAAAGTGGATAAAAATAAAAAACCATATACTATAGTTATCCCACCACCAAATATAACAGGCCATCTTCATATGGGGCACGCCTTAGATAACACTTTACAAGATATACTTATTAGATGGAAAAGAATGGAAGGTTATTCTGCTCTTTGGCTACCAGGCACAGATCACGCTAGCATATCAACAGAAGTTAAAATTATAGATAAATTGGCTAGTGAGGGCTTAACAAAAGAAGATTTAGGTAGAGAAAAATTTTTAGAAAGAGCTTGGCAATGGAAAGAAGAATATGGTGGAACAATAGTAAACCAGCTTAAAAAACTTGGAAACTCTTGTGATTGGGACAGAGAGCGTTTTACAATGGACGAAGGCTTATCTAATGCGGTAATGGAAGTATTTATCCGTCTTTATGAAAAAGGATATATTTATAAAGGAGAAAAGCTTATAAATTGGTGCCCTAACTGTGAAACAACTATTTCTGATGCAGAGGTAGATCACGAAGATAAAAATGGATTTTTTTGGCATATAAAATATCCTATTAAAGGTACAGATAAATTTTTACAATTTGCTACAACTCGTCCTGAAACTATGTTAGGAGATACGGCAATAGCAGTAAACCCTAATGATGATAGATATAAAGATTTTATAGGTAAAACTTGTCTTGTGCCTTTTGTTAATAGAGAGATACCTATTATAGCAGATGATTATGTAGATATGGAATTTGGTACAGGTGTTGTTAAAATAACGCCAGCTCACGATCCTAACGATTTTGAGGTAGGACAAAGACATAATTTACCAAAAATAAACATTTTAAATGATGATGGTACAATAAATGAAAATGGTGCACAATTTAAAGGATTATATAGATATGATGCAAGAAAAGAAATTATAAAGGAGCTTGACAAATTAGGCCTTTTTGTAAAAGAAGAACCTATTAATCATTCGGTAGGTGTTCACGAGCGTTGTTCTCACGTTGTAGAGCCTCTTATTAAAAGCCAATGGTTTGTAAAAATGGAGGAACTAGCTAAACCTGCTTTAGATGCATATTATAACAAAGAGCTTCGTTTTATACCAGATAGATTTAGCAAAATATATACACATTGGCTTGAAAATATAAAAGATTGGTGTATATCTCGTCAGCTTTGGTGGGGACATAGAATACCTGCTTATTATTGTGAAAAATGTGGACATATAGAAGTAGCTAGAGAAATGCCTAGTGCCTGTTCAAAATGTAATCATACTGTTTTAACACAAGATGAAGATACTTTAGATACTTGGTTTAGCTCTGCTTTATGGCCTTTTTCTACTTTAGGTTGGCCAGAAAAAACAGAAGAATTAGAATATTTTTATCCTACTAACGTATTAGTAACAGGTTATGATATTATTTTCTTCTGGGTTGTTCGTATGGTATTTTCTGGCCTTGAGCAAATGAACGAATTACCATTTAAAGATGTTTTAATTCACGGCCTTGTTAGAGATTCTGAAGGTAGAAAAATGAGCAAATCTTTAGGAAATGGTATAGATCCATTAGAAGTTATAGAAAAATATGGTGCAGATGCTTTAAGGCTTATGCTTACATCTGGTAACTCGGCAGGTAACGATTTAAGATTTTATTGGGAAAAGATAGAAGCTAATAGAAATTTCTTAAATAAAATATGGAATGCTACTCGTTTTATATTAATGAATATAGAAAATGAAGATTTATCTAATATATGTTTTGATACTCTTACAGATGCAGATAAATGGATATTATCTAAATGTAATACTCTTGCTAAAGAAGTAACTCAAAATTTAGAAAGCTATGATTTAGGTGTAGCTTTATCTAAAATATATGATTTTATATGGGACGAATATTGCGATTGGTATATAGAAATGGTTAAGCCTCGTCTTTACAATAAAGAAGATGAAACTAGAAAAGCCGCTTTATATACGTTAAAAACAGTCCTTATAAATTCTTTAAAAATGTTACACCCATTTGCCCCATTTATAACAGAAGAAATATTTACATCTATACAAGATGAAGAAGAAACAATTATGTTATCTAAATGGCCACAATATGAAGAAAAGTTTAACTTTTTTAAAGAAGAAGAAAAAATAGAGCTTATAAAAACAGCAATAAAAGGTATAAGAAATATACGTTCTGAAATGAATGTGCCTAATAGTAAAAAAGCTCAAATAATAATTTCTTCTAATAGCGATTTAGTTAATAATACTTTTGAAACAAGCCAAGTATTTTTCAAAACTTTAGCTTTTGCTAGTGATATAAAAATAGAAGAGCATAAAAACGCTCCTGAAGGTGCAGTTTCTGTTGTTATACCTAATGGTGTTATATATATGCCTTTTGATGAGCTTGTAGACATAGAAAAAGAGTTAGACAGGCTTAAAAAAGAAGAAGATAAACTTGTAAAAGAAGTTGAGCGTGTTGAGAAAAAACTTTCTAATGAAGGTTTTGTTGTAAAAGCACCAGAAAAAGTTATAAATGAAGAAAAAGAAAAAATGGCAAAATATAAAGATATGTTACAAAAAGTTAGAGAGCAAATAAACTCTTTGAAAAAATAAACTAAAATAAGGTAGGTTTAACACTTTTTTAAGCCTACCTTTTTATTTAGATTATTGTTATTTAAAAGTAATCTTTAAGTAATTTATATATAGTTGGGTTAACGTTAAAATTATTTATTAGTTTTTCAAAATTTTCAACATTTTTTATATTTTTGTTAAAACTTTTATTTTTTATAGCTTTAATCATTATATTTTTTGGGGTATGCTCCATATCTATAAATTCTATTATATTTGTTTTATACCCACATAATTTTAAAGCATCTGCTCTTAAACTATCTGTTAACAAAGATGAAAATCTTTCTTTTAATATACCATAACTAAGCATAGAGGAAAGGGTATCATTTTTTATTTGTTTAAAAAGTTCGTGTTGGCAACAAGGAACACTTAATATAACATCACAATTTAATTTTACACCAAAATATATAGCATAATCTGTTGCCGTATCACAAGCGTGTAATGAAATTATCATGTTTATATTTTCTTTTTCATCTATATTTTGTATATCTTCATTAAAAAATTTTAAATTTTTAAAGCCAAATTGTTTAGCTAGACTATTACAATTTTCTACCACATCTTTTTTTAAGTCATATCCATTTATAGTTACATTTTTATCTTTTATAATATTAAAATAATGATACATTGCAAAGGTAAGGTAGCTTTTACCACAGCCCATATCTATTATTTTTGAATTTTTAGGTAAATTTTCTTCTATGTCTTTTAGCATCTCTAAAAATTTATTTATTTGTCTAAATTTTTTTTGCTTATGGCTTATAACTATGCCATTTTTATCCATTACGCCTAGTTGATAAAGCCAGTCTATATATTCGCCTTCTTTTAATATATAGTTTTTTGTTTTATTGTGAGATAGAGGGCTAGCATCTATATTTGTAGATTTTTTTACTCCTGTTATTTTAAAATTTCCCTTTTTGTTCATTAATATTGTAAGGCTATTATCTGCTAATATATCACATTGTTTAAAATTTTCACTCATAATATTTATTATTTTATTTATAACTTGTGAGCTATCTTCTATATTTTCGTGAGTTACTTTTTTATCTATATAATAAGCAAACTGATAACAAATTTTATTTTTTAACATAATTTTTTTTATATCTACCTTTTTAGGTAAGGTTTCATTTTTTTTAATAGGGTTGCTTATTATAGCTTTAGAAAAATATTGCATATTTATAAATTGATTTAGTTTTTCTAATATATTTTCTTTTGTTAACATTTTTCCCTCCTAAATTTTATGTAACATCTCTTAATACACTTTCTATTTCAACATCTACTAATATTATGTCATCTCCTATTCTTTTTATATCGCACCAGCTAATAACATATTCTGTTTCTCTACCAAAAAAACCAAAAACTTTACAAGGCCCTGCTACTATTATTTTTACAACACAACCTGTTTTTATATTAATATCTACATCAGATACAAAGCCAATTCTTGCACCATCTCTTATATTTATAACTTCTTTTTGTCTTAAATCTTCTACACGAGCCATAAAAATCACCATTACCTTTTTAATAGAATATATGTAAAAAAGTAATGGTGTATGATTTTTTATGCTATTAAAAAATTTTAAACATTTAGATAATTATTTAGTTAAGCTCTATTTGATGAAATACTTTTTTACCTTTTTGGATTAATAATTTATTATCTTTAAAATCATTTAAAGTTAAATTGTGGTCTATAGCTTCTATTTTAACGTCATTTACTTTAACTCCACCTTGTTGAACAAGCCTTCTACCTTCGCTTTTAGATGGAGCAAGTTTTAAGCTAACTAAAGCATCTAATATATTAAGTCCATTTTCAAAATTAGATTTATCCATTTCTGTAGTAGGTATTGATCCGCCAGATGCACCACCTGCAAATAATGCTCTAGATGCTTCTTGAGCTTTTTTAGCTTCTTCTTCTCCGTGTACAATATTTGTAACTTCATAAGCTAATATTTCTTTAGCTTTATTTATTTCGCTACCTTCTAAAGCACCAAGTTTTTTAACTTCTTCCATAGGTAAAAATGTTAAAAGAGATAAACATTTTTCTACATCACTATCGGCAACATTTCTCCAATATTGGTAAAATTCGTATGGTGTAGTTTTTTTAGGATCAAGCCATACTGCTCCTTTTTGTGTTTTGCCCATTTTTATACCTTCACTTGTTGTAAGGAGCTTAAAGGTAAGACCATAAGCATCTTTTTGATCCATACGTCTTATAAGTTCAACGCCACCTATAATGTTAGACCATTGGTCGCTACCACCTAGTTGCATTTTACAGTTATATCTTCTATTAAGCTCTAAAAAGTCATAGCTTTGCATAAGCATATAGTTAAATTCAAAAAATGATAAGCCTTTTTCCATTCGGCTTTTAAAACATTCTGCTGTAAGCATACGATTTACAGAAAAATGAACCCCAACATCTCTAATAAAATCTATATAATTTAATTTTCTAAGCCAATCGGCATTATTAACTATAAGAGCTTTATCTTCGCCAAACTCTATAAAGCGAGATAATTGGTTTTTAAAACAATTAACATTATGCTCTATTGTATCTAATGTCATCATCTGACGCATATCTGTTCTATGTGATGGATCTCCAACCATACCTGTGCCACCACCTACAAGAGCTATTGGTCTGTGCCCTGCTTTTTGCATATGGCTCATAGCCATTACTGTTAAAAAATGGCCTGCCGTTAAGCTATCTGCTGTTGGATCAAAACCTATATAAAATGTAACACTTTCCTCACCTAAAAGCTTTCTAACTTCTTCTTCGTTTGTAGATTGTTCTATAAATCCCCTTTCTTTTAAAATATCATATACATTTTCACTAGACATATAAATAAACTTCCTTTCTTTCTATGTTTTAATTAAAAAACGGATATTCAAGCCCAAAGGACGAGAATACCCGTGTTACCACCTTAATTTATAATGTTAGAACATTACCTCAAAAGCCTTTAAAGGAGCAACCCTTAAATATTCAAAAGGTGTAGGTTCTTTTATTTGTACTATTAGCCTTGCACCAACCGGCTAACTCTCTAAAATTGTAACCAAATAAAGCTTTATCCTTTATCATAATATTTATTACTATAAAATTTTTTTTATTGTATCATATACAAATAATAAAATCAACATCTATTTTAATTTTTATAACAAATTTTTACTTTTTATATTTTTAAATATCTTTAGCTATATTAATAATAACTTCTACTGCCTTAACCATAGAATCTATACAAATATATTCATAAGGGCCGTGAAAATTGTGGCCACCTGTAAAAATATTAGGGCAAGGTAAATTCATAAAAGAAAGCCTAGCACCATCTGTGCCACCTCTTATAGGCTTAACAGAAACATTTAATCCTGCTTTTTCTATAGCATTTTTAGCTTTTTCTACTATTTCCATATTATCTTTTAAAATATCATACATATTAAAATAACTATCTTTTAAATTTAGCTCTAAAATATTATTGTATTTTTTATTTAGTGTATTTACTATATTTGTTATAGTTTGTTTTTTATTTTCAAATTCTTCCTTATCAAAGGCACGAATTATAAAATGTAAATTAGTTTTTTCAACATTACCTTTTATATCTGTAAGATGATAAAAACCTTCATAACCTTTTGTATTTGTAGGTGTTTCATCTGGTAACATAGATAAAAGCTCGTTAGCTATCATAGCAGAATTTATCATTATATTAGTAGCGTGGCCTGGGTGAACATTTTTACCAATAATATTAATAGTAGCATCTACCGCATTAAAATTTTCATAATTTAGCTCACCTAAACCACCACCATCTATGGTATAAGCATAATCACAACCAAAATCTTTAACATTAAAATATGTTACACCATTTCCTACTTCTTCATCTGGGGTGAAGGCAAGTTTTATTTCCCCGTGTTCTATTTGTGGGTTATTTTTTAAATATTGAAAAGCTGTTAATATTTCTGCCATACCTGCTTTGTCGTCTGCTCCTAAAAGGCTTGTACCATCTGTAGTTATAAGCTTTTTACCAATATATTTATTTAAAGAGGGAAATTCTGAAGGAGATAATACTATATTTTTTAAAATAATATCTTTACCATTATAATTTTCTATAATATTTGGGTTTATATTTTTACCGTTATAATCTGGGCTTGTATCCATATGGGCTATAAAACCTATTTTAGGTACATTTTTATTAGTTGTTGCTTTTAATGTTGCTATTACATAACCATTTTCATCTATTTTTACATCTTCAAGGCCTATATCTTCACATTTTTTTGCAACGATTTTAGCAAATTCATTTTGTGAATTAGTAGAAGGGTAAGTAGAAGAATGTGGATTTGAAGTAGTATCGAATTTAATTAAATTGCAAAAATTATCTATAACTGTTTTTTCTATATTCATTTTAAAACCTCCTTAAAAATATAAAATATTGAATTTTGGATATATATATTATATCTAAAAATATAACTTTTATTATTTAATATAAACTATATATTAAATTTTAAAAAATAAAGATATTTTAAAAAATAAAGATTATAAGAAATATTTTATAAACTATAATATTTTAAAAATATTTTATCATTTTTCTATTTATTAAACAATTATATTTTATATATTAAATTAAAAAAATTATAAAAAAATTTGAAATAAATAGTATAAAAAAATTAATTATAATATGAAGAAAAATATTTTGAAAAAAATTATAAAAAAGTGTTGACATTTTTAGAAAAGTCTTATATAATAAATATTGTCCTTAAGGGAAAGAAAGTACCTAGAGGTTTTAAATATTAATATGGAGGATTACCCAAGTGGTTGAAGGGTCCGGTCTTGAAAACCGGCAGGTCGTGAGAGCGGCGCCAGGGTTCGAATCCCTGATCCTCCGTTATTTTTTTGTCTTGATTTAGCTTTGGGGAGAAGTACCCAAGTGGCTGAAGGGGCTCCCCTGGAAAGGGAGTAGATCGTTAATAGCGGTGCGTGGGTTCAAATCCCACCTTCTCCGTTTTAACTATACAACTAATATTAAAATAGAGTAAAAAAGTTGTTGACAAGATAAAAAAATTATGATATTATAGTCTAGTCGCTAAAACGACAAAATAAGTCGAGAAAAATAAATTAAAAAAAGCTTGACAAAATAAAGAAAATGGTTATAATATAATAAGTAGCTAACGAGATGAAAAGTTAGTGAAAATAAATAGCCAATATAATTGAACATTGAAAACTAAATAATCATATAAAGTGAATTAAACAACC
>CAMMIW010000010.1 GCA_946497035.1 uncultured Eubacteriaceae bacterium | reverse complement strand
CTTTTTTTTTAAGACTTGTGCGTAACCTTTTCAGTTACGAACGTGTCGCACTTTTACCTGCTCCAACCTCGTGGGCTATAAGTACATTTGAGTTAGAATAAATTGCTCTTGCTATTACATTTTTTTGATAATCTCTTAATGTAATATCTTTAGACATATTAGGTAGTTCTAAATTTGAGCCGTCATATTTTCTTGTAACATAATTGTTAAATTTTTCATTATAAATATTAGTTAAATACTCAAGTCTATTATTATCTTTAGTTATAAACTTTTCAAATTCATTTTTTATTTCTTCTTGTTTAGCTTTTGCAAGTATTGTTTCTTTATGATTTAATACATATTTAGTTTTAAGTTCTCCTGTATTTCTATCTATTTCTTCTATTTTATCATTAATTCTAATAGGCTTTAAATTTAATGTATTTTCTATAATTACAAGGGCATTCATTCTTTTTGTGCCATAAGTTTCATTTACTTTTGTACCTCCTAAAATTTTACCTTCAATATGATATTCTCCTATTTGTTCTAAATAACTTAACTGTGTATAATCACTTGAATATCCTTGAATATCTAATAATTCATCTATAAATTCTTTATAAATGTTAGGTGGTATCCAAGTTGAGCCTAAACTAAAACCTATTTCACTAGGCTTTAATGGTATAGGTTGTACTTTTTCTAATGCTTTAACATTTTTTTCAAATATAGATAGCTCCCTTGCTTTTTCTCTTGCAATAGCTAATTTATCTTTCACATACCCTGTTAAATATTCATCTGCCGTTACATAGCCTATATAAGTATTATCTTTATTATAAAGTATAGGGTCTTGAAATATTTTATCTCCTAATTCTTCTATAACTTCATCTTTGGATTTGTTATAAAGCTTAGACATATATTCAATATCTACTCGTCCTAAATCATTAAGACAAACTTTCAAACAATCTTCTGCATTTTCAATTTGTATTTCACTTTTTATTTTTATTGTTGGCTTATAAAATATATCTGTTTTTTCAAACTTTCCATTTACTTCTTTTTCAATAGATGTTAATAATGGAAAATTAATATCATTTTTAAATACACCAATATTAGCTTTATCATTTATATATCCATTTTTAGATACAAATTTATCATATCTTTCATTTAAAATTTGTATCTTATTTTGTATTTCATTGTTAAATTGTTCTGTTGTATAGTTTTCTATTATTTCATCTTTAGTTTGAAAATCTATTATATCTCTTAAAGCCTCATTTATACTTATTAAACCTGTTAATCTTTCGGCTTTTTTGCCTGTTATATCTTGTTTAATTAATTGATAGTTTTCTTTATAATAAATTTCATTGTCAATTACACCATAAGATAAATTTTTAATGTTATTTTCTATATTTATTTTTTCTTTTATTTCTTCTTGATTTTCTATTTCATAGTGTTTATAGGTACAATGTAAATTTTCTATTGCATTATTTAAAAGCTCATAAAAATTAACATTTTCAAAAGGCTTACAAGCAGTTAGCTTTTCATCTCCATACATACTTTTATCAAATACCATTTCCCCCAAAACCATTTGAGGATTATCAATAAAGTAGTTATTAATAGGTATTCCGTTTTTATCTTGGGAAATATTAAGCCACCTTGCATTTTTTTCTATTTCTAATAAAGGTTGCTCTCTCTTTTGAAAAAATATAATATCTGTTGTAACTTCTGTATTAGCTACTTGTTTAAAAGTATTGTTAGGTAACCTTATAGCTCCTACAAGTTCGGCTCTCTCGTTTACATATTCCCTTAAACTACTATCTTTTTTATCAAGAACACCTTTTGTTGCTATTATTCCAACTATACCATTTGGCTTTACCTTATCTATCATTTTTGCTATAAAATAGTCGTGTATTTTAAAGTTATAATCGTTGTAAATAGGGTCATTTACTTGTAAGTTATTAAAAGGTATATTTGACATAGCTACATCAAAGTAGTTGTTAGGGTAATTTGTTTCTTCAAAACCTTGTATACTAATATTAGCATTTGGATATAACTGTCTTGCTATTCTTCCTGTTATACTATCTAGTTCTACACCATAAAGAGTAGAGTTTTGCATTTTATTAGGTAAAACAGAAAAAAAGTTACCTGTTCCCATACTAGGGTCTAATATTTTACCTTGTTCAAAACCAAAGTTGTCAAGGGCTTTATACATAGCTTGTACTATTTTTTGCTCTGTATAAAAAGCAGTTGTTGTTGACTTCCTAGCCGATTTAAACTCATCTTCTGTTAAAAGATTTTTAAATGTTTGATATTCTTCTTCAAAACCTACTTTATTATCTAGTGCATTTGCAATTCCACCAAAACCATTATAACTTGCAAGTATTTTTTGTTCTTCAGTTGTTGCTTGTCTATCTTCTTCTTCAATTTTCTTTAATAATGTTATTATTTCAATGTTTTTTCTTGCCCTTGTTTTAGCCCCACCATCATATAGATTATCTTCTTCACTATAAATATAATTTTCAGTTGATTCTATATTTATATTTTCATTATTAAAATCTTCTACTATTTCATTATCTATATAATTTTCTTCTATTATTTCATCATTATTGTTTAAAATATATTCTTCTAAATCTTCATCATCAATATTTTGATTTTTTATATACTCATCATATACATTATCTAAAAAATCAATTTTTCTTGATACTTCTATAACTGGAGAATTATTATCTAAATCTTTTAAAACAACTCTATATTCATTACTTGTTTTATCTATTTCTTCTAATTCATATAATTTACCTTGATAACTTATTATATTTCCTATTTCTTTTTCTAAAATAGTAGCTTTTTCTTCTTGCTTACTTATCTCTAATTCTTGATTTTTTAAAATTTCATATATTAAATCAACTTTTTCACTTTTAAAAACTGGATATAATAAGTTATTTTTTCCTAACTTAACTTCGTTTAGTAAATCATTAACATCTTCTATTATAAATTTACCTTTATTTAATGTTATTTCTTTGCCTATATTAGCTTTAATATAACTAATTTTATCTTCTTTTGATACTATTTTTGTATCTTCAATAGGATTTTCTTCAATAGAAAAAGAGCCTATATTTTCTTTAGGCTCTTTTATTTCTTCAGTAGCATTTAAAATACTACTTTCTCTATTATATCCTTGATTGTCATCTCTTTCGCTATTTGTTGTATATGAGCTAGGTGTGATGCTCTCTCTAGCGTCTTGTCTGATGGTGGCATTGGTTGTTTCTCCAATAATTCTTTTATCGTCTTCTCCTCGTAGTAGTCGGCTATCTCCTGTACTTCTCTCATCTTTTGGTTCAGTTCGCCTGTCATCACTAAAGTTGTTATTATGTGTCTTTTGTTCTCTACTAGGTACTCTTTCCACATCATTCCATATGGTATTTGGCTCGGTTCTATCTCTTCCTCCTCCATCTCTAGTATCGGATATAGTATTCCTGTCATCTCGTCCTCGAAGTATTCCATTTCCCCTGTCGCCGTTTTCTCTATTATCGTCTTTTCTTCTGCTATTGCTTTTTTCATAGCTTTTTGTAATCTCTCGTCCATTTTTTAGTTCTCCTTTACGTTCTTGTTCTTTTTCAAGTATTTTAACTTTAATAAACACATCTTTTAATATATCCCTTGATATATCTGTTGCTAAACTTCCTATTTTTGAAAATAGTTCTATATTTTTTATACTATCAAAATCTAAATCATTTGGCAAGTCTATTTCATAATTACACCTTTTTAATAACATATAAAATAAACTTTCAATTGCTACATTATATGCTTTATTTTTAGTTTCTTCATCTATTTCAAGATTTTTAAAATAACCATCTTTTTTAGCTATTTCTTCTACTGCTCTACTATATAAATATTCTTTCAAATTTTCATAATTTGTTCCTAAATTTTTATTTATATTTTTTATTAAACTACTTTTATATTCTTCTTTTACTTCCCATTTATAATTTAACACTTTTTTATGACTTAATTCACTACCATTTGTATCTTTAAGTTCAAATAAGTATCTGTATGTTGGGTTAGGTTTATCTGATTCTAAAACGCCTATACCTTTTGCTCCTTTATTTATGTATCTACCAACATTGTTATTCCATACATCATAAGTTGCTAAAAACTCTGCATTTGGATTTTGATTATGTATTAGTACAATATTATCAAAAGGATATTTATTAAATTTAATTGCCGTATCTAATAAACCTTTAAAATCTTCTTTTGAATTCAAACTATTTAATGTTTCTTCATATTTATTTTTTAAACTATTTATTTTTCTAGTTCTTTCACTAATATTTTTATCAATAGAAATATTTTCTTCTTTATTAGGCTCTTGGCTAGACTTTTCTATATTTTCTATCTTATTATAAGGTAATTTTATTTCTTCAATAAAATCTTTTATATTTGTATTGTTATTTATTTCTTTTTCATTTTTAAAATTTAATAACATTTCATTTAAGTCTTTACCTTTAGTTGTATTAAATATTTTTATGTTATAGTTACCCTTATATTTTTGGGCTATTTTTTTAGCATTTTCTATACCTGCCTCATCATTATCTAAAAACAAGACTATTTCTTCTATATTTTCATTTTCTTCTAAAAATTTATTTAATGATCTATCCGAAGTACCTCCTAAAGATACTCTATTATCTTTTTGCCAATCTTCTCCTTGCATTTTACTTATTGTTGCGTGGCTAAGTAAATCAATTGGAGCTTCAAATACAAATAAACGGTTGCTTTTACCAACCGTTTTAAAGCCATACTCTTTTTCCGAGTTTTTCACATCTTGCCTAAATTTATTTACATCATTTGTTCCACGAACACAAGCAAATTTAACATTATTTTCTTTATCTTTACCTAAAAAGACAACTCCACCTTTATCATTTTCATAAATATTACCTTGATTTATCATTTCATTAACTATATCACTATCTATTCCACGTGTTTTTGTTAAATATGCAAAAGCTCTATTATTGTTATTATTAGCATTTGGTAATATAAGTTCGCCTTTCTCTTCTATTATTGGTGTATATTTTTTTATCTCTGCTTGAGTTCTATGTTCTGGTTCTCCTACAAGTTCAATCATTGCTTCTTGAAATGTTTTATTTTCATAATACTGTAAAAAATTTATTAGGTTACCACCTTTATTTTCTTTAAATGAATACCAACTATTAGTACTTGTAAATATAGCTAGTGATGAATGTGGCTCTAATAAATATCTATTAGTTCCATTTTTCTTAAATGTATAACCTTTGCTAGATAAATAACTCATTATATCAACATTTTTAGCCATTTCTATATCTTCATCAGTAAATTTGTATTTATCCATTTAAATTCCACCTTTAATTATTTTCTTTTTAGTTTTTTCAAGCTAAACTCTTTTACATATGATATACCTGTTTTAGGTAATGTTATTGTCTGTCTTACTATTTTTTTAGGACTTATTCCTATTCTATAACCTTTAGTACCAACACTAAAACCTATACCACTTTTACTTAAGTTTAATCTTAAGAATTTTCCTATTTTTATACTTTTACTAAATCTAATGCCCATAATTAAAACTCCATTTTAAAATTTATATACTTTTCTGTTATATCTAACTTAATAAATGCCTCATAATCTTTATTGGCTTTTTCCGAGTAAAATTTCATTTTTGTTTTACCTTTAGAAAGTAATTCCTTTACTTTAGCTTTTGTTATTTTAGCTTTCTTTTCAGTAAAAAACTTTGAATTTTTAAATATAACAAATCTACAATTTTTATCTTCACAAGAAAATGTTTTCTCCCACTCATATACATTTTTTGAACAAATAGGACAAGCACCTAAACTTTCTAACTTGCTTTCACTTTTTAAATTTTTAGCAACATTTTCATCTATGTTTTTATTCTCAATAATTGATTTTGTAAAATCTATTATTTCATCTAAAAATTTATTTGGACTATAATTATTTTTTTCTATTTGTTGTAATTTTACTTCCCAATTAGCAGTAAGTTTAGGCGATTTTAATTGTTCATCTACTATTTTTATAGTATTTCTACCTTTTTCAGTTGGTATTAAACTTTTACCTTTTCTTTCGATATATCCATTAGCAACTAAACTTTCTATTATAGAAGCCCTTGTTGCAGGTGTTCCTAAACCTTTCTTTTCTATATCTTCTACATCAAGCTCCTTATAATCTTCATTACTTGCATTTTCCATTGCCGATAGTAATGTATCTTCTGTAAATCTTTTAGGTGGGGTTGTTTCTTTTTCTTCTAAATAAGTTACAAAATCTGTTATTTGTTGTCCTTGCTCTATTGTTGGTATAGTTGTAGATTGTTTTTCTTTATTTAAAAATCTTTCTTCTATTTCAATATAACCTTTTTTGATTATATTTTTATAACTAAAATTAAGTCTAGTATCATTACTAGACTTTAATATACCAGTTATTTCATTAATTGTAGCTTTTTCATTAGTAGCTATTAAAAGTGTTTTTATTACTAAATTTAATATGTTTTTTTCTTTTTCATTTAAAGAAGAAAAATCTAAATCTTTTACTAATTTTGTAGGCAATATAGCGTGATGGTCTGTAACTTTATCATTATTAATTACTTGAGCTACATTGCATATAGGTTCTGCATTTTGTAAAAATTCAAGTTTATTATATAATATATTTACTATTTCTTTTGTTTCATTTTCCATATCATTAGAAATAAATTTACTATCTGTTCTAGGATATGTAACTATTTTTTTATCATATAACCCTTGTAAAGTAGCTAATGTTTCGTTAGCAGTATATCCATAAATATTGTTAGCTTCTCTTTGTAATGTAGTTAAATCATAAAGTTTACAAGGACTTTTACTTTTCTCATTAGATTTATATTCATCACAAATAAGTCTATTATTTTTAATAAATTCAAGTAAACTTTGAGCTTCTTCTAAAGAATTTATTTTTTCTGTTTTAGCTTTTAATTCATCTTTTTCAATGATTATTTCATAATATTTTTCTTTTTTAAAGTTTATAATTTTATCTTCTCTTTCAACTATAATATTAAGTGTAGGTGTTTGTACTCTACCTACATTTATTTTATTATTGTATAAAGAAGAATAAAATCTTGTAGCATTCATACCAATAATCCAATCGGCTATACTTCTTTTTAACCCTGCCTCATAAAGGTTATAATATTCTTCTCCATTTTTTAAGTTTTCAAAACCACTTTTTATAGCTTCATCTGTAAGGCTTGATACCCATAACCTTTTTATAGGCTTATTACAACTGGCTTTTTCATATACATACCTAAATATAAGCTCTCCCTCACGACCACTATCAGTAGCACATATAATTTCATCTACTTCATTACTATTCATTAATTTTTTAAGTAAGTTAAACTGTGTTTTTGTTTCATCTTTAATTGTTAGTAAAAAATCTTTTGGTATAATAGGTAAGTCTTCCATATTCCATTTTTTATATTTTTCATCATACTGTTCTGGTGGAGCAAGTGTTACTAAATGCCCAAAACACCAACTTACTATATATCCATTACCTTTTAAATATCCATCATTATTTTCTTTAGCTCCTAAAATATTAGCTATACTTCTACCTACACTTGGCTTTTCTGCAATTACTAATTTCATAATTTTATTCTCCTTTATTAAAATATAATTTTTCCATATATATATCCTATAAAATAACAACTAATTATTGAACAGTATAATATTAAATATTTACATTTTGTTCCTATTTTTTTATCTAATTTAATCTCAAATTCTTCTATTTTTTTTAATATTTTTATCATATTCTTTTATATCCTCATTTGACTTCATAATAAATTTATTTATATTTTGTTTCAGTTTTTTTGGTGCATCACTATTTAAAGCTCCTTTTACTTCTTTTAATTTAAACTTATTTTTATGTCTTGGACAGTATTCAATAGCTATTGTATATCTATTTTCATTATAAATTGTATAGTATATTAACAGATATGTAATTTTATTTTCTACTGTTAAATATTTTAAATATGTTACTAAGCAATTTTTTTGTATACTAGCTTCTTTTATTATATCTTTTGTTTTTCTTAGTAAAATAAATTCTTTTGGAAGTTTCAAATATTTATTTATATTTTTAGGTATTATAAGATTTTTCTTGTAAAATTTTAGTGTATAAATATTTCTAATTCTTTCAAATTCACTATACATCTTTTTATTAGATATTTTCTTTAAACATATTTTTTCTTCTTTTATTTTTAAAATGTTAATTAAATATTCATTAATATCTTCTTTTAAAATATCTAATCCTTTATATTTATAATACTCTTGTATTATTGTACAAAAATTACCTTTCCCTCTAACTTTTAAGTTATTATATTTTATATTTTTTTCACTTAAACAAAATTTATATAGATTTTCAAAATCATCATCTTTAATATATGGTTTTAATTTCAATAAGGTATATCCTACTCTAAAAGACAATTTATTTAAGTTATACTTAGTTGTATTTTTACAAATATATTCTACAAGTTGTTTTTTGGTATAAAATTTTATTTTTTCATCTAATTTATGTACATCAATTTCTATGAATTTATAATCTTCTACATCAAAATCTTTTATTAACGTATCACTAAAATAATTTTTTAAATAAAATCTTTTTATTAAATCTATAATAAACTTTTTATCTAATATATGTATAAATTCTCCACACAAAAAACTAGGTTTATTTAATAAAAATTTACGATTTGGAGATAAAGTATAAAATTTACCATTTTCTAATAATAAACTTAAATTTCCGTTAGTGGGTAATATTATTGTACTTACTTTATTATCTTTTTTATAAAGTTTAACTGTAAATTTACTTATATAAATTTTTTCATCTATTAATAACATTTTATATAAATCAAATTTATTTAAATATTCTATATTATCTAAATTACTATTTTTAAACTTTCTAATTTCTTTTTCTAAATCTTCTGTTCCAAAATATAATTTATCATTCTTTAAATAAAATCTATATGTTATATCTATATAATTAAATATTTCTTCAAATAAGTTTTTTTGAATATTACATTTAATTCTTTCTTTACATTCTTTTTTTAACTTTTTTATTTCTTTTTTATTTAATAAATCCATACAACTCTCCTTATGTTAAATAAAAAAGGATAGAAATTTTTATTAATTCTATCCTTTAATTTATTTAAACTGGTCGATTTCGACCAGTTTAAAACATAATATTAATAACCTGTTTTAGGTAGCTTACCATTAAATGTAGATTTAGTGCTTACAACAGTTGTTGTAAATTTATCTTCACTTTTTATTGTTTGCATATCATATCTACCACCAACAGTAAGTATGTTAGTAAATTGTTCATCTTTCTTAACATTACTATTTACTTTTGCATATAAGAAAGGTTTTTCTACTTCTCTAAAACCTACTGGTACTTTATCAAACTCATATTTTAAATCTGTAATGTATTCATCTTTTTGTAAGCCTTTTGATAAATCTATTTCGTATACTCTGTCTGTAAATAGATTGTCTTTTAAAACTCTATAATCTTTCATTTTATTAGTTTTATAAACTATTCTATATTTTATATTTTGATTAAATGTTCCTGTAAATAATCTTTGTACTGTTATAGCACTTGGTAAACTTTCGTGAATATAAAAGTCTTCTAAAGGAACAGTAGATAAGTTTTGAATATTATTAAAGTCATATCTTATTGTATCTCCTGCTTTTGTTTGTTTAACAGTAGATTTTTCTCCACCTGTTTTTAATTCGACAGACATATTTTGTACTTCAAGTTTTATTACTTCCTTATTCTCTTTTATATTTACTTCAAACTCATTTTCATTTAATACATAATAACTAGGAGCTTTTGTTTCTTTAACAATATATTCTCCATAAGGTAATTCTCCTGTTCTTGCTATACCTTGTGCATTAGTTACAACTTTTGTTATCTCTTTACCAGTAGCTTTTTCATATATTGTAAATTCTGCTCCTTGTAGATTATCTCCATCAAGTTGTCCTGTTACTTGGTTATTTTTTGTGCCTACCTTATGTATTTCTATTTGTCCAAAAATTGGAGTGTTTACAAACTCAACTTTTGTAGTCTTACCCCAATTAGTTTGAATAAGTTTTTCTTCTTCATTTGGCACATAACCATCTTTAGCTTTCGTTTCTTTTAAATAGTATGAGCCTTGTCCTAACTTACTTTCAAGATATATTCTACCTTTATCGTCTGTTGTAAATTTACCCATACTTTCTTTTTTAGCATTTAAAAGTTCAAACTCAACACCACTTATTGGCTTTTTAGTTCTTTCATCTATTTTAATTATTTCAAGACTTGCTAGTGGATAGTTTTCCCATACAACCATTACTTCAGTACCTACATCAATTTTAACTTTTCTTATACCTTTATCTAGTGCATAACCTTTAGGCACTGCCATTTCTTCAATTAAGTATGTTGTAGGCTCTAACATATTTACAAGATTTATTTCTCCTTGTTCATCTGTTACAAATTCTCCTACATTTTCTCCATTTTCTTTGGTAACCTTAAATTTCACACCTGCTATTGGCTTTTTAGTTACATAATCTATTTTCTTTAATCTAATAGAACCTAACTTATCATTTTCAAATATAACTTGTGTATAATCATCTGTTTTTACTTGAACATTTTGAGCATTATTATTTAAAGCATAACCTTTTGGTGGAGTTATTTCTTTAACAGTGTACCAACCTTGCTTTAATCCACTAATTGTAACCATACCGCTACTATCAGATATATAATTAGTTCCTATAAGTTCTCCATTTACTTTACGTACTTCAAACTTAGCTCCTTGTAATGGAGTAGAAGTTTTACTATCTCTTTTTAATATTTGTATACCTGCTTTTTTCCCATTAACTATCTCTACATTGTGAACAGTTGGCTTTTGTATTTTAATTGTTTTTGGTATTTTATCAATATTATATCCTTTTGGCACTTCTACTTGCTCAATAAAATAAGTATCATATTTTAAATTAGATATTGTAAAATAACCATTTTCATTAGTTCTAAAATAGCCTTGACTATTTTCACTAGCTCTAGTATTTACTGTTCTTAATCTTTGTTCATCAAGATTACCCTCATAATGAATTAATGCTCCATTACTGTCTGTAACTTTTACTAAAGCATTAGGTATAGGCTCTTTAGTTTCTTTATCTAATACTTTTACAAGTAAACTAGCCGATTTTTTATTGTAAAAATCTAATGTATATACTTTCCCATTTTCAACTTGTACTGTTTGTGGGGTACTATCTAAAATATAACCTTTAGGAGCTTCTATTTCTTGTATAATATATGAACCTGCTTTTAAGTCTGGTATAAGTATAGTACCATTTATATTAGTTGTAAAAATACCATTTCCATTACCTACAACTTGTCCTTTTGCATTAGTTACTTTAAACTTAGCTCCTTGTAGTAACTCTTTTGTTTCACTATCATATTTTTTAATTAAAATACTTGTTTTTGGCATATTAAAAAATTCAAGTGTATGTAATTTACCGTGTTCAATATGTATCGTTTGGGCTTTATTATCTAATATATAACCATTTGGAGCTTGTATTTCTTGAACCACATATGCTCCACTAGGTAAATTTGGTATATGAATAAATCCCTTTTCATCTGTTCTATATATACCATTTGTAGTACCTACTGCTTGTCCTTTGCTATCAGTAACTTTAAATACTGCGTCTGCTAAAGGCTCTTTTGTAATGCTATCTAACTTTTTAATACCAAGTCCTGCATTTTTTCTATTTTCAAAAGTTACTGTAACCATTGAAGTATCATCTTTATTAAGCCATATAGTTTGAGCTTTTTCTGTCATAACATAACCTTGAGGGGCTTTCGTTTCTTCTATAACATATCCACCTGCTTTTAAACCTGTTACAACTGCTACACCATTACTATTAGTAATTACATTTGCAATAGTAGTACCATTTGCTCCACTAGAACCACCGTCCGATATAATGCTAATACTAAAATGAGCTCCTGCAAGTGGTTCTCCTGTATCTGCATCTACCTTTTTAATAGCAATACCACTTTTAGCTACGTTTTCAACTGTTATTTCTTTACTTTCTCCTGCTTTAAGGAAAAATTCATAAGTACCTGTGCCTTGTATTTCATAGCCTTGAGGGGCTTCAGTTTCTTGAAGCTTATACCAACCATCTTTTAAAGTACCTGTTGGTATTTTTATTTGTCCATTATCATCTGTTACATAATCTCCTATTTTTTCAACTGCACCATCTTTATTATCTCCTGCATAGAAAAGACTAAATTTAGCACCTTTTAATGGTTCTTTTCCTACACTACCAATTTTATTAATTGTTAAGTCTGGCTTTTTAGCATTTTCAAATATTACTTCTAATGTTTTTTCGCCTGTTTGATTTGGTTCAAGAAAAACAAATTTTGTATTGTCTTCCGATAATAAATAGCCGTCTGGAGCTTGAGTTTCTTTTATACAATACCAACTATAATCAATAGTATCTAATACTATTTCTCCTGTATCATTTGTAAAATATTCTCCAATTTTTTCTGTTAAGCCTTGAGTTGTATTGTTCTCGGCTCTCCATACTTCAAACTTAGCACCACTTAAAGGCTCTTTTGTTTTTATATCTCTTTTAATAATTTTTACACTTGGCTTTTTATCATTTTCAAAAGTTACTTCAACTGTATTTTCGCCTGTTTGATTTGGCTCTAAAAATACAAATTTTATACTATCTTTAGCTAATAAATAACCGTCTGGTGGAAGAATTTCTTTAACTGCATACCAACCATAATCAAGGTTACTAAGTTTTACTTGTCCTAATTCATTAGTGTAATATTCTCCAACTTTTTCAATAAGTCCTTGAGTTGTATTGTTTTCACTTCTCCATAACTCAAATTTAGCACCACTTAAAGGCTCTTTTGTAATACTATCAACCTTATTAACTGTAATACTTGGCTTTTTACTGTTTTTTATAGTTATTTCATTTACACGGTTATTTTCAATAACTACTGTTTGTGGTGTACTATCTAATATGTAGCCATTTGGAGCTTGTATTTCAACAAGTGTATAAGTTCCACTAACAAGATTATCAATAGTAGCTATACCGTCTACAGTTGGGTCTGTAAAATATTCTGCACCACTTGTTGTATGTTTTAACCTAAACCTAGCACCATCTAAAACTTCGCCTGTTTCACTATCTATTTTAGTTATAACAAGGCTTGTTTTAGGTTGATTTTCATAAGTTATAGTTGTTTCTTCTCCCCATTTAACAACGGCAACTTTAGTTTCATTTGATAAAATATAACCATTAGGGGCTTGAATTTCCGATATAGTATAACTTCCTTGTTTTAAATTTTCAATAGTAATTGTACCATCTGCACCTGTTGTAAGCTCTTGCTCATAATCAAAAAATGGATTAGATACTTTTAAAGTAGCTCCCTCAAGTGGTTCTCCTGTAATAGCATCTATTTTTTTAATTTTTAAACTACCATAAGGATTATTCATAAATCTAACTTGTGGATATAGTGTAGCATTAGTTTCATTTTCAACTTGAACAGTTTGAGAATTTTGTCCTAAAGCTAAATCAAAATTAGGTGGAGGAGTTATTTCAGTAATTTCATATGTTCCAACATTTATATTTGATATTTCAATTACACCATCTTTACAAACTGCTTTACCACCATTAGGTAATGGTATTTCTGCTCCATTACTTGCTTGTATTTGAACGTTAAAATCATATACACCGTCCGATATACCCCTTACTTTAAAAATAGCTCCTGCTACAAGCTCATTTGTTTTTGCATTGTATTTAAGTATTTTTAGTCCACCTTTACCAGTTGGTGGTGGTGGAAGTAAAGGGGTTTTACTCCAATTTATACTACTTCTAGCAGTGGCACTACCTGTTGTAACAACAACATAATCTTGAAGTGAATTATCATTATTTCTCGTTTTATAACCAACTTGCATATTTCCACCAAAAAATTTAACATCATAATCAACATTATATTTTCCTGTTCCATTTGTTATAGCATTATCTGCTGTAACTTTATCAAGTACAATAGTTAATTTATCACTCTTTCTACTAGGTTTTTCTAATAAAACACCGTCATAATTTTCTCCAGCAACAGTATTTGTTTTATACTCCAATTTTTTACCTGTTGAGCTTTCTCCGTCATAAAATTCTATTTTACCTTGAGTTGCCCATTCTTTAATTTTAGGGTCTTTAAATTGTACTACTGCGTGAGAATAATTAACATCACTTTCTATATTAATTGTTATAGTATATTTATTTCCTGTATCAGTCATTTGTCCTTGATTATTCCCATTGTCTGTAAACCTAATAGTTGCTATACCTTTTGTTTCATCATATGGATTTGCAACACCTTTTTTATAAATTTCTTGAGCTACTTTTATTATTTCTCTTGCTCTTGCTTGTTTACCTGCATCTACATTAGGATTTGGATACCAACGAGTAGATTTAAAGCTATCATCATTAAATTTTACATTTTGTTTGTTTTTGTATTCTCCTGTTTTTTGAAATATAAAATGTTCCATAGCGATAAGTGTTGCATAATATTGTTCTTCTTCAGTTAAAGAAGATAACCCTGCTATATTATACTTATTGTGTGGATAACCTGCTACTGCAATACCTATAAGTATTTTATCATTAGTAGTAGGCGTAACTTCAGTTACTGTTGTTGTACCGTTTTCTTTAGCTCCTGCATAAAAAGGAGATATACAATACCCTACGGAATTTGGGTCGCCGTTATGTCTTGTTATATAATCTATTAATGCGTGTGGTTTAGCACCTTGCTCATCTCCCTTAAAACTAACTGTTGCGTCTGCTCCTTTATCTCTGCCTACAAGAGTAAATGTTTTTAATTGTCTACTATTTTCATTAAAGCCAACAGGATTAATTTTAGCTTTAACTATTCTACCATTTTCTGTTAATATATTTTCTTCTAAAATTTCTTTGGAAGGTGTTTCTAATTCATTTATTTTATTTGTTTCAATATTTAGTTCTTTATTTATGGTTGGTGGCTCAATAACAATGTTATTTTCATTATCATTTATAATAATTTCATTATCAATTAAAAAAGAATTGTTATCATTTACAATAACTTCATCTCCGTTAATTATAGGTACTTCAAATGCAAAAACATTTAAAATATTTGAAAAAATCATTAATAAGCTTAATATAAATGCTATAATTTTATTTCTTTTCTTCATTATGAAATTTCTCCTTTTTATTTTTTATACAAAAAAAGCATTTCAAATTTGAAATGCCGATAAAATTTTATTTATTATTTTTATACCATTTTTCCCACTCAGTGTAATTATCTTGCCAACCTGCTTTACTATCAAAGTATATAGCAGTTCCACTTTTTAAGTTTATGCCAACACCTATTTTAGTATGAGTATTTCTTAATATAGAAGATTTGTGAAGTGGTGAGTTCATAAATGAATTTATGGCACTATTCGGTTCAGTATACCCTGTCAAAACTTCTTCCACTCCTAAAATTTGTGCAAAACTAGAATTACCATTCTTATCATAATGTGAAAAATAGTTATTCTCTGCCATATCATTTACTTTTGCTCTAGCATTATGCATTAAAGTTTCATCTATTTGTAAAGGGTTTAAGCCATTTTTAACTCTTTCTTCATTTACTAATCTAACAACTTCTTCTTCCATAGTTCTTATGTTAGCTTCTGTTAATTCTTCTTTATTTTCTTTTTGGTTTTCATTGTTGTTATTGATATTTGTGTTATTGTACTGTTCTTCATTAAAGTTATTATTAACTGTACCTTTCATTATAGCAGTTTTTGTTTTATTATCCCAATCAATAGTTAAATCAAGGTATTCGCCCAATGTTCTAAAAGGTACAAAAATTCTACCATTTTTTATTTCTATTTCATATGATAAAAAATGAATATTTGTATTTTTATATACTATTGTAACCGATTTTGAATCTTGATTAAATATAATATTTTCATCTGGAATATCTAATGAAGATGCAACAAACCTTAAAGGTATCATAGTTACTCCATTTTTTATATATGGAGCAACGTCCATTTCTATATTTTTTCCATTAACATTACCTATTTTACTCCCAATAGTTACTTTAATAACTTTTTCATTTTTAAAAGCATTTTGATTAACAATAGAATTAGTAGTTGTTTCTGTTATTGGCTCTTTATATACTTCTTCAAACACAGGAACAATAGGTACTTTTACTGTTACACCATCATTTTTTATAAAATTTTCTGTTTCAGTTGTATTATTATCTTTTACTTCATTAGGAAAATCTAAAGATAAATCACTAGCATTTGAATATAAATCTTCTTTTTCTATATCTATTTTACCTAAAGAATTTCCATCTGCGTCAAATACTTCAACTCCATATTGTTCAAAATGAAGTTTATCTCTTAATAATGGACTTCCACCATTATCATATATAATTGTACCTTTTTTATCATAAATCCATTTACTATCTCTTTCACTTTCTGCAAACACATTTATTGTACTAAATAAAACACTTGTAATTATAGTTGTACTTAATAATATTTTTTTAAATTTTTTCATTTTCTCTTTTCTCCTAAAACATAAATATTGTATATTTGATTACTAATATTATATCATATTTTAGTATTTTTTACAAGTGTTTTTTATAAAAAAAGCCTTATTTTTCAAGGTTTTTTTCAATTTTTCAATATAAATTTTATACATAAATTTTCACTAAATTATTATATAAATCATCTTCATTATATTGTAATTCTATAACCTGCAATTTATCAACTCCTTTCAAGGTTATTGTAAATTTCTCTCGCACTACCGTTTGAGGTTGAGAACGTTTTCAATCATTTTTCTTTGAAAAATAATCTTCAAACGTCCCCTTAAAAATAAAAATTCCTATAACATATTAAATATAATATTATGAATAATAACATTACTCCCATTAGTATAAAAATTTTATTTTCTTTTATATTTATTATTGCTATTATATAAGCACTCGAACCTAATAAAAATATTAAAATTATATAAATCATATTTCAAAATAAGATTTCTTTACTAGAAAATTTATAGTTTAATATTATTTTTTTCATCTTATTAATCCTTTCTATTATAATTTAACAATAACCAAAGGTATAAATAATAAGAAACATATTAAAAATATTCCTATTTCCCATAATATAGCCTTTAAAACTCCTTTTTTTATATCTTTTAATTGATATGAAAAAAGCAAACTAAATAATATTATATATATAATTGATGAATAAACTAATCTAATAATCATTGTTTTAATCCTTTTAAATTTTTTATAATCTAATTTTGAACATTATATTTGAATAGCTTGAACGACTAATCTTTTTGTTGGCTTTTCTTCTATACAAGTTATCATTGTTATTCTATTATCCTGTGTGTTTTCAAGATAACTCCAATCTGTTTCATCTATTTCTATTTTTGTTGTTATTTTGTAAGTTCTAGTACCTAAATTAGTTATGTATGTTACTGTATCCCCAACATTTACATTTTTAAGCTCTCTAAAATCTATTTTATAATCACGATTATGTGCCGATACTCCAACATTTCCATTAAATATAGGTGTCTGTGCAAAATGTCCTACTGCACTTTTCATTACTGTAAGCATTTCACTATTATCTCTTGCATCTTTAACTGGAAATTCTTTTATATTTGTTCCTCCTACTGTTAAATAACCTATAACTCCTTTAGGTAATGCCGTTGGTATTGGTAAAGGATTAGTTTTGTTTGTTTTAACATTTTGTGTAACTTTATTCATATCCCAACCATTTACTTCAAGTGTTTTCGATAACATTGTAACTGCTTCTGCTCTTGTTACATATTCATTACCATCTATTAAGTTATTATCATAAAAATCTATTACTTTACTTGCATATAGATTATTTACATCATTTAGTACCCAACTAGGTATTTTATCTATGTCTGCATAAGGCAACTGCACTTTATCATAATTACTATTTCTAACAAGCATGGAAGTTATTTTTATCATTTCAAATCTTGTTATTTTATTGTTGGGCTTAAATGTACCGTCCCTATATCCACTTAAAAAGCCATTTTCTACTGCCTTATCAACGGCTTTTTCAAACCAACCTTTATTGTCCTTAAAATCTATATCTTCAAATTTTAAGTTAATTTTAAAATTTGACAATATTTGTGATATTTCTGCTCTTGTTATGTTGTTATTAGGCTTGAATGTTCCATCTTCATACCCATTTATGTAGCCTTTATCTACAAATTTTTGTATGTATTCTCTACCTTGTATATTATTTATATCAGTAAGATTAATGGCAAATACATTAACATTCATAAGGCTTGTAAATATCATTGTAGCCAACATCATATTTCTAGTATTCGTCTTCATCTTCATACTCATATTTTTTCTTGAATTTTGTTTTTTTGATTTTCTTTTCATCTTTTCTACTCCTTTCTACTTTCATTTGTTTTGATAAAACAAATAATATCGCCAAAACTAAAATAAATAACATTGTTATAAATATTAAACCAAATAAAAATAATTGATTATCATTTTTATTACTTTCAACTATTTGTTCATTTTCTATTGAATTTTGATTATTCATATTAGTAGTTATTTCTGTTGTTGTATTTATCGTTGTAAGCTCTGCTTTTGTTTCTACTATAACATTATTATCAACTTGACCTTGTTCATAAAATACAGTAACTATTCTTTTATCAACTATTTCTTTTTGAATATTACCTTTATAATTTACAGTAGCTTTATAGTTTTTTACTACTTGTTTGGTAGTTGGTATTTTTTTAGTATAAGTTCCACCATATTGAGTATTACAATTATAAGTGTCTTTTGAATTTGTTTTAACAAAATCGGCAGTAATTAGCTTTAATACAACACCATCTTTAATTATTGTTTGAGGCAACAATGAATAATCATTACTTTCTAAACCATAATAAGTTTTATCTTCATATATTGTATATTTTTTAGTATCATATTTTGTAACATTTTCAATTTCATTTTTTACAACCTTTAAGCTACTTTCATCTAATTTCAATATACCTTTCAAGTTATTTTTATTATAGTTTAACTCTTTTTCAAAAAGGCTAATTGCTTTAGATTTTTCACTTTCCGATATTATTTTCTCTACTGGTTCTGTAATATCAACATTTTCAGTCCTTTTTTCTTCTTCAACTTTTATATCTTTTTTTATAAAAGTTTCTCCCTTATGTTCAATATTATTAGGTATTAAAGGCTCATAGTCTACATTACCTGCAAACTCATAAATTTTTATCAATGTTTCTTTAGTTGATATAGCTTCAATAGTAGGTTGTTCTGCTCCAAAAACTAATGATATATTATTTAAAAATATACAAAAAACAATAAAAAATATTAGTTTTTTCATATTTTTAGCTCCTATTTTATATTAAATCAACTTTATCTTTTACACTAGCTAATACATTAGCCCAATTATTAATTGAATTTTCATAATCTTCTTCAAGATTTTGTACTTTTTTAAGTAAAGTATCATTTTTATTTTGATTAACAAATAAGGCTATAACAACAAATATTAGCCCTATGTTTAATAATGTTAGTGTGTCTTTTTTCATTATTATATCCTCCTATAAATCTAAATTTTGCATATCTTCTAATGCTTTTTTATCTTCTTCTTTTTTATTATTTTGTTCTTTAGATGGTTCTTCTGTGTTAAATACAACTTCTTCACTATCATCTTGAATTGCCTCATCTAAATACATATCTTCTTTATTTTTGTTATCTTTTTTATTTTTTATAAAGAAAAAGATAGCAACTCCCAATATACCAATACCTAAAATTAATGTTATATCTATTTTAGGCTTTTCTTCACTTTTTTCTTGTTCTTCTAATATTTCATCACTTGTTTGCTCTGTTACACTTTCAGTAGTAGTTTCTGTTGTTGTTTCTTTTGTAGTTTCTTCTGGTGTATAAATTACTTCTCCAACTCCTGCTAAGTCTAACAAATCTATTTCATCTACTGCTTTTAAAAAATATACATTTCTTTCTTTTTCTAAAAAATCTATAACAAGATAATAAGTTTGTTGGCTTGGTGTTACTATTGTGTAAAATTCTCTATTGCCACTTTTTACGGCTTCATTAACAGTAGCTTGTCCTTGCTCTACTTTTTCTACTTTATTATCACTAGCAAGTACAATATTAAAAGGCAATATTAAACTTAATATTGCCCCTAAAAGTATACTTTTAATTTTTCTCAAGGTTATTAAAGCTCCTTTCATTTTGGTTGTTAAAGTTATTATTATGTCTTTGAATATTTTCATTATTAACTTGATTAAATTGGTTATTGTTTTGGTTTATATTATTAATTTTGTTTTGATTGTTAGGCTCATTGTTGTTCTGCTTATTTTTCCTATGTCTATCTAATATGTCTTTTAACTCGGTTATTTCTATATGATTTACATCAAGTAAATACAATACTTCAGTAGCTTTTAATTGAGTTATTTGATTTTCTAGTTTTTCGTTTTCGTCATCTATTTTTTTTATTTTTTCTTCTAAATCAACCTTTTTTTGCATATTAGCTTTTAATTTTTCTTCTAACTTTAAAATTTTTTCATTCATTTTCTGTATTTCCACCTCGTTCTATTACAAATATTGGGTTCATAAATTCCCCATTTTCATCATAAAGCTCTAAATGTAAGTGATTTCCTGTACTATCTCCAGTAGTTCCAACAAAACCTATAACATCACCTTTTTTTACTTTTTGCCCTTTCACAACATTTAATCTCTGTTGGTGTGCATACTTACTTAAATAGCCGTCTTCGTGGCGTATTTCAACTATATTACCAAAACTACTAGAATAATTAGCTCTTGTTACTGTTCCATCGGATATAGCTAAAATTGGTGTACCTCCTGCCATACCTATATCTAAACCTTTATGTAGTTGTAGTTCTGGTGTACTAGATGTTGGATTTATTCTATAACCTATATATGATGTTATTCTACTTTCATATTCTACTTGAAATGGACTACCATATTTAATTAAATTTAGTTTTGTTGCATTTAATTGTTGCCACATTTCATACTGTTCTTTTGTTAAACTATCACTCACTAATTGGTCTAAACTTTTACCATCATATTGCCTTTGCATAAGTTCATCTAAAAAACTTTGTATATTTTCATCAAATACAAATTCTCCAAACAAACAAGTTAAAAATGACGCTAAATGAATTGGGTCGTGGTCTATATATTTATTATCATAAAATTCTGCTTTTGCTTCTAGTTCTCTATAATAGAGTTCTGCTTTTTGTATTTCATAAATATTTCCTACACCACCACCCATAGAAGTAAGTAATATTACTATTGCTACTATAAAGCCTATTAATCCTAAAAATAAACCTGCTACTATACTTATTATTATAGCTTTAAAGGACAATAAAGCGTTTATTATATTTGTACTTATTTTTGTTAATGCTAAAAAATTTTTAGCTTTTATAATATTTGCTTTTTTAAAGGTTTTTCTTTGCATTTTTCTATTTAATCTTTTTTGTTGTCTAAGATTTTTATAGGCTTTTTTATAAGTTGTTTTATCATTTTTATACTCTTTTTTTAAATTATTTAAAGTTTTCTTATATTCTAAATTTTCAACTTTTTTATCTAATTTTTGATATTTTAAAAGTCTTCTTTCATTACCAGAACGTAATTTATTAACAACTTGCCTTTCAATAAAAAAACCTATTTTATTTGAAGCCTTTACTGAAGAATTATCTTCTTCATTTTCCCTAAATTTTTGCTTTATTTTATACCTTGCTAAATCTACTGTATAATTTTTCAATCTAGTTGGAACACTTTTATCATATCGTATTTCTTTTTGTTTTTTCACAACTAATTTTTTCTTTATATCATCATAACTATCTTTTTCTTCATTATAAATAGGTGTTCTTTCTATACCTACTTTAATAGAATCTTTCTTTTTAAGTCTATTATAGATTTTTTGTTGTTTAAAACGATATTTTATTTGTTTTTGTTCAATACTAGCATTTTTTAAATCAATATTTAAGTTTTCTGTATTTATGCCATCTATATTTTTATCTTCTTTAGATTTTAGCCTTTGGTATTTTTTATTTTTGCTTATTTTTATGTTATCATTAGGCTTATTTTCTTCTTTCTCTAACTCATCTAGCTTTTCATTTGTAAATATATTAATATCTTCTAATGTATTTTTAACTTGTTCTTTAGAATTTTTTTCTTTATAAATTTTATTTTGCTTATTTTTATAAAGTTTTTTATTTTTAGTAGTATTATTAGTTAATTTATTTTGCAAGTTATTATCGCTTTTTTTGCTTATAACTTGATTTTTTAAATTAATACTACTTTTCTTATTATTTTTTATATTATTTGGCGAGCCTAATGTATTAATATTACTATTTTTAAATTCATCTTTATTATTAATTATAGTATTTTTAATAATTGGCTCATTTTTGTTTTTTTCTATTGGTATATTAACAGTATTTTCGATAGTTTTTTTACTATTAGCTACAATATTAGCTTTTAACTGCCTTTTAAAATTTTTCTTTTTTATAGTGTTTTTATCTAATTTAATATTACTATTTTTAAATCTACCATTTTCTATTTTAGGACTTCTTAATTTTATATTTTTAGTATTTTTATTGTTTAATATTTCAATATTTTTTCTGTTATTTAATGATTTTTTAGCGTTTTCTTTAGCCATAAAAACACCTACTTAATTAGCATTAAATATACTATTTGCTATTCTGTTTGTTTGGAATAATGAGAATATAAGTGTAATACTTGTTGCTAATATTTGTATTAAAAATAAATTTAAACTTTCTTCTGTACTTATATCTACTACTAAATTTACAAGCATACCTTTATACAAGGCTATTACTACCATTATTAAAAATGCTTGTATTGTTATTGCTATCATTCCTTTTACAAAATTAAAGCCTATTCCATTAAATTCTCTACTAAAAAATGTAGAAAAAGCTAGTGGGCTTAATGCTATTCTCATAAATATTTCAATAAACCTACCTAATATTACAACATATGATAATATATGTATTATCCATATAATTATATAGGTAATAAATAATGTTAAGCCTATTAATATAGTTTTTCCTACACTCAAAGTTTCCAAAAAGGCTTGAAAGTTATCTAAATTTTCATTTAGATTTATTACTGCATCATTATTTAATACTTGTATAGCCTTTTCTACTATTCCTTGTCCCATTTCTAATATGTAGTTAGTTATTTTAAAGGCATTTGTTGTTAATAATATAGCTATTATTGTTTTTAGAAAAAACTTTATATAAAGTTCAAAAGGGTCTTTTCTTTGTCTTTCATCTAAAACACTATTAAATAAATTAATTATTATAACTACTGTTAAAATCATACCTGCTATTGGCAATATTACCGTTTCCGATAGTCTTTCCAAAAGTGAAAATATTGCAGGGTTATAGTCGGCAGGATTTGTACCAAGTTCATCTCCTATATTTTCTGCCGTAGCATTTATATTGTTAAATATATTTTCTAAACCATTTCTACACAGTTCTGCTATTAGCTTTGAAAAGAAATCTCCTATCATTTCAAACATAGCAACACCTCGCTTATTTTAGGACTAATTAAAATAGCTTACGATAAACTCTGCTATTTTAGGTCCTAAAAAAAGAATAGCACAACCAGAAGCTATCTCTAAAAAAGAATTTTGTTTACCAGCTGGATTTTGTTCTCTAAAAGCCATTATTAAATGCAAGACACCAAGCCCTGCAATTGCTCCACCTATAATACCTGTTATTACAGTTAGTGCTTCATTTATAAATGATGCAGGACTACCTGCTCTTGATTGAACACTTAACATTACCATATTATTTAAAAAATTGTACATTTTGATTTTTTCCTTTCTAATTTTCATTTAATTTTGTTGTCATCATTTTATATAGTTGTGTATCTTTAGGAAATCTATCTACAAAAGGTATAATAATTCCACTATATTTAATTAAACCACAACCTACTTGACTATCTGTAATATAACTTAACTGTGTAGCAGAAATATTTAATTGTCTTGCAAGTATTTCTCTATCTCCACCACCTTGATTAAGCATATATACAAAATCACTATTTTCAAATATATTTTCAACTTCTTTAGAAGCTAAAAAGTCTTTAACATTTTGAGTTATACCTGTTGGTATACCCCCATATTTTCTAGCTCTTTTCCATACTTCTACACTATAACTTGCCGTCTGTTGTTCTTTTAATTGTAAGTGAAACTCATCTATATAATACCTTGTAGATTTTTTTAAATCTCTATTTTGCGATATTCTATTCCATATTTGGTCTTGAACAACGAGCATTCCTATCTTTTTAATTTGGTTACCTAAATCTTTAATATTAAAAGAAACAAGCCTATTGTTTATGTCAACATTAGTCTTGTTATTAAAATAATTAAAATTACCTGTAACATAAATTTCTAAAGATACTGCTAAATTTTTAGCTTCTGGTTCATCTTGTTTTTTAATTAAATTATATAAATCTTCTAATATAGGTACATTTTTATCGATAGGATTGGCTAAATAATCTTGATATACTAATTTAACACACCTATCTATAATAGACTTTTCAACTGCATTTAAACCGTCCTTTCCTGCACAAACTAATTCAAAAAAAGCCAATAAAAAATCACTCTTTAATGTTAATGGATTATCATCATCAGAGTAATTTAAGTTTATATCCATAATATTTACATAATCTTTAGAATTAGGACTAATATTTATTACTTGTCCACCAAAAGCCTGTGTTAAATTTGAAAATTCATTTTCAGGGTCGCATATCATAATATCATCATCTGTTACTAAAAAAGCATTTGTTATTTCTCTTTTTGCACTAAATGATTTACCAGAGCCTGGCGTTCCTAAAATTAAGCCATTAGGATTTTTTAGTTCTTTTCTATCGGCAAAAATAACATTGTTAGATAGTGCATTTAAACCATAGTAAAGACTTTCTTTACTAGAAGAAAAAAGTTCTTCAGTAGTAAAGGGGACAAATATAGCCGTAGATGTTGTAGTTAACGTTCTTTCTATCTCAATTAAGTTGTTACCTATTGGTAAACTAGAATTTAAAGCTTGTTCTTGTTGATACTCTAAACATCTTAAATTACAACTATGTTTTTGAGCTACACCCTTTAATTGCATATTTACATTTTCTAAATCTTCTTTACTATCTGCAAAAGATGTTATTATTACAGTTGCTAAAAATAGATGTTCGTGCCTACTTTTTAGCATTTCTAATAAGCTAGTCGTTTCATCAATATTTTCTTGTAGTTCTAAAGGTAAAATGTCCATATCATAACCATTTGCTAATGCCTTTTTTTGACTTTCAACCTTTTGACCCTCAACGTCCATTCTTTTTCGTTGAACAATTTTTATAGCTTCTACTTGGTCTATCGTTTTTAAATGAATATTTAAAAGCAAATTGTTTTCTATATCCAAAAAGTCGGCTAATATTCTATCTGCCATTTCTTTAACTACTATTTGTAAATAAAAACTAGAACAATATTTACTACCTAATTGAATATTTTTAATATCTATTTTAGTTGACATAGGAGCAACAAAATCTTTAGTTGTTAGTCCAGTATCTTTTATCATATTGTAGTTAAATATAAATTTTTCTTTTGGATAAAAAATATTATATAAAATTTCTAACCTTTCATAGCCATTTAAACTTTCTGCCAACACTCCCATCATTTTAAAGTTATTTAACATATCCAGTTCAATACGTTCTAATCTAGCTTTAGCCCTTTTATAGTCTTCATCTTCAACAGAAAAAGTAATATATTTAGATTTAACTATACCATTATTACCTTTTTCTAATTGATTTTTTAACATTTCTAAATATTCTTCTCTTAAGTAGTTAAAGTTATCATTTTGCATCTTTATATTAATGTGTTTATAAAATTCGGAAGTATCCATTTCTTGATTATAAAATGTTAATTGTACTTTGATTTTATTATCAAAATAATTTAAAAACTCACAATAATTATCAAAAATAGCTACTTTATCTTCATTATTAGATAATAAATAGTTAATATCAAAAAATCTTATAGTTTTAGAATATATATTTTTACCAACAACACAAATACCATTTTTTAATATTTCATCAAAACATAGCATATTTTGAGTGCTATCTTTATTTTTTGTATTACTTTCCCTAATAATTTGATTTATTTTTCTTCTTTGGGAAGAAGTTAAATTCATTTTATTAAGTTTAGTTGTATTTATTTTTCTTTTTTTACTATTATTAAAAAATAAAATTCAAATCACACCTTTCAATTTAATATTTACAAAAAATGTAATACTTTTATTTTCTTTTACGTTCTCTTATATTCTCTGCTTAACTTTTACATTTTCTTATAAACTCTTACAAACTTTTATAAATTCTTATTTTCTTTTATTTTTTCTGCTATTCTTTGATTAAGTTTTATTTTCTCTTATAAATTCTTATAAACTTTTATTTTCTCTTAATTACTTTTATAAGTTTTTTATTTAAAATAGCCTTATTTTCAATTTGTTTGTAAAAGTTATTAGATTTGTAAACTCTTATTGGCTTACTAGTATAAAATTTTATTATATACCATACCTTTTTTTCTAAATATATACCATCATCTTCATAAAAACCTGCAAATATAATTGGTATTATTACAATAAGCATAACATATATTGCTTGTACTCCTATTAAATCTTTAAATTTAAAATATAAGGGTAATCCAACAACACCTGCCACTGCTAAACTTATTAATTCTCTTTTACCAAGTCCCATTAAATATTTTTCTCTTATTTTTAATATATCTTTTGGTACATTTACATAGTCCATTTTGTATTCATTCCTTTTATTAATCATCTTCTTCTGGAAACTCAAAAATCCCATATTTATTTAAAGTATAGTTTTCTTCATCATCATCTTCTTCTAATAGAAAATTTTCTCTTATAAATTTTTCTCCGTTTTGTTTATTATCTAGTATTCTTTTTACAATAAATAAACTTATAAAAAAGGCACTAGCTATACCCATTCCTATTGAAATCATTTTTATATTTTTCATAAGTTATCTCCTTTTATGTAAGATTTTTAAACTCTTCTAAACCTTTTGCTATATCATCTGCATAAGTTTCTTCATAAATTACTTCATCATTAACTCCCATTTTTAAGTTTGGTTCTAAAGATTTTAAATATTTTTCTACATCAAACTTATTTTTATCATCACTATCTAAAAGTAATTTATAGTTTTTATGCTTAGTTATATCAAATTTATTAGATAAAAAAGGCTTTGCACCCCTTATTCTAACTATACACTTTGCACCATCCATTTCAAATAACTCATTTTTACTCATAAGCTCTCTGCCCATTTTTTGATAACTTGTACTATAAGATGAGCTTTGCCCACGACTTAATGAATTATTTAATATATCTATTGTTTCTTTTCCCAATACTTCCGACATATCTTTTAGTGTTGTTTCTTCTCCACCACCTAAAAATAATGTAGTATCACAGTTACCAACTATTGTATCTGCATTTTCTTTATAAATAGATTTTAATTGGCTTTTTGTTTGAAGAATTATACTAGCCGACAATTCTCTACTTCTTATTGTAGCTATAAGCTTATCAAAATTAGGTATTTGTCCTATATTTGCAAACTCATCTAGTAAAAATCTCACGTGTACAGGTAATCTACCATCATATACATCATCTGCTTTTTCACACAATAAATTAAATAATTGAGTATACATTATGCTCACCAAAAAATTAAATGTTGCGTCTGTATCGGATATAATTACAAATAATGCAGTTTTTTTATCTCCTAATGTATCTAAATTCATATCATCATATTCAGTTAATTCTTTTAATGATGGTATATCAAAAGGGGATAATCTTGTAGCACAACTGATTAATATACTTTTAGTTGTTTCTCCACTAGCTAATTTAAACTTTTTATATTGTCCAACAGCAAAATGATTAGGGTCTTTTTTCTCTAATTCTTCAAAACGTAAATCTACTGGATTTTTAAAATTTTCATCTTGCTCACTAGCTTGTGAATTGTTTACTAAATATAATAATGTAGACATATTTCTTTCTTTCTCTGGTAATTGTGTCATTATGTATCCAACTAGTGCCGTATAGTATAACTTTTCTGCTTTTACCCAAAAATCTTCTTTAGCTCCACTTCCTTGAGTATTAGCTACCAATGTTTCTACAAACTTTAATACATCTTTTTCATTTTTTATATAAGCAAAAGGATTATATTTCATAGATTTTTTGAAGTTTATTGTATTTAAAATTTTTAAATCATATCCATTATCTTTTAGCATTTTACCACACTCAATAACTATCGTTCCTTTAGGGTCTGTTACAACATAACTTGAGTGCATTTGCATTAAGTTTGGTTTTACGAAAAACCTTGTTTTACCACTGCCAGAACCACCAACTATAAGTATATTTTTATTTCTTGCATATTTTATCTTTTTAGGTCTTGAAGACATAGTTAGTTGTTCTGTTTGGCTAAGTAATACATTATTATTAAAATTTTTTTGGTCAATAAATGGTAATATATCTTTTTTGTTTCCCCAACTAGCAGAGCCGTATTCTATACCATTTTTATAATTTTTACTAGGGTTCATCGTAGCGATACCATATAATATAAGTGGCATAAATATACCTGCTAATATATCTTTAAAGTTAAAGCTAATTAGCCCATTTTTAAACATATTTTTAACTTCTAAAAGACTAAATACTATTTTATTTATAAAATCTTCTTCTTGACTATTTCTAATCGCTTCCGAATACTTATTAAAAAATATAAAAAGTAAAAAAACTAACAATATAGGTACTAAATTTTCTTTTAATTTTTCTTTCATAATATATTACCTTGTTACCTTGAAAGTTTTGGAGCTTTATTTTCTATATTTATATCTAATTTAGGAGCATTTATTTCTTTAGATATAAATTGAGCTTTTTCCATCTGTTCTTTTATACTAGGCAATTTCATTTTTTCATCTAATCTTTTTTCTAGTTCCTTAGCAACATAGTTATACATATCGGCACTTTTTGCATTAAAGAAAAATGTATACATATTTCTTTCTGTATCTTTTACTAATGAGTATTTTAAGCCACATTTTTTTGCTATTAAATGAAAGTCTTTTAAATCATTATCTTTTAAATTTGATAAGTCTATTTTTGTTAGATTTTTTTCCTTTTTCACAAGGTCTTTTAATTTATAGTTAGTTTTATTATCTTCTATTTTAGTACCTATTTTCTTTTTAGCATTTTTAAAAAAGTTCATTAAAACTTTTAAAGAAAACTTACTAATTTCTACATTTAACCTTACTAACTTTTGGTTGTTTTCTTCTTGTATATTCAAATACATCACTCCTTGTTTAATATTTTTATACTATTATCCAACCTATTAACTATATGTAACTCTTTAGGTGTATTTTTTACATAAAGCTAATCCACCACCTTTCATTTTTTTCAATAAAAAAAGCATCTCAAAAATTTTTTGAAATGCTTTTAATCATTTGGAACATATATATTTATCTTTTAAATCTATGTATAAAGGAGAGATAAAGATACCATAATCAAAAAATAGAAAAGAAATTTAAAAAACTAAAAAATATATAAAGCAAATATATAAAATTCCATATTAGTATTGTATCATAGATTTTTTAAAAAAACCTATCACTTTCCTATCAAAAACCTATCATTTTCCTATCAAGTTTTTTAACTTTAGTTATTAACATTTTTATGTTTAAAAGTATGTTGATATATATGTTGATACTACATTTATCCACATAATTAACATTTTTATTTATTCTATTAAATCATAAATTAAAATAATTATAAATACTAAAATAAATACTAAACCTATTGTTCCTGACATATTTATCACATCCATTCCACATTTTCATAAAAAATTAACATTTTACTTATCGTATCTAATACTTGTCGCTTTTTTCTATGATAATTTGGAATAGACATATTTAATTTATAGGCTATTTCTATTTCCGATAAATTTTCTTTATATTTATAGGTTAATAATTTTATACTATTACTATTTAACATATTTATTATCCTATAAAAAGTTTCATTTTTCATTTGTAACATTAGTAAGTCATTTTCTAGTTGTATTATTTCTATATTTATATTATTTAGTAGTTCTTGGCTTTTATCAACCTGCTTTATTATATCTTTTTCAAAATAGCTAGTAGTATTAATACTAGCTATTGGCATACCACTAATACTACTACCTTTTATACTTATATCAAAATTTATTTTTAATTCTTTTATCTGGCATTCTAAATACTCTCTTTTTTGTTTTAGTTTTATTATAGAATTTTTTATAATATCTATTTTTTTATCATTTATAAAAAATTCATTTAGTTTTTCTTCTATAATTTTAAAGTTCTTCATAAATAACCCCACTCTTAACATAATTAAAATTAATTTATATTTAAAGGCTCTTCATAATTTATTATCTTATCATTAATTTGATTTTCCATATACAATAAACTATTTTCCATATTAGTTTGTATATTAGCTATTACATATCTCTCTATTTTTAATAACAGAAAAATACTTCCAATAAGTAATAAAATTAAAATGAATAGTAGATATACTCTATGTTCAGTTATAGCCATAACAATCTCTCCCAAAACTTTTACTATTAGAACAATAAAAATACCTATCGTTAGAAACAGCATTTTTATCTTTGCTATTTTTTTATAATTTTCTATATTAGTTTTTTCTATATTGTTTCTAATATGTTGTATATCAATTATCATTTTATTAGCATCAGTATATATATAATTACTATATACTCCTTAAAAGTATTTTAAAAAGTTTTATAATATTAATTCAAATATTGTGCAAATAAATCATTTACATCTAATTTTTGTTTTTCTATATTACTATTTTCTTCTTTAATAGGTACTTTTTTAGTTAAAAAATCTATATCTTCTAACCTTTGTTCTGTTTCTTTTTCAAAAGATAATATTGTTTCTTTTTCTGCTAATATTTTTTCTTTCATATCTTTAACTCTTTTAAATGGTAATGTTAAACCACTTAATATAGCTAAAGTATACTCTTTATTTGTATTTTCAAATTTATCTAAATATTTTCCTATTTCTTTACTAAACATAGCTTCATCAAAATTTATGCCTTTAGATAAACCTAAATATTTAATCTTACCATCGTTCTCAAGTGGAGCAAATATATCATTTTTTATATTTTCAATAAGTTTATTCGTTGTTTCTTCATTTTTACAACTAGCAATATTAATCATTCCTTTTGTTTCTAACAATTTTAATATTTCTGCTTCATCAATATTGCCTTTAATTGTTTCATACTTTTTATAGTCAAATATTTTATTAAATAATTTAACAAACTTTTCATTAATTTGTGCTATACTATTTTTTCTATTATTGTCTACAACAAATGTTGAACATATATTTTTTAAGTTGGATATTTCTTGAACACACTCATAAGCATTTATATGTGCTTGTAAAGTATCTTTATCACTTGGTAGTATAGTTATAAGTCCTACTTTTTTACCTAAATGAGTAGTTAATATATCTGCTAATACTGGGCTTATTCCACTACCAGTACCTCCACCAGTAGAAAAAGCTATATAATAAAACTCTTTTTCTCCTAATGATTTATTTAAAAACTCATTTATATTACTAAAATCTTTTTGAGCTATTTGTTTTGCAGTAGTTCTATCTTTTGCACAACCTAAACCATCTTTTATGTGATATTTTTTGCTTTCATCTATATTTAATGTATCTAAGTCGCCCTTGCTAGAATTAATAAATGCTACATCAAAGTTTTCCTTTTTTAATAAAAATCCTAAATTTCCTCCTGCTTGTCCTATACAAATAACTCCTATTTTATTTTTCATAATTATCTCTCCTTTTATTTTTTATTTATAACTTTCTAATATTTCTATACCTAATTTTGTAATAAAGTATGTATTTTTTTTACTTTCTTTTAACCCCTTTTGAACATAGTTTAACTTTTCTAGATTACATATTTTTTTATAAATAGTATTGATACTCATACACTTTGCCGTATCAAAACTATCTATTGATACAGAATTTATTGGTGTATACTTTTTTTTATTATCTAACTCTGCAAGTAACAATACTTCTATTTTATTTAACATAACATTCTCCATTATAAAATTATAATTAATTATATTCTCCTTTGACATCTATATCTTCTAAATCTATACCAGATGATATTAAACTATCTACTAATTCATCTCCTAAATAATATCTTAAACACTCTTCTTTAACTTTTAAATCTTCTTTTAAAAGTTTATTTAATTTTTCTTCATCTCTTCTATTGTTCATTTTTTTCTCCTTTATACTCATTAATTTCTTTTTAACCTAACAACAACTGTCTTGCTAGTTGTGTTTTTCTGTTAGCTTTTTCCTGCCTGTTATTTTGATTATCAACCAAAATTTGTATTGAACACATTTCAAGTATTCTATCATATATACGTCTTTGAGCTAATGTTTTTGGCTCTTTTAATTCATTAAGCCCTATATTAGTTGTTATTATAGTTGGTAGACCAGACCTTAGCCTATCAATCTATAATTTGAAACATTTGCTCTAATACAAACTCTGTTTCTCTTTCAACCCCAAAATCGTCTATAACTAATAAACTTTGTGATTTTACTTTTTCTACTAAAAGTTTACTTTCTTCAGTAAAATTCATTAGTTTGTTGATAACTTTAGGAAAGCTTGTAATACATACAGAAACTCCATTTTTGAATAGTTCGTTTGCTATACAACTTGCATAAAATGTTTTACCACGCCCAACATCGCCATAAAAAAGTATTCCTATATTTTCCCTTTTCATTTCTTCCCACTTTTCAACATATTTTTTACAAACATTAAATACTTTCATATTGCTACCATTGTCTTTTTCAAAAGTATTTTTTAAAAACTCTTTATCTGTTAGTCCTTGAGCTATTAATGTAGTCATACGTCTTTCTAGTTCTTTTTGATGCTCTTCAAATTTTTCTTTTTTAATCTCTTCTCTTTTACAACTACATAAACAAGGTACTAATCTATCAACCCCTAATAAGTTGATAACCATTGTATTTTGTTCACCACAATTTTCACAATAAGTTATTTCATATCCCATTATCATTAGCTCCTTAATACATTACTTCTTTTTTAATATTATTTTTACAATGAGTGCCACTCATTGTTAATATATGTAATTAGAATTAAATATTAAAAAAATCATCTGTTGAATAATTTGGTCTATATATTACATTTTCTCTATTTTCTTTTTGATTAAAATTCTCTATTTTCTCTAAAGCAGTAGCATTAGATTTTTGTAACCAAAGATTTATATGTTTCTTAATACCTTTAAGTGATTTTCTTTTATTGACATTAGCCATATTCCAACCAATTATATTCCTTAATTCTTGTTCAATATTGATATTTGGATATAAACTCTTGTAAATCTCTACTTGTTCGTGGTATAATATATAATAATCTCCATTTTTTAGTGGGATTTTATATATTTGCTCTTGAGGTGTGATTTTCACACCTCCTTTATTATCTGGAGCTAAAGCTCCAGATTGTATATTAATCTTACTAATATCAGTCTTAATATTAGTCTTATTAATATTAGTCTTATTATAAATGTGATTTTCACACTTTTGATTTTCACATTTCACATCATTTGTAGTGTGACTTTCAAATTTTTGATTTTCACATTTCACTTTAAAATTTAAATTTTTTAAGTATATTAAATCTGGATTACTTGACCCTTGTTTTCTTTTATCAATTAAACCAACTAATTCTAATTCGTTTAATATTTTTCCTGCTTTTTGATTTCCACAATTTAATATCTTTTGAATTTCTGTAATTCTAAAAATTACATAATAACCATTTTCATCTTTTCTTTCTCTTTCAACACTTAATTTATATCTTTCTAATATTAAGCTATATAATACTTTTCCCTCAATTGTAAGTTTTTCAAATCTTTCATCTTCAAATAAAAATTTATGTAATTTATAAAATTTTTCATTCGCTAAAACTTTTAAATCTAACATATTATCCTCCATAATATACCATCACTAACCAATGTTAGATTGGTTTTTTCTTGTTGTTTTTGTAAAATCTATCATTATTTAACCTGTAAAATGGCTCATATTTAAATTTCTTTAATGATACAACATTTTTATTAATTATTTTACGTTCTTTTTCTACTATACGACTAAACTCTCTAATCTCTAGTGTATAAATATTGATTACTGTAATAATTTTCCCTGCTCTAAGTAATGACCACTTATAATCTATATTTAATTTTTCTAGAACAGTAGGATTTATCTCAAAAACCTTTAATAAGTTTTTGTCTAATAAAAGTCTTAAAAAAGGTTTAAAATCTTTGTCAAATATCCTATCTGTAAATCTAGTTTTATTTACAAAAGTTTTATTACAACATCTGCATTTGTACCTAACCTTTTTTATATATGTATCTTTTTTTAAAAATTCTTTTAAACTAAGTGTATCTAAATAACTATCATTAAATGATTGTTGTATTACTAAATCATCACTAGAACAATTAGGACATTTAACATCTTGATATTCTAATACAATTTTATTATCATCTTCTTCTACAATAGATATTTTCATTTTTATCACCTTCTTGGTTAATATCTATTTTTCTTTTATTAAATTATGGTATAGTTCATTTAATTCTATTTGGAAATTTATTAAATTAAATATTGTTCTATTAATTCCTATCTCCATAATTTTAATATCATCAAAATTTTTTATCTCATAAAATAATTTTTGTACAAAATCAATATAATTTTCACTTTTTTTATATATTTGAATAAATAACTCTTTTTCATTAGCATTTAATAAATCAAAATTTAATTTATTCCTTATTTCTTCATCAATTATCCTATAAGAAAAGTTTAAGTCAATTTTTTGAATAAGATTATTTATAGTCAATAAATTTTCATCTTTTAGAATCTCAAAAAAATCTGTTAATCTAAAAATATTTAGATGTTTCCAAAAGAAAACTATTTCCTTAAATGTCATATCTCTATCTAGTTGGTTTTCTTTTAGTTGTAATTCTAAAAGAACTAAATTTCTGTCAAATAAACTTAATTCTATCATTTCCTTTAAATTTAAAATTTTTGGTTTAAACGCTTTAAAGTATAATGACTTAGTTATAAACTTATAATCTTCTTCAACAAATTTTTTAACATATGATTTAAACTCACATTTTAAATCATACAGAGCTTTTTCTTCTTCTTCATAATATTGTGTAGTTGTTTCATAATCATAAACTCTTAAAATTTCATAAATAATCATTTCCAACCCTCCTTTATAAAAATGTAAAAATGCACAATAAAAAAAGATTGTACACTGTTTTTTATTAGTGATATTTTTTTCTATCACTAAAAACAGTATACAACCATTAAAAATAACATAAAAACAACAAAAGAGTTATATACTGTTTTAACTTTAACAGTATATAACTCTTTTAAAATATTATTTTTTAATTATTTTATATATAATTCACTGATATAATATTCTAACATCATTTTAGAAGTATTTATCTGCTCATCTGTACTATTTACATCTTCTAAAAGTTTTTTAGCATTTTCTAATTCATTAGTAAAGTTTTCCCATCTTTTTTCAACATGGCTTGTTGCTCCAACCATATCTTTAGTTATAGTGTTTGCATACTCTACTACTTTTTTAAGCTCTTTTTTAGCTTCACTTTCTGTTACTTCTTCTTTAATATATAATTCGCTAATAAGGTATTCTAACATAACTTTAGAATTATTCATTTGCTCATCTGTACTATTTGTATCTTCTAAAAGCTTTTTAGCGTTTTCTAATTCGTTAGTAAAGTTTTCCCATCTTTTTTCAACATGGCTTGTTGCTCCAACCATATCTTTAGTTATAGTGTTTGCATACTCTACTACTTTTTTAAGCTCTTTTTTAGCTTCACTTTCTGTTACTTCTTCTTTAATATATAATTCGCTAATAAGGTATTCTAACATAACTTTAGAATTATTCATTTGCTCATCTGTACTATTTGTATCTTCTAAAAGCTTTTTAGCGTTTTCTAATTCGTTAGTAAAGTTTTCCCATCTTGTATCAATATGATTTGTTGCTCCAATCATATCTTTAGTTATAGTATTTGCATACTCTACTACTTTTTTAAGCTCTTTTCTTGCTTCAGTTTCTACAACTTCTTCTTTAGGATTTACAAAATGTAATTTTGTATCTCCCCAAGTTGCATGATCTGATCCAATTCCATTACCACCGTCTGTTACAACAAGTTTTAATTCTTTAGCACCATTTATATCTACTTCAACATATTTTTGCTCATCTCTAGAGTTCATTAAGCCACTATCAAACTTTTTAACTCCATCTACATAAACTTCAAAACTTACAGAACCAACGCTACCATACATTTGTCTATCAACACCTACATAAGATGTAAAATAAGCAAAATCTTTATCTGTTAAATCATAAGTTATTGTTGAAGTTGCGTGAGCACCTATACCTTTTTCATAAACAACTTCTTTTCCATTACTACCTGTTAATCTTAAAGGTTTTTGGCTAGTAGCTTTATCTTTAACTGGTGCAGCATAGCTATTTTGAGTTGAAGACCAGTCATACTCTGTTAAATATTTATAGTCATCCATATCAACTACTGCAACGCTTCTAGTTTTTACAACTTGGTTTCCATCACTATCTGTAACTTTATATGTTATATCATATTTACCAACTTTATTAAAGTCAACATTTCCGCTAACTTCTACTTTATCAGTAATATCTCCATCTTCTGGATCTATTGCTGTGAAAGCTTGGTTTAAATCAATTTCTTCACCAACTTTAGTAGATACTGAGCTTGGTATAGTTAAAATTGGAGCAGCATTATTTGTTATAAACTTAGCATCTGCCCAGTTACCATGATCTGAAGAGTTACTGTTAGATGCATCATTAACGATTAATTCTAACTTCTTAACACCACTAATAGGTACTCTAACTTTTTTAGCTTCACTATAATAGTTCATAACCCCACTATTATATATTTCTTTACCATCTGCTAATATTTTAAATATTATGCTAGATCTATCTTGTTCTGGTATATTTTTATCTACACCTACATAAGTTTCAAAATATTCATAATTTTCATTTGATAAATCATAAACTATTTCTGAATTAGCATGTGTTCCTACACCTTTTTTAAATACAGTGTTTGCTCCATTTATATTTACTTTAATATCTCCCTTTGTTGAAGATTTATCTTTATTTACTGTGTTATAATCTGTTCTTGCACTTTCCCAATCTAAATCAGATATATATACATAATCACTTACAACTTCTACATTTAATGTTTTTTGTGAAGTAAAATTATTATCTGTAACAGTATATGTTATTTCATAGTTACCTTTTTTATTAGTATCTACGTTGCTATCTATTTTTACAGATTCACTTATATCTTCACCTTTATAATTATAGGCTTCTACAATATCTTTAGGTTCAAACTCTTGTCCTAATTTTAATGTTAATTTATTTTGTGCAAGTCTTAATATTGGAGCATATGAATTAAGCTCAACAGATTTACCTTCGTTTAATTTTTTATCAAAAGGAACAACTTTATAAGTTACTTTTTCATCAAACTTTGTAGATTTATCTACAAAGCTATTTGTAGAAGTAAATCCTATAACTTCACCATTTTTATAAATTTCATATCCTAAAACATCATCTTTGCAACTATCATCTACATTAAAAGATAATTTCATATTATCTCCTTGTTTAGATTTTATCACTTGTAGGCTAGGATCATTTTTAAAGCCTTCACCTGTATATTTTATAAATTCATAATTTGCATACCAAATTTTCTTTTCTGGCTTTTTATATTGTTTTGTAAATTCTTTTGTATTTTCAGATACTGGGAATCCGTGTCTTTCAAAAAATTCTGAAAGATCTAATTCTAAAGCCATACTAGAGTAATAAGCCATTTTATCTAATTTATCATTTTCATCTTTTACTCTAATATCATTTTCTCTATATATACTATTAAGTTTGCCCCAATAACCTGGATATACCATTTCTAATTGCCAAAATGGTGCTATTTTTTCAGATAAACCACCTTCTGTATATTTGTTGTTATCTAATTTTATTATATTTTTATATACTTCGCTCTCAAAAGGTATTCTTTCATCTAATGTACCATATTTATAAGAAGCATATTGTGGTAACATATTATTAAGAACTTCACTAATATTTAGTGCATCTATATCTGTATTATGACCTATTTCATGGTTAATGCCCCAACCATTAACACTAGTTAACAAGCTTGCCATAACATCTTTTTGAACACCTATGTGATTACCTGCCGCATACATATATCCATAAGGTTGAGCAAGTCTTATATTTTGTCTAGAATATTTTATATCATGTTTTTCACTTCTACCATCTAATCCTAAATAATCAAATAACATTTTTAAATGGTCGTTATACATTTTTACTGTTTCAGATGGTTTAAAGCCTTGATTAATATATGCTTCATAAGCACCTCCAGTAGTAACTGTTAATACGGCATGGTCTGAAACAATTTCAACTACATCAATCATTTTTCTATCCATCACATTTGGATTTTTAGCAGCATCTTCATCTACTTTCTGTTTATAATCTTTTAAAAATTGTAAAAACTCTTCTTCGTTAGTGTTTTTATCATATATAGGGAACTTTTGAACACCCTCTGCAAATCTTAATGTAGGAGCTTTACCTTGTTGTTCACTAGTATAAGGGTTGATTATATAGATAGGTCCACCAGGTGTTACACTATGTCCATACCATTTATCTTGTTCTACCTTAGGAACAACTATATCATTTCTACCTGGCTTTAATTGAACTGTTTTTGCCCAACTAGACCAACTACCTTCTTGTTGAGAAAATAGTAAAGTAGGAACTGGTTTTCCAGGTTCAACATCTACATATACTGTTATAGTATCACCAGGTAAAGCTAAAATACCTGTTGGTTGATGATTATTACCAAAACGCATTTTTAAATTATTCGAAGAATGAGCATCTCTATCACCTTGTTGTTCTGCTACAACTGTTTTAATATTTTTCACTTGTCCTAAGGCAATATCTTTAGCATCTTCTATATATGGTAAAAATGATTCATATAAAGGATGTTTTTTTGCTTCTTCTTGTAATTTTTCTATTTTCTCAATAGAATCAAACTCTGGGTTTAATTCAGTCATAGCATAGCTTGTAAATAAATTATTAACTTTATCTCTAGTTTCATCTTCTTTATAAAGCATTATTTCTGATGCAGAAGCCCAGTCTTGATTAGCTTTCTTAAATACAAATTTTAATCTTTTAAATTGGGTAGGCTCAAATTTTATCTCTACTAAGTCAGCAACAGAACCACTATAATCTCCGCTAGCTACTAGTTTAAAATCATTACCGTTATCAGATAAAGATGAATAAATTTCTACTTGTTGAGCAAACCCTTTTCCTCTAGCCCCATCTCTTCTAGCAGCATAAACTATTCTATCTAACTCAGTTACTTCATCTAAAGTAATAACAACTTCATTTGTAAAACTGTTAGAATTAGGTTTACCTGTTTCCCAATGAGTATTTAAATTACCATCTATAGCTTTATTAAGCTGAGAATTTGGATAATTACCACCGTTGTTACTAATAGATTTTATTTTAGAATTCTCTAACTTAAATAATTTATTGTATTCATTAATTTTTTCATTATTTTGTAAATCAAACCTATTTATAACTGCCTTTTTAGATTGTTCTTCTTCTGCTAATAAACTAATACCATTATTAATTATTGCTCTATTCTCTTCCTTCAAACCACTCTCATCTTCAATAATTCTATAATCTCTATGCTCATGGTTTTCATCTAAATTTTCATCATTATGTAAAGAATTATTAGAACTAATTACTTCCCCCTCTTTATTTGGTTCTTCAGCAAAAACACTCACTAATCCTAAAGAACTACTAGCAAGTATTGTTGCCATAGTCATTACAGCTACTCTCTTTTTATACATTTTATATAACATTTAACATTCCCCCAATATAATTTAATATATTTTAAAGTATAACACAATATATTATATTCTGTCAATATGTTTAATAAATAAATTATTATAAAAAAACATTATATTTCTAATGTTTTTAATATTATGAATAGGATACGAATATTTATAATGTATACATTCTCTATATATTTATAATTTTTTTATATTTATAATAAGCTTATAATAAAATAATTATTTTTCTAGTATAACTATAAATTAGATTTAAAAAATATTAATTTTATTACTATTGTATATTTATACAAGTAATTAATTAAATTTATTTAAAATAAACTTATATTTTTTAGATTTGTACATAAGTATAATTAAATAAATAAAAACACTACTCAAATTTTTTATCATTTTTTAATAATTCTTATTTGTTTTTTAATGCATTTTTTGACTATAAAAATAAAAAGGAGAAAAGTCTATATTAATATTATTTAACTTTAATATTTCAAAATACTATAATTAATAATTTTATAAACTTAAATAAATATATTTAAAATAGATATTGCATTTATTCTAATATTTTACTATAATAAATTTGTATTTTTAATACAAATTTATTATTAAGGAGAATGGTTATGGTTTTAGAAATGGAAAAATATTTAAAGATTAGAAAAGCTCAATCAGAAGGAGCAAGAACAATAGAAGAACTTAAAAGTATTTCTGATATAGTTATTGAAAATGATACTGAACTTGAAGAAGTTGAAAAATTATTACAAAATACCTGTAAATGTAAAAATGTATCAATAAGTACTATTGTAGAAGCAGTAAAAAATGGTGCTGATACTTTTGAAAAAGTTGGAGAAGTTACTGGTGCTGGTACTGGATGTGGTAGATGTAAAGGTATTATATCAAATATTATAGAAAATAAAAGATAATTAATTATATTAATTTAAAGGGGAGATTTCATCTCCCCTTTAAATTTACATATTAAACTATTTTAGTAAATTTAATATTCAAAATATATAGCAAAATCTTGTTAATAATAAAGTCTATAATCTTGATAAATTTTTATCCAATATAAAATCAATAGGAAAACTTACTATACTATATAAATAGGCCACATACTTCATTTTACAAAAATGGACTAAATGCAATTAAATCTATTTCAAAATTTATAATACCTTTATTAGTTTTATGCTATACAACTTTCTCTATATAAATATCTATTGTTTTATAATATTTATTAGATTTTTGTAAAATTAATTTACTCTTTAAAAAATTAGGATTAAAATGTTCTTATTAATTTTATCCTTAAATTTTAACTATATTTATTACATTCTATAATACCACCTATTGTTATGTATTTATCATTTTTTGTTCTATACTATCCTCTTTTTTAACAAAAAACTTAATAGTATTTTTCTTAGTTATATAGAAAGTTTCCACTGGTATAAGTTTACTAGATAATAATAGTAATATATAGTAGTAAATTGACAAGTGTATGAAATTTCCCCTTGTTTACTAGTTATAAAATCTTTATCTTTTCTAATAGCATCTTTTAAATCATTACCAATAATAATAAACATATCATCTTCCACTTCTTTATCAAGTTCTACTAATGTATCAACAATAGCTGTATAACCAAAGTCAGTATATTCAAGGTGATATGATTTTTAGCCTTTTATTAACCTCATCTTTTGCTATTTGTTTAAAGATTTTATATAGTGTTGTAATTTTTTCTATACACTCATCTTCATCATCAGTTGTTACTACAAAATCAACCAGCTCTATTCTAAGTCCTATTTTATATAATACTTTTGCTATTTCATTTTAGCGCTTAATAGCCTATGTTTTACTACCTCTTCTTCATGTTTATTAATCCCAGATATCGTATTAAAATAATTAAATTGTATTTAACCACAAGATATATCTAACATATGTAATATATCAATACAAGCTAGTTAATATCGTTCTGCTAGACTTAAAGAATTAATAAAAAGAAATAAATTTTTTACCAGTAAATTAGAGGTGAAAGTATACAATAATTTTAAAAATTTCATTAAAAAATAAAATATAAAATTTGTGGTTAGTATTATAATAAATATTGACAGTATAATATTTTAAGTTTATAATAATAATATACTTAACCACTAAAAAAGGCTACTGCGTCAACAGTAACCTTTGATTAATACTATAGTGGTTAGCTTTAAAAAATTTTGTTATTTAAAGATTCTCCACTTATATATTTATATAAGTGGTTTATTTTTTGTTATTTCTAACTATTTCTATTAATGTTAGTATTAAGATAACTAAAGATAATATTTCATAGCTAGACATAAGCCTCACCCCCCTTCATTTAGGGGTAAAGCTAACCACTTATATTTAAGTATTAATCTTTTGCATTATAGCACAAATTGTTATATTTTGTCTATATAAAATTAAAGGAGTGATTATCATTACAAAAGTAACAATTAAAGGTATAACTTATTATAAGGAGAAAATACCTATTGGAAGAAATGCTGATGGAACAGTTAAGTATAAACAAATAACAGCAAGTGTACTAATGGGACGTAGTTATATAAAAATGACTGCAAATATTTACACACATATTTCAGATGAACAAAAGAAAAAAGCTATTCAAAATTTGTCATTTTAATAATAAAAAAGTTACCACGAGTTTACCCCGAATTTATCTTTTTTTACTTTTATTTGTGTTATTAAAAAATAAAAAACCTTGAAAAATCAAGGTTTTAAAAGGGTTTAAAGTATTAAAAATTTATGGTATGGAGATGAGGAGAATCGAACTCCTGTCCGAAAGCCCGTCAACAAAAACTTCTCCCATTACAGTTAGTTAAAAGATATTCCCTAAAATAACTGTTAACTAACAAACTATTATTTTAAGTAGCTTCATAAAATCTTTTACTCTAGCAAAGCTTATAGAGTAAAGTACCTCACCTTTTCGGCACCAGTAACTTTAGCAGTGAGCGACTAAAGGCTGATGGCAGCTTTTAATTAAGCTGCAAACGCAAAGTTATCTTTGTCGTTTAATTTTTAAAATTTTGAACTTTTAACGTAGAGTCCGCTACGAATGGCTATCTCTGTCTTCAAAACCCCCGTCGAAACCATTGCATCCCCGTAAGCTCTTTATCATTATAACATACATTAATTATTATTTCAACTGTTTATTTATAGTAATTTTTTTACTTAATTTTACAAATTTTAATAATATATTATAGTTATTTTAATTTATATAACCTCATAATAGTAGATATAGCCTCAACTACTTTATAGTTATTTTTAGGGTTAAAATTGTTGTTTTTATCTCCTTTCATTATACCTGCATTAGATACAGTTTGTATGCTATCTTTAGCCCAAGAAGATATTAAATTTTCATCATTATATAAATATTCAACATCTGTTAAAACAATTTCCATTTTTTTTAATAAATTACTTAAAATAACCGCACTTTCTTCTCTAGTTATACAACTATTAGGCTCAAACTTATTTTGAGTTTTACCAGACACAATACCTAAATTATAAGCCTTTAAAACATATTCACTGTTTGTGTCTATGAAAGGATTTTTCATATTTGTAGGAATTATAAATCCTGTTTTTTGCTCATACAGCCTTAACATTATCTCACAAAATTCTTCTCTTGTTATATAATCGTTTAATTTTACTTGTAACCTTTGTGGCACAAAATTTAAATTTATAGCTTCTTTTACGCTATCTTTTGCCCAATTATCAACATTACTTATAGCCGTTTCGTTTATATATACTCCATTTATATTTTTTAATATATATAAATTATTGTTATATAAACATTCAAAAGTATCATTATCTACTTTTTTTATATTATCAAATATAGGACTTACTATTTCTTCCCCATCAATAGTAAAAACACCATAACCATTATTTTTTAATTTTAATATATCACTATAGTCATTAAAAGCGTTTTCTTTATATTCAAAAATATTGTCATAAATTACTTTAAATTCTTTGTCTAAAACCCCTAAATAATATTTGTTGTTTTCATTTTTTACTGTTATAAAATTTCCTGTTTGGCTATTTATATTTTTTATATAATATTTACTGTTAGTTATGAAAGATTGTTCTCCTTGTTTATTAACTTCATAATAATCATAAGTTTTATTAGGTTTATATTCACCTATTAATAAATTTCCATTATTTAAAATAACAGCACTACTCCAGTTTTTATTACCAACTATATTATTATTAGCATCTAATATTTGAATATTTTCAACATTTATTATGTCATTATCATTTTTATTTATTTTAAAATAGCTTTGGCTAGGCTTAATGTCGTTAGCATATATATTTGCATTATATAAAAAAACAAAACTTAATATAAAAACTATCAATTTTATATTCATTTATAACCCCACCTTTATTCTGTTATATAAACAAATTATACTATATATAAATATATTATTCAATTATTTTTACTTTAAATTTTCATTTCAATATTATAATATTTTATATAAAAACAATACATCTAAAAAAGTGTCATTTTTATAACCTATTTGTTCAAAGGTACATTTTATACTATATCCAAATTTTTTATGTAAATTAATGCTAGCCTCATTACCACCTGTTATAGCAGAAACTATTGCATGAAAATTTTTATTTTTCCCTTCTTGTTCTATTTTTTGTAATAATAAGCTACCTATTCCTTTTCTTTTATATTCATTTTTTACATATAAAGATACTTCAACAGTTTTATCATAACCTCTATAATCTCTAAAAGTAGATAAAGAAGCCCAACCCACTACCTGTTCATCTAATAAACAAACTATTATAGGAAAATTTTTTTCTTTATGTTCATTATACCATTTTTTTGTATCTTCTAAAGTTTTTGGCTCAAAATTAAGATTATAATTTGTATTTATTATAGAATAATTTGTTATTTCGTTTATTTCTTTTAAATGAATTTCTTTTGCATTTTCTATTTTCATTTTTTTCTCCTTAAAATTGTAAATATTTATATTTATATATATAATAAAAATATTCCTTATATAATTTAGTATAATATATATTATATAAATTTACAATATTTTAATTATAATAATTGTCTAAATCATTTCATAAAAATAGCTTATGATATTAAATTATTTTTTAGTAATTATTATATTATTCCACATTATTAAAAAACATCTTTAATATACCTTAAACCTTGTTGTTCATTTAAACCCAAATATTAAAAAATAATCAAAAATTTTAATAAAAAAAGTCGTATAACCTTTTAGCTCTCACCAAAATGTTATACAACTTAATAAATCATTTATTTAATAATGGCTTAAAATAATGTTTTCTACAAGTTGATATAAAATAATCTTCACCTTCTTCTATATCTCCTATTACAACTGTGTTACCTGTTTCAGAGGTTAAAACAGGCTTTCCATTTTTTATTCTTAAATTCATTGTAGCTTTTTTATCACAAAAATGACAAACACTTTTTATCTCTTGTATGCTATCTGCAAAATATAATAAAGCCTTTGAGCCTTCAAATAGCTCTCCTTTTATGTAGCTATTTTTAAGTCCATAGCATATAACAGGTATTTTTAAAAAATCAACTATTTCTGTAAGCTCAATAACTTGTTGTTTAGTTAAAAATTGTGCTTCGTCTATTAATATACAATTTATTTTTTGATCTGATTTTTCTTCTATAAATTTATATAAATTTGTCTTGTTATCAAAACAAAAGCATTTATGTTTGTAAGTTAAAGCTCTACTTTCTATATATCCATCTTCTGTTCTTGTATCTAAATTAGATCTAAGACATATAATATTTTTATCTTGATTTTCATATTTATGTGCTGTCATTAAAAGATCTGCCGATTTAGATGCATCCATAGTGCCATATTTAAAATATAACTTTGCCATTTTTATCTCCTATTATTTTTAGTTTTTTGTTGTTTCTTCAGTTTTTTCTAAATCACTTTTTGTGCTATCTAAAGTTTGAGTTATAATATTTTTCATTATATCTTTTGTAAGAGTTCCAGATACATATCCATATATTTTGCCATCTTTATTGATCATAAATGTAGTAGGAAATGCCCTAACGAAATAATTACTTAACACTTCCCCTGTTTCATCAAAAACTATAGGAAACGTATAACCTTTGTCTTTAATAAATTGTTTTATCTCTTCTTTAGAAACATCACTATTATGAGGATATTCTTCTGATGATGGATTAGCAACACCTAATATAACTACATCTTCTTTGTTATATCCATATTCGGCATAAAGCTCCTCTATATGTGGCATTTCTATTAAACAAGGATTGCACCAAGTTGCCCAAAAATTTAAAAATACAACTTTGCCTTTGTAATCTGATAAAGTATGTTTATTGCCATATTGATCTATAAGTGTAAAATCAAAGGCATCTGTTAGCTCATCTGTATCTACATTATTTTGTTCACCTGTTTCTTCTGATGTTACATTTTCTGTAGTCTGTTCTTTAGTTTCTTCTAATTGTTTATTTTCATCAACATCTGTTTTATTATTTTGGTTTGTTATAGTATATTGGTTTAAATATTTTGATATACCGTTCATATAACCTGTAAATGTCATTATACCTATTACAACTAATAAAACACCGCTTAATTTTACTGTATATTTTATTAATTTTTGATTATTTTTAAAGAAATTTAATACTTTTGATGTAAATAAACCTAATAACAAAAATGGTAATATAAAACCTAAAGAATATACTAATATTAACCCATTACCTTTTAAAGCATTTTCTGCGCTAGATGCTAATATTAATACTGATGATAAAGCAGGGCCTACACAAGGTGTCCAAGCAAAGCTAAATGTAAAGCCCATTACAAAGGCTAAAAATGGATTTACTTCTTTTCTACTTATGTCAAAATTAATTTTTCTTTCTTTTTGTAAAAATTTAAAATCAAAAATGCCTAATTGAAAAAGCCCCATTAATATAATTATTATACCGCCTATTCTAGTAAATAAAATTTGGTGCTCATTAAAAAATTGTCCTAAAGAATAGAAAGAAATACCTAATATAAAAAAAGTACAGCTTATACCTATTGTAAAACATAATGTATGGAAAAATACCTTTTTTCTGTTATATACTATTGTTCCATCATCTAATACCTTTCTTGCATTTCCTGCTAAATAGGTTATATAAACTGGTATTATTGGTATTATGCAAGGCGATAAAAAAGATATTATTCCCTCTAAAAATACAATTATAAAACTTATATGTTGAGAAAATTCTAAATTGCTTATCATTTTTTTACCCCTTTCTATTTATTTTTTTCAATTACTTTTTCTATATATTGTTTATCTTTTAGACCATTCACTTTTTCTATAATTTTATTATCTTTTATAAAAACTATAGCAGGAACAGACATTATACCAAATTTAACTGCTATATCTATATTTTCTTCGATATTTATTTTTCCTATCGTTATATTTTCATATTGTTTGTCAATTTCTTCTAATATATTATTTAAAATTTTACATGGAGCACAATTTGTAGCCCCAAAATCTAAAATTACAAAATTTTTATTATTGGTTACATATTCATCATAATTACTGTTTAAAATATCAATTATCATATAGTTCACTTCCAATCTCAATTTTACATTGCAATATTATCTAATTTTAAATTAGGATAAGCGTTTAAATCTAAAGTAGCAAAGTTTCCTTTTAAATATTCATAATAACCAGCACAACCTATCATAGCCGCATTATCTGTGCAAAGCTTTAAGCTAGGTATAGAAAGCTTTATATTTTCTTTATCACAAGCCTCTTTCACAGTTTCTCTTATAAAAGAATTTGCAGAAACACCTCCTGCTAATGTTAAAGTTTTTAAGCCTGTATCTTTACAAGCTTTTATTGTTTTAAAAACTAAAACATCTGCCACAGCTTGTTGAAAAGATGCTGCTAAATCTTCATTTTTAAATGATATGTTTGTCATTTTACTTTTATTAACAAAATTTAAAACTGCCGATTTTAAACCGCTAAAGCTAAAATCATAATCATCTGTATCAATCATTACACGCGGTAATGGTATAGCATTTTTATCTCCCATTTTTGCAAGCTTATCTATTTCAGGCCCTCCTGGATAACTAAGACCTATTGTCCTTGCTACTTTATCAAATGCTTCGCCACAAGCATCATCTCTTGTTTTTCCTAATATTTTAAATTTTCCATAGTCTTCTACATAAACTATATGTGTATGTCCACCAGATATAACAAGGCTTATAAAAGGTGGTTGTAGCTCTTTATTATCTATATAATTTGCATATATGTGGCCTTCTATATGATGGACTGGTATAAGCGGTTTTTTCAATGTATATGCTAAAGATTTTGCATAGCTCACACCAACTAAAAGCGCGCCAACAAGCCCTGGACCATATGTAACAGCAATAGCATCTATATCTGCCAAAGTTTTATTAGCTTGTTTTAAAGCTTCATCTAAAACTATATCTATAACTTCTATGTGCTTTCTTGATGCTATCTCAGGCACAACGCCTCCAAAAAATTTATGTGTATCTATTTGAGAAGATATTATATTAGATAAAACTTCTCTACCATTTTTTACAACGGCAATAGACGTCTCATCACAAGAACTTTCTATAGCTAATATAATTATATCTTTTTGTTTTTCCTCCATTATTATATCCTTTCTAAACTAGTTAATTTGTTTTATTATTATATCAATTATTTTTAAACAAATCAATTAATTTCTTATAAATAAATATTATTATAAAATAATTATTTTAGTTTATATAAAAACTATAGATTAATTATTACATTTTAAGCTATAAAAAATATTTTCACAAATAATAAACAATATTTTTTATCATACAAGTAATATTTTAAAATATTATATATATTTTAAATATAAAATAACTATGTTATAATAATAAAATAAATATTTTAATTAAAATAACAGGAGGTTTATTTTTGTTTAATATAGAAGAAGAACTTAAAAAAATTCCAGAAAAACCTGGTGTATATTTAATGTTTGATAAAGATGATATTGTTATATATGTAGGCAAAGCAAAAATATTAAAAAATAGAATTAGACAATATTTTACAGATAGTGGCACAAAAAACTCTTTTAAAGTTTTAAGTATGGTAAAAAAAATAGCAAAATTTGAATATATTATAACAAATACCGAAGTAGAAGCTTTAATTTTAGAAAATAACCTTATAAAAAAATATGATCCTAAATATAATATTAGGTTAAAAGATGACAAAACTTACCCTTATGTAAAAATAACAACTAATGAAATGTTTCCTAAAGTTTATATTACTAGAAAACATATTAATGATAAAGCAAAATATTTTGGACCTTTTACTAATAGTCTTCTTTTAAAAGAAAGTGTAGAGATTATTCATAATATATTTCCTATAAGGACTTGTCATTTAAAATTTCCTAAAGATTTAGGTAAAAAAAGGCCTTGCCTTAATTATCATATAGGTAAATGTTCTGCTCCGTGCAATTATCACATATCCGAAGAAGAATACAACAAATTTATTAATGATATAATAGATTTTTTTAGTGGAAAACATAAAGAAATAATATGTAACCTAGAAAAACAAATGTTACATTTTTCTGAAAATTTACAATTTGAAAAAGCATCTGAGATAAGAGATAAAATTTTCGCTATAAAAAAATTAGAAGAAAGCCAACTAGTAGAAAATATAAACACAGATGATAAAGATATTATAGCCTTTGCTAGATCAGATTTTGAAGCTATGTTTCAAATATTTTTTGTTAGAGGTGGTAAAATTGTTGGAAGAGAACATTTTTTATTTAACAATGTTGAATATTTAACTAGAAGTAAGCTTATGGAAGATTTTATTAAACAATTTTATAGTGGCACACCTTTTATACCTAAAGAAATACTTTTACAAGAAGATATAGAAGATAAAGAAACTATAGAAAAATGGTTATCCACTATAAAAGAACAAAAAGTTTTTATTAACACACCTAAAAAAGGTGAAAAACATAAGCTTGTTGAAATGGCTTATCAAAATGCTTTAATAAGCCTTGAACGTTTTGGCGATAGAATAAAAAAAGAAAAACAAAAAACTATTGGTGCATTAGAAGAAATTTCTAAATCTCTTGGTATAAAAACATATTTAAAAAGAATAGAAGCATATGATATATCTAATATACAAGGTATAGATTCTGTTGGCTCTATGGTTGTTTTTGAAGATGGCAAACCTTTAAGAACAGATTATAGAAAGTTTAAAATAAAATATGTTAGTGGTGCTAACGACTATGCAAGTATGCAAGAAGTAATACAAAGAAGATTTTTAAGATATATAAAAGAAACAGAAGAAAATAGTATAAATGGAAAGTTTAATAAACTGCCAGATATAATATTTTTAGACGGTGGTAAAGGGCAAATTAATGCTGTTGAAAAAGTATTAAAAACATTAAACTTAAATATTTTAATATGCGGTATGGTAAAAGATAATAACCATAAAACTAGAGGTTTATTATTTAACAATAAAGAAATTGAGCTTAAAAAAACCTCTGAAGGTTTTAAGCTAATAACAAGAATACAAGACGAAGTTCACAGATTTGCAATAGAATTTCACAGAAAATCTAGAGAAAAAGTTATTATACATTCTATATTAGATGAAATAGATGGTATAGGAGAAAAAAGAAAAAAAGATTTATTAAAACATTTTGGCTCTATAGACAAAATAAAAAATGCCTCTATTGAACAATTATTACAAGTAGAAAGTATAAACCAAAAAGTTGCCCAATCTATATATACCTTTTTTAGAAAAAACAGCTAGGGCTATGCCCTAGCATGTTAAACTTTTTTTATTCTTCATAACCATTAGGTTTTTTTGTTTGACATTTCCAAGTATCTTCATACATTTTTTCAAGGTTTCTTTTTTCTTACCATATAATAAATACAAAATACTTTAAAGTAACTTTTTAATATTTTATTTATTTGAAAAGCTTGAAACTTTGGCTATATCCTAAGATAATGTGTTATTTACCTTACATATATTTTAAATTTATATAATAAAATAAATTAATATTTACATAAGCTTTTTAATTTATTCTAACTTCTGGTCCTCTTATATCTACTGCATAATCAACCTTTATTTGGCTTCTCTTACAGTTCATTTTTATTTGTTCCCCTGCTAATATTTCTATTTTTTCTTCTGCTTCTATTTTTATTTCTTTTTCACTTTTTAAAGAAATTGGCTCTGTGCTTATTATTTCTATACCTGTATTTTGGTTCATTTTTATATATATTACTCTATCTTCTCCTGTTTCTTTATCTTTTCCATTTATACAAGTTATTAATATTTCATCTGGTGAAAATTTTATTTCTTTTCCATCTATCGTCCTAAAATATTTTATAGTTGGATCATTTATTTTATCCGTTCCTTTATCTCCAATTCTTAATGAGCTTATACCAACTGCTTCACTTTCTTCTTTTGTTGGAAAATATATATATACTGTATCATCTATTTCAGGCATACAATACCAACCGCTATTACCTTCCGCTGTATACATTGTTGAATATAAGAACTCCCAACTAGTTTTTTCATCTTGGTTTTCATCTATATCTAAATGTACTTTTATTCTATCTTGTATTGATTTTAACACTTTTCCTTTTATAGAAAGACCTATTATTTTATCATTATAAAATCTATCTCTAGTTAATCCTTTTTTATTACATAGCTCATATTCAAAATTTAATATACCATCTTTTAAAAAAGCTATTTTTTTGCTTATAAATAAATCAAAACCTTGATATTTTATTCTACTATAAACATCTAAATTTTCTATTGTTTCTATCTTAAATCTTATACTATCAAGCTCTGACAAACTTTCATTATAATTTTCCTTTGATATAAGATAATTTTTTATATCTTTTTCTAATGTGTATTCATATTCTTCTATATTGCCAACGTCTTTCCCATTTTTTATACCAAATATTATATTTGCTCCATCATCTGCTCCTAGTGGTATTATCCCTACATTAAACCTTGATGCTAATCTTTTTATAAATTCCCAGTCTGTTTCTTCATACTGTAAAATTAATTTTTCTATTTTTTCCCCTTCTGTTGCAAAATCTAATATTTGACTTGGTGCATATTCAGTTGCTATTTTATCCATTATGTTTTTATATGTCATATTTTTATCTTGAAAAGAACGATTTTTCTTTTTTATATCTAGTTTAAATGAATTTGAAACACATTTTAATGTTAAATAATATACTCCACCTATATGCCTTATTTCTGATTTTTGTATTATTCCATTAAATATTGTTATTGGTATATCCTTTTCTATCCTAACTTGTATTGGACTAAAAGCTGTTATATGCTTTACAAAAAATTCTTCATCTTCTTCTTTTAAAATTCCCATTATATTACAATAACAATGTTCATTTATTTCGTATTTCATTTCAAAATCTATTAATTCTTGTAAATTCATAATATTTGTTTTTAAATCTAAATATGTAATTGCATCTAACATTTTTTCCACTCCTATTCTTTTATTGGTCTAATTTTTATATCTTTATTATTCTATCATCTATATTTGTGTTTCTTATAATATTTTTAACAGTCCATTCTCTTCTAAATGCAAACCTATTGCTTTTTCTTTTATCTCTTACTCATTTTATCCATCATATATTAATACCTATTTTCCTCTCAATATAGCTAAAATGTATTTAATACTTTAAAATTTATATTATGCCTAATCCGATACCATCAACTAATAACTCCAATAATGACTCCGAAATATAACTTAATTTTTCTATATCTAAATCATTGAAGGTCTATTTTATATATTCCAAATTTAAATAGCTTCTTTAATAAAACTTTTTAGCATATCTTTAAAATCATCAAATTTATTAATTTTTGTTCCAGATGAGTTATCCAATTCAAAATATATAACTGATTCTATATCATAAACATACCAACTAATATTATTTTCTCCTAAAAATATATACTTTTTTTGATATTCATTTTCATAAAATATATTATTAAATTCTATTAATCCGTTTATATGATTATCTGTTTTAATACTTAATAAATTTTTGTCAACACCATATATAATAAACCCATTAAATTCTATTCCATTAAAATTTTTTAAAAAATCTAAATAATCATTAGGTAAAATTACACTAAAAGTTTTTTTAAAAATATCTACAAACAATTTTAAATCTTTTTCTAATACACCATTATTTATTTTATCACCATATTTAGCCATTTCTTTTGTTAATAAATTAATCTCTTCTATATACATGTTAATCCTCCAATAAATTTTTTGGGTATATTTTTCCATTAGGAATTGGACATTTTATAATTATACTATCTACAGTCTTTCAGTTTTTTACTAGGCTATTTAGTACATCACCTAAACTTTTCTAAAAAACTTACCATTTATTTTATCTGTTGATAAAAATTTTTCTGTTGTTTCTTTTATTACTTTTTTGCTAAATTTATTTATAAAGTTATTAGTACCATTTTTCATACCATTTCCTATTTCTTTAAATGGTATTTTTTTACTCCTTTTATTACATCTCCAATTAAAGGTATAAATCCTATAGCATCTAAAACTAAATCCCCTGCATTGCTCCATTTCAATTCCCAATTTTGAATATCATATACTACTTCTCTTATATCTGCTACTTGTCCTACTCCAAGTACGCAACCGACAAGTATTTCTCCTAATGTTCCTAATAATGTAGTTTCATCTCCCGCATAACTGCCTTTTATCATGTGATTTAATGATTTATCCAAATAATTACTTGTATCCTTTAATAACTTTCCTCCTTTTTTACTAAGCTCTAATCCTCTATTTGATAACTAATTAAATTTTGTGTTTCCATATTTCCCTTTTCCTTTTTTATTTAATGTTTGTATAATCTCTTCTTTACTTTTTATATAATAACTTTTTGCTCCTTTTATCACTCTTCCTACTACTACATTTTTAAAAAATCCATTTTCTTTTATCTCTTTTATTTGATTTTTTAATTTAGCAAGTATATTTTCTCCTAATTCTTTTACACCTTCTTTTAAATCCTTTATTTTATTACCTATATTTTTTGTTGTCTTTAGTGCATTTCCTATTGTACTTTTTACCCTACTTTTATACTATTGCCCACTTTTTTTATTGCTTGTTGACCTACTTTTACAACTTTTCCTATTGAATTACTTGCTTTTTTTATTATATTTCCTATACCTTTTCTCCCCAAATATACTTCTCTTCCAATTATTTACTTTAACATATTTTTATTCCATTTAATTGCTGTTTAGTTAAATTTAAAACTTGTTCTTTTTTAAATTTACATTTTTTAAATACACATTCTTCAAAATTTGTATTATTTAATATTGCTTCTCTAAAATCAATACCTTCAAATATACTATTTCTTAGGTCTACATTTGTTAAATCTGTATTTTTTAATACTGTGGCTAATTCACCTATTTCCATTAAGTCATTTATTTTCCCTTTTCTCATTATTGAATATGTCATTTTACTACCGCTTAAATTTACATTTTCAAAGTTTACTCCACTTAAACTACTTGATATCATATTACTATTTCTTAAATCTGCTCCTTTAAATTTTGCACCATTTAATATGCTATATGATAAATCAGCTTCTTTTAATTCACTTCCTCTAAAATCTGCTCCTCTTAAATCACATCTTTCTAAATCCATTTTATTTAAATCTAAATTTTTAAAATCTTCATTACAATATTCTTCATCTAATTTTTTTGATAACCATCTTTTAATTTTTATTATATTTTTATTTTCCTTTTCTGTATATATTAAGTCAAATATATCATAAAATTTACCTGTATGTATGCTAAATGTTTCTTCTTTTTTTAAATTTTTATATTCTTCTGTTTCTGTTAATTCTATTATGCTATTTCTCATAATGCTAACTATATAATTATGAAATTTATCTATTATATTTAACATTACATTATTTATATCTGTTTTATTTATTTTAAATATATATCCTATCCCTTCTTCTAATAATTTATTCCACATTTCTTCATAATATTTATATATATGTTCTACGTTATACTCTCCTATTTTTATATCTCCGTTTAAATACCAATCTTTATCATATATATAAATATCATAATTATAATTTTTATTTATTATTTTTGTTAACATTAAATTATAGCTTAAGTATCCTATTTTTTTATCTACATATTTATTTTTTATTTCATTACTTATACTTTTAAAATTTAATATAAATTCACTTTTATATTTTTCTATATTTTCTTGAAAATCTTCTTCCATTTTTTCTAATGTTTCTTTCAGTATTGGCTTAAAATATGTACAATCAAAATGTTCTGGTATATATTTTATCATTTATTATCTCCTTTTTAAGCAATAATTTTATTCTTTTTCTTCTATTGTTAAAATAATATCATCTAATATATTTTCCCATTCTTTTTTCTGAAAAATATCACAACTAAATGTTAATATTAATAATCCCATTTTAAGCGGGATAAAATACATTTTATTAAATAATTCACCATCTATAACATTTACTACAAATGAAAATGTTCCTATTTTTTTATTTTCTTTCTCAATTATTTTTATATCTTCCATTTCACTATGAGGATACATTCTTGTAAATTCATTTAATATTATATCTCTTATTTCTTCTACTTCTTCATTTAAAATTTCCCCTTCTTCTAAACTAAAGTTAAAATTTACTGTTGTATCTTCACTTGTATATACATAGTCTAATTCCTCATTTGACGGATATTTACTATTTAATAAATCATCATTCATTAAATCAAAATCTTTAGGTAATATTATTTTTAATTTATCTTCATATAAATTTTTTTCTTCTAATAGTAATTTTTCATATTTTACTATTATATAGCCTTTTTCTATATCATTTTCTACATTAAAGTAATCTATTTTTTCTTCTTTTACTTCTCTTAAATTTTTTATTAATTCTTCTTGGTATGACATTTTATCAACTTCCTTTCAAATGTGTTACTTCATCTATTACTATATTTGCGTCTTGTGTTGTTATTGCTATTTTGTCATTTGATTTTATTGTAAGTTTTTCACTTTCTATTTTTATATTTTTTTCTGAGTATATATTTATATTTTCATTTGATACTATTGATATACCACCTTCATTTTCCATATTTAAGTATAAACTTTCTCCGTTAGTTGTAAATTTTAATTGTTCTGGTGCTAATTTTAGTTCTTTTCCATCTATTGTTCCTAAATATTTTATAGATACATCTTGTGTTTTTTCATTTTCTTTTCCATCCTCTCTTAATACTCTTCTCAAATATCCACTACCTTCACATTTTGTAGGTATATATAATTCTATTTTGCTTTGTACTTCAGGCATTATATACCACCCGGTGTTACCTTCTGTTGTATAGTTACTTCCAAAACTATATAAATATGCTTTATTTTCTTCTTGTTTTTCATCTATATCTAAATGTACTTTTATTTTATCTTTTTCTACTTTTATTACTATTCCATTTATTACTTGTCCTATTATTTGCTCATTATATATCTTTTCTTGTTTTATATTTCTTTCTAATTTTAATTTATATTTATTTATTAATTCGCTAGATTTTAGCTCTAAATATTTTTCTATAATTACTAATTTTAAATCTTTATATAATATTTTATCGCCTATTTCATAATTATCTTTTATTTCTATTTCATAGCTTATAAAATCTTCTTCTGTTACTTTCATGTGATTTTCTTTCATTTTTAAATAGCTCTTTATATCTTTTTTCAATTTATATTCATAAGCATTACATATATATTCATTTCCCTTCTTTATGCCTATAAATATGTTTGGTTTTTCTGTTTTTACATCTGGACAAAGTTTTAATCCCATATGTGAGCTTAATCTTTTTATAAATTCCCAATCTGTTTCATTATATTGGATAAATGGTACATCTAATGTTTTTGAAAAATCTCCTATAAATATAGTGTTGCCTTTATTTTCTTTTACTATATCTCCAATCAAATTTCTATATGTTAAATTTTTATCTTGAAAGCTCCTTTTTTTCTTTTTTAAATCTAACATTAATGAATAGCTACTTCCTTCTAATTCAAAATCATATAAATTTCCATCTTGTTTTAATTTAATTTTTGTTATTATGCCATAAAATATATCGGTTTCTTCTTCTTTTTCAATTTTATTTTCAAATACAATTTTTTTACCTTTTACTTTTAAATTATCTGTTATTGATAGTTTTTTAAATATGTTAATATTTTCTTCTTCATTGTCTAATATTCCCTTTATAAATATTTTTGAATGTTCATTCAATTTTTCTTTTATATATAAAGTTTTTATTATTTTATATTTAAAAGGTAATTGTATTTTTAGTTCTTCGGTTACAACATACATATTTTACACCTCATTTCAACTTTAAAGGAACTAATTTTATCCCATATGGTAAAGCTTTTAATATATTTTCTGCTAAATGTAATGATACTACGATTCTTTCTATTGTTTTAAATTTTATTTTAAAAATATATTTATCATTAATTTTTTCTTTACATATAACAATGTCTTCTATTTTGTTTACATTTTCATCTAATATACAATCTATCGTCCTTATTTCTATTTTAAAATAAGGCATTTGTATTTTATTTTCAATATCAGTTATAAAAAATGGTACTATTTTAAAATCATCATAGGCAGAAAATATTTTATATAACTTTTCAGATATACAAAAATAATAATTAAATATATTTTTACCTAACATATAATCTTGAAATTGTGTATATTTTTCTGTTTTTAAATTTAATATAAAAGGTGTATCTTCTTCAAATTTATTGTCTGAAAAGTTTATTTTTAGTTTATTTTCTAATCTTTCATCTTCATCTAAAATAAAATATTCCATTTTTGCACACTCCCTAATTAAAACTATAATTCTTTGTATATATTAAATAAGGATGCAGATAAAATCTACACCCTTTAAAAATGTAAAATAATTATCAAAAATATAAGGTTATATAATAAATGTTTCCTAAAATATTAAAAATAACTACCTAAAACTATTTTAAAATATCATCTATAATATTCATTACATTATTTATTAAGCTTTTTAATTTATTGTCTGCCTTTTCTTCATTTTCTTCTTCTACACCAAAATATATTTTTATTTTTGGCTCTGTACCAGAAGGTCTAACGCAAAACCAAGATTTATCTTTTAATGTAAAATATAAAACATTAGATTTAGGTAAGTTACTACTTGATATTATATTATTAACTATATCTTTTATCTCTCCACATTTATAATCTCTAATTTCCACTATTGACTCATTATTAACTACTGTAGGTGTTGATGTTCTTAAATTTGTCATAATCTTTTCCATATCTTTAAGTCCATCTATCCCTTTTAATGTAATAGATTTTATATCTTCTTTAAAATATCCATATTTTTTATAAATTTCTTGTAACCCTTCATATAAAGTTATACCTTTATTTTTATAAAATGCTGCAAGCTCACATATAAGCATAGTAGCAACAACCGCATCTTTGTCTCTTGCATATGTACCAGCTAAACAACCATAGCTTTCTTCAAAACCGAAAATATATTCATTAGACCCTGTTTCTTCAAATTGTTTAATTTTTTCACCTATAAATTTAAAACCTGTTAAAACATTAAAATAATCTACATTATAAGCTTTAGCTATTTTTTCTGTCATATTAGAGGAAACAACAGTAGATATTATAGCACCTTTATTTGATAAAATACCTTTTTCTTTTCTTTGGCTTAAAATATAATCTGTTAATAAAACACCCATCATATTGCCAGATAAAACAACATATTCACCTTTATTATTTTTTACAACAGTTCCTACCCTATCTGCATCAGGGTCTGTGCCTACTATTATATCAGCATCTATCTCATCGGCTAATTTTAAGGCTAATGTAAAAGCTTTTGGATCTTCTGGATTTGGATATGATACTGTGCTAAATTTACAATCTGGAAGCTCCTGTTCTTTTACAATATTAACATTTTTAAAGCCTGCTTTTTCTAAAATACGTCTAACAGGTTTGTTCCCTGTGCCATGTATAGGAGTATAAACTATTTTTAAATCGCTAGCTTTTTCTATAACATCTTTATTAACTAATTGATTTAAAACATTTTCATCATATTTTTCATCTATTTCTTTACCTATTATGTTAAATAAGCCATCTTTAATAGCTTGAGATTTATCTGCTTTTTTTATAGTTTTAAAATCTTTCACATTGTTAACATATTTTATAATTTCCATATCTTTAGGAAATGGCACTTGTCCACCATCTTCACCATATATTTTATATCCGTTATATTCTGGTGGATTATGACTAGCTGTAATAACAATACCTGCTATACAGCCTAATTCTCTTATAGCAAAAGAAACCATAGGCGTTGGCCTTAATTCATCAAATAAATATGTTTTTATACCATTACCATTTAAAACTAATGCTGCTATCTCTGCAAAATCTTGGCTCATAAATCTAGAGTCATAACCAATAGCTACGCCTTTTTCTTTATTATACTGTGGTTGATCTAATATATAATCTGCTAGACCTTGTGTAGCTTTACTAACTGTATATATATTTATGCGGTTTGTACCTGCACCTATAATGCCTCTTAAACCACCTGTGCCAAATTCTAAATCTTTATAAAATCTATCTTCTATTTCTTTTTCGTTATCTTTTATATTTAAAAGCTCTTTTTTTGTTTCGTTATCAAAATAATCATCTTTTAGCCAATTTTCATATATATTTTTATAATCCATAATTTAACCTCCATAAAATACACATAAAATAATATACATTTATTATATATCTAATGTTAAAAATATACAAGATTTAATTTTAAATTTATTTTTTTAAATATTTATCTATAATTTTTTCTGCCAAATATTTTCTTTCATTAGCCTCATTAATAATATTAATTAAAAATATTATAAGTGATATATTATCTTCTTCATTATTTTCTATAATATTTAAAAAATTTTCAACATCTTTATAAAAATTTTCTTCTGATATTTTTTTATATTGTAAAAATTTATCATATATACATTCTATTTTTTTTTCATTATCTTTTAATATTAGGCTAATGTCATTTATAGAAATTATAGATTTTAAATGATAAATTAAAATTAAAGATATTAAATGTGTTTTATTATACTTTTTTTTATTAGGAGATGATAATATTTTATCTTTTGTATAATTATTTATCATTGTTTTAGTTATTATCTTTTGTTCGTCATTTCTTTTATATTGTTTTAAGCTATCATCTATAAATGTTGTAACCTGATCCATATATAAATCTATATTAGGTATTTTATCTAATGTTACATCATCTATATTTACATATTCTTTTAAAATTTCTAATATATCTTTTTGATTCATATAAATCCCTCCATAATTAAATATATTATCATATAAACTGTGTCATATCAAATATTATTAATATGTTGACTATAATTTATATATATGTTATATTGTATGAATATAAATTTATATAAAAGAAAGGTTGATGCATATGGATACTAATTGGAATTTAGATAATTTATATAAAAGCTATGAAAGCCAACAATTTATAGCAGATTTAAAATCTTTTGAAGAAGATATATTAAGCTTTTTAAACTGGTGTAATGATAATTTTAACAGCACAAAAAATACCACAGAAAAACTTGAAACTTATATAGAAAAATTGGAAAACTTAAATAAATTCGATTGTCTTATAGCATATGTTAGTCTTAGCTTAAAGGTAGATACAACTAATGCTCACCTTTTAAACTTAATGTCCCAAATAGAAAAACTACTAGTAAATTTTAAACAAATAGAAAATAATCTTATATTATTTTTAAAAAATATAGATAATTTGCAAGATATAATATATAATTCTAATATTTTAAAAGAATATAAATTTATTTTAGAAGAAGCTAAAGAAAAGGCTAACAAACTTTTAGATAATGATAAAGAATATATTATATCTAAAATGGCTTTAAATGGCTCTATTATGTGGACAAAACAATGGCAACAAATAACTTCTACGTTAAATGTAGATTATAAAGATAAAGTTTTAACTTTACCAGAAATAAGAAATTTAGCATATAGCTCAGACTGTAATGTTAGAAAAGATGCCTATTTTAGTGAGCTTAAATCTTATGAAAAAATAGATTTACCTGCATCTTTCTGTTTAAATGGTATTAAAGGTGAAGTTATTGAAGTTTGTAATCTTAAAGGATATAGTTCTCCATTAGAAATGACTTTAAAAGATGCTAGATTAGATAAAGAAGTTTTTGAAGCTATGTTTAGTGCAATAAAAGAAAGCTTACCAAAATTACAAAAATATTTTATAAAAAAATCCCAAATTTTAGGTCATAAAAATGGTTTACCTTTTTACGATTTATTTGCACCTATATCTACTAATAATAAAACATACACTTATGAAGAAGCTAAAAATTTTATATATGATAATTTTTCTAATTTTAGTGAAAAATTAGGTAATTTTGCTAAAAAAGCCTTTGATAATAATTGGATAGATGTTTATTCTAAAAAAGGTAAAGTTGGGGGAGCTTTTTGCTATAGCATCCAAAGTATAAAAGAAAGTAGAATACTATTAAATTTTTCAGGATCTTTAGATAATATATTTACATTAGGCCACGAGCTAGGCCACGGCTACCACAATTTATGTTTAAATAATGAAAAATACTTAAATACATCATATTCTATGCCTATTGCCGAAACAGCCTCTACATTTTGTGAGCATATATTAGTTAAATCTGCTTTAGAAAATACTGATGATGAACAAGAAAAACTAGCAATATTAGAAAATGATTTGTCCGGCACATTACAATGTATAGTAGATATATATAGTAGATTTTTATTTGAAGATGAAGTATTTAAAAGACGTATTGATGGCTTTATATGTAAAGATGAGCTTTGTAACATAATGGAAGATGCCCAAAAGCAAGCTTATGGAAATGGACTAGATCATACATTTTTACATAAATATATGTGGATATGTAAAACACATTATTATAATGCTAATATTAATTATTATAATTTTCCATATGCATATGGTGTTTTATTTTCAAAAGGTTTATTCGCTTTATATTTAAAAGATAAACAAAACTTTATAAAAAAATATGATAATATGCTTAGCATAACTGGTAAGGCTAGTTTATATGAAGTAGGAAAATATATCGGTGTAAATTTAAAAGATAAAGATTTTTGGTTATCAAGTTTAAATTTAATAATAGAAGATATAGAAAAATATTGCCAAATAAAATAACCTTGGATAGTCATAAAAACTTAAACTTTTATTTAAAATCTAACTAATAAAAAAAGAAATTAAATAAAAAGACAAAGTATAAAATATTTTACAACTTTGTCTTTTTTTATTTTATATAAATATTAAAATAATTATCCTTTATTTATATAAAATCTAATCTATATTAATCTACAATTCCTCTAATTTCTCTTAAATCTTTTATATTATATTTATCCATATAAGCCTCAATACCATTTAAAACATCTATTGTGGCATAAGGATTAATAAAGTTAGCAGTACCAACAGCAACACCACTAGCACCTGCCAAAATAAATTCTATAGCATCATCACCATTTGATATGCCACCCATACCAATAATAGGTATATTTACAACTTTATTTACTTGATAAACCATTCTAACCGCAATAGGCTTAATAGCAGGACCGCTCATACCACCCATTTTCTTAGCTAAAACAGGCTTTTTTTTATGTATATCTATTTTCATACCCGTAATAGTATTAATAAGAGAAATTGCATCTGCCCCACCTATTTCACTAGCCCTTGCAATTTCTGTTATATCTGTAACATTAGGGGTAAGCTTTACAATAAGCGGTTGTTTAGCCACATTTTTAACAGTAGATACTACTTTTTCTACCATTTTAGCATCTGTACCAAAGCTAAGGCAACCCTCTGCCACATTAGGACAAGATATATTTAGTTCTAAAGCATCTACATCTGCATTTTGTAAACTTTTTGTAACTTCTACATATTCATCTAAAGAGTGGCCACAAACATTTACAATTATTTTTGTATCAAACTGTCTTAAAAAAGGTATATCTTCTTTAATAAATACATCTACACCAGGATTTTGCAAACCAACACTATTTAACATACCACCATAAACTTCTGCAATACGAGGTGTATCGTTACCTGTCCAAGCCGTTTTAGAAACACCTTTAACAACAACCGCACCAAGTTTATTCAAATCTACAAAATCTGCATATTCTTTACCACTACCAAATGTGCCAGAGGCAGTCATTACAGGGTTTTTAAATTCTACATTACCTATTTTAAAACTTAAATTTTTCATTTATATACCACCTCTAAAGAATTGAAAACAGGCCCATCTTTACAAACTTTTTTATTTACAATTTCCCCATTTTCAAATATTTTTACAACACAACCAACGCAAGCACCTATTCCACAAGCCATTCTCTCTTCCATAGAAACTTGTGTATAAATATTTTTTTCTTTAGCATATTCTGTTAATGCCGAAAGCATAGGTTTTGGGCCACAAGAATATATATAATCTCCTACTATATTTTCTTTTTCCATAAGCTGAATAACGTTACCTTTAAAACCTACAGAGCCATCATCTGTTGCTATATAAACAGTAGCACCTATTTTTTCAAAATCTTCTTTTAAAAATTGTCCTGTTCTAAAACCTAAAATAACAATTTTTTTACCTTTAACCTGTTTACAAGTTTCTAACAGCGGAGGTACACCTATTCCACCACCCACAAAAATATGAGTTTTTTCTTCTTCAAAAAGCTTATAACCGTTACCACAATTGCCTAAAACTCTAATAATATCTCCTTTTCTCATAGTAGAAAAAAGACAAGTACCTTCACCTATTTTTTGATAAACAAGTCTTAAAGTTTCTTTTTCTTTATCTATTTCACAAATACTTATAGGGCGTGGTAATAAATTTTTATTGTTATCAGGATATAACTTTACAAATTGTCCTGCTTTAGCATCTTTAGCTAAAGCAGTATGTAAAACCATATCAAAAATATCAGGTGCTATTTGCTCATTTTTTAAAATTGTAGCTTTTACTACTGTTTTTTTCATTGTTACCTACCCCTTTCTATTAAAAACTATTTTAAATCTTTAGATATATCAAATAATTGTAAATCTTCTAATTTTATATCTTTCTCCATAACTTCAAGAATAGCTACTAGTGTATCTAAAGAAGTTATAAGAGTTACGGCACTTTCAACGGCAGTTCTTCTAATTTTAAAGCCATCACTTTCAACATCATTACCTTTTTCTGGTATATCTATAATTAAATCTACTATACCACTTCTTATAATGTCTAAAATGTTAGGCACACCTTCGCTTATTTTTTTAACAGTTTGAACATTAATACCTGCTTCTTCAATAGCTTTTGCCGTACCTGATGTAGCAATAAGACGACAACCTAAAGCATCAAAACGTCTAGCTATATCTTTAAATTTTTCTTGATCTCTATCTCTAATAGTTGCTACTATTGTGCTACCTTTTTTAGGTATTTTCATACCTGATGCTATAAATCCTTTATAAAGGGCATTTTGTAAGTTATATCCAAGTCCTAAAACTTCACCTGTAGAACGCATCTCAGGACCTAAGCTAACCTCAACTTGTGGTAATTTTTCTGTTGAGAAAACAGGCACTTTAACAGAAACCACTTTAGGTTCTTCTGCTATTTCAGTATTTAAACCTAAATCTTTAAGCTTTTCACCAAGCATAACTTTAGTAGCAATATCAATAATAGGCACACCTGTTACTTTACTTATATAAGGAACCGTTCTTGAAGAGCGAGGGTTAACCTCAATAATATTAAGCTCGCCTTTATATTCAATAAACTGAATATTAATCATACCTATTACTTTAAGAGCAACCGCCATTTTTTTAGTAACTTCTATAATTTCTTTTCTAATTTCATCAGTTACATTTTGTGGTGGATATATAGAAATACTATCACCCGAGTGAACCCCTGCTCTTTCAAGATGTTCCATTATACCTGGTATAAATACATCTTCTCCATCACAAATAGCATCTACCTCTAGTTCTCTACCGTTTATATATCTATCAATTAAAACAGGGTTTTTGCTATCTTTTTCAAAGGCATCTGTTAAATATTTTACAAGCCCCTCTTCTTCATAAGTTATTTCCATACCTTGTCCACCTAAAACATAAGAAGGACGTACTAAAACAGGAAAACCTAATTCATTAGCTACTTTAACCCCTTCTTCAACGCTCCAAACACCTTTACCTTTAGGACGGATAATACCTAAGCTTTCTAATATTTCATCAAATTTTTCTCTATCTTCTGCCGCATCAATTTGTTCTGGTTTTGTACCTAAAATAGGTATGTTCATTTCATCAAAGAAATTGGCAAGTTTAATAGCTGTCTGTCCACCAAATTGTAATATTACACCGTTTGGTTTTTCTTGTTCAACAATATTCAAAACATCTTCTTCTGTTAAAGGCTCAAAATAAAGTTTATCAGAAGTATCAAAATCTGTACTTACTGTTTCTGGGTTATTATTAACAATTATTGTTTCTATACCTGCATCTTTTAAGGACATAATAGAACGTACAGAACAATAGTCAAATTCTATACCTTGCCCTATTCTTATAGGGCCAGAACCTATAACTAAAACTTTTTTCTTATCTGTTGATATAGCCTCATTTTCTTCATCATAAGTTGAATAATAATAAGGTGTAACTGCTTCAAACTCTCCTGCACAAGTATCAACCATTTTATAAACTGGTATAATGTTAAATTGTTTTCTAAGCTCATAAATTTTAGGCGGTTGAACATTTAAATATTTAGCTATAACTTTATCTGAAAACCCTTTTTCTTTATAATATCTTAAAGTATCTGCATCTAAATCTTGTATAGACATTTCTTTCAATGCCTCTTCCATATCTACAATACCTTTAATTTTATTTACAAAAAATGGATCCATTCCTGTTATTTCACAAACTTTTTCTACACGATAATTTCTTCTAAGCATTTCGGCTAAGTCAAAAAGTCTTTCATCATCAGGCACTTGCACACGCTTTTTAAGTTCTTCTAAATCTCTATTTGTGCTAGATTTTCTTTCAAGTCCATATTGACCTATTTCAAGAGAACGTACCCCTTTTAAAAGAGCCATTTCAAAGTTATTAGCAATAGCCATAACCTCACCTGTTGCCATCATTTTAGTACCAAGAGTTCTTTTAGCTCCATAAAATTTATCAAAAGGCCATCTAGGTATTTTTAAAACAACATAATCAAGAGTAGGCTCAAAACAAGCAAAAGTTTTACCTGTCACCTCATTTTTAATCTCATCTAAATTATATCCTAAAGCTATTTTAGCCGCAACTTTAGCTATAGGATAACCAGTAGCTTTAGATGCTAAGGCAGATGAACGGCTAACACGAGGGTTAATTTCAATAACTGCATAGTTATAGCTATTAGGGTCTAAAGCAAATTGAACGTTACAACCACCTTTTATCTCAATAGAATTAATAATATTAATAGCGGCCGTTCTAAGCATTTGATATTCTCTATCTGTTAAAGTTTGAGCTGGAGCTACTACTATACTATCTCCTGTATGAACACCTACTGGGTCTACATTTTCCATACTACAAACAGTTATACAATTCCCAGCACCATCTCTTATAACTTCAAATTCTATTTCTTTCCAACCTTTTATACTTTTTTCAATTAAAACTTGTCCTACACGGCTAAAATGTAAACCTTGTGCACAAATTTCTCTAAATTCATCTTCATTTTCGGCTATACCACCACCTGTACCACCAAGAGTATAAGCAGGTCTTATTATAACAGGATAACCTATTTTTTTAGCAAATTCTACACCGTCTTCAAGGTCTGTTATTATTTTACTTTCAATAATAGGTTGATTAGTTCTTTCCATAAGCTTTTTAAAGCTATCTCTATCTTCACCCTCTTTTATAGAGTCAATAGATGTACCTATTACCCTAACGTGATATTTATCTAAAATACCTTTATCATAAAGCTCACAAGCAAGGTTTAGGCCTGTTTGTCCTCCCATACCTGCTATTATGCTATCTGGCCTTTCTTTAGCTATAACTTTTTCTAAAAAGTCTATATTAAGAGGCTCTATATAAGTATAGTGTGCCATACCTATATCTGTCATAATAGTTGCAGGGTTAGAGTTTACTAAAACAACCTCTATACCCTCTTCTTTAAAAGAAGAAACTGCCTGTGTTCCTGAGTAGTCAAATTCGGCTGCTTGTCCTATAACGATAGGCCCTGAACCTATAACAAGCACCTTTTTAATAGATATATCTTTTGGCATACTATTTACCCTCCTCTATAATTTTTAAAAATCTATCAAATAAAAATTGCATATCTAAAGGCCCTGGATTAGCCTCTGGGTGAAACTGAACACTATAAATAGGCTTAGTTTTATGTCTAATACCTTCTATACTACCATCATTTACGTTTATAAATGTAGGTTCTACATCATCTGATAAATCACAAACAACAAATTCGTGGTTTTGTGAAGTTATAAAAACATTACCTGTTTTTAAATCTTTAACAGGGTGATTGCCTCCATGATGTCCAAATTTTAATCTTTTTGTGTTACAACCTAAAGCTAAACCTAAAATTTGATGGCCTAAACAAATACCTAAAACAGGAATTTTAGTATCGATAAGTTTTTTAACTACATCTACAACTGTTGGTATATCTTTAGGATCACCAGGGCCATTGCCTAAAAATATTGCATCTGGATTTACTTCCATAATTTCTTCATAAGTTGCAAAAGCAGGAAATACACTAAGTTTACAACCTCTTTTTTCAAGCTCTTTTAAAATACCTTTTTTTATGCCACAATCTAAAACGGCCAAATGAGTTCCATTACCATTTATAGTATATTTTTCTGGTATAGTAACTTCTTTTACGGCATTTTTATTAGTATATGTATCAAATTTTTGTTTTATTTGAGAAGGTGTTAAATCATCCCTAGTAGTAATAATACCTCTCATTGTTCCGCTATCTCTCAAAGTTCTTGTTAATGCTCTAGTATCTATGCCCTCTATGCCCATTATTTTGTGTTGGTTTAAAAATCCATCAAGCTCCATCTCACAACGCCAATTGTTAGGTAAATCACATTTTTCTCTAACAACAAAACCTTTTAAAAATGGTTTTATACTTTCCATATCTTCTAAATTAATACCATAATTACCTATGAGAGGATATGTCATAGTAACTATTTGTCCTGCAAAAGATGGGTCTGTAAGGGTTTCTTGATAGCCTGTCATACCTGTTGTAAAAACAACCTCTCCAACAGTTTCTTTTATATATCCAAAAGCTTTTCCATTAAAAACTTTACCATTTTCTAATATTAATTGTGCTTTAATAGATTTTTTATACAATTAAATGCACCTCCTTAAATCTTCTTTCATCTCAATAACTGCCTGTCTACTAGCTTTAGCAAAGTCTTTACCATCTATATTTTCTTTAATATGGTTAGCTATAATACCTCTCGAAGAATTTATAATAGCACCAAGACCATTTTTATCGAAACATACAGCTAAATCTTCTGCTTTACCACCTTGAGCCCCATATCCAGGCACAAGGAAAAAGCTTTTAGGCATTATCTCTCTAAGCCTTTTAGCTTGCTCTTTATGAGTAGCTCCAACAACCGCTCCAACTTCGCTATAGCCATTTTCACCTATAAGCTCATTGCCCCATTTATCAATAAGGCTACCTATTTTTTCATATAAAGGTTTACCATCTACTAATAAATCTTGTATTTCTCCACTATTCGGATTAGATGTTTTAGCTAATATAAATAAGCCTTTTTCATATTTTTTACAATCTTCTAAAAATGGTACAATACTATCAGAACCTAAATAAGGATTAAGTGTAATAAAATCTTGTTTAAATACATCAAAGCTATTTTCTTTTACAACAGTTCTTCCTATATGACCGTCAGAGTAAGCTTCTGCGGTAGATGCTATATCACTTCTTTTAATATCTCCTATAATAATTAACCCTTTTTCTTTAGCATATTCAATAGTTTTTAAATATGCTTCTATACCTTCTAACCCATATCTCTCATACATTGCTATTTGAGGTTTAACAGCTGGTATGAGATCATAAATTTCATCTATAATATATTTATTAAAATCATACATAGCCTCTGCTACTGCCTTTAAACTATGTCCATATTTTTCATATTTTTCCTCTATAATAAAGCTAGGTATATAATCTAATCTAGGATCTAAGCCTACAACGGTAGGGTTACCTGTTTCTTTAATCTTATTTATAAGCTTATCAATAACCACTATTTAAACTCCTCTCTAAGTTGTCCATTTTCTACTATTATTTTACCATTAACTAACGTATATAAAACTTTTCCTGTTACTTCTCTATCATTAAAAGGACTATTTTTACCTTTAGATAAAAATTTTTCAACATTTATTTTATATTTAATATTAGGATCTATTATAGTAATATCTGCATTAGCTCCCACAGATAAATGACCTAAATCTTTTCTTCTTAAAACTTGAGCAGGATTTTTTGTAAGTTTTTCAATCATTTTAAATGGTGTTAAAACTCCTTTTTCAACAAGCTCAGATATACTAAGGCTAAGAGCAGTTTCAAGACCAACAATACCATTTAAAGCACGCTCAAATTCACAATTTTTTTCGTCTATATGATGTGGAGCGTGATCTGTTGCTATAACCTCAATTGTATCATTTTTCAAACCTTCTATAATAGCCGCTCTATCTTGTATACTTCTTAAAGGTGGGTTCATTTTAAAGTTTCCATCATAATCTGTAATATCCTCATCTACAAGAGTAAAATGATGTGGAGCAGCCTCTGCCGTAACTTTAGAGCCTCTAGCTTTAGCCTCTTTTATTAAATCAACTGAACCTTTTGTGCTTATATGGCAAAGATGTATAGGAGCTTTTAAGCTATCTGCAAGTATAATATCTCTAGATACGATAACGTCTTCGCTTTCATTACTTATACCTTTTAAACCAAGCTTTGTAGCCGTATCTCCTGCGTTCATACAACCACCTGCTAAAGTTACATCTTCACAATGTGAAAACACAGGTATATCAAACATTTGGGCATATTTTATAGCCGTTTTCATAAGTGATGCATTTTCAACGGTAAATCCATCTTCAGATATAGCACAAGCTCCAGCATTTGCCATTTTACCAATATCTGCAAGGTTTTCTCCTTTTTGTCCTACTGTTATAGCACCAACAGGTAAAACTTTACATACCCCTTCACGATCTGCCTTCATTTTTATATATTCTACTAAAATTTCATTATCTGTAACAGGCTTAGTGTTTGGCATACAACAAATAGTAGTAAACCCGCCCATAACCGCACTTCTTGTACCTGTTGCTATAGTTTCTTTATGCTCATATCCTGGCTCCCTAAGATGTACGTGTAAATCTATAAGACCAGGAGTAACCCACATATTATTAGCATCTATTATTTTGTCAACATCTGCTGTTATATTTTCTGCCACTTTAGCAACAATACCATTACTTACTAATATATCCATTTTTTCATCAATATTGTTAAATGGATCAATAAGTCTACCATTTTTTATTAATATATTCATATATTATTCTCCTTGTCTTAAATATACTATCTATTTTCTAATAATAGCTTTAATATAGCCATTCTAACCGCAACACCATTTTTAACTTGTTCATTTATTATAGAGTTTTTACCATCTATAACATCTGTGCTAAGCTCAACCCCTCTATTTACAGGACCTGGATGCATAATAGTAACATCTTCTTTAGCTATAGCTAACATATCTTTTTTAAGGCCAAAAAATTGATGATATTCTCTAGTATTAGGAAAAGGCATTGTTTTTTGTCTTTCAAATTGTACCCTAAGCCCCATTATAACATCTGCATTTTTAATTCCTTCTTCTATATTATTAACAACTTTAACGTTTTTAGATAATGTTTCCATATTTTTAGATACTAATGTAGAAGGCCCTGCAAGAGTAACATTAGCTCCTAGTTTTGTAAGTCCAAAAACATTACTTCTAGCTACACGGCTATTGGCAATATCTCCTATTATAGAAATATTAAGCCCTTCTATTTTGCCCTTTTCTTCTAATATGCTATACATATCTAAAAGTGCTTGAGTTGGATGTTCATTGCTACCATCTCCTGCGTTTATAACACAAGCATCAACATTTTTAGCTAACAAATGGCTAGCCCCTGTTAAAGAATGTCTTATTATCATAGCATTTATGCCCATTTGGTCTAATGTAACACCTGTATCTATAAGGCTTTCACCTTTATTAACGCTACTTGTAGCTATACCTAAATCTTCTGGTTTTGCACCTAAATAATCGGCCGCTAACATAAAAGACATTTTTGTTCTTGTGCTGTTTTCATAAAACAAAGTAACAACACTTTTATTTTTTAGCTCTTGGCTTCTAAGAGCTGTATTATCTATTTTTTGTTTCATATCTTTAGCAGTATGTAATATAGATAAAATTTCGTCTTCTGATAAAGATTTTATCTCTAACAAATCTTTTCTTTTTAACATAGAAAGCAACCTCCTAATTAATAATTTACTCAAAAAAAAAGCAATAAGACTGAGAAAATAAAACAACTCAACTATTGCTAAAACCTAAAAGATTAAATAAAAGAATAGAAAAAACAAAAACAAAAAAACTCTTTTTCTTTAATAAATTGTTCATATCTATTCCTCCTTTAAATCTCTATCTATTAATTTGCTTTTAAAATTTTATCATTACAAAAGCCTTTTGTCAACATTTTTTTTATAAATCTTCGATGTTTGTTATTATTTAATATATTTTTTACAATTTATCAATATATTTTTAATATTAGTTACATTGATTATATAGCTACTGTTATTGTAAAATATTTATGTATTAAACTTTTAGAAAGGATTTTTTTATATGATTATAAGACAACTTACAATTTTATTTTTAATAAGTTTTTTTAGCGAAATAATATCTAGCTTTTTACCTTTCACATTTCCTACTAGCTTAATGGCAATGGTTATATTATTTATATTATTAGCTACAAAAATTTTAAATATAAAAAAAATTGAAACAGTAGGAACATTTTTACAAAACCATATAGCTATATTTTTTATACCGCCAGCTATATCTTTAATGGATGAATTTGAAACTATAAAAGACAAATTATTTCCTATATTATTTATTAGCTTTGTTAGTTTTTTATTAACATTTTTAGCTACAGCTTATACAGTAAAATTAGTTATTAAAATACAAGAAAGGATACAAAAAAATGGAACAAATATTAAATAGCCCTCTTTTTGGAATTAGCATAACTTTAATAGCCTTTGAAATAGGCGTTATTATATATAAAAAGGTAAAATCACCTTTTTGCTCCCCTTTTATATTATCTCTAATATTTATTATTAGCTTTTTATTAATATTTAATATACCTTCTACCAGCTATCAAAAAGGCGGTAGCATAATAAATATGATGCTAACACCTGCTACAGCTGCTCTTGCTATATCTATGTATCATAAAATAAAGATAATAAAGCATAATTTTTTACCTATTATAATAGGCACATTTGTTGGGTCTTTAGTATCTATATTAAGTATTCTTTTTATGGCAAAATTATTTGGCCTAGATGATAATGTTACTAATGGTATATTACCAAAATCTGTTACTATCCCTATAGCTCTTGATTTAGCTAAAAAAACAGGAGGTATCACATCTATAACTATTACTTGTGTTTGTATATCTGGTATATTAGGTGCTGTTTTATCTCCTACATTAATAAAAATATTTAAAATAGATAATCCTGTCGCTAGTGGGCTTGCTATTGGTACATCTAGCCATGGTGTGGGAACATCTAAAGCAATAGAAATAGGAGAAACAGAAGGTGCTTTAAGTGGTATAGCAATAGGCCTTGCAGGTATTATGACTGTTTTAATTTATTTATTTATATAACCTCTATAATAAATATTAGAAAAAGTCGATCAACAATATTATATATATATATTAATTATTACATTTTGATATTAAAAAGGCTATAGATAAAAATCTATAGCCTTTTTATTTTATTGCATATTGTCTTCTATTGTAGGATTTTCTATTATAGGTTCTTCTATTATTTGTGTTGTTGTTTCTGTCAATTCTGTTGTTGTTTCTAAGGTAGTTTCTATCGTTTTAGTTGTTGTTTCTGTTGGTTTTTCTTTTGTAGTATTAATAGGCTTAGAATCTATATTAGCTACAGATTGAACCTTTTTCGTTCCAACTAAAACCTCTTCTGCTCTTGGCCTATAATAGCTATTATTAACTAAAACTTTTTCTTGTAACTTTCCATCTATATAAACTAACTTATATAATTTATATTTATATCCTTTTAAAGGCTTAACAGTTACTTTTTGTTGGCCTTCCGGCAATTCGTCTGTTTCTTTTATAACTTTAGGGCCAGGCTCAATAACTTCAACTAAAACATTTTCAAATTTTACCTCTCTATTATCTGGCCTTTCATCATAACCATAAATGTTACAAACAACCTCATTACTAGTTAAATAGCTTTCAATATATATAGGATAATTTGTATTATTTTTAAATTTAAAATCTATATAATCACCTGCTAAAGTGGCATCATATCCATAATCTAAATAGCCTACTTTTAAAGAATGATTTTGTCTTTCTACTATATCTAGTTCAGATTCTAATACCGCATTATAAAGTGTGCTAGATATTTGACAAACACCACCACCATATTCATCTACAAATTTTCCATTTAATATTGTTGGAGCTGGTTTATATCCGTTTGATTTTGTAGTTGCTCCAAATTTTTTATTTGTAGAAAAAACTTCACCAGGATATAAAATTGTACCATTTATTCTTTCAGAAGCAACCTTCATATTAATTATACGATTGTTATCGCTCCCACCTTTATTAGTATATTGAGTAACAAAAGTGCCTAATTTATCTTGTATTTTATTAAGCTCTTGTGATGTATATTGAGGCTTAGTTTCTTCCACAATTATTTCTACTGTTTTATCCCCTTCTTGTTGTAAAGCGTCATATAAAATCGCATATGTTTCATCAAAATTAACTTTTAAACCATTATTACCATCTATAACATTAAAGCCCTTATCTGTTTTTTCTAATGTAGCATTTTTAGGCTCTATATTTATATTTTTAGCTATTTCTTCAAGCTTTTTTTTAGCAATTTCTTCGTTTATATTTCTAGTTATAGTTATATTTTGCATATTTTCTTCTAAAGATTTAATAGTTTCTATTCTTTCTTTTTCTGAGCCAATTCTACCAATGTTATATACATTTTCTAAAGCTTTTTCTTTATCTAATGTAACCCCAAAATCTTGCTTATTAAAAGAATATTGTTTATCTTTATAAGATAAAGTAATTATTTCATCTAATTTTATATTTTCTAAAGCTTTTTGAGCCTGCTCTTTAGACATATTAGAAACGTTTAAATCTCCTATAAAAATATTATTATATATGTTAGGATTGTTTAAAATTTTTTTATTTTCTAGCTGAATTTTAAAAAATATAATACCAGAAACAGCAACAACAACTAATATAACAGATAAAACTATTATAACCCCTAATAATATATTTTTATTTTTACCCACATTTTTTGACAATACCTTTCCCTCCAAACATAACCTATTTAAAAATTATGGAAGAGTTAGACGTTAATAATTTTAAATTTATAATTATTTTTATTCCCTTTTATTAGAGTTGTTATTAGTTTTACTAAATTATTCTAATATAACTAGCTTAAAATTATAGTAGAATTAGTAGTTTCTAAAAATAAACTTAAATTTTTAAATAATTCATTTTTATTTTCAGTTATAGCTACAACCTTAAAATCACTTTTTTCAGAATAAATTAGGTTATTTTTTAATATATTTACCCTTCCTAAAGAAGTTTTTGCATCTATATTATAATTAATGTTGTCTGTATTTATTTCAACATTTATAGGGTTATTTTGAGTTTCTAATTTCCATTTATAGTCATCAAATAAATTTAAATAATCATTTACAACATCTATCTCTCCATTAAGAACATCAACCGATACATTTTTTATGTCAATATTTTTTAATTTTACATAACTATTTATATTACATACTTTTAAATTATCTGATTTGATGCCTCTAATAATTAATTTACCATTAACATTGTTAATATTTATATCATTTCCTTCACAATTTTCTACTATACCATTACAATTGGTTGTGTCTGATATTATATTTTTAAAGTTTAAAGAATCTAAAGAAAAGTTAGAATTTAAACCGCCTACACATATAGTATCAAAATATTTTTTAGGAACTAAAACCTCTATTGATACTTTTTCAAAAATTTCTTCTCTAAATGTAAAAATATATTTTTTATTATCTGTGTTATAAAAATCTATATTAGCGTTAATATCTTTAGGTATATATATAGCTTTTAAAGTTAATTTATCCCCATTATATCCCTTTAAAACCATTTCACCATTTAAAGATTTTACGTCTAAAGTATTGTTAACATCTGTTAAATCTATGTTAAATTCTTTACAAATGTTGCTTTTATTAGAAGATGTATTTATATTTTTAAATATTCCTTTAAATTCTTTTTCTAAACCGTTATATATTTGAGAAGTTTTTTTAGCTAAAACCTGAGTTGTACTAGTTATTTTATTTACAATTTTATTAAAATCTATACTGCTTCCATTATTATTATTGTTACTATTATTATTGTTATTTGTAGATGTATAAAAAGATTTACCTTCTACAGCAGATAATAGCTTACTTGCCTCATCTGCTGTTATCTCTCCATTTTCTAACATTTTTAATATTTTTATTTTCTCATTACTCATAAAATCACTCCTTAAAATTTTTTAACTAAATAATAATACGAAAAAATTTTAATTAAGTTTAATGATTTTATATCTATTTTATTATCTCATCAAAGTATATTGTCCATTTATCATTTTCATATTTTGCTTTTATTTTATGATTTTTATATACAACTTTAGTTTTTCCTTCTTCTTTTATTTGTATAGATTCTTGAACAATAGCTTCTAATTGATCATTATCTAGATTTTTAGATACAAATGTTAAATCACTTTTTATAACTTTGCCCATTAATGGTGTATATTCTTTAATTAAGTCTGTATTATTTGTTACGTCTATATAATTTTTACCTTTCAATCTACTTTCAAAAGCTTGAGAAATTTGTTTTTCCATAATTTCATGTGAAACTATTTGTCTATCTAAACCTCTATTTAAACTTAAAGGAATGGTAGCAGATTTTTCTTTTAAAAGAGCAGATTTTAAATTAACACTAATATTATTAGTAGAAATACCTCTTAATATACTCATTTGTTGTTCATCTAAATCAAATATAATATCTGTACCATAAGATGCTGATCTAACCTCTGTAGGAGATATAATAATATCTACACCATTTTTATCTGTTGCTATCATTTCTACATCTAATTTTGTCTCTACACGATTAGAATTTGGAGATTTACCTTCTGTGCTAATACTTGTATCTTGAGTATGTAAAACTAATACATATTTATTATCAAATTTGTGCATACCTTCTATTTTTACCCTATATTTTCCAAAATCGTAAGATATGTTGCCATTTCTAATTTGACTTAAAGAAAATTTTTCATTTATAGGATATTTTTTATATATGTTATCAAATTGTATAATAACATCACCTTTTGTATTTTCAACAGATTCAAAATCCATTCTTCCTATAATTTTGTTATCTATGCTATATTCAACAGGTTTATCAGCAAGAGCTCCCACATATTCTTCTCCCTCTTTAAGCTTTATATAATCTTTTTCATTTAAATTTCCTTGTTGCATTTGATAATTTGCATTACCTATAGGTTCTATAGTATAATCTATTCTAGAGTAATTTTCACCAAATTCAGAATAATTAATATTTATACTATAATCTTCGAAATAATTTTTTATTCTGCTATTTATATAAGTGGTTTGTTCTGGCTCAAGTGTTGCATCAAAACTTAAATTAAACTCTGTTTTTTCTCCTGTAGATAAGCTTTCAAATATTAATTTTAAGCCTTTTTTATTTCCTATTATACTATCAAACCTTAATATAGTATTATTTTTATTATGCCCATCTACTGTAAAATTTAAATCCATTGGGTATAAATTTTCTTCAGCATCTGTAAGAGTAATATTATATTTTATAAGATCTATTTTATTTTTAAAATAAAAAGTTGTATTTTTTTGCCCGATATGTACTTTTTCTAATATGATAGTTTCATCATCTATATTTTTAGCCATATCAAAATAAACTGTGTTTTTATCTTCTGGCCTATATTTTGATAAAGCGTTATCACTATCTATTTGATTTTGCACCGCAATACTATTTGCTTTTTTTATTGCAACAGTAAAAAAGATAATAGTAATAATTATAAGTGTTATTAAAAATATTATACTTCCTATAATTAATATGCTAGGTTTATCTCCTTTAGAATTATCTTTTTTAGCATTTTTAGGTTTTTTAGGTTTTTTAGCTTTCTTTTGTTTTTTCCCTTTTTTAGGTGCCTCTACAAATTCTAAAAACTCCCCTTCTCCTTCTGGGGTTTCCATAAAGTTTAAAAAGTCTTCTTCTGACATTATTTGCTCTTCAATAGGCTCGTCATTTTGCTCTGCATAAACATTTTCATCCTCTTGGCTAGGTTCTTCTTGTTCATCTTCTCCATCTTCAGACATAAAGCTCAAAAAGTCTTCTTCTGAAATTGTTTGCTCTTCATCTTCTCCATCTTCTTCATATTCTTCATCTTGTTGATCAGATAGCTCTTCAGAGTCTTGTCCATCTTCTTGGTTTTCTTCTTCATCTTCGCCTGAAGAAATGCTTTCTTTTAGCTCCTCTGTTAAAGGCTTTTCATCAGCATAAATAGATATATCACTCATAGGATCTGTATCTATATCATTTATATCTATTTCTGCATCTTCTTGCATTAACATATCTAACTCTTCTTGAGATAAACCTTCAAAAATTTCTGAATCATTTTGAATGTTAATAATATCTTCTTCAGAAGAATTTAACAAATTAATAATATCTTCTAGCTCTTCGTTTGTCTTGTCATTGTTCAAGTTTTCATCTGACAAACCAAGTTGTTTTTCTAAATCATCAATATCCATTTTTTTACCTCCAAAAAATTAAGTTAATATGCCTAAAAAAGGTATTGCAAAGCTAATTAGCATAGATATAACTAATAAAATAGCTATAATTTGTGCTATTAGTCTTTTTTGTTCTTTTTTATTTTTTTTCATAAAATCACCTCTTAATATTTATCAATTTATTTAAAAATCTACTAGGCAAAACTTTGTTTTCATATTTATTTTCTATTATTGATATATATAATAACATTTTAGCTCTTGTAAGAGCAACATAAAATAATCTTCTTTCTTCTTCTATTTCTAAATGGTTTTTACTTTTTTCGTGAGGTATAATACCTTCTACACAACCTATAACAAAAACAACTTCAAACTCTAGCCCTTTAGCACTGTGCATAGTAGTAAGAACAACACCTTTTTGGTTATTTGTATTTTTATAATTTTTAAAAATCTCTTGATTGATTATTTCTATATGTTGTAAATATTCTTCTATACTATTATAACCTTTTGCCGATTCTAACACTTCGTTTAATATTTCTATTAGTCCTTTTGTGGTTATATTTTTAAAATCTGCATATTCTTCTAAATAATTTTCATATTTTACTATTTTTATTATATATCTTATAGCATCATAAGCATTTTTATTTTTAATTTGGCCTATATGAAATAAAAGTTCATTCACATTTTCTAATTGCCAAGGTTTTAAACTTACTTTACAATATAAATATTCTAAAGCAGATGTTTCATCTTTGCAAATATCTAAAGCCTCTTTTAACATATCTTTATTTAAAAATCTTTTAGGCTTATTTGCTATTCTAAAAAAAGCCTCATTATCTAACTTGTTTATAGATAATTTTAAATATGCCATTATATCTTTAGCTATAAAATGATCATATATACTAGTTAGTTTATCTTTTAATTGATATTCTAGGTTATAATCTTTTAATGTTTCTACAATAACTCTAGCTTGTAAATTTGTTCTATATATTATTGCAATTTCTTCTAAAGGATAATCTTTTTTTAATTTGTCTATTTTTTCTACAATCTTTTTAGCTTCTTCGTAAGAATCATAGGCTCTTATTAATATTGGTGCTTTATATTCTTTGTCCGTTCCTATAATATTTTTTTCGTATCTATTTTTATTTTCTGTTATAACTTTGTTGCATAAATTAATGATTTGTTTTGTAGAACGATAATTAGTATTTAATATAATCTTTTTACTATTTTCAAAATCTTTATAAAACTTATGTAAAAATTCTGGCCTAGAACCTCTAAAACCATATATACTTTGGTCGTCATCACCTACAACAAATATATTTTTCTCATCATTTGCTAGCATCTTTATACATTCATATTGCACCCTGTTTGTATCTTGAAACTCGTCAATTAAAATATATTTATATTTATCAGACCAAGCTTTCCTTACTATTTGATTTTCTTTTAATAAATTATAACATTGTATAAGCATATCATCAAAATCTATCTTCTTTTGCTCATATTTCACTTTTTCATACTGTTCAAATATTAAATTAAAGCTATTGTTATCTATACATTTAGAATTAAAAAAGATAGGATTTATAAGCTCATTTTTCATTAAAGATATTTCACATATAATAGACTGGATAAATTCTTCTTCATTTTCAAAAGAAATATTATTATTTATAATTATTTTTTTTATAATATTTATTTTTTGGCTATCATCTAAAATATCGTTTAAATTATATTTATAATAATCTCTAATAATCCTAAAAAAATATGAATGAAATGTTCCAAAGGTTACATTATAGGAAAAATTACATATATCATTAAATCTTTCTTTCATCTCTTCAGATGCAGCCTTTGTAAAAGTAATAACTAAAATATCACTAGGATTTACACCAAATTTTTCAATTAGATTTTTTATTCTATATGTTATAACGGTTGTTTTTCCACTACCTGGCCCAGATAAAACTAGCATAGGCCCCTTTTGATGTATCATAGCTTTATATTGATTTTCATTTAAAGTTAAGCTTATCATTTATATCACCTATATATTTTATTACCTAGTTATATATTATAACTTAATAATATATAATCTTCAAGTAATAATTATACTTTTATTAATGTATTTTTTAGGTGTTTTAGTTACATAACAAAAGGGCAGGTTTTTATTTCGTAAAAACCTACCTTTATTTATTTTTAATATATACCTTTTATAGAAAATTTACATTTAAGCTCTTTATCTGTTTTAATCATATGTTCTTGATGAGGCCAAGCTCCCCAGCTATTATCTCCCCCTACACCCATTTGATTTGAGCATATTTTTAATACTGTTTCAAAAGGTTTAGGTAGCTCAAATAAATGGTTAGCATTTTCTAATTGGTGTGGTGTATAATTTAATGCACTTATATTAAAATTATCTCCATAAATTTTAAGTCCTACATTACTATCATTATAAATATGTGCATATCTAGTTTCTGTATGGTTACCACAATCTTGTGGATATACATATTTTTCTAATGCATCTTCTACTTTTTGGCTATATATTCCTATTTTATGGCCTGTTTTTCTATCAGAGTATGTTTCACCCTCTCTTCCATACCAAGTTAAAGTATTACAATCTAAAGGCATTTTTATTAAAAATCCAAATTCTGGTATATATTGTGAGCTATTAACAGCCTCCATTGTAAGCTCAATATCTATCGTTCCATCTCCAAAAACTTTATATTCTCCATAAACTTTAGCATCTGTTAAAGGTAATATATAGCGTATATTTACTGTTATATTATCTTTATTTTCTTCTACCCCAACTATTTCTCCTTTTATATACATACTGTTGGCTTTCCATACTGCCATCTCCCTATGTAAACTTGCCCCTATATCATTTTGTAAAGGTGCTCTCCAAAAATTTGGCATAACAACTTCTTCTATTAGTTCTTTATCCCCTATTTTATAAGATATTAAGCCCCCTTTAATTTTAGAAAAGATTATGCTACAATCTTTACAAATAATACCTATATTATTAAAATCATCTATTAATATTGGCTTTTCTATTTTATCTTTTTCTATTATCATTTTACCTAAATTTAGTTGTCCAAAGGCAATTTCGTATCCTTTTTTAGCCCAAAGCTCATCTTCTTTTAAAATAATAGATACTATAATAGTGTATTCTTTTAATTTGTTCATATCAAAAATATTATAAGGCAACTTATACTGTTTTATATCTCCAGCATCTACATTAATATTAATAAAATCTTTTCTAATTTCTTTACCATTTTCTAATAGTGTAGCAAAACATTCATATTTTGAGCTATTTAAAAATAAATTTTTATTATATATAATAAAGCTATCTTCTTTTACATCTATTTTAAAGTTTTGATAACAATATTTTACTTGTGTCATTTTAGGCGATAAAGTTCTATCTGCATAAACTATACCATTAGCAGAAAAATCATAATCGGTAGGCCTATCATAAAAATCTCCACCATAAGCATAAAATTTTTCTCCATTAGAAGCTTTATTTTCTAAAACTTGATCTATATAATCCCAAATAAAACCACCTTGATATAAAGGTTCTTCTTCTGTTAGTTTAACATATTTATCTAAACAGCCAGTAGAGTTACCCATAGAATGTGCATATTCACAGCTTATAAAAGGTTTTTTTCTATTATTTTTTAAATAGTTTTTAATATTATCAGGTGGCATATACATATGCGACTCTATATCTGTTGTATCTTCAAATCTTCTATCCATATTTATACCTTCATAATGTACTAACCTTGTATCATCATTAGCTTTAAAAAATTGGCTCATTTTATAAAAATTTTCACCGCCGTAAGATTCGTTACCACAAGACCATATTAATATACAACTATGATTTTTATCTCTTTGTAACATAGAGTTTGCTCTATCTAAAACTAAATTTGTCCATTCTTTTCTATCACAAGGTACAATATAGTCATATTTATTTTCTAAACCACATACACTAGCAAAACTACCGTGTGATTCTATATTAGCTTCATCTATAACATATATGCCATATTTATCGCAAAGCTCATAAAAATAAGATTGGTTAGGATAATGAGAAGTTCTTATAGCATTAATATTATTTTGCTTACAAATAATAATATCTTTTTCCATATCTTCTTTTGTTATAGCTCTACCATTTGTAGGTGAAAACTCGTGTCTATTAACACCGTTAAATACTATCCTTTTGCCATTTATATACATTATGCTATTTTTTATTTCAATTTTTCTAAAACCTATATTTTGTATAACAACCTCTTGTAATAAATTTTCATTATCATATACAATTATTTTTAATTTATAAAGGTTAGGTTGTTCTGCGCTCCAAAGTTTAGGATTTTTAACATTAATTTCTATTTTTTCTTCATCTAAATTTTTTATATCTTCAAAAATCTTTTCATCTTCAAAATATAACTGTATATTAGCTTTTCCATTTTCACCATTTTCCGTTTTATGAAATATACTTAATATACCATTCTGAACCTCCCACGACTAAAGTCGCGGGGTTCCTGCTTCATAGAATTTT
>CAMMIW010000009.1 GCA_946497035.1 uncultured Eubacteriaceae bacterium | reverse complement strand
ACCCGCGACCCTCGCCTTGGCAAGGCGATGCTCTACCACTGAGCCACTCGCGCAGAGTGTATATTTTTTTATTAGCTATGGAGCAAAGCCCCATAGCTTAATACAGGGCTAGTAGGATTCGAACCTACGAATGCAGGGATCAAAACCCTGTGCCTTACCGCTTGGCGATAACCCTACATAAGCGCGAGACGGGATTCGAACCCGCGACCCTCGCCTTGGCAAGGCGATGCTCTACCACTGAGCCACTCGCGCAGGATGCAGTCGGGGGGACTCGAACCCCCAAGGTCTAGGACCACTAGATCCTTAGTCTAGCGCGTATGCCAATTCCGCCACGACTGCAAGTTTAACAACAAATATAATTATAATGTATAAAACAAAAAAAGTCAACACTTTTTTTAAAATTTTAAAATTTTTTATAGTTTTTATAGTAAAAATAATTGAAATGCCGTTGGTGGGACTTGAACCCACACGAGAAAACTCGCCAGATTTTGAGTCTGGTGCGTCTGCCATTCCGCCACAACGGCTAATACCATAATAATTATACATACATTTTAAATATTTGTCAATTAAAATTATTAATGTATAATACTATATCAAAATTTTACCTTAAAATAAGCTCTCTAAAATCTGTTACATATTCATCACTTGCTTTTAATAAATCTTCTAAATTTTCACAGCTGTTTTTATCATAAACACAATATACTCTCATATTAGCCTTTTTTGCACCATTTATACCGTCTAAAATATCTTCAAAAACAATAATATCTTTATTTTTAATACCTAAATTTTTGGCACAAAGGTTATATATATCTGGGTGGCTTTTATCTTTATCCACTAAGGTAGAATCTACTATCGTATCAAAAAAATTGTAAATACCCTTATTTTTTAAACAAATTTCATAAAGCTCTTTTTCACAAGCGGTAGCTATACCCATTTTTATATTATTTTCTTTTAAAAATAAAATATATTCATAAGCACCACTTTTTAAACCTACATTATTTTTATATTCATCATATGCTATTTCTTTCCATTGTTTTATAATATCTTCTATATTATCATCTATGCCACAAATTTTTTTGGTATATTGAGCACATTGTAAAAGAGTCATACCTTTAATATTTTTTTCATAATCAAAAGGTATATTTAAATTTATTTTTTCAAAAAATATTTTATCTACCTTTTTCCATACTTGTAAAGAATCTAATAAAGTGCCGTCTAAATCAAATATTACACCTTTGTAATCAATCATCTTTTTTAGCTCTCTTTCTTATATTTTTAAAAAAATTTTTCATTAATATGCTACATTGTTCTAATAAAATGCCCTCTACCACCTCTACCCTATGGTTAAAACTATTATTATTTAATATATTTAATATAGAACCACAACAACCTGCTTTATTATTTTTAGTAGCAAATACAACTTTGCTTATTCTAGATTGTAAAATAGCACCAGCACACATAGGGCAAGGCTCTACTGTTACAAATAATGTGCAGTCTTCTAATCTCCAATCTTTTATAACAGAGCAAGCCTCATCTATAGCTATTATCTCTGCGTGTTTTAAAGAGTTTTTTAATGTATTTCTTTGGTTATATGCCCTAGCTATAATATTATTATTATAAACTATAACACAGCCTATAGGCACCTCATCTAATTTATATGCTTTAATAGCTTCTTTATAAGCTTCTTTCATAAAAAATTCATAGTCCATTTTAAAAACCTTTCTAATATATTTAATATTTAAGTAAAAATAAAGACTCTATAATAAATATTAAGGTAAATAAATAGAGCTCTTAAAAATATTCTATTTTTTAATATTATCCAAAAACTTATAAATTTGCAATATATTTTTATAAAAATATTAAAATTAATAAAAACTATTAAAATAACCAAAATAAAAAGCCGTAGACAACGTCTACAGCCTTTTATTAAGAAACTTTTTCACCTAAAACATATACATCTACATTTTTTACGCCATATTTTATAGCATCACTATAATCATCAAAAAATACATCTATTTTATTACCTTTTATAGCACTACCCGTATCTCCAGCTATAGCATATCCATAACCTTCTATATAAAGCTCTGTGCCAAAAGGTATAACATTAGTATCTACCGCTACAACACCTCTTTGAGCTTTCATACCAGATGCAGTAACTCCATATCCTTTATCGCCTGGATTTTTACCTGTAGATTCTACACCTGCCGTATAAGCTGTAGATTTCATATTTATTTTTTCATCGATAACAAAAGTCCCTTTTTCTGTTTTTATAGTATTTAGCTTAGGTTGTTTTTTAGTGCCTTTTTCTATAATTTGTGTAATAGGCTCTTTTATTATTTTTTCTTCTATAGTTTCTTTAGAGTATAACTCATCTTGTTTATATATTTCTTTAATTGTTGTTTCTTTTATACCATTTTCGCCTTTTGTTTTAACATTAGTTGTACCTTCAAGCAAATTGGCATTTTCTATAGTTTGTGTTTCAAAAGGTATTTCTTCTTTTATATTTTTTATTTCTTCTTTAAAGGAAGTAACTTTTATAGTCATACCGTCTAAAACATCAGCTGCTGAGCTTTGGCCTTCTTCAAGATAAACTTTTCTACCTGTTTCTTCAGAAAATTCTTTTAAAGCCATACCAACTCTACCATCGTTTATATAAAATTCTACTGTTTCTTCATTATCTATAAGAAAGTTTACTTTTTCTGCCGGATTAATATATATAGTCATATCTTTATCTATAAGCTTATCTAAGCTTGTATCTACTATATCTTTTCCCCCTATAGTTATACCTTCTTGTTTAAAAAATTCAGAAACTTTCATATCTTGAACTCTATAAACTTGAAATTTATCATCTATAGCAACTTTCACTATATTAGCACGGTTTATTTTTATAACCATATTTTGGTTAATTATATCATCTAAATTCACATTAATTTTGTCGCCCTCTATAAAATCAATTCCTTCATATACTAAAAAGTTAGAAACTGTTTTTTTAGATGTTTTAAATTCATACTCTTTTCCCTCATCTATTACCACTTTAACAGTAAATAAACTTTGAGCAAAAGCAGTAAGCGTGCCAGAAAAAGTAGATAATACCAAAACAAGGCTTGCAAAAATATGACATTTTTTAACTTTAGCTTTAATAAATTTTAAAAAATTGTTACATAAATTTTTCAGCATTAATATTTCCTCCTGTGCAGGTTTAAAATGTATGTCTATATTATTATCATTTTTTTAAAATTTTAAACCTGTTTATTAAGACTTATTAATAGAGATGTAACACTTAACTTAACACCTCAAGTAATATCTTAACACATTTGTAATATTTACGCAACAATTTTTTATAGATTATTTTATACAAAAAAACTTTTTAGCCGTTTCTAATGTTATTTTTTCAACTTTTTCTGGCTCTATTTGTTTTATTTCGCTAATTTTTTCTACAATATATTTTAAATTTTGCGAATTATTTCTAGTACCTCTTACGGGAACAGGAGCTAAATATGGAGAGTCAGTTTCTATTAAAATATGCTCTAAAGGTATATTTTCAACTACATTTAATAGTTTATTAGCATTTTTAAATGTTAAAACACCACCTACGCCAATATAAAAACCTAGCTTAATATATTCTAAAGCCATTTCTAAGCTACCAGAATAAGCGTGCACTACCCCTTTTCTAACTTTACTATCCTTTATTATATCAAAAACCTCTTGGCTTGCCTCTCTTGAGTGAATTATTACAGGCTTTGTAATATTTTCGCAAATTTTTAATTGTCTTTTAAAAATTTGTCTTTGAATATCTCTTGGAGAAAAGTCATAATAAAAATCTAGCCCTATTTCTCCCAAGGCTACCACTTTTTCTTGTTGTAACCAATTTTCTAAAGTTTTATAATCTTCTTCTTTGACAGATATGGCCTCGTGCGGGTGAACCCCTACACTAGCATATACAAAATCATATTTTTCTGCTAGTTTTATACTATTATAAGAAGATTTCATATCTGCACCTATATTTACAACATATCCAACGTTGTGGTTTTTTAGGCCTTGTAAAATTTCATCTCTATCTTCATCAAATTTTTTGTCATCATAATGTGCGTGTGTTTCAAAATACATTTATTTTACCTCCGCACCACTTTTTATAACATTTTCATTATCTTCTACAGTTATTATTTTTAAATTGTTGTCATTGTCGCTAGCTGCTAAAATCATACCTTCAGATATTTCGCCACAAAGCTTAGCAGGTTTTAAATTTGTAAGAACAACAACTCTTTTGCCTACCATTTCTTCTGGTGTATAATGATTAGCTATTCCAGAAACAATTTGTATAACTTTATCTCCTATTTTTACTTGAGATTTTAAAAGTTTATTAGATTTTTTTATTTTTTCACACTCTAAAATTTCACCTATTTTAAAATCCATTTTTAAAAAGTCTTCAAAGCCTATTTCAGATTTTTCTTCTGTTTTAGTTTGTTTTTCTTCCTTATTATTAGCGTTAGATTTAGCTTTTGTAGCTTCTATCATTTCATCTAATTGCTCTAGCTCTTTTTCTATATCTATTCTTGGGAAAATAACATTACCTTTTGTAATAGAAAAATCTTTTGGTAAAGATCCAAATTGTTTTGTGCTATCCCAACTTAATAAATTTTCATCTTTTATAGATAATTGTTCGAAAATAGCCTTAGATGTGTTAGGCATAGCAGGGTTTATAAGGATACCTATTATTCTTAAAGATTCTGCTAAAGTATACATAACATTTGCAAGTTTATTTTTATTAGCTTCATCTTTAGCTAAAACCCACGGTGTAGTTTCATCTATATATTTGTTAACTCTTCTCACAAAGTTCCATATTTCTGCTAAAGCATTGCTAAATTGCATTTTATCCATATATTGTTCTGTTTTTTGTATAATATCGTTAGAAAAATCTTTTATATTTTTTTCGCTTTCTTCGTTACTATCTATAAAAGGTGGTAAAGTTCCGCCAAAATATTTATCTATCATACCAACAGTACGAGATAATAAATTTCCTAAATCGTTAGCTAAATCAAAGTTTATTCTTTCTATAAGAGATTTATTAGTAAAATTACCGTCTTGCCCAAAAGCAACTTCTCTAAGTAGAAAATATCTAATAGCATCTACCCCGTATCTATCTACTAAAACTTTAGGATCTACCACATTGCCTTTAGATTTGCTCATTTTACCACCATCTATAAGCAACCAACCGTGGCCAAAAATTTGCCTAGGTAGTTCTAAATCTAAAGCCATTAACATAGCAGGCCAAATTATAGTATGAAATCTTACAATTTCTTTACCTACAACGTGTATATCAGCAGGCCAATATTTTTTAAAATCGCTATCATTTTCAGAGCTATAACCAAGAGCAGAAATATAGTTAGATAAAGCATCTATCCAAACGTATACTACGTGATCTTTATCAAATTCTACAGGTATTCCCCATTTAAAAGATGTTCTAGATACACATAAATCTTCAAGCCCTGGTTTTAAAAAATTATTTAACATTTCATTTTTTCTAGATGCAGGGCTTATAAAATCTTCATTTTCTTCTATATGTTTAATAAGCCTATCTTGATATTTGCTAAGCTTAAAAAAGTAGCTTTCTTCTTTTACATTGTGAACATCTCTTCCACAATCAGGACATTTGCCATCTTTTAATTGACTTTCTGTAAAAAATGTTTCACAAGGTGTGCAATATAAACCTTCGTAATAACCTTTGTATATATCCCCTTTATCATATAAAGCTTTAAATATTTTTTGAACTGTTTTTATATGTTTTTCATCTGTTGTTCTAATATAATAGTCATAATCTATATTTAAAAGTTGCCATAAATCTTTTATATGATTTGTTATATGATCTACATATTCTTTAGGAGATATGCCTTTTTGTTTTGCCGACTCTTCTATTTTTTGCCCGTGCTCATCAGAGCCTGTTAAAAATTTTACGTCATATCCACGCATTTTTTTGTATCTTGCCATAGTATCTGTAGCTATAGTAGTGTAAGAGTGGCCTATGTGTAAATAATTGTTAGTATAATAAATAGGTGTTGTTATATAAAATTTTTCTTTGCTCATTATTAATCCTCCATTGCTTATTTTTTTAATATTATATATTATTTTTAATAAAAAATCAATTTTTAAACAATATTTGAAAAAGTTAGTAAAATATGTGTTGAAACTAATTAGTTTTATAAAAGAGAATAGGTTGTAATATTTTATATATTTTAATAATTAGAAATAAAATAAAAAAGCTGTAGAAAAAATCTACAGCCTAGGGTAATTGTTACTTTATTTAATTTTTATTTTTACCCAAAAAATTATAATATATATTTATCTATAAGGCCTACAAGGTTAGCTATTTCTGGTTTAGTTATTTGAGCAGTAGCACCTAATCTTTCGCCTTTTAATCTCATTTCATCATTTATAAGAGAAGAGAATATAATAACAGGGATATGCTTAAGCTCATCATCATCTCTAATAAATTTTAAAAGTCTATGGCCATCCATTTTAGGCATTTCAATATCTGTAACGATACAAGCAACTTTTTCCTCAATAGGGCCGCCTTCTTTTTTATATTCTTGGAGAGTATCCCAAGCGTGTTTACCATCTGTACACATAGTAGTGTTTGTATAGTTAGATTTATGAAGACATTCTATTAAAAGTTTTTCAAGAAGAGGAGAATCTTCTGCTAAAAGTATAGGCTTGTTTGAATTTTCACGTTCGCCAAGTTTTTCAACATCAGATATTTGTATACTTTTATCTGGGCTAATATCAGCAAGAATTTTCTCAAAATCAAGGATAGTTATAAGTCTATCTTTAACCCTTGCTATACCTGTGGCAAGGCCTTCTTCACCGCTATATATAGTAGTGTCTGGTTTTTCTATATTTTCCCAAGATATACGGTGTATCTCTTCTACCGTATGAACGTGAAAAGCTGTATATACATTGTTAAAAATAGTTATAATAAAAATATCTCTCCCTGCATCTTCAGATGCTGGTAACCCCATATATGTTGCTAAATCTATTACCGTCATTATTTCGTCTCTCGGTTTAAAAACCCCTTCTACATAAGGGCTAGAATTAGGCATAGGCGTAGCTTCTGTATATTTCATAATCTCTAATATTTTTGCAACATTTATACCAAAGTGGCTACCTGCAATAGTAAATTCCATAAGCTCAAGTTCATTTGTACCACTTTCTAAAAGAATTTTTGGTTTTAATATATTATTCAAAGTAAAATCCCCCTTAAATATATTTATAAGTATGCTCACTTATCAAATTTTAAATATAATATATAGTTTAATAAAAATAATAATGGATAAAATATATATATATTTTTAAAACATATATAGCTAATTATTATTATAACATTTTAATAAAATAAATCAAATAAAAATTTAAAAAATAAACAAAAAATTTTTTCAAATATTAAAAACTTTTCAATTATAGTTGAATAAAATAAAAAATTATGATAAAGTTTGTATATAAAACACTTAGGAGGAAACATTTTAATGTGTGGATTTACTGGATTTACTGGAAACTTTCCAAATAAAGAAGATATAATAGAAAAAATGATGGATAGGATAGTACATAGAGGGCCAGATAGTAGCGGTATTCATAGTGATGAAAATGTTACATTAGGTTTTAGGCGTCTTAGCATAATAGGGCTAGAAAATGGCTCTCAACCTATGTATAATGAAGATAATAGCATAGTTATAGTTTTTAACGGAGAGATATATAACTATGAAGAGCTTAAAAAACAGCTTATAGAAAAAGGCCATATTTTTAAAAGCGAGGCAGACACAGAAGTTTTAGTACATTTATACGAAGAAAAAGGTATGGATATGCTAAAAGAGCTAAGAGGTATGTTTGCCTTTGTTATATATGATACAAACAAAAAAGAGCTTTATGCTGTTCGTGATTTTTTTGGTATAAAACCTTTTTATTATGCCCAAATAGATGGAAATCTTATTTTTGGCTCAGAGATAAAAAGCTTTTTAGAGTATCCTCAGTTTAAAAAAGAAGTTAACCCAGTTGCATTAGAAAATTATTTATCTTTTCAATATTCTGTTTTAGAAGAAACATTTTTTAAAGGGGTTTTTAAGCTTATGCCAGGCCACTATTTACAATATAAAGATGGCAAGGTTAATATAAATAGATATTTTGAGCCTATGTTTAACCCAGAGCAAATGAGCCTACAAGATGCTATTAAAAATGTAGATGATATTATGCAACAATCTATAAAAGCACATAAAATAAGTGATGTTGAAGTTGGTTCTTTTTTATCTAGCGGGGTAGACTCTAGCTATGTAGCAGCCACATTTAAAGGTGATAAAACTTTTACCGTTGGCTTTGACTATGACAACTATAACGAGATAAGCTATGCTAAAGATTTATCAGAAAAAGTGGGCATAGAAAATTTTAATAAAACTATAACAACAGAAGAATATTGGGAAACTATAGCTAAAGTTCAATATCATATGGACGAACCTTTGGCCGATCCTTCTGCTATAGCCTTATATTTTGTAGCAAATTTAGCTAGTAAACATGTTAAAGTAGCTTTATCTGGGGAAGGTGCCGATGAATTTTTTGGTGGTTATAACATTTATAAAGAACCTTTTGATATTTCTTTTATAACTGTTTTACCTAAGCCTATAAGAAAAGCTCTAAGTAAAATGGCTAAAGCTATACCTTTTTCTTTTAAAGGTAAAAATTTATTTATAAGAGCATCTAAAGATGTGGAAGAAAGGTTTATAGGTAATGCTAATATGTTTTCTAAAGAAGAAAGAGAAAGCATATTAAAAAATCCAACAGGTAACTATAACCCTACTGATATTACAAAACCTTTTTATGATAAAGTTAAACATTTAGATGATGTTACAAAAATGCAATATATAGATTTAAACCTTTGGCTTGTAGGAGATATTCTTTTAAAGGCAGATAAAATGAGTATGGCAAATTCTCTTGAAGTTAGAGTGCCATTTTTAGATAAAGAAGTATTTAAAGTAGCTAGTAAAATACCTTCAGATTATCGTGTTAATAAACAGGCTACAAAATATGTTTTTAGAATGGCATCTAAAGAATATTTACCTGAGGTGGTCTCTAGCAAGAAAAAATTAGGTTTTCCTGTTCCTATTAGAGTTTGGCTTAAAGAAGATAAATTTTATAATAAGGTAAAAGAATCTTTTTGTTCAGATGTTGCTAAAAAATATTTTAACACAGATAAAATAGTAGCTTATCTTGATAACCATAAACAAGGTAAAGGCGATTTTAGCCGTAAAATATGGACTATATATATGTTTTTAGTTTGGCATAACCAATTTTTTGAGGAGGCTTAAAAATGAATTGTATTTTTTGTGAAATTTTAAATGGAAATATACCTTGCAATAAAGTTTTTGAAAATGATAATTTTATAGCTATATTAGATGCTTTCCCTGCTAATGAAGGCCATACCCTTATTATACCTAAAAAACACTTTGAAAATATATTTGAAATAGATGGAGAAATTTTAAAAGAAGGATATTTTATCGCTCAAAAAATAGCTAATAGTATAAAAAAATCTTTTGGTATAGAAAATATTAATATATTACAAAATAATGGAGCTTTAGCAGGACAAACAGTTAATCATTTTCATATACACATTGTACCAAGAAAAGAAAATGATAATGTAATTATAAAATCTACACCAGTCAGTATAGATAATGAAAAAATTAAAAATATAATAGATAGCATTAAATCTAATATGTAAAAAAATGCTGTAGACTTTGTCTACAGCATTTTTTTTGCAATATGCGCTAATATCATATAACAAATATATACTATTATATTTATGTAGAAAAATAATGTAATTGCTTTAGGTCTATTTTTATCATTTTTTATTATTTTATTTTCTTCTTTTAAATCGTTTATTTTTTCCTTATTATATTTTATAAATAAATATATAGAAAAAGCTAAAAAAGGTAATGAAATTATAAAATATATAAAATAATAAAAAAGGTTTAAAAGAATATCTTTTATATTATATACTTGTTGAGCTACTTGTGTTGAATCTTCTCTAACTAAATATACCTGTATAACTTGTGTACCGTTTAATATAAAATGCATTAATATAGTAGCATATATAGATTTTGTTACTTTTACTACAAGAGCAAATATAACCCCTACTGCTATTGTATAAAAAAGCTGTGTAACTGTAAAATGTATTAAGCCAAAATAAAGGCTAGACATTAAAACGCCTATTAATATAGGAGATTTTTTATACCCTGTTAATATAACCCCTCTAAATACTAATTCTTCTGTTATAGCAGGAACTAAAGCCGTTATAAATAAGGCCTTAGGTAAACTTAAAGAGGTAAAAATATTAATTACATCTGATACTTTATCTTTATAAAAAATATTTGTTATAAATGCTATTAATTGTATCATAGGAATTATAGAAAAAGATAAAAATATTAATATAAGAATATTTTTTATAGATAATTTTTCCATAGGTATAAGCTCTTTTATAGGTATTTTTTTTATAGCTATATATAAAATTATAGGCAGTATAAAACAAACTATAACAGAAACAAATTGAAGTATTAACAGTTGATTTTTTATTTCCATATTTGGAAAAAAACTAAATATGTATTGAAAAAATATTGGTAATACTCCATTACCTATAAATATAAAAAGCATCATCAATATAAACATAAATAAATTAGCATTTTTAGGATATTTCATTATTTATCAACTCCGTATTTTTTATTATATTTTTTATCAATAAAACGATTAAAAGCTGAAAATATAACAGCAAATATAGGAACCCCAAAAAACATACCTGGAGGGCCAAATATAGCACCACCAACAATTATAGAAAATATGATACCTAAAGGTTTTACACCAATAGAATCACCTAAAATTTTAGGCCCTAATATATTACCATCAAATTGTTGTAATAAAAGTATAAATATAGTCATCCATAAAGCTTTTAAAGGGTTTGCTATATCAAAAGCTAATGTGATAAATACAACAGGTATACCCCCTATAAATGGGCCAAAAAATGGTATCATATTTGTAATACCTATAATTATACTTAAAAGCATAGTAACAGGTGCTTTTAACAAAGTTGCACCTATAAAAAATATTATACCTATTATTGTAGAGTCTATTATTTTACCTACGAAAAATTTTTCAAAAGTGTTATTAGATTCTTTGCAAAAGTCTATTAGGTTTTGAGATGCTCTTTTAGGTAAAATAGCATATACTATTTTTTTGCTTCTTTCACCTATTGCCTCTTTATCAAATAATATGTAAATAGAAATAACTATACCTAATATTACATTTAAAACAACAGATGCAATATTAAGTGTGCTTGAAAGTATTCTTTTTATATATGTTGGAAATTGTTCTATAAAGCTTTTAACAAAACCTTCTATATATGAAGATATGTCTGATAATACATTTTCATTTATAGGCACATATTCTTTTAACATTCTATCTACCGCACTTACATCAAATTGTTTAAAATAATCTGATACGTCTAATATGCTTTTTTGTATCTCTGGTAAAAGATAGCTTATAAGCCATATTAAAAAGCTAAAAAGAACGGCATAAGCAGTTGTTATAGATAATCCTCTTTTTAAAGTTTTTTTACCGTCTAAATATTTTATTTTAGAAAATAGCTTGCCTTCTAAAAATTTTAAACTAGAATTTAAAATATATGCTATACCTATACCATATATAAAAGGTGCTAAAATATCTTTTGCCTCTTTTATAGTTATAGATACATCTAACTTAGATGAAGATCTATAAAATGTTATAGTAATGATAGCTACTAGAATTAAGCATATGCCTAATTTAAAATATTTTTTGTTATTTTTTATAAAATTATTAGATTTTATAAAAACACCTCCTAAAAATTTTAATATATATATAATAAATTATATTTTACTATAATACAATACATTTTATACAAAATTTACATTAAAATTAAAATTTAACAAAAGTATTGATTAATAACCTATTTTAATGTTATACTATATAAATAAATTAAAATTAAATGTTTTAAACTTTTAATATATTAAGGTTTTGAGAAAGGAGGTCCTTTATGTCTAACTTAAAGACGAAAAAAATAAACATTAAAGATGTTAAACCTAATATGGTTTTAGCTAAAGATGTTGTTTCTGCATGTGGAAATATTATTATAGCTAAAAATACAATGCTAAGTGATGTAAACTACAGTAAGTTAAAAGATATAGGTATTAAATCTATTACTATTTTTGAGAAAAATATTGAGATAGATGAGTTTTTTAATGAAGATATTTTTTTGGAAAATAAAGAATTTGAAAAAATTGAAGATAGAAGAGAATTTAAAAATTTTAAAAGAATATATGAACAAAAGATAGAAAAATTAGAAAATCAATTTGTGGCTATTGGCAAAGGTGTTGGTGTAGAAATAGACAGCCTTTATAATATGATTATTGATATAATAGACAGTGTAAATTGTAAAAACGATATTTTCACATATATCGGCCATTTAAAAACTTCAGATCTACATACTTATGCTCACTGTTTAAATGTTAGTCTTATATGTAATCTTTTTGGTTTATGGTTAGGCTATGAAGGTGATGATTTAAAAAATCTTACTATTTCTGGTATGTTACACGATATTGGTAAAACAAAGATAGACGAAAATATTATAAATAAACCAGAAAAGCTTACAGAAATAGAATATGACCAAGTTAAAGAGCACGCTATTTTGGGGTATAACTTAGTTAAAGATTTAGATATACCAGAAGAAATAAAACTAGGCATTTTAATGCACCACGAAAAAATAGATGGATCTGGTTATCCTCTTGGTTTAACAGAAGATAGAATATCTACTACAGGTAAAATTGTTGCTATATGTGATATATATGAGGCAATGACAGCAGATAGAGTTTACAGAGCAAAAATATGCCCTTTTGAAGTTATTAGAAACTTTGAGCAAAATAGCTATGAGCTACTAGACACACATTTGCTTTTAGCTTTTTTACAAAACATTGTTTATACTTATGTTGGTAGCCATGTTATATTATCAGATGATACAGAGGCAGAAGTAGTTTTTATTAATCAATCTTATTTATGTAAACCTATAGTAAAAAGAAATGAAGATTTTATAGATTTATCCCAAGAAAAAGATTTATATATAAAACATATATTATAAATAATTAAAAAAATAAAATATTTAATATACATATAATAATAGGGTGTTATTGCCCTTAAAATTTTAATATTAAGGTAGGTTTTATTATAAACCTACCATTTTTTAATTGTAATTATTTTTCAATTATTTAAGTTTAAATAAAATAACAAAGTTTAAATTTATATTTAATCTTATTTAATATCCTATAATTTTATCCCCATATTTTAATATAAAATACAATATGTAAGTTATACATAATCTCCTTATCTCAACTTTTCATAAAAATGTCTTATTATAAATATTAAACAAATATTTATTGTAAAAGCCAATCTTTTTAAATTAATTGTAATATATAAGTATTTAAAAATTTTATTACAATTGTTTACATATTATTAATATTTTATTCAAAATATATGTTTATAATTAAAACATAAATAAAAACAAGAGAAATTATATATAAATAGTAATAATAAATTTTGGAGGGAAATTTTTATGAATACAGATAAAAATAATATAGATGATAACTTTGGCAAAGAAGATATAATAGAAGAAAGTTTAAATGAAAAAACAAATATAAAACCTGAGATAATAGATGTAGCAGATGTTAAAGATATAAATACAGAACAACCAAAAGAAAATTTAGAAGATATAGAAAGAAAAAAAGCAGAAATAAAAGCTTTAATAGCTAAAGAAAAGGAAGAGAAAAAACAAGAGAGCAAGAAAAAAAGAAAAAAAGCTGCAAAGGTAATGTTAAAATCTACCGCAGTAGCATCTTGTTGTTTATTTTTAGGGGTAGGTATAGGTGCTGGTGCTATAATATCTAAAAATTTTATTTCTAAAAAAGAACAATCTAATTTTAAATTTGATGTTACAGACTTAAGCCAAGCAAGTGTTGAAGATAATATAATTCTTACATCTAATAGTGCATCTTCTATATTTAAAGAAGTAGGAGATTCTGTTGTAAATATATCTACTAAAGTATCTGGTGGGTTTTTCTCAAGCCAGCTACAAGATTTAGGCTCTGGCTCTGGCATTATTTATAAAGTAGGCGGAGATAAAGTTTATATATTAACAAATAACCACGTTATAGAAGGGGCATCTGCCGTTACTATATCTGTTACAGGTAATGAACAGGTAGATGCTAGCCTAGTAGGAACAGATCCAAGCTCAGATTTAGCGGTGCTTAGTGTTAGCAAACAAGATATGCATAAGGCAGGCATACAAAGTATAACTGTAGCAAAATTTGCCGATTCTGATACAGTAGAAGTTGGAGATTTTGTTTTTCCTATAGGTAACGCTTTAGGTAGAGGCAAAACAATGACACAAGGTATGATAAGCGCTCAAAATAAGCAAATAAATATAGATGGTAAAAATCTTACTGTTATACAAACAGATGCTGCTATTAATCCAGGAAATAGCGGTGGTGCATTAATGAATACAGATGGAGAAGTTGTTGGTATAAATACTGCAAAATTATCAAGCTCTGCTATAGAAGGTATTGGATATGCTATACCATCTAATATAGCTACAGATATAGCTGACCAAATTATAAATAATGGTTACGTAGAAAGGCCTTATTTTGGCATTATGGGTAAAACTATAACAGAAAATACAAAAAGAATTTACGGCTTAAATACAGGTGGGGTTATAGTTGTAGAAGTAGAACAAGGTAGCAATGCAGAAAAAGCAGGCCTAAGACCTGGCGATATTATAACAAACTTTAAAGGTGAAAAAATAAAAACAGTAGAAGATCTGTCTGTTGCTATAAATAAATGTAAACCTAATGACACAGTATCTTTTGATATTATTAGGGAAGGTAACAAACCTATGACTTTAAATGTTACATTAACACCTTCTAACACTTCTTTTTAGTTAAAAATTACCTTTTTATGTCGAAAAATATATTAAAATGTTTATAAATTAAAAAAATATTTTAAATTGTTCACATTTAATTCATATTTTATTCATTTATTTGATTTATTATATATGTATAGGGAGGAAAAATTATGAATAATAATCATAATAATAACGAGAGCAACATCTCTAACGAACCTTACACTTTCTATAAAGAAGAAATAAAAAAGCAAAATAAGGTTTTAATATTTTTTAAAAGGTTTTTTATTTATATAGGTTCTGTTGCTTTTTCCTTAGTATTAGGTTTGGCTATTAGCTTTACTTATATATATTGTAAAGATGTGGTTATACCTAAATATGCTAATGATAGCATAATACAAGCATCAGCAGATAATTCTTCTAACATTATTGAAACATCTAACGATTTAGTCAAATCTATAATAGAAAATGTTAGACCATCTGTTGTAAGCATAACAACTTTAAAAAATGATACAGACTGGTTTAGAGGAACTACTCAATATGAGGGCTCAGGCTCTGGTATTATTTTTCATAAAACATCTACAGATATTTTTATTGTTACTAACTATCACGTTATACAAAATGCAACTGCTATAGGCGTTGCTATAGATGATAACAAACCTGTTCAAGCAACTCTTGTAGGTAAAGATGAAAACTATGATTTAGCTGTTTTATCTATTAGTAGCGATAATTTATCTGAACAAGATATTAGTGATATAAGAGTAGCAAAATTTGCCGATTCTTCTAACGTTATGGTTGGAGATTATGTTATAGCAATAGGCAATGCTTTAGGTGAAGGCATAACATCTACTTTTGGTATGATAAGCTCAACATCTACAGATATAATCTCAGAAAATAAAAAATTAAATGTTTTACAAACTACTGCTGCTATAAATCCAGGAAATAGCGGTGGTGCACTTATTAACTTAAATGGTGAAGTTATAGGTATAAATACTGCAAAAGTTGCTAATAATACAGTTGAAAGCGTTGGTTATACTATAAGCTCATCTGTTGCAATGCCTATTATAGAAAATATAATGAGCAACCTAAACCCTACTTCTCTAGGTGTTTTAGTTACAAATGTTCAAGATACTAACCTAAGCTATGATGGTATGGCTGGAGGAGCTATAATAATAGATATTACACCAGGTGGTTCTGCTGATAAAGCGGGCATTAAAATAAACGATATTATAACTAGCATAAATGATGTACCTATACTTAGCTCTGAGCAATTAGTGGAAGAGATTAAAAAGTATGAAGTTTGGGACACCATTAAGTTAAAAATTATTAGAAATGGGAAGCTAGAAACTATTAAAGTTAAACTTCTTCCTAATACAAAATAGCTTACAAGTTTTTAATTGATATAGATACTCCTCTCCTAGCCCAAAAGGGCTAACCTCAAAATTCTCTCTTTTCTGAAAGACACCTTAAGGTGTCTTTCCTTTTTTATGTATAACAAAAAGTTTTTATAATAAATATGAGGTTGTAGACAAAATCTACAACCTTTCGCCGTGAAAAAAATTAGTTAACATATATAAAAAGCCAAATTTTTATGTTTAATATATTGACAATATTTTAAATATGTATTATTATATAAGAAGTGCCGTAGACAGTAGGTGTTTTTTAACGTAATGCTTTTGCAGCCTACCGAGGAATTAGAATCGTAGATTTTTATCCTTGCTTTTTATGTCTAGCAAGGCTTTTTATATTTGATTTTATATACGGCTACTTAGGCTTTTGCCTTAAAAATCTTATAGGAGGTAAAAAAATGGCTAAAGTAGAACAAAAACAAGTCATAGTTAATGAAATTAAAGAAAAGCTTTCTAAAGCTACTTCTGCTGTATTAGTTGATGCTCGTGGTCTTACTGTTGAGCAAGATACTAAGCTTAGAAAAACTTTAAGAGAAGCTGGTGTAGACTATAAAGTTTACAAAAACACTATGATGAGATTTGCTATCGAAGGTACAGAGTTTGAAAGCTTAGGCGCTCATTTAGAAGGCCCTAGCACATTAGCTCTTTGCTATGAAGATCCTACAGTTGCTGCTGGTATCTTAAACAAATTTAGACAAGAAGCTAAAGCTTTAGAGTTTAAAGGTGGGGTTATCGAAGGTACTTATTATGATACTAAAGGTATGGAAATCATTGCAGATATTCCATCAAGAGAAGTTCTTCTTTCAAGACTTCTTGGAAGTATCCAAGGCCCTGTTGGTGCATTTGCTCGTGTGGTTAAAGCTATCGCTGATGAAAAAACAGCTTAATAATTTAACCTTATTAAAATTTTAAATTAAAACATTAAAAATCATATATTTATGGAGGAAAATAAAATGGCTAAATTAACAATTGAAGAATTTATCGCTGCTATTGAAGAGCTTTCTGTTTTAGAACTTAACGAATTAGTTAAAGCTTGTGAAGAAAAATTTGGAGTATCTGCTTCTGCTGGTGTTGTAGTTGCTGCTGCTGGTGGTGCTGCTGCTGCTGAAGAAAAAACTGAATTTGATGTAGAATTAACTGAAGTTCCTGGTGATGCTAAAGTTAAAATCATCAAAGTTGTTAGAGAATTAACTGGTCTTGGTCTTAAAGAAGCTAAAGAGATCGTTGACGGTGCTCCTAAAATAGTTAAAGAAGGCGTTTCTAAAGATGACGCTGATAACTGCAAAGCTAAACTTGAAGAAGCTGGAGCTAAAGTTACTTTAAAATAATTTTATAATTAAAATAAATTTTTTACAGGTATGGTTTTTTAAATCATACCTGTTTTTTAGCTTATTTTAATTGTTTTAAATAAAAGGGTAAATTTTTAAGTATGCCCTAGTCCCTTTTTATAAAACTATATATCATTTATTATACAACCAATATTTTTTCTTAAGTAAAATATTATTTTAGCCGAAATAATATAAAAGAATTAAAAATATTTTGGAAGGTGAAATATAATGATATTAAATACAAATAGACAAGCTTTATTAGCTAACAATGCCCTATGGCATAGAAACAATGATTTAGCAAAGGCCGCAACAAACCTATCTACAGGTACAAAGGTAAATAAATCTGGAGATGATCCTACAGGTATGGCTATTTCTAACAAAATGAAACTCCAAATAAAAGGCTTAGAGCTAGCCGATAGAAACGTTAATGATGCAGTATCTTTATTACAAACAGCAGAAGGAAGCATAGGAGAAATACAAAATATCGTTCAAAGAATGAGAGAGCTAGCGGTTCAATCATCTAACGATACATTAACAGAAGAGGATAGAAAAACTATACAACAAGAGATTGTTCAACTTTCAGAAGAAATAGACTCTATATCACAAAGAACAGAATTTAACAAAAGACGTTTATTAAATGATGATTATGACAGCTTTACATTTCACACAGGTGCAGATTATAGAGATAATTTAACGGTAAGTTTTAAAACTTTAAATTCAGAGGTTTTAGGGTTAAATATAAAAAGCAACAAAATGGCAGGATCAAAGCTAGGTTTAGATTATACAACGGTAAAAGGCTCACAAGAAGCATTAGAAAGATGTGATAATGCTTTAGACTTAATAAGTGAATATAGATCTAATATAGGTGCTAATCAAAATAGGTTAGAAAAAACAAGTAGTGCTTTAGTTATAGCAGGTGAAAATACAAAAGCCGCTTTATCTAGGGTGAGAGATACAGATATGGCGGGAGAAATGGCAGACTATACAAAAAATAATGTATTAGTTCAGGCAGGTATATCTATGTTAGCACAAGCAAATCAAAGACCTAACCAGCTATTATCATTATTACAATAGGTGTTAAAATATGGCTATAAATAAACAAGATTATGTTGCAAAAATAGCAACAGCAAGCCCTTTAAAGCTAGTTATAATAAATTTTGAAATAATATTTGACTATATAGAAGAAAGCAAAAAAAATATAAATAATGAAAAAGATTTTGATTTTAACATATTTAAAGCGAGGCAATTTTTATCGGAGCTTAGAGGTAGCTTAAATATGAAATATGAAATATCTTTACAATTATTAAATATGTATAACTATGTAGATAAACAATTAGCAATATTTTTATTTAGCAAAAAATTAGAAGATTTAGAAGCAGGTACAAAAGTTTTAAAAACTATAATGTCGGCTTTTGAAGAGATAGAAGAGCAAGAAAAAGACAAAACTGCTATAATGGAAAATACAGATGCTATATATGCAGGGCTTACTTACGGAAAAAATGGACAGTTACAAGAATTTGTAGATATAAGACATAATAAAGGCTTTAAAGCTTAACCTTTGATAGGCTATAGATTTTTCTATAGCCTTTTTAATAAAATTAGAGATTAATATTTAATATTTATCTAATACCTACTACCCCTTATTTTTATTTATAAATCTATATAACTATACCAATATTTATTATAAAATATATAAAATTAAAAAAACATATTAATCTATCGACAATAAATATTTTTTATGATAAACTAAAGTAGACTTTATAATATAATTATTTTTGGAGGAGCTATAAAATGATAGATAGAGATCAACAGGTTATTAATACTATTAGAAGTCTTGGTGTAGATGCTATTCAAAAAGCAAATTCAGGACATCCAGGCATTGTGCTTGGTTCTGCCCCTGCTGCTTACACTTTATGGGCAAAACATTTAAAGCACAACCCTAAAAACCCAAATTGGAGAAATAGAGATAGATTTATATTATCAGCAGGCCACGGATCTGCTCTTTTATATTCTTTGTTGCATATTTTTGGTTATGATCTATCTTTAGAAGATTTAAAACAATTTAGACAGCTAGATTCTAAAACACCAGGACACCCAGAGTATAAACATACTGTAGGTGTAGAGGTTACAACAGGGCCTTTAGGACAAGGCATAGCTAATGCTGTTGGCATGGCTATGGCAGAAAATCATCTTGCTAGCAAATTTAATAAAGAAGGATATAATATAGTAGATCACTATACGTATGCTCTTTGCGGTGATGGTTGTCTTATGGAAGGTATATCTTACGAGGCTATATCTTTAGCAGGAACTTTAGGCCTTAACAAATTAATTATATTATATGATAGTAACAATATTACAATAGAAGGTAACACAGATATTGCCTTTAAAGAAAATGTTTGTAAAAGATTTGAAGCTTGTGGTTTTGATACACAGGTTGTAAATGATGGTAACGATATAGAAGCTATTTATAAAGCTATAGAAAATGCTAAAAAATCAGACAAACCATCTTTAATAGAGATTAAAACAATAATCGGATATGGTGCACCAAATAAAGCAGGTACAGCATCTGCTCACGGCGAACCTTTAGGCAATGATGAAATTAAAGCTATGAGAAAAGCTCTTAGCCTTAAAGATGAAGATTTTTATGTAGATGAACAAGTTAAATCTACTATGAAAGATATAGAAAAAACTTTAGCTAAATATGAAGAAGATTGGAATAAACTTTTAGAAAACTATAAAAAAGATTATAGCCAACTTTATGAAGAATATGAAAAATGGTATGCAGACGATTTCTTAAAAGAAATAGAAGAAGACGAAACTTTTTGGAGCTACACAGAAGAAACAGCTACAAGATTATCTTCAGAGATTGTTTTAAACAAATTAGCAAAAGTTATGCCAAATATGTTTGGTGGCTCGGCAGATTTATCCCCTTCTAATAAATCTACTATGAAAGGTAGAGGCGACTATAACAGAGAAAATCCACAGGGCGATAATATCCATTTTGGTGTTAGAGAGCACGCAATGACGGCTATTGCTAACGGTATGTATCTTCACGGTGGTGTTAGGCCATATATAGCAGGATTTTTTGTATTTAGCGATTATATGAAGCCAAGCCTTAGACTTTCTGCTCTTATGAAATTAGGTGTTGTTAGCATATTTACTCACGATAGCATTGGCGTTGGGGAAGATGGGCCGACACATCAACCTGTAGAACATTTGGCAGCTCTTAGAAGCATACCTAATTATACAGTTATTCGCCCTTGTGATACAAACGAAACAGCTGCCGCTTGGTATCTTGCTATTAAAAGAAAAGAAAGCCCAACAGGTTTAATTTTTACTAGACAAAACACTAAACCAGTTGGAGATGCTAAAAAAGCTCTTAAAGGTGGATATATTGTTAAAGATTGTGGCAACAACCCTGATGCTATTATTATTGCTACAGGTTCTGAGGTTGGCATATCTGTTGAGGCTAGTGATATGTTAGCTAAAGAAGGTATAAATGTAAGAGTTGTTAGTATGCCTAGCTTTGAAATTTTTGAAGAACAAGACGCCCAATATAAAGAAAGTGTTTTACCTAAAAATATTACTAAAAGAGTCGGCGTGGAGGCTGGTTGCTCTTTCGGTTGGCATAAATATATCGGCTTAGATGGTGAAATGTTGTGTATGGATACTTTTGGAGAATCTGCACCATTTGCTAAGCTTTTTGATAAATATGGCTTTACAGCACAAAATGTATGTAATAAGGTTAAATCTATTTTAAATAAATAAAATTTTTAATTAGAAATAAGATTATTTTTAAATTATCTATATATTTTTGATAAGATATCCTATTATCAATAGAACCAAAATAAAAGGCTATAGAAAAAACTATAGCCTTTTATTTTTATAAAACTTTAGATAAAAATTCTTTTGTTCTAGGGTGTTGTGGGTTTGTAAAAATATTCTCAGGTGTATTTTCTTCACAAATATTTCCCCCATCCATAAATATAACCCTTGTGCCTACCTCTCTAGCAAAGCCCATTTCGTGAGTAACAACAACCATTGTCATACCTTCTTTAGCAAGTCCTTTCATAACCTCTAAAACTTCACCAACCATTTCAGGATCTAGAGCAGATGTAGGCTCATCAAAAAGCATAACATCTGGCTTCATAGCTAAAGCTCTAACGATAGCTATACGTTGTTTTTGCCCACCAGAAAGACTAGAAGGATAAGCATTTGCTTTATCTTGGAGGCCTACGAGGCTTAAAAGATGCATAGCGTCTTTTTCGGCAGTATCTTTATCAATTTTTTTAACCTTAATAGGAGCTATTGTAATATTTTCTAATATAGTTAAATGTGGGAAAAGGTTAAAATGTTGAAAAACCATACCCATTTTTTGCCTATGTATGCTAATATCTACCTTTTTATCTGTTATATTTGTTCCTTCAAATATTATACAACCAGATGTAATATCTTCTAGCTTATTAAGGCATCTTAAAAATGTGCTTTTACCAGATCCAGAAGGGCCTATAATAACAACAACTTCTCCTTTATGTATAGTTGTATTTACACCTTTTAAAACTTGGTTATTGCCAAAACTTTTATATAAATCTTTAATTTCTATCATCTTTATTTAATCTCCTTTCAAACACACCAATAATTCTAGATAAGCTAAATGTTAATATAAAATATATAACAGATACTACAAAAAGTGGTGCAAGAGGTTGGAATGTAGAAGACTGTATTGTAGAAGTTTTAGCCATAAGCTCTTGTATACCTATTGCATAAAGAATAGAAGATTCTTTTATTAAAACAACAAATTCGTTACCTATAGCAGGCAAAATATTTTTAATGGCTTGAGGCATTACAATATGTCTTAAAATCATATTTTTTTTCATACCTAAAGATTCTGCGGCTTCTGTTTGGCCTTTATCTACCGCTAAAATACCTGCTCTTATAATCTCAGCAACATAAGCACCAGAGTTTAACGCAAGAGCTAAAGCACCAGGTATTAACCTAGACAGCTCTAAATCTTCTCCAATATATATGCTAGGTATATTAATAAAAGTTGTTATACCAAAATACCATATAAAAACTTGAACTAATATTGGTGTACCACGAACAATTTCTATATATATAGATGCAATAGAACTAACTGCTTTAACCTTAGATAGCTTCATTAAAGCAACAAAAATCCCTATAACTGTACCTATTAAAACAGTAAATAAAGATATAAAAACGGTTGTTAATGTACCTGAAATATATAATGGGTAATAAGTACCTAAAAAAGAAAGTTTATCAATCATATTATTAAATATTTCAACAAAATAATCAATCATTTTATTTCCTCCCTAAAAATATATTCAAGGTATATAATAACAGTAAATTAATAAAAATGCAAGCTAAATTTATAAATATTTATTTTCATTTTATACTATTAATAAAAGTAATAGCAATATTTAAGCCCTAACCTATTTTTTGTTTAAATCTTCTACTATTTTTTCGTTTTTTTCTATAATCTCGTCCATAGTACCGTCTGACATAAGCCTTTGTAAAGTAGAATTAGTTTGTTCTACAAGAGCGTTGCTACCTTTTTTAAAGGCAATAGCCGTTCCTTCTATCTCTTGTACTAAAGGTATATCTGTTACGTATAAATCTGGGTTTTCATTTGCATAATTTTTAGCTACATCACTAGCTAATATTATAGCATCAACCTTTTTTGATTGTAGCTCTAAAACTAACATAGGTATTTTTGAAAGATAAGTAATTTTAGAGTTAGATAGTTGCTTTTTAGCTATTTGCTCTTGTAAACCAGATTTTTGAACAGCTACATTTTTATTAGCAAGGCTTTCTATAGATGTATATAAATCTTTATCTTCTTTTCTTATTACTAGTTTTTGCCCTTCACTTAAATCTGTAGATTTTCCATAAGGTATACTAAAATCAACGGCTTCTAACCTTTCAGGTGTAACTGCCATACCTGCTATAACCATATCAACCTGACCTGCGTTTAAAGATGTTAAAAGACCTTCAAAAGATATATCTTGTATCTTTAGCTCTACCCCCATATCTTTTGCTATTTCTTTAGCTATATCTATATCATAACCTACAATAGTATCTTTTCCATCTATAACCATATGAAACTCTCTAGGGGCATAATCTGCCGAAGTACCTATAACAAGCTGGCCTTTTTGTTGGATTTTTGCTAAAGAGTTATCTTCTTTTTGCTCTAAATTGTTAGATTGGCCACAACCAAAGAGAGAAATTACCAATGATGAACAAATAAGCAATTTTAAAAGTTTTTTCATAAATATCCACCTCAACAAATTTATTTTTTATAATTATACACCAAAAATAATATTTGTCAATAGTTGATGAATAATTATACATTATTTTTTATAAATCATCATTTATACTATTTAATACATCAGATAAATTATATTTGCTAAACTCTTGTATAAACTTTTCTGTTGCCATATTTACTATATTTTTTATAAGGCATCTTTCACTATTATAGGTACAATATATACTATTTTTTTTACATTCTATAACCTTTGAAAAATCTTCACAAAATAATAAAACTTCTTTTAAATTTATACTTTCTGGAGGTTTTGCAAGTTTTATACCTCCATTTCTACCTTTTGTAGATAATATATAGCCTTCTTTAGCTAAGGCGTGTACAATTTTTTTAATGTGGTTTTCAGATATATTCAAATTTTTTGATAGTTCCTCTACCGTATATAAATTTTTACTATTATTTGATAAATATATAAGTGTTCTAAAAGAATAATCTGTAAATTTTGATAAATTCATAAAAACTTCCCCCTTTATAAAAATATTCTATATTTAATATTATACCATAAAATGTATAAAAAAATAATGTTGACTTATATTGTAGAGTATGCTAAAATAAAATGTGTAAATTAAATACATATTTTATTTTTTTAAAAATATAGGAGGTTTTTATATGTTAGATACAAAAACTATTGAAATTATTAAAAGTACAGTTCCTGTTTTACAAGAAAAAGGTGTAGATATTACAAAATATTTTTATAAAACTATGTTTACTAATAATCCTGAGGTAAAACCTATGTTTGATATGGATAAGCAAGAATCTGGTGCTCAACCAGTAGCCCTTGCTAATGCTATATTAGCAGCAGCTAAAAATATTGATAACTTAGAAGCTATTATGCCTGCAGTACAATCTATAGGTAAAAGACACGTTGAAGTTGGTGTTTTAGCAGAGCATTATCCTATAGTAGGTAAAAATTTACTTATCGCTATTAAAGATATGTTAGGCGATGCAGCAACAGACGAAGTTATGCAAGCTTGGGAAAAAACTTATGGTGTTTTAGCAGAAGTTTTTATTAATGTAGAAAAAGAAATATATGACACTCAAAAATAACATTTTATTACCCCCAAAATACCCATATTAATATTAAAAATAATCTACATTTATTTGTAACTCAATAATAAATTAAAGCCATCTATTTAATAGATGGCCTTTGTTTGTTTATAAATAATAATTTTTTCTTTTTATTTATATCCAATTATTAGAGTTTAATGAAAAATACAAATCAACTACATACCTTTTAATAAGACTATTGGCTTATCAATATATGTAAAATAAGAGCAAGATTATATATAAAATCTTACCCTTATAATAAATGTTATCTAACAACTATATAGCTTTTTATACCATTATATACATTAATAGCATTATTAGCTTTAAAAAATTCTTCTACCTCTTCTAAAGATCCAAAATTATCTTGCTCTCTATATTTAATAATATTATTAATTAGATTTTCATTAATTCCATTATTTAGAGATTGTAATTCTTTTTTAGATGCAGTATTAATATTAGTATATAAACTAATTTTATTATTTATTTTTGTTACATCTAAAGGTAACTGTTTTGCGTGTCTTATAGGGCGGCTTTGCATAAGATAATATGTTTCATTTGTAGGTATGCCATTTTCATACATTTGCTCTTTTGTAGCAGTATTAATATTAACATATTCATCTGTATTTTTATTAACAATAACCGCATCTTTAACTTTATTATATTCAGAATCGCTTATTATATCATTTAATTGGGCTTTTTGTGTAAAGCTTTTATTTTTTATTTTTTCAGCAATATTTTTAGAAAATACCGAATTAAGCTCATTTATATTTTCTGTATTTAAATTAGTATAAATGTTAAGGTTATCTTCTAAATAGTTTATATCTTGCTCTGAAATGTTGCTAGATCCAAGCTTTGAAAGCTCCATTAAAGTTTTATATGTATATCCGTTTTTTCTATGTGATATAATATCATCTGCAAAAGAATAAGAAACATCAGCATTTGTAAGATAAGATTTGGCAGATAAAGATATATTTGCTCTACCATAGCTTTTACTTATATCAATATTGTTAACATCTTTTATAGATATATAATCATAAATTTTGTTATAGTCTGATTTAGATATAATATTTGAAAGTTGCTCAACAGATGTAAAATCTTTTTTTATTCTTTCATCTAATATTTTATTAATATCACTATCTGTAAGACCGTTTAATGTTCTAAGCTCAAATTCACTTGCCGTATTAATGTTAGTAGAAACAGTTAAAGCATATTTATTTTGATCGTATATTTTTTTAGTAAAACCTTTAACAAATTTTATTTCTTGAATGTTAGAAAATGGGTTTTTCTCTCTATATTTTATAATTTCTTTAGCTAAATCTAAAGATACACCTTTTAAAAGGCTTTGTAACTGATCTCTAGTAGCCGTATTAATATTTATTTTATCGTTAGTTTGAATAATATTGCCTGTGGTAGATCCTGTTATACTAGAGTAGTTTTCATCTTCAAATCGCCACATACCTGAATAATCTTTTTTAGCAGCATTTTGAGAAGTTAAAAGGCTATTATATGTGCTCCCTTTATCTTGCTTTTTATCTATAACCGCATAGCCACTTTCTACAAGCTCATTATTAATATTCCTACCGTTAAAATACACTATCATGTAGTTAAATTTGCCGCCATAATAAGAACTACCGTCTTTTACAAGCTGAACGTTTTGGCCAAGCAATGCGCTTGTAAGATATTCATAGCTATCATCAAAACCTTTTGCATCAATACCTTTTAATTTTACATAAGCCGTATCTTTATTAGGTAGCTCCACCTTAATAGTATCACCGTCTAAAACTTGTAAAACTTTAGCAGAAACATTATTAGAGGTTATTTGGTTAACCTCCGCCGAATATGTAGGCATATTAAAGCATAAACATATGCTAATAATAAGAGTAAATGTAATTATATTTTTAAAAATTTTCATAAATACCACCTATAATTATTAAAATTTATCATTTATATTATATCAAAAAAAACTTATTTTTTCCACACAAAAATTTAAAATACATTACATTTATATTAAATTATTTAAAATAAATTGAATTGTAAAAAGTGATAGTATATAATTTATATAAAAATATAATATATAGGTGAAAATTATGAGAAAATATAGAAAAAGCAAAAAATATTATAAATATAGAAATTATATTTTAATATTTTTATCTACTTTAGCCATTTTTGTAATAGGTATGTATATATTTAAATATTTTAATATAGATAAAGACTATGTTTTAAAAATAAATAATGAATACATAAGCAAAGAAGAATTTTTATTATATTTAGACGAACAAGAAAATGTTTTTGAAGAGGTTGGTGGTGTTGATATATGGCATACAGATTTTGACGGTATACCTGCAAAAGATGTTGCAAAAAACAATACTATAAGCTCTATTATATTTTTAAAGGCAGTTGTATATGAAGCAGAAAACTTAGGTATAGAGCTTACTTTAGATGAAAAGCAACAATATAAACAAGAAGCACTACTTTTAAAAGAATATATGGAAGAAGAAAAAAACATTATCATTCCCTTAGAAATTTGTGAAAAATTTGAAAAAGAAAGAATTATAGAGCAAAAGGTTTATGATTATATAACAAGTACCTTTGTTGTAGATGAAAAAGAATTTGAAAAATATTTTAATAAATATATAAATGATAATATTAATAAAATAAATAAAATAAATTTAGATTATATTTTTATAAAAAATAATGATAACTTTGATGCTAAACAAAAAGCAAATAATATAATAAAAGATATAAATTTTAAAACAGATTTTAATAAATTTATAGAACAACCATATGTACAAGTATATAAAAACATAGATTTACAAAAAGGGCTATTTGAAAAAAATATAGAAGATAAAATTTATAAATTAAGTGAAAAAAGTGTAAGCAACGTTATAGAAGGTAGAGATGGCTTTTATATATTTAAAATAAATAAAATTGTGGAAGTAAATATAGAAGATATAAAAGAAATGGTTAGAGAAGAATATATTAGTATAAAAAAAGACGAAATATATAGAATGCAAACTAAAAATTGGGTAAACAACATAAAGGTAGAAAAAAATAGTGAAATTTTGTCGAATATATGATATAATTATCTAATATGTGGAGGTGATGTTTTGGAAAATAGTAAAGAATATATAATAGAAGTTAAAAATTTATCAAAAATTTATACTATGGGTAATGAAAAAATAGTAGCTCTAGATAACATTAGTATAGGTTTTAAAAAAGGTAAAATATATTGTCTTTTAGGTACATCTGGCTCTGGCAAATCAACATTATTAAATATGATAGCAGGTCTAGAGAGATCTTCTAAAGGTAATATTATCTTTAAAGGTAAAAATATTGAAAAAATGAGTGAAGAAGGTTTAGCTATATTTAGACAAAAATATCTTGGTTTTGTTTTTCAATCATACAATTTACTTCCAACATTAACAGCTCTTGAAAATGTTACATTGCCCCTTGTTTTTATGGGCGTTAGCAAAAAAAATAGGGAAAAAAGAGCAAGAGAAATGTTAAAAGATGTAGGCCTAGAAAAAAGGTTAAAGCATAAACCAGCCGAGATGAGCGGTGGCCAACAACAAAGGGTTAGTATAGCTAGAGCTTTTGTTAATAATCCTGAAATAATATTTGCAGACGAACCAACAGGTAACCTAGATACAAAAACAACTTACGAAATGATGAATTTAATTACAAGCAAAGCTAGAGAATATAACCAAACCCTTATAATAGTTACTCACGATTTAGAAATAGCAGAATATGCAGACGAAATAATATATTTAAAAGATGGCCATATTATAAAAACAGAAACAAACCAAAACCCTAAAAAACAAGTTATTTATAACCCTAATTAATATATGTAAAAGGAGATAAAAAATGAAATTTTTAAAAATATTTTTAATAACAATTATTTTTATAAATAGTATTGTATGTGTAGCTTTTGCCCAAGATACAACAGAACAACCAAACATACCTAATAAACCTGTTTTAAAAATGGGTGGTAACAATACATATAGCATAGAAGCAGGTAAAAGCACTGAAGTTACTATACCTATAGTAAATACATCACCAGATATAGCTTTAGATGTACTTATACAAGCAAAAGCAGGTGGCGAAAATAGCCCCCTTACAATAAAATTTTTAAATAGCTCAGATAGAACAAGCAAAATATTAAGAGGTGGTAGCCATAATGTTATATTATCTATAGATGTAGATAAAAATGCTACAACAGGCAAATATCCTATAACGTTAGATTATTCTTTTACAAGCACAGATAGAGGAAGCTTTACAGGTAGCGACACATTTTATGTAAAAATAGATAACGGTAGCGTTATACCAACAGTAGCTCTTAATGATTTAAAAATATCTAAAGATAGTGTATCTTTAGGCGATACGTTTAATATTACTGCTACATTACAAAATGTTTCTGGTATGGAGGCTAACAATGTAAACGTAGAGCTTATAGGTTTAGATCAAAATAATATGACAGTTGTAGGTGGCACAAGTAATATTTTTTTACCTAAAATGTCTGCCAATACAACTCAGCCTATATCTTTTCAATTAGCAACAACAAACTTAACAAAAGAAGGTGCTAATAAAATAACATTAAAAGTAACATATTCAGATTTTACAGGTAAAGAATATACAAAAGAATATTTTACATATGTAACAGCGTCTAAAACAGGTAATGTAAATAGCAATATAGATTTAAAAATAACAAGCCTTGTAGCACCAACAGGTAGCTTTAATGTAGGTCAAAGTGGCACTTTCAAATTAAAAATTAAAAACAACTCTACAGGGCAAGCTAAAAATATAAAAATAACAGCAAAATTGCCTGAAAATATAGTTCCTACATCTTCAAACATTGTTTTGATAGATAAATTAGAAGGTAATGAAGAAAAAGAGGTTTATTTTAGCGTAGCACCAACAGCTAGTGCTATTAGCCAAACATACTCTGTAGGTTTTTCTGTTGAATATGACAATGGTAGCAAAACTACAAATACAGATGGTACAACAACATCTAATAACATAGTTATAGAACAGTATGCTGGCTTTAATGTAAATAACCCAACACCTAAAAAAGAAGGGGAACAAGCTAAAACATCTGTTCCTAAAATTATTGTTAGCAGATATGAATCTACCCCTACTATTGTAGAGGCAGGTAAAAGCTTTAAATTATCTATGAACTTTAAAAACACTCACGAGTCTAAAACAGTTAAAAACATTAAAATATTTTTAACTATAGACGATAAAACAGAAGAAAAAGGTACAGTATTTGCACCCGATAACTCTAGCACAACATATTTTATAGATAAAATAGCTCCAAAACAAGAGGTATCTCATACTTTTGATTTATTTGCTGTGCCAGATGCAAAACCTCGCTCTTATACAGTAAATGTAAATTTAGAGTATGAAGATGAACAAGCTAATGAATTTAAATCAGTAGAGCTTGTAGGGGTTAATGTTAAACAACAAGCTAACCTTGAGCTTAGCGAAATAACAAAACAAGATACAGGAACTATTGATACACCTATGAATGTAAACTTTCAGCTTTATAACACAGGTAAAGTAACTCTCTCTAACCTTATGATAAAACTAGAAGGAGAGGGCTTTGATACATCTACCGCTACAAATTTTATAGGAAATTTTGAGCCGGGAGCAACAGAATATTATGACGGCACTTTCACTCCAAAAGAAGCAGGTGAAAAAACATTAAAGCTTATTATTACATATAACGATACAGATGGTAAAGAAATACAAAAAACAGAAGAATTTAAAATAAACATAGAAGAAATGATTATGCCTGAAGAACCAGACATACCAGATACTATGCCAGTTGAAGAAAATAATTCTTTTGTTAAAATTATTGGTATAATATGTGCAGTTGTTTTTGTTATTGGCATTGGCATTTTTATATTTGTAAAAAAAGTCAAAGCCAAAAAGGAGTTGGACTTTAATGACTAGTTTTGATATTATAAAAATGGCCTTAAAAAATTTGGCCAAAAGAAAATTAAGAACAGCTCTAACAATACTTAGCGTTGTTATAGGTGCTAGCTCTATTATAATAATGGTTTCTTTAGGTGTTGCTCTAAATGAAAGCTTTGATAAACAAATACAACAAATGGGCAATATAACTAATATAGAAGTTAACGCAGGTTTTAGCGCAAAATCTGGTATAACAAAAGATAATATAAATAAATTTAAACAAATACCAGGGGTTGAGGCGGTAACGCCTATGTTAAAAAGTGAACTAAGATTAATTGCTAATGGAGATAGATACGTAGGCTCATTTAGTGCTATAGGTATAGATCCTGATACTGCCCAATTATTAGGATATACACCTATAGAAGGTAGAACATTATCTGCCGAAGATAGCGGTACATATAATATAATTGCTAATCCTCTTATAGCTTATGGTTTTGATAAAAAAGGAAAAGGTGAACCATATCCAAAATGGATATATAGCGAAGAAGATGTTAAAGAAGGTACAGTAAAGATAGATCTTTTAAATCAAAAAATTACTATAACTACAGATAAAAATTTTGGTGTTAACAGAAAATATATCGGCAATGGCTCAGATATAGGCAAAAAGCAAAACCATAAAACATATAAAGCCAACATTGTTGGTATCGTTAAAAAAACAGAAGCTTATGGTGAAAATTATATTATAATGCCTATAGATACTTTAGAAAAAATTAAAAAAGATATGGATAAAATATCAGGCGGTAACAATCCCAACACAAAAAAAGGTTACGATACAGTTATAATAAAATGTGAGAATATAGATACTGTACAAGATGTTATGGATCAATTAAAAGATTTAGGTGAATTTAACGTTTATTCTCCCATAGAATATATATCTTCTGCTAAAAAAACAAATATGAGCATACAAATATTATTAGGTGCTATAGGTGGTATATCTTTATTTATAGCCGCTATTGGTATAACTAACACTATGGTTATGGCAATATATGAAAGAACTAGAGAAATAGGTATAATGAAAGTAATAGGTGCTAGAGTTTCAGATATTAAAAGATTATTTCTTTTAGAAGCTATTTTAATAGGCTTTTTAGGTGGTGGTATAGGGGTATTATTTAGCTATTTAATATCTTTTGGTTTAAATAAAGCAGCACCTATTATAATGAGTATGCTTGGTATGGGCTTTGGTATGGAAGAAGAAGCCGCTATGAAAATCTCTTCTATCCCACTATGGCTTAGCTTATCATCATTATTTTTTGCAAGCCTTATAGGTCTTATGGCAGGCTATTTCCCAGCTAAAAGAGCGGTTAAAATAGAAGCTCTAAAAGCTATAAAATCTGAATAAAAATGTATAAAATCTAAAAAATATTTAAAACTATATGTATAGTCTATAAATATTTTTAGGAGGTTTTATATGAATAACAATGAAGTTTTTATACTAAAAAGTGAAGAAGAAATGGGAAAATGTATTGATGTATTAAAAGGTGAACAAAATTTGATAAAAGGTGGTCTTTTAGAAAAATCTAAAGAAGAGCTATTAAAAATGGTTAAATCTCACCCTAAATATAAAGAAAGTTTATCTAAACAAGAAATTATAGAAATATTAACAGACAATTTAAAAGCATAAAAAATAGCTAGTTTTAAAATAAATATTTTAAAACTAGCTATTTTTTATGCCAAAACTTACAATTAGAAATTTTATAATAATTATAGTATAATATGTTTAGGTTATTTTTAAATTATTAAAAATACATTGTTTAAAAAGGAGGCTTTTATGAAAAAGATAAATTATAAAATAATATGTTTTGTAACTTTTTTTATTGTTCTTTTGCTAGGGGCTAGCCTTATACCTAAAAACCAATATATACCTTATATAGATTTTTATGAAAAAGTAAATAAAAATAATATAGATACAATATTTTATAACGATAGTGATAAAATAAAATTTAAAGAAAAAAATAATAATACTATTTTTATAACAGATAATCCTAGAACAGAAAATTTTAAAAAAGAAATGCTTATGAAAAATATAAATTTTAAAGAACAAATAAATGTGGGCAATAGGTTATCTGCTTTTTTTAGTATTATTTTAATAGGTGGCATAATATTTATTATTTATAAAAAAACGAGAAAATCTACCATAGCTATAAAACAATTTGATGCTAAAGATAGTGGCAATATATACTTTGAAGATATAGCAGGCAACGAAGAAGCTAAAGAAAATGCTAAAGATATTGTAGATTTTTTAAAGCACCCTGAAAAATATGAAAAACTAAAAGCTAAAACACCTAAAGGAATTATATTTTATGGCCAACCAGGAACAGGTAAAACAATGTTAGCAAAAGCTATTGCATCAGAGGCAAATGTGCCTTTTTATTCTGTTTGTGGCTCAGACTTTGTAGAAATGTATGTAGGGGTTGGTGCATCTAGAGTTAGGAGCCTATTTAAAAAAGCTAGAGAAAATAAAAAAGCTGTTATTTTTATAGATGAGATAGATGCTATAGGTAAAAAAAGATCAACCTCTTTACAAAATTCTAATGAAGAAAGAGAACAAACTTTAAATGCTCTTTTAACAGAGATGAGCGGTTTTTCTAAAGATGAAACAATTGTAGTTATAGCCGCTACTAACCGTCTTGATATATTAGATGATGCTCTTGTTCGTGCTGGTAGGTTTGATAGGCATATAGAAATAGGTCTGCCTGACAAGGTGGCTCGTGAAAAAATTTTAAATTTATTATTAAAAGATAAAAAAACAGAAAATTTAGACATAAAAGATATTGCTAAAAAAACTATATATTTTAGTGGTGCTATGTTAGATTGTTTAATAAATGAGGCTAGCATTATAGCTATAAAAAATAATTGTGATAAAATAACAACAGAGCATATAGATAAAGCATATTTAAAAATAATAGCAGGAGATGAGAAAAAAGATAAATCTTTTTTAACATTAGAAGATAAAAAAATATGTGCTATACATGAAGCAGGCCACGCAATAGTTACAAAAGTTTTAAATGTTGCAAATATTACTAAAATATCTATTATACCTACTATTAAAGGGGCAGGTGGTTTTTGCCTTAACATATTTGAAGATAAAATGTTTAAAAATAAAACTGATTTAGAAAATCAAATAGCTAGTTTATATGGTGGCCGTTGTGCCGAAGAGATTATTTTTGGTAAAGAAAATATAACAACAGGTGCATATAACGATATAGAAAAAGCTACAAATTTAATTTTAGATTATATAGGAAAATATGGTATGTTTGATAACAATATTTTAAACAATAACATTCTAAAAGATAAAGAAAATATTATAGCTCAATGTAACATATTGTCTAATTTGTTATATGAAAAGGCCAAAAACATTTTATTAAATAATAAAGAAACTTTAGAAAAACTAGCTAACCAGCTATTAGAAAAAGAAACTTTAGATGAAAAAAATATATACAATATACTTAAAAATTGTATATAGCCTGTCACACTTTCTATTATTTTGAATAATATACATTAGGATATAAAAAAGGAGGTGTTTTTATGAGATATGGTTATGGTTGGCTAGGTGGTTGCAATGGAGGTTGGTCTAATAACTGGGGTTGTAACGGAGGTTGGTCTAACAACTATGGTTGCAACAGAGGTTGGTCTAACAACTGTGGTTGCAACAGAGGTTGGTCTAACAACTGTGGTTGTAACGGAGGTTGGTCTAACAACTGGGGTTGTAACGGAGGTTGGTCTAACAACTGTGGTTGTAACAGAGGTTGGTCTAACAACTGTGGTTGTAACAGAGGTTGATACAAAAACTATGGTTGCAACAATTATAGCTACGATAGATGTAACAGATGTGGTTATGACGGTTATAATAATTATGGTTACGATTATTATTACTAAAGATTATCTTTTTAATTTTATATTTTGTGCCCCCTTAAAATAACTAAGGCTGTAGACAAAGTCTACAGCCTTATATTAATTATAACCATCTATAAGATTGGTTATCTATAAAACCTCTGCTTTTTAATATAGATTTTAAAGAATCTGACCATTCTTTTGTACCCTCAATATTTTCAGCAAGCACAGAACCGTGAGCACCTTTATTGAAAATATGTAAGCTATAAGGTACATTTTTATTTTTAAGAGCTATACCCATTTCTAAAGAGTTTATAGCGCTAACAGTAGTATCTTCTAATGTATGCCATAAAAGCATCTCTGGCATATCTTCACGCACATTTTTTTCTAAAGATAACATCTTTTTAAGTTCTTCATCTTCTCCTACAAGGTTATTTGCAGATCCTTTGTGAGCATAATTTTCACATAAAGATATAACTGGATAACATAAAACAGCTAAATTTGGTTTTGCAGAAATTTTGTCTATTTCATCTTGAGCATTTTCTTCAAATTTATCAAAAAATTCTGCCACCAAACCTGCTAAATGGCCACCGGCAGAAAAACCTAAAATACCTACTTTGTTAGGATCTATACTAAATTTTTCTGCATTATATCTTACATATCTTATAGCTCTTTTTGCATCTAATAAAGGTGCAGGGTGTTTATAAGGTGCTACTCTATATTTTACAACAAATGCATTTATACCAAAAAAGTTTAACCATCTTGCCATTTTTTCTCCTTCATCAGAGCAAAAACCATAGCCACCACCTGGTAATATAACCATCGCACCTCTTATTTTTTCTTCGTCAAATTCATCTTCTACAAGGTAAGCATCCATTTGACAACTATTTTCATTTTCTACATTTTTAATATTTTCATCAAATAAAGGTATGTTATTTTCCCATAATTTATAAGTTTCCATTTTTATTCTCCTTTGTTTTCTATTATTTTTATAACTTTTGCAGGGTTACCTGCTAATACTACATTATCACCAAAACTTTTTGTAACAACCGCTCCTGCTCCTACAACAACATTATTACCTAAAGTTACACCAGGGCATATAACACAGTTGCCCCCAAGCCAACAGTTATCGCCTATAGTTATTTTTTTAGCATATTCTATGCCACTATTTCTTTCTATAGGGTCTATTGGGTGAGTGGCAGTATATATAGCCACATTAGGTACTATCATACAATTTTTGCCTATTTTAACTTCTGCCACATCTAATATAACACAATTAAAATTAGCATAAAAATTTTCGCCTACATAAATATTTTTGCCATAATCACATCTAAAGCTAGGCTCCATATATATGCTATCGCCTGTGCTACCAAAAAGATTTTTTAATATATTTTCCCTTTTTTTGTTATCTTGTGTATCACAATCGTTAAACTCTTTGCACATTTTTCTTGCATAAGCTCTCATTTCTACAAGCTCTTTATCGGCAGGGTTATAGGGCATCTCTGCCAACATTTTTTCTCTTTCTGTCATAAGGCCTTCTCCTTAATCTGTTAATATTTTATAACCTGTTTCTGTAACTAATATAGTATGTTCCCATTGGGCAGATAGTTTATCATCTTTTGTATAAACTGTCCAATTATCGTTACCTACATAACAATCGAAAGTACCTTCATTAATCATAGGTTCTATTGTAAATACCATATTAGGCACCATTATCATAGTTTTAGCATTTGTTCTATAATGGTTAATGTTAGGCTCTTCGTGAAATTTTATACCTACACCGTGGCCTGTTAATGCTCTAACTACTCCATAACCATGTTTATCAGCTATATCATTTATAGCGTTGCCTATATCTGATATAGGTCTATAAGGTTTTACCGCCTCTATACCTGCCATTAAACATTCTTTTGTAACTTCTACAAGTTTTTTAGCATTGTCAGATACATCTCCTATCATATACATACGGCTCATATCTGAATAATAACCATCTAAAATAGAAGTTATATCTAAGTTTATTATATCACCATTTTTTAATATATCATTTTTAGATGGTATACCGTGGCATATAACATTATTTATAGATGTGCAACAACTTTTAGGAAAGCCATTATAATTAAGAGGTGCAGGTACAGCTCCTGCGTCTATAGTTAGCTTATGAACAAGGTCATTTATTTCTAAAGTAGAAATGCCCTCTTTTATTATTTTTTCTGCCTCATCTATAATAGATTTTGTAAGCTTTGCCGATTTCTCTATCCCTTCTATTTGTTTTTCTGTTAATATTAAATCTCTTCTAGGTATGGGGTAGCCTTGCTTTTGAAAAGGTGATAACATTTCTTCATCTTTTCTTAAATGGCAAGCTTTATATTTTTTACCACTACCACACCAACATTCTTCGTTACGCTCTATATTAAACAAGTTTATCCACCTCCTTATTATAATATAATATAGCCTCTTTAAACTCATTTTCTTTTAGCATATCTTTTCCTTTTTTAGATAAAGTATATATTCCTCTTTCTATTCTTTCAAAATAACCATAATAGTTTTTTTGTAAAATGCTACTAACATTTTGTATGTTAAATTGTTTTTTTATATGTGATGGGCTACCTTTTTCTATTTTGTTTAAAACACAAGCTAAAAATATAGTTTTCTCTTTATAAGCAGTTAATACTCTATCTTTTTTGGTGCTACCACCTAAATTAATATTTAAGTTTCTTTTTTCTATTTCATTTAATATTATAGCTCTTTTTCTTGCTTTTTTCTTTATAGCATTATTTATAGGTTGTAACACTATTTCTACTGTTTTTAAAGGGCTATCTAAAGCAACAGTTATAAGTCCTATATCCATAGCTTTTAATATTTTTAACATATGTTTAACTTCTTTTTTTCTAAAATTTTTAGGCCTATTAATAGCTACAAAAACTTTATCGGCAAATGATTTTCTATCTAAAGCTTGATATAAAAGCTTTAAATTAAATGTTTTTTAATCTCTATAACAATAAGATTATTTTCATATAAGCAAGCTATATCACAGTTTTTAACCTCTGCTTGAACTTTATATCCATTTTGCAAAAGATAATTTTTTATAGGTTCATAAAGCTCTGTTTCTTTCATTTTATCTATTTTTAAAGAAATTTTCTATATCTTCTACAGTTTTTATTATATCTTTAGATAAATTTTCATAGCCTGTTTCTGTAACTAATATATCATCTTCTATTCTTATGCCTATACCTTCTTCTGCTATATAAAGGCCAGGCTCTACTGTTATAACCATACCTTTTTTAAGGCCACCATCTGTGCCTAAATCTCTAGATACGTCGTGAGTATCTAACCCTAAATAATGGCTAACGCCGTGATAATAATATTTTGATATTTCACTTTTATCTTTTATAAGGCCTATTTTTTTAAGCTCTTCTTCATAATGTTCTATTAATATTTCATTAAGCCTTTTAAATGGTAAACCTGGTTTTATAGCCTCTATAACTTTTCTTTGCCCTTCTAAAACTATGTTGTATAGTTGTTTTTGTCTTTCACTAAACTTTCCATTAACTGGAAAAGTTCTAGTTATATCTGCATTATAATAATTATAAGTAGCACCTAAATCTATAAGAACAAGCTCTCCATCATTTATTTTATCGTTATTTTCGCCATAGTGTAAAACAGTTGCGTTGCTACCACTTGCAAGTATTGTATTAAAAGCTTTATCTTTTGAGCCATTTCTTTTAATCTCATAATCAAAACAAGCTTCTAGCTCATATTCCATAATGTTAGGCTTTGCATTTTTCCATATATTTTCTATACCTTGTTTAGTTATTTCTATAGCCTTTTTTAAATTTTCTATTTCTTCGTCTTCTTTAAAAAGCCTGCAATAACCTATATTGTTATATATATTTTTTATATTAGCATATGGATAATTTTCTTTTATTATATTAGCCTGTTTAAAGCTACATTTACTGTTGTTTAAGTACCTATTTTCTAAATCTAAATATACATTTTCTATGTTGTTTCTAAACATATTATTAGAAAAAGTAAGCTCAAATTCATCTAAATATTTTATATTTTCTATACCAGATATATTTTTTGCTTTTTCTTCTCCTATAGATGCTCCGTCCCATTTTGCTTTTAGTTCGTCATATCTCTCTATAAATAATGTTTCGTCTATATTTTCTCCATTTTTTGTAGCCATATATATAATATGTGGTTTATCTATACCTGTCATATAATAAAAATTTCTATTAGGCTCAAAAGGGAAAAATTGATCACAAGTTTTATGTTGTGCTTTACCTGAAAATAAGATTATCATAAATCTTTCTTCTTTTAAAGAATTAATTATTTTTTTGCGGTTATTTTCAAAAAAATTTTCCATAATATACCTCCTTATTAAAAAGACTTATATAGTTCTTCTTTAAAACCTACTAAAACTTTATTATCATTTACTAAAATAGGCCTTTTTACAAGCTTACCATCAGTAGATAAAAGCTCCAACATTTCATCTTCTGTCATATTTTTTATTTTATCTTTAAGTCCCATCTCTCTATATAAAACACCGCTTGTATTGAAAAATTTTTTAAGCTCAAGTCCGCTTTTTTCATACCAGCTTTTAAGCTCTTCTTTTGTTGGATTATCTATAGTTATATCTCTATTTATAAAAGATATGTTATTATCTTCTAGAAATTTTTTAGCTTTTTTACAAGTAGTACATTTTGGATATTGTAAAAATAAATTTTCCATTTTATAACCTCCTTATTATTTTATTTAAAACATAATATTTTATAAAAATTAGTTTACATTATTAATTATAACTTTAAAAATACTATTTATCAATTATTTTAATTTAAAAATTTTTTATATTGAAATTTTTTAACCTAGTTGATATACTTTTATTAATTATAATTTTTTAAGGAGTGATAATATGAATAACTTTGACACAAAAGGTGTATGTGCAAAAAATATACAATTTGAACTAGATGGAGATATTGTTAAAAAAGTGTCATTTAACGGTGGTTGTAACGGCAACCTTAAAGGCATAGCTAGCCTTGTAGAAGGCTTAAAAGCAGAAGATGTGGTGAAAAAACTAGAAGGTTTAACTTGTGGGAATAAAGCTACATCTTGTCCAGATCAATTAGCAAAAGCATTAAAAGAAGCACTTATCAACAAGTAATACACATATATGTTGAAAACTTTAAATATCTTATAATATTTTTTAATAAATATAAAACAATTAAAAAATAACTAGTAAAAAACCTTATATATTAAATGTTTTTCACTGGTTATTTTTATATGCCTCTATATAAACCTTACAGGCAAAAAATATTTATATATACTTTTGTTGAAAAAATTGTGGATTATGTTGATAATTATTAACTTAGCAACATTTCTCCAAGTAAATACACATTTCCTGCCCCCATAGTTATCAACATATCATTAGGTTGGCAGTTTTTTTGAATATAATTTTTTCCATATTCAAAATTTTCTATATATATAGCATTTTTCCCCAGTTTTTCTATTTTGTTTACCAAGTCTTTTGCGTGTATCTCTCCTGTATCTTTTTCTCTAGCAGAATATATATCACATATTAAAATATTATCTGACTCTAAAAGAGCTTTAGCAAAATCGTCTAATAAAGCTTTTGTTCTAGTGTAAGTATGTGGTTGAAAAATACACCAAAGATTGTTTATTTTTTGAGCTTTAGCTGCTTTTATAGTGGCTAATATTTCTGTTGGGTGGTGGGCATAATCATCTATTATTTTTGCACCGTTAAATGTTCCTTTATATTGAAAACGTCTGTTTGTCCCTTTAAAATTATTAAGTCCTTTTTCTATGCTTTCTTTGTCTAAGTCATAAAAATGAGCTAAAGCACATACAGATAAAGAATTATAAACATTGTGAAGGCCTACAACACTTAGTTTTATATTATACATAAATTTATTATTATAATATGCATCATATGTTGCACAGCCAAGCTCATCAAAAATAATATTTTTAGCCTGCCACATACTATGCTCATTTTCCCCATATGTTATAACGTTACATTTTAAATCTTTTACTATTTTTTCATAGTCTTTAATATGGCTATTTATAACAAGACAAGCATCTTCTTTAACTAGCTTTGCAAATTTTCTAAAGCTTTCATATATTTGGTTAATATCTTTAAAATAATCTAAATGATCTTCATCTATATTTAATATAATGGCAGAATGTGGATTAAATTTTAAAAATGTATCACAATATTCACAAGTTTCTAAAACAATATAATCTTTTTTGCCTACTTTAAAATTACTATTAATAGATGAAAGTATGCCACCTATAGATATAGTAGGATCTTTTTTAGCTTGTAAAAAAACCTCAGATACCATAGAAGATGTAGTAGTTTTACCGTGTGTACCTGCTATACATAAAGGGTATTTATAAGCTTTCATAAGCTCGCCTAAAAATTGGGAACGCTCAACCATTTTTAAATTAAGCTCTTTAGCTCTTATAAATTCTTCGTTATCTTCTTTTATAGCAGCAGTATATACAACTAAATCTATATCTTCTGTAATATTATCTCTATTTTGGCCTATATAAACAGTAACACCTTTTTTAATAAGATTTTCTATAAGGTTAGAATAATTGTTATCAGAACCTAATATATGATAACCACCTTCGGCTAAAAGTATTTCACAAAGGCCAGACATACTAACACCGCCTATGCCTATAAAATATAGCTTTTTATAAGGAAAAATATTTTTTATATTTATTGTATGCATAATAGCTTTATCTCCTAACATAATTTATACCTAGGTATATTATATATATATTAATATATTTTATCAACTATTAATTATATTAACCTATTTATATTATTAACCAAAATATACTATTTATATATTCAAAAAAAATTGAAAAATGCATTGTAAAAAATAACGTCTTAATTGTAATATATAACTATTCATTTATGATAATTAAACAACCTATAATAAAAAAATATTGATACATTTATAAAATTTACAAAATTTTTTCAAAATAATTATTGATTTTTATATAAAAAAGTTATATAATAAACATATCAGCATATGGTTTTACTTAAAAATTTTTCCATACCCAAAATAATTACATAATTTTTAGGTATAAAGTAGAACCCAGCCTGTTTTAATACTAAAAGGTTAGCCCTTTGTATACAATTTATTCTACTTTATAGGAGGAGATTTGTCTATGAATATTACAGACGTAAGAATCAGAAAAGTTAATCAAGAAGGTAAAATGAAAGCTATCGTTTCTATCACTTTAGATAACGAATTTGTTGTTCACGATATTAAAGTGATTGAAGGAGAAAACGGCTTATTTATCGCTATGCCTAGTAGAAAAACTAGCAATGGAGAATTTAGAGATATAGCACACCCTATTAATTCTTCTGCTAGAGAAACTCTTCAAAAAGCTATTTTAGCTAAATATGAACAGGCACTTTTAGAAGAAGAAACTATGCAAGAAAGTGCAGTTGCACAATAATAAATATTATAGGCTATAGGTTTATCTATAGCCTTTTTTATGTTTTTTGTATAATTAAATATTTCTAGTAAAAAAATAATATATATGTTATAATTAGCTTATAATAATTCTATAAAATTTTAAAAGGTGGGATTATAATGGAAAAAAATAAAACAAAAACTTATGAAACAAAAGATATTGAAGAAAAAGTAGTTTTAATAGGTATAGATAACGAAAAAGATTTAATGAATATAGATGCTAGCTTAGATGAGCTACAAGAACTAGTAGAAACAGCTGGTGCAACAGTTATTGGGCGTATGGTTCAAAAAAGAGAAGGTATACATAAAGCCCATTATTTTGGTAAAGGAAAAATAGAAGAGCTAAAAGCATATATAGAAGAGCTTGGAGCAACAGGCATTGTATGTGATGATGAGCTTACCTCTAGCCAAATGAGAAATATGGCTAATATGCTACAAATTAAAATAATGAATAGAACATTAGTTATATTAGATATATTTGCAAAAAGAGCAAGCTCGGCAGAAGGTAAGGTTCAGGTAGAGCTTGCTCAGCTTAGATATAAATTAACTCATCTTGTAGGCCAAGGTAAAGATATGAGCCGTTTAGGTGGTGGTATAGGCACTAGAGGGCCTGGTGAAAAAAAACTTGAAGTAGATAGAAGAAATATAGCAGACAGAATAGCAGAGCTTAACAAAGAGCTTAAATATATAGAAAAACATAGACAAGTTATGAGAGAAAAAAGACTAAAAAATAAACAACCTATAGTCGCTTTTGTAGGCTATACAAATGCAGGTAAATCTACCCTTATGAATAGTGTTACAAAGTCAGATGTTTTAGCTATGGATAAGCTTTTTGCAACATTAGATACTACAACAAGAAAAATAGAGCTACAATCTGGCAGAGAGTATCTTTTTACAGATACAGTAGGTTTTATACAAAAATTACCTCATAACCTTATTAAAGCCTTTAGAGCAACTTTAGAAGAAACAAAATATGCCGATATATTAGTACATGTTGTAGATAGCTCAAATAACGCTCGTGAAGAACAAATGAACATAGTTTATAAAACTTTAAAAGATTTAGATTGTTTAAACAAACCTATAATTACTGCGTATAATAAAATAGATAAAGAAAATGTATTAAGGCCTTTGCCTAAAGATGATTTTGCTATGTATACATTAGAAATATCTGCTAAAAATGGATATGGTATAGAGAACCTTTTAAATACTATTGAAGATGTTGTTAAAAGCTTTAAAAAATCTATAAATATTTTAATACCCTATAATAAATGTAACTATGTTAGCATAATACACGGTAGATGTGAAATTATAAAAACAGAAAATAAAGACGAAGGTATGTTTTTTGAAATATATGCAGATGAAGAAATGGAAAATAGGCTTAAAGATTTTATAATATAAAAAATACAAAAGATAATAATCTATTTAAGAAGGTGATTTTATGAAAAAGAAAATATTAATATTAGGAATAATATTTACATTTACTTTAACAGGTTGTTTTAATAAAAAAGATAAAGATAGCCAAACAGAGGCTACTACAGATATAACAACATCTACATCATCTGAAAATAATGAAAATACACCAAAAGATGAAATAGAAAAAAACAAGACAGATATATCTATATTTACAAAAGATACAGAAATACCATATATAAAAATTTCCAACAATGAAAATAGCTTTGATAGCAGCGAAGAAAAAGATAAAATAATATTAGATTTTATAAAAGCTGGTGAAGATGACAAACTAATACAATTGGAAAATGAAGAAAATATTAGAATAGAATTTCCAAAAGATTTACCAAAAGATAGCACCGTTAATATTACTAAAACATATGTAAGACAAGATGGTAAAGGTGACACAGAAAATTTTACAGAAAATATGTCTGTAGACTTAAATAAAAATGGCAATGTAGATTTTAAACATACTTTCGATACTAAAGATAAATATTTAGATTTAGTTGTATATGAAATATTAATAAATTGGAAAGATACTTCTGTTAAATATAATTTTGCTATTAAAATAGATAATATAACTATGCCTAACAACGAGCCTTATAATGTTGTAGGTTATTTATCTGAAGATGAACAAAAAATATATGATAATTATAAAAGAGATAAAAAAATAGATGTTTTTAAAGGTGTTGAACCTTTAAAAATGGTTAAATATTATACACAAGCTATTATGGAAAAAGAGTTTAATATAGCATATACATTATATAAAGACTATGACGCTAAAAATATGACAGAAGAAAAATATATACAAATTATGAAAAATCTTAGCCAAGATGAAATGAAAAGTTATATAGAAAATTTAAAAGCTATAGTAGATGGGCAATTTTTTGAAGATGGTAAAGATGCAGGATATATACAATACAGCTTTTCTAAAGATCATCCAATGGCTATTGATGTTATAAAAGATAAAGATATATGGAAAATACAATATATACCAATACAATAAATATTAAGGTTGTAGACAAAGTCTACAACCTTTTATATGTTGTTTTTGGCTAATATTATGTAAATTTATTGTTCTATTTTAAAATATTAATTTTGCTTTTTAATTTGCATTTTATATGCCAATTTTGTTATAAAAACTTTTGGCATTATAGCTATAAAAAATGGTAAAACTTTTGCATAACTAGGTATAATTATCGTTTTTTTATTAAACATTTTATCAATAGCATATTTAGAAGCCTTATAGCTATCTAATCCTTTAACCTTACCTTTAGCACCTGCTTTTTTATGAAAACTAGTATCTATAGTAGCAGGGCAAAATATACCTATATATACATTAGATTTTTCTCTTTTAAGCTCTTCTCTTATAGCAAGACTTAAACTTAATACATAAGATTTTGTAGCATAATAAGAAGATAACAAAGGGCTAGCAAAAAAGCTCCCTATCGACCCTACATTTAAAATATACCCTTTATCTTTTGCTACCATATCTTTTAAATATAATTTTGTTAAAATATGAAGCGATTTAATATTTAGATTTATCATATTAAGCTCATTATCTAAATTTATATTTAAAAATTTTCCAAAAACACCGTATCCTGCATTATTAATTAATATAGTAATATTTTTATTTTTTGTTTCATTATAAAGTTTGTAGCAATTTTCTATTACAGATAAATCCATACTTATTATAGTGCAATTTTTTACACTTTTAAAAGCTTGTTCCATTTTTTCTCTATTTCTAGCTACAACTATTATATTATATCCTTTATTGGCTAATATAATTGCCATATGTTTACCTATACCATCACTAGCTCCTGTTATTAATGCTGTTTCCATATTTGTTCCTTTACATATTTTAATAAAATTTCTTTATCATTTTTATTTGGTTGCTCTAATACTAAATTTAAAGCTATTTTTAAAGTATTACCTATATCTTTACCATTTGTTATGCCTATATCTTTTAAGTCGTTTCCTGTTATGGCTAATGTTTTTAAAGAAAAACATTGGTTTTTTCTAATTGTTTCATCTATTTCATCATATATATTGTCATATTTTTTACATTGTATTAAATTATTTTCTATAAGGCTTATACAAAATTTTATTTCTAATATTTTTTTTAATAAACTAGGCTCTCCTATTTGGCATAATAGCTTTCTTGTTTCTGTTCTGTCTTCTATAAAATTATAATTAAAATATTTTATAATTGTTTTTGTTTCTTTTATCGTTTTATTATCTAGCCTTAATCTTTTTAATATAGTTTCAACATTTTTTTCATCTAAATGGCTTAATATAAATGCAAGTCTTAAATTTTTGTTTAAATTTTTTAATATAAATATATTTTTTTTATAATTTTTAAAAATAGGCTCTATTTCTGGTAAAAAATATTTATATAGTTTTGTTTCTTCTAAAAGATTTAATTTTTCTATATAATCAGATTTTATAAGCTTTAAAAATTCATCTCTTATTCTTTCTATACTAATATTTTTTATTAAACTAGCATTTTCTTTTATAGCTAAAAAAGTTTTTTCTTCTATGTTAAAGCCTAATTGGGCAGAAAAACGAACACCTCTCATCATTCTAAGGGCATCTTCTTTAAAACGTTTATCTGCATCTCCAACACCTTTTATAACCTTATTTTTTATATCTTCTTTACCTCCAAAAGGATCTACAAAACCTTTATTTATGTTATAAGCAATGGCATTCATTGTAAAATCTCTTCGGCTTAAATCTTCATCTATTTTTTTGCTAAAAATAACTTTTTCTGGGTGTCTATTGTCTTTATATTCTCCGTCTATACGATATGTTGTTACCTCAAAATTTTGTTTATCTATCACAACAGTAACCGTACCGTGCTCTATGCCTGTATCTATCGTATGGTTAAAAATATTTTTTATATGTTGTGGCATAGCATCTGTTGTAATATCAAAATCTTTAGGCTCAAAACCTAATAAATAATCTCTAACACAACCACCTACAATAAAACCTTCAAAACCACTTTTTTGTAATTGCTCAATTATATATATAACTTGTTTAGGAATATTCACAAAATTTCTCCCTTCTTTTAATATTTTATATTATAATTATTATACTATATATTAATATTTAGTCTACTCCATATTTATTTTTTCTATATTACTAATTAGTAATAAATATTAGACAAATTAATTAAAAAGTGTTAAAATAATATAAAAAGTTTAAATAGATTGGATGGCAAAAATGAATACTCTTACTAGAACAGAAATATTAATAGGAAATGATAATATAGAAAAATTAAAAAACAGTAGCGTTATTATATTTGGTGTAGGTGGTGTTGGTTCTTTTTGTGTTGAAGCTATAGCCCGCGCTGGTATATCAAACATACATATTGTAGATGACGATACTATATCTATCACTAATATTAACAGGCAAATTATTGCAACTCATAGCACATTAGGCCAAGATAAAATAGAAGTTATAAAAAAACGTATATTAGATATAAACCCTAATGCTAACGTAACTGCATCTAAAACTTTTTATACAAAAGATACTGCCCATACGATAGATTTATCTAAATATGATTACATAGTAGATGCTATAGATACTATATCTTCTAAAATATTACTTGTTGAAGAGGCAACAAAGCTTAATGTACCTATTATATCATCTATGGGCACAGGCAATAAGCTAGATCCTACTAAATTTGCCGTAGCAGATATATATAAAACATCTATGTGCCCTTTAGCTAAAGTTATGAGATATGAGCTTAAAAGACGCGGTATAAAAAAATTAAAGGTAGTATATTCTACAGAAAAACCTATAAAACCTGCTCCTATACAGTTAGACGAAAATGCAAAAAGCACTAGCCCTTTTAGAGATACTAATAAAAGAAGAGAAACACCAGGTAGCATATCTTTTGTACCATCTGTTGCTGGGCTTATTATAGCTAGCCAAGTTGTAAATGATATAATAAAATTAAAAAAATAATACACAAGAGGTAGAAAATGGAAAAAATAAAAGTTTTAAGTATTTTTGGCACAAGGCCAGAAGCTATAAAAATGGCACCTATCATTAAAGAAATGGAAAAATGCCCATATATTAGCCAACAGGTTTGTGTTACTGCACAACATAGACAAATGTTAGATCAAGTTTTAAATATTTTTAACATAAAGCCAGATTATGACCTTAATATTATGACACAAAATCAAACACTTACAGATATAACTATAAATGCTCTTAAAGGCCTAGAAGATATATTAGAAAAAGCAAAACCTAATATTATTTTAGTTCATGGAGATACAACAACAACTTTTGTAGGATCTTTGGCTGCTTTTTATAAAAAAATAAAAATAGGCCACGTTGAGGCAGGCCTTAGAACATATAATAAATATGAGCCTTTTCCAGAAGAGATGAACAGAAAGCTTACAGGAGCTATGGCAGATTTACATTTTGCACCTACTAACCTTTCTAAAGAAAATCTTTTAAAAGAAAATATAGATGAAAACAACATTTTTGTAACAGGTAATACATCTGTTGATTGTGTTAAAACTACTGTTAGCGAAAATTATACATTTTCTTGTAATATTTTAAATAACATTGATTATAAAAATAAAAAAATTATTACAATGACGGCTCATAGAAGAGAAAATTTAGGTGAGCCTTTAGAAAATATTTGTAATGCTGTTTTAAAAATAGTAGAACAAAATGAAAATGTAGAAGTAGTTTATGCGGTACATTTTAATCCTCTTGTTAGGGAGGTAGCTAACCGTATATTAAAAAATAACCCTCGCATACATCTTATAGACCCTATAGATATGACAGATATGCATAACCTTATAGCTCGCTCATATTTAGTTATGACAGATTCTGGAGGGTTACAAGAAGAAGTACCTTACCTTAAAAAGCCTGTTTTAGTTTTAAGAAATGTTACGGAACGTCCTGAAGGTGTTTTAGCTGGTGTTTTAAAATTGGCAGGTACAGATCAAGATAAAATTATATCTTTAGCTACAGAGCTTTTAAACAACCAAAATGTATATGATTATATGGTTAATGCTAAAAATCCTTTTGGTGATGGATTTGCATCTAAAAGAATTGTAGATGCTATATTATACCATTTTAATAAAATCCAAAAAAACCCTGAAAATTTTGAATAAAAAACCTAGATTTTTTATAAAATTAAGTATATAATATATATTGTATATATTTGTAGATTTATGTAGGAGGAACAGTATGAATAGCATTACAAGAGCTCTTTCTAAACTTACACAAGTTGGTATAACCATGGTAGTTACTATTGGTATGTGTTTTTTTATAGGTAAATGGCTCGATTCAAAATTTAACACAAATTTTATCTTTTTAGCCATATTTACTATTTTAGGTATAGGTGCTGCCTTTAGAAATTTTTATGTTATGGTTATGCTAGAATATAAAAAACAAGAAAAAAAAGAAAAAGAAAACAACTATTTAAATTGTAATAAGGAAGATTAAAACTTAAATGAAAAATGATTTTCAAGGTTATGCTATTTATAGTCAATTTGGATTTATAATTATAACAACAGTTTTAATAGGCATATACCTTGGTAAAAAACTAGATGCTATTTTTAATACACAGCCTATATTTTTATTAACCTTTATTATTTTAGCTATAATAACTGGTTTTATTAATTTTTTTTATAAAGTTATGAAATCTTTTAATGATGAACAAAGCTATAAAAATAAATATATACATATTGTAAATTTTATATTAGAAACTTTTTCATCTATTATTTTATGTTTTTTTATAGGTAATTTTCTTGATAAAAAATATAATAATAACAATTTTTTTACAATACTTTTTATATTTGTTACCTTGATTTTTAATATACTAATTTTTATAAAAAAATTTAAACTTAAACATAAGCTAACCTTTGGGAGAAAAAATAATGAAAATTTCTGATACTTTAAAACAAATAATAATAACTATGATTGCTCTTGCCCTTATTGTTTGTGGTATAAGTGTATTTTTTGTTAATGATATAAAATCATTTTTAATAGGCATTGCTTTTGGTACTGTCTTTTCTGTATTAAAGCTTATGCTTATAGAAAAAACATTAAGTAAAGCTATGGATATGTCTGGCCAAAAGGCTGTAAACTATACAAGGGTTCATTATACCCTTAGATATTTTTTAACTTTTGCTGTACTTTTAGTAGCTGCTTATAGAGATTTTAACATTATAGCTGTTATTATTGGTATTTTATTACCTTCACCTGCTGTTTATATAGTTAAATTTAAAAATAAATCTAATAACTAGTTGACTATATTTCGATAAAAGGTGTATAATATGTAATTGTGGATTTATTTAATAAAGTTTTATACTTTATTTTAAATAAATTAAAAATTATCTATACTATTTGTAGATAGTTTTTATATAATATTTTATAATAATCTATGAGAAGGGAGGTAAATATATGGACTTTGGTGCTAAAGTCATAACAACGATAGGTGGTGTTAACATAACACAAACAATGATGAACACTTGGATTATTATTGTTCTTTTAACTATTGTTGCTTTGATACTTAGAGCTAAAATAAACAAGTTTACCGATGTTCCTACAACAAAGCTACAAAATATAGTGGAGCTTATAATAGAAACAATGGAAAACTTTGTAATACAAAATATGGGTGAAAAATATAAATATTTTGGTAATTGGTTTTTTGGTGTTTTTTGCTTTATTTTAGTATCTAACTATTTTGGGCTTTTGTCGTTTAGAGCTCCTACTGCGGATCTTGGAACAACTCTTGCTCTATCCCTTGCTACTTTTGCTCTTATCCACTTTATGGGTATAAAAGTAAACAAAGGGGCATATTTTAAAGGTTATTTAGAGCCACTTCCATTATTATTACCGCTTAATATTATAGGTGAAATTGCAACGCCTATATCTCTTAGCCTACGTTTATTTGGTAACATCTTAGGTGGTACTATAATTATGGGGCTTGTATACTCTGCTTTATCAAAAGGTCATCTTTTAATACAAGTGTTAGGGTATGGTGCTATAACACCTTTACTACACGCTTATTTTGATGTTTTTGCAGGGTTTTTACAAACTTTTATCTTTGTTATACTTAGTATGACATTTATAAAAGATAAAATTGGTGATGAATAATCTAAATTTTTCTCATCAATAACAGCCTAAAATTAGGTTGTTTTATAAAAAATTTACTAATTTATTTTTTAGGAGGATTTTACAATGGAATTTAATGAAGCTTTTATTATGGGATGTTCTGCAATTGGTGCAGGTGCTGCTATGATTGCAGGTATTGGTGCAGGTATTGGTCAAGGTTATGCTGCTGGTAAAGCTGCAGAAGCTGTTGGTCGCCAACCAGAAGCTAAAGGTACTATTATGTCTACAATGTTAGTTGGGGACGCGGTTGCAGAAACATCTGCTATCTATGGTCTTGTTATAGCATTCTTATTATTATTTGCTAATCCATTTATCGGTAAATAATAACATTTAATAATTTTTCTACATAGATAGAAAAATGAAAGGAGGGCAAATTTTCTTGGATAGCTATATACTTACTTTAGACAACCAACTTCTCTACTCTGTTATTATCCAATTAATATCAACAGGTATATTATGTGCTATTTTATCTAAGTTACTTTATAAACCTGTTACTCAATTTTTACAAAAACGTAGAGAGCGCATTGAAAATAACTTAAACGAAGCAAATGAAAAACTTGCTACTGCCGATAGTCTTAAGGCAGAATATGAGCTTAAACTTAGTGAAATTGAAAAAGAAAAAGCTACTATATTAGAAGAGGCTCGTGCTCGTGGTAAACAAAATGAGGCTCAAATAATAGAAGAAGCTAAAAAAGAAGCAGAAGCTATTAAAAATAGAGCTATGCTTGATATTCAAAGAGAACAAGAAAAAGCTAAAGAAGAAATTAGATTACAAATTATTGAAGTATCTTCTTTAGTTGCTAGTAAATTTATTAGCGAAAATATCAACGAAGCTGAACAAAACAAGCTTGTTGACCAAGTTATTGCAGATTTGGGGGAAGTTAAATGGCAAAATTAATTTCTAAAAGATATGCAGTTGCTCTTTTTGAATTAGCAAAAGAAACAGATAAAATAGACTTATTTAACTCTCAAATAGAGATAATGTATAATTCTATTAAAGCAGATAAAGATTTTTTAGCTGTTTTAAATCACCCTAGAATATCTGGTGGTGAAAAATTTAATCTTTTTCAAAATATTTATAAAGATAATATTTCAGAAGAAATTTTAGGGCTTATATCTATTGTTGTTAAGAAAAATAGAGAAACTGAAATACTAGAAATATTAGAAACATTTTTAGAGCTTGTAAGAGATTATAAAGGTATTACTACTGCTTATATATACTCTGCTATTGCTCTTAGTGATGAACAATTATCTAAAATTAAACAAAACTTATCTAAAAATTTAAATAAAGAAATTATTATTGAGGCTAGCGTTAAACCTGAGCTTATTGGCGGTTTACTTATTAATGTAGACGGCAAGGTTATAGATAACTCTATCAAAAAAAGCTTAGAAGATATTAGAAAAAGCCTTATTAATAATTAAGTAAAGGAGTGTAACCCGTTAATGAACTTAAGACCTGAAGAAATTAGTTCTGTTATTAAAGAACAGATTAAAGGTTATACATCTAAATTAGATGTATCTGATGTTGGTACGGTTATACAGGTTGGGGACGGTATTGCCAGAGTTCACGGACTTGAAAAAGCTATGAGTGGTGAGCTTTTAGAGTTTGAAAGTGGCGTTTTAGGTATGGCTCAAAACCTTGAAGAAGACAACATTGGGGTAGTTTTATTAGGTTCTGACCAATTAGTTAAAGAAGGCGACACAGTTAAACTTACTGGCCGTGTTGCAGAGGTTGGCGTTGGTGAAGCTATGATTGGCCGTGTTGTTAATGCGATCGGTCAACCTATAGATGAAAAAGGCCCTATTAATACTACTGGTACTCGTCCTATTGAAAGAGTAGCACCTGGTGTTATTACTCGTAAATCTGTTGATGTACCTTTACAAACTGGTATTAAAGCGATTGATGCTATGGTACCTATCGGCCGCGGACAACGTGAGCTTGTTATCGGCGACCGTCAAACTGGTAAAACTGCTATCTGTATAGATACTATTATTAACCAAAAAGGTAAAGACGTTATTTGTATATATGTTGCTATAGGTCAAAAAGCTTCTACTGTTTCTCGTATTGTTAGAAGCCTTGAAGATGCTGGTGCTATGGATTATACATTAGTTGTATCTGCAACTGCTGCTGACCCTGCTCCACTTCAATTCCTTGCTCCTTATACAGGCGTTGCTATTGGTGAAGAATTTATGGAAAACGGTAAAGACGTTCTTATCGTTTATGACGATTTATCTAAACACGCTGTTGCTTACCGTGCTATGTCTCTTCTTCTTCATAGACCACCAGGCCGTGAAGCTTATCCTGGGGACGTATTCTACCTTCACTCAAGACTTCTTGAAAGAAGCGCTAGACTTGAGCAAAAATATGGTGGCGGTTCTATAACTGCTCTTCCTATTATCGAAACTCAAGCAGGGGACGTTTCTGCTTATATCCCTACAAACGTTATATCTATCACTGATGGACAAATATTCCTTGAAAGTGAGCTTTTCAACTCTGGTGTACGTCCTGCTATTAATGCTGGTCTTTCTGTATCTAGGGTTGGTGGTTCTGCTCAAATTAAGGCTATGAAAAAAATAGCTGGTCCTATCCGTATAGAACTTGCTCAATATAGAGAGCTTGAAAGCTTTGCTCAGTTTGGTTCTGACCTTGATAAAGATACTTTAGAGCGTCTTAACCACGGTCAACGTATTGTAGAAATTTTAAAACAACCTCAATATGCTACTTTAGAGGTTGAAAAAGAAGTTGTTATTCTTTATGCTGTTACTAAAAAATATCTTGATGATATTGCTCTTGACAGAATTGCAGACTTTGAAAAAGAGTTTTTTAATTTTGTAGAAACTAAATATAACAACATTTTCACAAGCATTAGAGAAACTAAAGAAATGTCTGAAGATACTGAAAAACAACTTATTGAAGCACTTGAAACATTTAAAAAAGAATTTAAATAATAAAGAGGTGATATTATGGCATCAATGCGTGATATAAAACGCAGAATAAAAAGTGTCAATAGCACCCAGCAAATAACAAACGCTATGTATCTTGTTGCTAGCAGTAAGCTTAATAAAGCTAAAGCTAGATTAGAAGATACTCGCCCTTTCTTTAATGAAACTAGAAAAGTTATAGCAAATATAGTTAACGGTTCTGGTAACATAAGCCACCCTTATCTTGATAAAAGAGAGGTAAAATCTACAGGTGTTATTGTTATAACAGGTGATAGAGGCCTTTGTGGTGGCTATAACACAAATGTTAACAAAAAAGCTATGTCTGCTATTAAAAATAAAGAAACTGATAAAGTAATAGCTATTGGGAGCAAAAGTAGAGATTATTTTAAAAGCCGTACTAATTTAGTGCAATCTTTTACAAATATTTCTGAGCACCCTACATATGAAGATGCTTTACAAATCGGGCGTTTGGCACTAGATATGTTTACATCTGGTCAGGTAGATGAAGTTTATTTAGCTTATACAGAGTTTATTTCTACTCTTGCTAGCGAACCAAAACTTATTAAACTTTTTCCTTTAGATGTAGAAGATTTTAAAAATAATGAACAAACAGAAACTACCGCTAGTGCTCTTACTATTTATGAGCCTAGCGAAGAAGCTGTTTTAGAATATGTTATTCCTAAATATGTTAATACCGTTATTTTTGGTGCTATGGTAGAATCGGCAGTATGTGAATTAGGTGCTAGAATGACTGCTATGGATTCTGCTACAGAAAATGCTGAAGAAATGATAGACTCTTTAAACCTTGTTTATAACAGAGCAAGACAAAGTGCTATCACTCAAGAAATTACCGAAATTGTTAGCGGTAGTGGTATTTATAGTTAGAAAAGGAGTGGAAACTTTTGGCTGAAAAAAATGTAGGTAAGATAATTCAAATTATCGGTGCCGTATTAGATATAAAATTTTCAAGCGAAAATATGCCAGCGTTATATAATGCCATTGAGATTGAGCATAACGGTGAAACTATCGTTGCTGAAGTTGCTCAACACTTAGGTGATGACGTTGTTAAATGTATCGCTATGAGCTCAACTGATGGCCTTGTTAGAGGTATGGACGCAGTAGATACAGGAGCACCTATATCTGTACCTGTTGGTTCTTGCACTCTTGGCCGTATGTTCAACGTTGTTGGTAACCCTATCGACGAAGCCGGTGAGGTTAAAGTTGAAGAAAAATGGTCTATCCATAGAGAGGCTCCTAGCTTTGCTGAACAAGCAACGGCTACTGAGCTTTTAGAAACTGGTATTAAAGCTATAGACCTTCTTTGCCCATATTCAAAAGGTGGTAAAATCGGTCTTTTTGGTGGTGCTGGTGTTGGTAAAACGGTTCTTATTATGGAGCTTATCCGTAACATAGCTACAGAGCACGGCGGTTTCTCTGTTTTTGCTGGTGTTGGTGAGCGTACTCGTGAAGGTAATGACCTTTACTATGAGATGCAAGAATCTGGCGTTATTAACAAAACAAGCCTTGTGTTTGGTCAGATGAATGAGCCACCAGGAGCTCGTATGAGAATTGCTCTTACTGGTCTTACTATGGCAGAATATTTTAGAGATAGAGAAAACCAAGACGTTCTTCTCTTCGTTGATAATATTTTCCGTTTCGTTCAAGCAGGTTCTGAGGTGTCTGCCCTTTTAGGACGTATGCCTAGTGCCGTTGGTTATCAGCCAACTCTTGCAACAGAGGTTGGTACATTACAAGAGCGTATTACATCTACTAAAACAGGTTCTATCACATCTGTTCAAGCAGTATACGTTCCTGCCGACGACTTAACAGACCCTGCTCCTGCTACTACATTTGCTCACTTAGATGCAAAAACAGTTTTATCAAGAGCTATAGTTGAGCTTGGTATTTATCCTGCTATCGACCCTCTTGATTCTGGTTCTCGTATATTAGATCCTATGATTGTTGGGCAAGAACATTATGATGTAGCTAGAAGAGTACAGTCTATTCTTCAAAGATATAAAGAGTTACAAGATATTATTTCTATTCTTGGTATGGACGAACTTTCTGAACAAGATAAACTTACTGTTAATAGAGCAAGAAAGATACAACGTTTTCTTTCTCAACCTTTCTTCGTTGCAGAAAAATTTACAGGTTATGATGGTAAATATGTTCCTGTTGCCGAAACTGTTCGTGGCTTTAAAGAAATTCTTGATGGTAAACACGATGATATACCTGAAAGCTATTTCTTAAATGCAGGTCCTATTGAAGAAGTTGTAGCAAGAGCTAAGAAATAATATTAGCGAAAGGAATGGTTGCTAATATGGCAGAAGCAAAAATACGTTTGCGTATAGTTACTCCTTCTAAGGAGCTTTATAACGATGACGCAACTATGGTTATTATGCGTGGTTCTAATGGGGATATAGGTGTTTTAAAAGGGCACCAACCTCTTACAACTACTCTTGGCTATGGCCTTTTAAAAATTAAAAACGGTGAAAATGAGCTTATTTCTACTCTTTTTGGTGGCTTTGTAGATGTTCAGCCTGATGTTATCACTATCCTTACAGACTCTGCTGAATGGATAGATGATATAGATATTAAAAGAGCTGAAGAGGCTAAATTAAGAGCTGAAAAAAGACTTAATAGCAAAGATGCTAACATAGACTTTTTAAGAGCTGAGCTTGCTTTAAAACGTGCTAATTTAAGGCTTAATAGTAAAAAACATTAATTATAAGGCTATAGATAAATCTATAGCCTTATAATTATGTTTATTTTAAGTTCTTTTTCAATTGTTATCATTTAATAAAAAGGTAAAGCTTAACATCTATCTAATCTCTATCCCTCCATCTTTTCATAAAAATAATATATTAATAAAAATATTTTATAAATAAATATTTTTATTAATATTCATATTTTTTAATATTTATAAATTATATCTTGATTTTTTATTTTTTTGTAGTATAATATAAATAAAAATGTGTTCTTCTTAAATTAAGATATAATTAAAACATCTTGTTTATCTTTTAAAAGGCTGTAGACTTTGTCTACAGCCTAAGATTAGCTAAATTATTTCATATATTTTATATCTTTTATAAAATTTATTATAGAACGTAAAAATATTTAATTAGGAGTGAATAAATATGAAAAAATTTATTTCTTTAATAGTTGCTGCTACATTATCTTTATCTTTAGTGGCTTGTGGTAGCTCTCAAAACGATACAAATACATCTAGCGAGGGTACTTCTGTTGAATCTTCTTCTAATGCAAATGATAATAGCCAAGGAGATGGTGGATCTATTTCCAAAATTAAAGAAAAAGGGGAGCTAGTTATGGCTACATCTCCAGATTATCCACCTTACGAATTTAAAATAATAGAAAATGGCAAAGAAAAGGTTGTAGGCTTTGATATAGCCATAGCAGAAGAAATAGCTAAAGATATGGGGGTTAACCTTAACGTTTTAGAATTAGACTTTAATGGACTTTTAGTTTCTTTAAACGCAGGTAAAGCAGATATGGTTATGGCAGGTATGACACCTGATGAAGAAAGATCTAAAGCTGTTGATTTTTCTGAAATATATTATTTAGCACAACAAGGCATTATGGTTAATGCAGATGAAAAAGATAGCTTAAACTCTTTAGAAAGCCTTGCAGGTAAAAAAATTGGTGTTCAAAAAGGCTCTGTTCAAGAAAAAATAGCTATGGAACAGCTACCAGATTCTAAAATAGTATCTTTAGTTAAATTACCTAACATTATTTTAGAGCTTAAAGCTGGTAATATTGATGCAGCTATTGTAGAGTTACCTGTTGCAGAAGGCTATGTCAAACAATATCCTTCTTTAGCTTTATCTGATGCTAAAGTTGTAGATGAAACAGGTGGATCTGCTATTGCCGTAAAAAAAGGCAATCAAGATTTAGTTGATCAAATTAATGCTACTATAAAAAGATTACAAGAAGAAGGGCTTATAGATCAATTTGTTATAGATGCTAATAACATTGTTGATACTATGGTAGAATAATTACTATAAAAGGCAGTAAAACTTTTAAAAACTAAAATACCTATAAATATAAAATTATATTTATAGGTATTTTTTCAATATTTTTATATTTTAAAATATGTCCATTTTAGAAACCATATCTCCTGCTTTATCTAACATTTTTTTTCCGTCATTTGCCATTTTGTTTCTCATTCTTTTATCTGTCATAGCGTATGCTAATCCAACTGCTCCTACTAAACCTGTTGTTATTAAACCTGCTGTTGTCATTTTTCTCATAGCTAATTCCTCCTTTATTAAATATAATACAAAAAATAAAAGTATAGGCAATTTACCTATACTTTTATTATGGTTAATAATAAAAAAAATATTAAGCCAATTTTTAGATGTTATTATCTTCTTCTGTTTCTTCCTCATCATTTTTATTTATATTATCTTTTTCTGTGCTATTATTTTCATTTTTATTTTCTATTTTATCTATTTCTCTTTTTATGCCATCAAATAAATTTTTTATACCATCAAAAATATCTTCTTTAAGCTCTTCATCAAAAATATTTTCAAAATTTTCTTCTTCACTATAGCTATTAAATATAGAATTTAACTTTTTATCTTTATTTATAATATCTTCATCTATATTTTTAGCTTTTTTTACCATATCGTCAAAACTGTCTATATTATTTACATATTTATAGTTTTCGTATATATCGTATAAATCGTTTACTAAATTGTTGTGCATATATATTTTACATAAAATTAAAATAGCTTTTTCATAAGATTTTTTAGATAAATCAAAATCTACCATTTTTATAAGCTTATTTTTGGCTTCTTCTTGTTTTTCTTTATTATTAGTTTTTATAAATATATTTATAAGATTTAATAAAGAATTTACATATTCTTCATTATACATACCTATAACATCTTCTTTTATTTTATTTTCATTTTCATAATAAAATAAACATTTTTCAAAATCTTCTAATATGTAATATATATCTCCAACTCTTTTTAAAGCACTAGCATAAAACATATGCTTCTCTCCAACAGTTTCTTTAATAATATTTAAAGATTTTAGCTGTATTTTTAAAGCTTCTTCGGTTTTATCTATTTTTAAATAATTTTCTGCTAATTTAGATAATGTTTCTGCTAAATAAGGGTGTTTATCACCTAATTTTTGTTCTATAAGAGAACAAGCTTTTTGATAGCTTTTTATAGCATCTTCATATTTTTCCATTTTAGAATAAACTGAAGATATATAATATATATTTGCTAAATATTCTTCAGAGTTTATACCTGATAAACCTTTTATAATATCTAAAGCTTGATTAAAATAGCCTATAGCTTCATCATATTTTTTAATTTGTTCGTAGCTATAGCCTAAAAAATTTAAGTTATCTACAAAATCTAAATTTTTATCTTTTCTAATAGATAGCTCTTCTAAAAAGTAGTATATAGCATCTTCATATTGCTCTATATCATAATATGAACAACCTATATTATGTAATAAATTTACTATTTTATCGTTTTTTTCACCTAAATATTTTTTAGCTAAAGATAATGCTCTCTCAAAACAATTTATAGAAAAACTTTGTTTTATAGAGCTTTTAGTATAACAAACTCCTAAGCTATTTTCTACATCTATAACAAAGTTTACTTTTTCTAAATCATCTTTATTATTTATGTCATATTCTTTTTTATCTAAAATTTTTAATAATTTTTTATAATATTTTATAGAAATACTATATTTACCTAAATTTTGTTGTATAAATGAAAGATTATATAAATCTGTGCAATATTCTATAGTTTCTTTTTCTTCTTCACTATATAATTTAATAATATTTTCTAATTTTTCATAACAAGAAAAATAATCTTTTTCTTCAAAATCTTTTATAAAATCCTTTCTAATAGATGCTCTTTTGCTTTTATTATTCATAGTTAAAAATCCTCCAATAAACCATTAAATGCCTTATTTATACTATCATAAGAAAAGCCCCTTCTAGCTAAATAAGCATATATTTTTTGTTTTTCTTTATATTGTAAATCTTCTATATTTTTACCTTTTAATTTTTTTATTAATAGATCTTTTGCCTTTTTTTCTTCATCTATAAAACTATCGTTATATAAATATTTTTCAAATATTTGTTCATCTATCCCAAGTATTTTTAAATCATATTTTATTTTAAAAACTCCATAACCTTTTAAATTTAATTTATCTTTTATAAAAGCTTTAGCAAAATCTTCATCATTTATATAGTTATATTTTTCTAAAACTTTTATTACTTTATTTATAACATTTGGTGGGAAATCATACTGCTCTAGTTTTTCTATAACTTGTTTTTTAGATCTCATTTTATAAGATAAATATTTTAAAGCCTTATCTTTTGCTCTTTTTAATAAAAGTTTATTTAATATATAATTATATTTATCTTCATCTAAGGACTCATTTTCTTTAAGCTTATAATATATTAAATCTATTTCATCTATGCCAAAGGCAAATTGGTTATCTATAAATATAGAATATCTTTTTTCTTTATTTTTTTGTTTTTCTATTTTTGTTATTATCAAAATAATCACCATTAAATATTATACCATAACTTTAGTAAAAAAATAAACTATTTATTTTTTAAATAAATATAATTTAGCATATATTGCTATATATAAAATATTTTTAATATGTTATAATTAATATTATTTATATATATAAAAATAGTTTTTATACATATATGATTATTATAATTATTCTTTTAACAAAAATGTTTAAATATAAGTTAAATTTTATAAAAAAAATTAATTGAAAATATAAAATTTAATGGTATAATAACTTGTAGAATAACAAAAAATATTAAGGGGTGTTTATTTTGAAAAAAAATAATAAACAGATAATAGCCCTTTCTATGGCATTATCTGTAATGACAACTACTGTTTTTACTAATATAAATGTTTATGCTAACGACTTAAATAATACGCCTAATGTGGCTAATAATACAGATACTATAAATAAAGCTAACGACATTATAAATGATGTTCCTAAAGATAAAAATGGCAATCCTTTAACAGGGGAAGATTTAAAAATATACAATATAGTAAAAAATGCTCCTGTTTATACACCAACAGATTTTACACCTATAACAACAGAAACTACTAACCAAATTTTAAATGTTACTACAAAAACTACAAAAACTGTCTTTGAAAATAACGACACTTATTATATGAATAGATTAACATTTAAAGAAACTAAAAAAGAACGTTATAACATTTCTATACCTATAAAAGGTAACACTATTACTGTTAGATATGTAGATCCTGTTAAAAAACAATGGGTTAATACATCTAATATGGCAAATTTAAAACATACTACATTATTTATAGATACAGATACAAATAGTTATATTGTTAGTGTTCCTGGTGTTTATAAAAATATTTTTACTAACAATACTTTAACTATCGCTAGAGATAAAGAACAAATGGTAAAAATAGAAAAAAAAGATGGCTATTTTGATCTTCAAATGTCTTTTCCTCAAGATGTAAATTTAATAGGAGAATATTGGTATATGGAGTCTAACAAACGTTTAGTAGATTGGTCTACTATGAAAAGCTTTAATGAGCTTTTACCTCACGACCTTTCAGAAACTAGACGTTGGAGCTATGATGGTTACTATTTTCAGACGCCTTCTAATTATAAACCAGGTGGTAAAGATGTTTTATATCGCCATCCTTCTAACTATACAGGAGCTTCTTTTGCTAAATATGCAATGAACCCTCTTTCTAAAAATCTTGGCTATGTTATGACTGAAACTTGTATGAAAAATCAGAATGGTCTAGGCTATTGGGAAACAGGCCCTCAATCTGACTGGTTATATACAGATTTTAAAATAGGTACTGGTTTTTATGACACTAGATTTAATACAGATTTTGCCACAAGCCTATTATATGCTTACCAAAACTATAATAACAAAGAATTTTTAATATCTGCAGTTAAATATGCCGAGTTTTTCTTAAATTTTACCCAAACTGATAGCTATGTTACTCAAAATGGTGGTATATTAGTTGCAGACTATGGTTACCATAAAGGAACTCACGAAAAAACTCACGTTTCTCTAAACCATCAGCTTGCAGAAATGAACTTTTTATACGAGCTTTATAACATAACAGGAGAGCAAAGATATCTAGAAACTGCAGATAAAATGTTACTTGGTATAGAAGATACGAGAAATCAATGGGTTTTACTAGATAACAACTTAAAATATGCTCTATATTATACTAAAAATACTAATCCTATGATAGATTATCCTTACTTAACATATAATGACCTTTTCCAAACAAAATTTTTGCTTAAAAAATTATTTAACAAAAGTAATGATACAATAGAATTTTTAATGGCCTCTAAAAAATTATGGATGGATAGAAATAATGTTACAGGCTATATGAAAGAAGTTATAGAAGGGCAAGATTTACCTATATTAAATTAATTTTTATACTTTTATAACCTATATAAAATTTTAAAATATTGCAAAATAAAGGGTTTATATATTTTATATATACCCTTTATTTTTGCTTTTTATACCCTAATAATTTAAAAACTAATTTTTATTATTGTTGTATTTGTTCTTCTATATAGTCATTTTCTATATAATCTTCTGATATTTTTGCAACGCTCATAACTTTAACATCATCATTAACGTTTATAAGTTTAACACCTTGTGTTATACGGCTTGTTGTAGATATATCTTTAGCTCTTATTCTAATAACAATACCTTCTGATGTAACCATAATAAGCTCTTCTTTATCGTCTATCATTTTTACATCTATAACGTTGCCTGTTCTTTCTGTTATTTTATATGTTTTAAGGCCTTTACCGCCTCTTGTTTGTGGTCTATATTCATCACTTAATGTACATTTACCAAAGCCTTTTTCCGATACTATAAGAATTTTTTTATCTTCTTCTATAACCTCAGCTGCTACAACCTCATCATCTTCGTTTAAGCTAATAGCTTTAACCCCTGTTGCGTTTCTTCCAAGCTCTCTAATATCTGATGCATCAAATCTTATAGACATACCAAGCTTTGTAGCTAAAAACATATGTTGACCATCTGTTAGCTTTTGAACAGATATAAGCTCATCATCTTCTCTAAGATTTACTGCTATAAGCCCCATTTTTCTAATATTATTAAACATAGATATTTTAGTCTTTTTAATAATACCTTTTTTAGTAATCATAGCAAGATATTCATCTTGTAATATTTGTTCATTATCTTTATTTTGCTTAACAGGTATAACAGCTGTTACTTTTTCACCATTATCTAGTTGTAGAAGGTTTATAATAGGTGTTCCTTTAGCGGTACGTCCTGCCTCTGGTATTTCAAATGTTTTTATACGATATACTTTACCTTTATTTGTAAAGAAATATATAAAACTATGGTTGCTACTCAAAAATAGATTTTTAACAAAATCTTCATCTCTTGTTTGCATACCTATTATACCTTTACCACCTCTATTTTGGCTTTTATATGTAGATAAAGGCAACCTTTTAACATAATCTAAATGAGTCATTGTTATAACGCTCATTTCGTCTTCTATAAGGTCTTCTATATATAAATCTCCTTCATCTTCAACTATAGCCGTTCTTCTTTCATCACCAAATTTTTCTTTTACTTGTGAAAGCTCTTCTTTTATTACTTGTAAAAGCCTATTTTCACTACCTAATATAGCTTGTAATTGTTGTATAAGAGCAGATAATTTTGCATATTCTTCATCTAGCTTGTCTCTTTCAAGACCTGATAAGCTTCTAAGACGCATCTCACATATAGCATCTACTTGCTCTGTAGTAAAATCAAACTTTTCTATAAGCATAGCTTTAGAGTCTTTTATATCTTTATTAGAGCGTATTATATTTATTATTTCATCAATAAAATCTAGAGCTTTTAAAAGCCCCTCTACAATATGAGCTCTTTTAGATGCTTTTTCTAAATCAAACTGTGTTCTTCTTGTAACAACATCTTCTTGATGTTTTAAATAGTATTGTAAAAGCTCTTTTAAATTTAATGTTCTAGGCACACCATCTACAATACATAAAAAGTTTATACTATAGTTTTCTTGCAATTGAGAATATTTGTATAGCTGGTTAAGTATAATACTAGCATTAGCATCTTTTTTGCACTCTATAACAACTCTTATACCATTTCTATCTGATTCGTCATTTATATCTGATATACCTTCTATTTTTTTATCTTTAACAAGCTCTGCTATTTTTTCTATCATTCTAGACTTGTTAACTTGGTAAGGTATTTCTGTAACTATTATTTTTTCTTTACCTGTGCTAGTTGTTTCTATCTCTGTTGTAGAACGAAGACGAAGCTTACCTTTACCTGTCATATAAGCAGCTCTTATACCTGCTTTACCAAGTATTGTAGCACCTGTTGGAAAATCTGGACCTTTTATAATATCTAAAAGCTCCTCTATATCTGTTTCTCTTCCTTCTTCTATTTTATTGTCTATAATTTTTAATAAGCCGTCTATCACCTCTGTAAGGTTATGTGGCGGTATATTTGTTGCCATACCAACAGCTATACCAGATGAGCCATTTACCAAAAGGTTAGGAAATCTAGATGGTAAAACCGTTGGCTCTACCTCATAGTTATCATAGTTATTTACAAAATCTACTGTGTTTTTTTCTATATCTGAGAGCATCTCTATAGCTATTTTGCTAAGCCTAGCCTCTGTATATCTATATGCCGCCGCAGGGTAACCATCTATAGAGCCAAAGTTACCGTGGCCATCTACAAGCATATAACGCATAGAAAAATCTTGTGCCATTCTAACTAAAGCATCATATATAGCTGCATCACCGTGTGGGTGATATTTTGCCATTGTTTCTCCTACTATGTTTGCACATTTTTTATGCCCTTTGCTAGGATCTAAATTAAGGTTATTCATAGCATATAATATACGTCTATGAACAGGCTTAAGTCCATCTCTAACATCTGGTAAAGCTCTAGAAACAATAACACTCATAGCATACTCTATGTAAGAGCTTTTCATTTTATCTGCTATCTCTGTGTCTATTATTTTATCATAATGTTCAAATTGGTTTTCAGACATAATATTTTCCTTTCTTTAGTGTATTATACATCTAAATTTGTAACAAATTTTGCATTTTCTTGTATAAACTCACGTCTTGGCTCTACTCTATCTCCCATAAGTTGATCAAATATTTCATTTGCAAGCCTTGCATCTTCTAATGTTACTCTTAATAAAATACGCTTTTCAGGATCCATAGTAGTTTCCCATAATTGTTCTGCATCCATTTCTCCAAGCCCTTTATAGCGTTGTATAGGCTTTAATCCATCTGTGCCTATTTCTTTTAATATTTCATCACGCTCTGCATCACTATAAGCATAGTATTCTTTTTTGCCCTTTTGTATTTTATAGAGAGGTGGCTTAGCTAAATATACATAACCTTGCTCTATAAGAGGTGTCATAAATCTAAATATAAACGTTAAAAGCAAAGTAGTAATATGAGCACCATCTACGTCTGCATCTGTCATAAGCACTATTTTATGGTATCTGAGCTTTTGTATGTCAAAATCTTCGTGTATCCCTGTTCCAAAAGCAGTTATCATAGAGCGTATTTCTTCATTACCTAATATTTTATCAAGTCTAGATTTTTCTACGTTTAATATTTTCCCTCTAAGAGGTAATATAGCTTGAGTTTTAGGTGTTCTAGCATTAACTGCAGAACCACCTGCCGAGTTCCCCTCAACTATATATAACTCACACTTAGATGGATCTTTCTCACTACAGTCGGTAAGCTTACCAGGAAGACGGCCAACCTCAAGAGCAGATTTTCTTCTTACAAGCTCACGAGCTTTTTTAGCCGCATCTCTAGCACGAGAAGCAACTAAAGCTTTTTCTATAATCATTTTACCTATTGTTGGATTTTCTTCTAAAAAGTAAGTTAAATTTTCAGATAAAACGTTATCTACCGCATTTTTAGCCTCTTTGCTACCAAGTTTACCTTTAGTTTGCCCTTCAAACTGTGGCTCTTCTATTTTTATGCTTATAACAGATGTTAAGCCTTCTCTTATATCATCACCTGTTATTTTGTCATTTTCTTTTAAAAGGTTAAATTTTTTGCCATAATCGTTTACAGTTTTTGTTATGGCAGATCTAAAACCTGCCACGTGTGTTCCACCGTCTACAGTATTTATATTATTTACGTAAGAATAGTTATTTTCTAAATATCCGTCATTATGTTGAAAAGCTACTTCTACAAAAATATTATCCTTTGAGCCTTCACAATAAAAAACATTTTCATAAATAGGCATTTTATTTTTGTTTATATGCTCTACAAATTCACTTATACCACCTTCATAGTGGAAAGTGTTTTCTTTAATGTTTTCTTCTCTTAAATCTTTTAATATTATTTTTATACCTTTTGTTAAAAAGGCAGTTTCTTGTAGCCTTTGTTTTAATGTATCATAGCTATATTCTAGCTCGTCAAATATTTCATAATCTGGTTTAAATTCTATTTCTGTTCCTGTTATATTTTTATCACATTCACCTATAACAGTAAGCTCTGTTAAAACATCACCACGAGAATATTTTTGTTCATATATTTTGCCGTCATTATATATTTTAACGGTAAGCCACTCACTAAGAGCATTTACAACAGATGCTCCTACCCCATGAAGCCCACCAGATACTTTATAGCCACCTCCACCAAATTTGCCACCTGCGTGAAGTATCGTAAAAACAACCTGAACAGCTGGTATACCTTTTTGTGGGTGTATACCAATAGGGATACCTCTACCGTTATCTTTAACTATTATGCTATTACCTTTATTTATAGATACGTTTATCTCTGAGCAATGGCCTGCTAAAGCTTCATCTACAGCGTTATCTACAATTTCATAAACAAGGTGATGTAATCCTCTACTAGATGTAGAACCTATGTACATACCTGGGCGTTTTCTAACAGCCTCTAGCCCTTCTAAAATTTGTATTTGATTTTCATTGTATTCTGGTTTCATTTATATTCTCCTTTTAAAAAGCAAAATACTTATTATATTTAAAAGACTATCGCCTTTATTTGCTATACTATTTTAATAATTATATAGTATTAAGGTTATAATAATATTAAAAGTTATATAATTAATGTTATAAAAATAGGTTACTGTATTTTATATATAACCTTTAATAATTGAAAAGAACCTAATTAAAATAACCAAACTATATAAAAGCCTATAATATATATTATAACATATATTATAGGCTTTTAATAGTATATTTTGTCTTATTTTTATTAATTTTTTTGAAAATGTTAATAAAAAATATAAAATTTAATTACACCATAAATTATCAGTTACTATTTGTTATTATTTTTCCATTAGACACGTTAAAAATATTACATTTTTCATCTAAATTTTTCAAAACATCTTCAACACCTGTGCAAGTTATTATTACTTGTAAATTTTTAATATTTTTTATTAAAAATTTTTGTCTATCTTTATCTAGCTCAGATAATACATCATCTAATAACAAAACTGGCAATATACCTTTTTCTTCTTTTATTAGTTGTATTTCGGCTAGTTTTGTACTTAAAGATGCTGTTCTCTGTTGACCTTGTGAGCCAAAATCTCTAGCATTTATATTATTTATAAAAAATAGCATATCATCTTTATGAGGACCGTAAGATGTAGATGTATAAAATATATCTTTTTCTATATTTTTTTCTAGTTTTTCTTTAAATTCGTTAGCTAAAACACTAGGTTTATATTTAAGCTCTAAATGCTCTTTATTGTTAGTAATTTGTTTATGAATTTTTTGTGATATGCTATTTAACTTTTCTATAAATAAACATCTTTCTTTTATTATTTTACAACCAAAATTTACAAGTTGACTGTCCCATATAAAAAGGGTATCTTTTAAGCTATTATCTTTAGCTAATTTTTTAAGTAAGCTATTACGTTGTTTTAATATTTTATAATATTGACATAAATTATAATAATATATATTGCTTATTTGACATAACTCCATATCTATAAATTTTCTTCTCTCTTGAGGCCCTTGTTTTATTAAACTTAAATCTTCTGGAGAGAAAATAACTACATTGAGATATCCAAAAAGTTCTCCTAATTTATTAATAGGTATACCATTAATAGCAATACCTTTTTTACTATTATTTTTTAAATGTATATCTATTTTATCAAAAATAGTGTTTTTTTGTACCTCTAGCCTTATATGTGACTCATTTTCATCAAAATTTATAAGCTCTTTATCCTTATGTGTTCTATGGCTTCTACCTGTGGCACCTATATATATACTTTCTAAAAGGTTTGTTTTACCTTGTGCATTTTGGCCATAAAAAATATTTATACCATCTTTAAGCTCTAAATCTAATCTTTCTATATTTCTATAGTTTTTTAAAGATATTTTCCTTACATACATTTTATTCACCCTATAGCTTTAAATGTACCAAAATCTTGTATTTCTACAATATCTCCATTTTTTATTTTTTTACCTCTTTCTAAACAAACTTTACCATTTACTTTAACAATTCCATCTAATATAAGCATTTTTGCATCTGAACCTTGACCTACAATTTTTGATAACTTTATAAATTGTTGTAATTTTATAAACTCTGTATTAAATTTTATTTCTTCCATATTTCCTCCTAAATATTATTCGTTAATTTTTAAAGGTAAAATTAAATATTTGTAATCTTCGTTATTTATACCTTTAATAATACAAGGGCTAAGAGATGTTATAAATTGTATAGAAACCATTTCATCTTCTATAACTTTTAAAGCTTCTATTAAATATTTAGGGTTAAAAGCTATATTAAGACCTTCACCTTCTAAATCTATATAAACTTCTTCATAAGATGTTCCAAACTCTGTATTAGAGGTTATAACAAGGTTTTCATCATTTTTTATTTCTAGCTTAACAGGTGTTTTTTTATTATCTTTAGATATTAAAGATGCTCTTTCTAAGCTATTTAAAAGATTTAATCTATCTATTTTTATTTTTGTATTATAATCTTCTGTAAAAATTTGTTCATATTTTAAAAACTCTCCATCTAATAGTCTAGATACCATTATACAGCTATCAAGCTCAAATAAAATATAATTCTCATTAAAATATAAATTAACTGTGCTATCTTCTTTATCAGGTAATATTTTTATAATTTCGTTTAATGTTTTAGCAGGAACAACAACTTCTGCATTTTTAAAGTCTTTACTAATTTGTGTTCGTCTAAAAGATACTCTAAAACCGTCTATAGCTACTATATTTAAATAGCCTTCTTTTATTTCTATTAGCTCTCCTGTTAAAACTGGTTTAGATTCGTCTGTAGAAACAGAAAATTTTGTTTGTCGTATCATATTTTTAAAAATATGTGAATTTATAGTATATTTTTCTTCTTTTTCTACTGTATTAAGAGTTGGAAATTCTTCACCATTTTGTCCTAATATTTTAAATTGTGTTTTACCATTTTTTATTATTGTAACATTTTTTTCATCTACCTCTATGGATATATCTCCTTCTGGCATACTTTTTATAATATCATAAAAAATTTTGGCTTCTAAAGCTACAATACCTTTTTCTATAATATCTGCTTCTATATTAGATGTTTCTATACCTAGTTCTAAATCATTAGATATTAATCTAAAACCGTTTTTATCCGCTTTTAATAATATACATTCTAAAATAGGTAAAGTTGTTCTTGAAGGAACAGATTTTAAAACAATGTTTATATTGTTTAAAAGAATATCTTTTTTACATTTAATGTTCATAATTAAATCTCCTTTGTCATGTTTAAAACTTTTTATTGGAAAAATATATATGTATAATATAATTTTTTAGTAGATATAGTAGTAGTAGGTGTTTAAATGTTGAAAACTTAAAAAAATGTTTAAAATTAAACAAAAAATCTATTTAAAAAGTATGTGGATAAAAAAAGGATAAGTACAAAGTTATCAACAGTATAAACATTTTAAAATTAAACAAAATTTTTTCCACAAAATAATAACATAGTTATAAAGTAGTTATCCACATAAAAATGTTTAATAAAAAATAATATTATCTTTTTAATATTTTATCTTTTAATGTTAAAATAGATGTTTCAAAATTTTTATCTTTTTTAATTTTTTCTTCTATTTTTTCTATACCGTGTATTACTGTAGAATGATCTCTTGATATTGTTTTGCCTATGTTTAATAAAGATTCGTTTAATAGATCTCTTGTAAGATACATATAAACTTGTCTAGCGTTTGTTATAGGTTGGTTTCTTTTTTTGCTTTTTATTTCTTCTATTCTAACGTTAAAATGGCTAGATACAGCTTCTAATATAGTTTCTGTAGATAAAGAACAATCTTTATCTTGTATAATGTCTTTAAGGGCATTTTCTGCTAGCTCTATACTAAGACTAACACCTGTAAGATTTGAATATGCTATAACGCGTGTTAAAGCACCTTCTAGCTCTCTTATGTTACTTTTAACAGATTTTGCTATAAATTGTGAAACTTCTTTAGGTATAGATATATTTAAAGATTCTGCCTTTTTTTCTAATATAGCCGTTCTTGTTTCAAAATTAGGTGTTTTTATATCGGCTATAAGGCCACCAGCAAATCTAGAGCGAAGCCTTTCTGTTAAAGTTTCTATTTCGTTAGGTGGTCTATCGCTAGATATAATTATTTGTTTGCCCGAGTCTTTAAGATCATTAAAAGTGTGGAAAAACTCTTCTTGTGTTTGTGTTTTATCTACGATAAATTGAATATCATCTATTAATAAAACATCTATTTTTCTATATTTTTCTCTAAATTCTTTATTTTTTTGTTCACGTATAGAAGCTATAAGTTCATTTGTAAATTTTTCACAAGAAGCATATAGCACCTTTGTATCTGGGTTTTTAGTTAATATATAGTTTGCTATAGCGTGCATAAGGTGGGTTTTACCAAGGCCTACATCTCCATATAAAAAGAGAGGGTTATATATACCAGGGCTTTCAGCAACGGCAACAGAAGCTGCGTGAGCAAGGCGGTTGCTCTCGCCAATAACAAAATTTTCAAAGATATAGTTATTATTTAAGTTATTTTCTGGTTTTTGTTTTTTTGGTTGATTTAAAATTTCTTTTAAATCTTCTTCCAATGCAAATTTTATTGTTATATTTTTTTGATTAAAACATTGCTCACAAACAGCATTTAAAATAGGCATATATTTAAGTTGTATATGCTCAATATAAAAGCTATCAGAAGATTTTATTATTATGGTGTTATTTTCAAAAGATATAAATTGTAAATCACCAAACCAAGTTTTAAAGGCAAAATCGCCAATTTCTTGTTGGATAGACTTTAGACAAGCTTGCCAGTAGTCTTCATAAGTGTTCATTTTGTACCTCCTATAAAAGGCTCTTTAAAAATATTTATTTAATGTTATATATTAATAAATAAGGGCATATTAAATTGTAGATTAACTTTTTTATACCATAAAAATTTTAAAAGAGCCTATAAAAATAAAATGTTAATAATGTTAATAACATTTTTCAACATATGTTGATAAGTGTGTTATATAATAAAAAATTAACATATGTTGAAAAATAGATATTAACATAAAAGATATTGTAAAATAAATAAAAAATAATATATTTAACAAATTATTAACATGGTTATCAACAATATGTTGAAAAGTGTTAATAATTAAGTAGTTATTAACAATATATATATAATAACAAAATTATTTTATATAATCAACAATTTTAGATATAAACATTTAAAAAATTTATAAACATTATAAAAAATATAGACATATATATTAAAATAATGTAAAATGAGATAATGAAAAAACAATTTTAATATTAAACTAGGAGGCAATTATTTTGCAAAAGAGTGAAAAAATAATAATAATTTTTTTACTTATATGTATAGTAATAGTTAATATATTAATATTTTTTATATATAAGATAGATAAAAATATTAATAAAAGCATAGATGATAAAATAATATATGTTTCTAAGCTAGGTAGAACAGCATATGAGGTTTATCAAAATGATAAAATAATAGAGGTTTTTGGCGACTATGACAAAGCTCTAGAATATGCTAAAAAATATGAAAATTCATCTATAAAAAAATCTGGCGATTATAAATGGATATGGGATAGCAACCCTCCTTATGAGGTTTATCAAGGCTATAATCTTTTAAAAAAATTTATAGATTATAAAGAGGCTTTAGAATATGCTAAAAAATATGAAAATTCTACTATATTTTTTAGAGAAAGTAACACTTTTATATGGGATAGTGAAACTATAATAAAAGATAGTTATCAAATAAAAAATGTACCATTTATAGGCCAATATCCTGAGCTTTTTAGAGGTTGTGAGGTTACTAGCCTTGCTATGCTTTTAAAATATAAAGGCTTAAATGTAGATAAAATGGAGCTTGCACAAAATATAAAAAAAGAGCCTTTTATATTTACCTTAGAAGGCAATGTATATAATGGAAACCCACATCAAGGCTTTGTAGGTGATATATATTCTATAGAAAATGATGGTTATGGCGTTTATAACGAACCTATACATCAACTTTTAAAACAATATATAGGTGGGGAAGCTTTAAATCTTACAGGTGCAAGTTTTCAAGATTTATATTATTATATAAATAAAAATTCTCCAGTGTGGGTTATAATAAATACAAGATTTAAAGTTTTACCAGAAAATGAATTTGACTATCTTAATACTACAAGAGGTAGCGTGAAAATGACTTATAGAGAACATTCTGTTTTAATAACAGGCTATGATAGCCAATATATTTATTATAATGATCCTATGTATCCTGGAGAAACAAAAAAACAACCAAAAATACAATTTATAAAAGCTTGGGAACAAATGGGTAGCCAAGCAATAACTTATGTTCCATAAAATAAAAAGAGGTGTAATAATGAATAAATTAAAAGTTATAATATTAGCAGGTGGTCAAGGTACAAGAATGAAATCTAAAATACCAAAAGTTTTGCATAAAGTTTTAGATAGAACTATGATACACTATGTTATAGAAGCATCAAACGATATAAATGCAGAAGATATAATGGTTATAGTAGGTCATCAAAGTGCTATGGTAAAGGCCGTTTTAGGTGCAGATGTAAAATATGGTTATCAAAAACAACAATTAGGCACAGGCCACGCGGTTATGCAAGCTTTAGATTTTATAGGAGATAATGAAAATATATTAATATTATATGGAGATACCCCACTTATAAAAAAAGAAACTTTACAAAAGCTTGTTAAAATACACAATAAAGAAAGAAACTATGCAACAGTTATATCATCTTTTGTAGATAACCCTACAGGATATGGCCGTATAGTTAGAGAAAATGGCATATTTAATAAAATAGTAGAGCAAAAAGATACTAATGAAAAAGAAGCTAAAATAAATGAAATAAACACAGGCGTTTATATTTTTAATTCTAATGCTTTAAAAGAGGCTTTAAATAATCTTTCTAATAATAATGCTCAAAAAGAGTATTATCTTACAGATACTTTGGAGCTTATAAAAAATACAGGTAACAAAGTGGGTATAATGGTGGCAGATGATAATGAAGAGTTTTTAGGTGTAAACTCTAAATATGAGCTAGCAACAGCTATAAATGTTATGAAAAAAAGAATAAATAAATATCATATGGATAATGGTATAACTATAGAAGATCCTAACAATACTTATATAGGTAAAGATGTTGTTATAGGCGAAGATACAGTTATATTACCTGGTTGTATTATAGAGGGTAAAACTATTATTGGTAGTGATTGTGTAATAGGTCCATATACAAAAATAAATAATACTGAAATAAAAGACTGTGTAACTGTAGCTCAATCAACTATTTTAAGTTCATTTATAAATAACTATACAACAGTAGGCCCGTATGCATATTTAAGGCCTAATAGCAACATAGGTGAACACGTTAAAATAGGAGATTTTGTAGAAATAAAAAATTCTACAATAGATGATAATACAAAAGTTTCTCATTTAACTTATATAGGTGATTCTGACGTAGGTAAAAATGTAAACTTTGGTTGTGGCACAGTTACTGTTAATTATGATGGAAAACATAAACATAGAACAATTATAGAAGATGATGCATTTATAGGTTGTAATACAAACCTTATAGCACCAGTTAAAATATCAAAAAATGCATCTACAGGTGCAGGTTCTACTATAACAAAAGATGTTCCACAAAATGCTTTAGCTATATCTAGAGTAAAAGATCAAATTAACAAATTAGATTATAATAGTGAAAAATAAATATTTTAAAATTAATGTGTATTTATAAAAAGTTTGTTTTAAGGCTATAGACTTTGTCTATAGCCTTATTATAATTTAATAAAAAATATGTTATTTTTAAATTATGAGATTTTGACATATATTTAATATTATATAATATAAGTTAAAATATTTATAAAAGGCTATTTATATTTTAAATATATTGTTTTGTGCATATTTTATATTTAAAACAAAATATTATAATATATAGATTTTTAATATTTAAAAAATATGTATAATAATTAATTATATTTTGTTTATATTATACTTTTATATAAATTATAAATATTATAATAAGCTATAAATATATTTATTAATATAAAATTATAAAAACATTGTTGTAAAAAATAAAAATATAATGTAAAATATATATGTAAAGTTATGACTTATTAAATTAATATATAAAATTTTTAACTATCTTAGGAGGAACAATATTATGAACAGTGGTTGCAAAGGTGAGATTAAAATCTTTACTTGTAACGGAAATAAAAAACTTGCAGAGCAAGTTGCTAATGAGCTTAAAATACCTGTATCTAAGTGTAGCGTTAGTAAGTTTAGTGATGGGGAAATTAGCGTTGCTATAGATGAAACAGTTAGAGGTTGTGATGTTTATATTATTCAGCCTACATCTTTCCCTGTAAATGATAATCTAATGGAGCTTTTAATTATGATAGATGCTTGTAAAAGAGCTTCTGCTGGTCGTATAAATGCTGTTATACCTTATTATGGTTATGCTAGACAAGATAGAAAAGTTAAAGCTCGTGATCCAATTAGTGCTAAGCTTGTATCAAACTTAATTACAAGTGCTGGTGCAGATAGAGTTATTACAATGGATTTACACTGTGCACAAATTCAAGGTTTTTTTGATATACCTGTAGATCATTTATTTGGTATGCCTATATTGGTATCTTATTATGAAGAGAAATTTAAAAACAATAAAGACGATTTAGTAATAGTTTCTCCAGATTTAGGTAGTGTTGCAAGAAATAGAAATTTTGCAGAAAAATTAGATGTACCGTTAGCTATTGTAGATAAAAGAAGGCCAAAACCTAATGTTTCTGAAATAATGAATATTATAGGCGAAATAAAAGGAAAAGACATTATTCTTATAGATGATATGATAGATACAGCAGGGACTATAACAAACGCTGCTAATGCTCTTAAAGAAAGAGGGGCAAAAAGTGTTTTTGCTTGTTGTACTCACCCTATATTATCAGGACAAGCTATACAAAGAATAGAAGATAGCGCTATAGAAGAGTTATTAGTTTTAAACACAGTAGAGCTACCTGAAGATAAAAAAATAAGCAAAATAAAACAATTATCTGTTTCAAAATTAATATCTAGTGCTATAAGTCGTATACATAATGAAGAACCTGTTTCAGATATATTTTAAAATTTAACAAAAAAGGTTGAAGATTTGTTTTCTTCGACCTTTTTACTTTATTATCTTTTTAGTTTATTTTTCAATTTTTAGATTTAGTTAAAAAGGTAGTATTTAAAATGTATCTAATCTAGTATATTTTTCACTTTAATATCAATTTAAATGCATTACTATAAACATTCGTTATATAATATTTTTTATTAGTATAGTAAATAAAAGAGGGAGAGTTAAAATATAGTTATCACATATAATAAAATATTAAACTAGTTATAATAAACTTAATATAATAAAAATATATATAGCTTGTATAAATAAATCTATTTTATATACAAGCTATATATATTTTTATTATATTACTACAATATATTTTATATAATAAGCTTTTTATAAATTTATTGTATATGTATATAAAAAAAATATATTAAATAATACTAAATTTGTATAAATTTTAATAAATTTTAAAAAAGTTGCAAAAAAAAATAGGTAAATGTTATAATGTGGTTGTATATACAAATATGTATCATATATGTATTTTTTGCTTTTTAAGTTGAATTATTCTAAGGAGGGAATTTTATGAGAGAGCTTTTAAGAAAATACATTATTATTATGTTTGCAGTTGGTTGTGCTATAATGATATTTGTTAATATAGAGTTAGATTTTAACATAGCTAAAAAACAGCAAGAAGCTATTTTTCAATCTATAATGCACCAAATTGTAGATATAATAGATAATAATGAAGCCGAAGCTTTAAGCTAGAGCTAGAACAAGAGTACATTATAAGGGCGAGGGCATTAGCTAGTATTTTAGCTACTATAGAAAACCCTGTTATTTATCAAACAAAAGAACTTGTAAAATTGGCTGCTTTTTTAGATATAGATGAAATAAATATATTTAATGAAGAAGGATATATAGTAGCATCTACAGAAAATGAATATATAGGTTATAGCATAAATAAGACAAAACAATCACAAGAGTTTTTGCCTTTATTACATTCTATAAATAAAAATGAAAAATATGTTCAAGATGTACAATCTAATATGTATGGAAAATATATGAAATATATAGGAGTAAATTCTTTAGATTATCATAAAGGTTTTATACAAATAGGCCTTTCCCCTGAAAGATTTTCACATTATGAGAAAAAAATTCTATAAAATCTATATTTAAGCGTGCTGCTTTAGAGCAAGCAAAAATAATGATACTTGATGATAAAGGAGAAATTTTAGGTGCATCTGAAAATATAGATGAAGATTTTAAGAGAAACTCTAAACGAGTTTTTAATATTATAAAAAATGGTGCAGCAGATAGTATTATAGAAATAGAAGGTAATGATTATTATACCGCTTCTATGGAATATAAAGATTATATGATTATAGGTGGGGTAGATACAAAATCTTTATATAAATATTTACAATGGTATATATTAAGTATAATTTTATGTATGATATTAATATGCGTGTTAGGTATAGTATTGTTAGATAGGGTGCTCGATAAAAATATTATATGTAATATAAAAGAGATTATATCTGTTATTAATAAAATAGAAAAAGGTAATTTTAATGTTAGGATAGAAGAAAAAGGATGTTTAGAGCTTGTTCAGATAGAATCTGCCATTAATAATATGATAAATGTTTTAATTAATATGAGCAATAGGCTAGAAAAGGTTGTTATATCTACTAACCTTCCTTTAGGTTTATTTGAATATATGCCTAATTTAAACCAAATTCTTATAACAAACAATGTTAAAGAAATATTATCTATTAACGAATATGAATGGGAAGAAGTAAAAACAGACTCTGAATTATGCAAAAACCTATTGTTACAAATAGAGCAAAACCCTGTGCAAGGAGAGCCAAACACATATATATTTAACAATAAGTTTATAAAGCTAAATCTTATTTTAGAGGAAAAAGCTTATTTCGGTTTTATAGAAGATGTTACAACAGAAATGATTAAAAAAGATAATATGCTTAATGAGCTTAAAAGAGAACAAATAAAATCTAAAATAGATACTTTAACAGGTTTATTAAACAAAGGGGCTATAACAAATATTGTTACAGAATATGCAGATAAAAACAATAAAGGTACGTTGCTTTTATTTGATTTAGATAACTTTAAAAAGGTTAACGATACTAAAGGACACCCAGAAGGGGATAGGTTATTAAAAGTTTTTTCTAACACTATAAAAGATTTATTTAGCCAAGAAGATTATGTAGCAAGATTTGGTGGAGATGAATTTGCTGTATTTATATGTGGTAATATAACAGATGAAGATTTAACAAAAAAATTAGATTTAGTTATTAATAAAGTTAGAGAAGAGCTTAAAGATTATTATGAAAATTTTCATTTATCTGTAAGTATTGGTGCAGGTAGCTTAAGTGATGAAATTGATACTTTTGAAAAATTATATGAGCTAGCAGATAGACGTTTATATGTAGCAAAAAATAATGGTAAAGATAATTATTGTATAAAATAAAATATATTAAAATTTTTAGGACAACTTCTAATATAAATAATATACATTTTATTTTTAATTAAATAAAAATATTAGTATGTAAGATTAATCTAACATTTATTATATAAACTTAACATAAGGCTGTAGACTTTATCTATAGCCTTATGTTAGGTTTATAGATTGATAAGTGGTGGGATGGTATATGTTCTTGCTTTTACTATTAACCCCCTATAATTGAAAAATAACCCTTATTTATTAGTTTATATTTTTTGTAATAATATTTTTTATTTTTTTACCTATAAAATATGCTAAAAATATAGATAATATATCTTTTATTAAATATGGAAGAGATACAATAAATAGAGAATTAATAAAATTAGTTTTTGTTAAAAAGCTAAATTGAATAGCACCTAATAGATGGCATATTAAAAGGCCTATTATACTATAAAAAATATTGTTAGTTCCACTAAAAAAGGCTAAAAATATAAATCCAAATAAAAAGCCACCTGTTACAGATACAAAGCTAGATATACCACCTGTTAAACCAGCAAAAACAGGCAATCCAACAGCACCTAATAAAAGATATGTAATAGTAGCTAAAGAGCCATATTTTTTACCTAAAACAAAACCAGCTAAAGATATAGAAAAAGTTTGTAATGTAAAAGGAACACCCCAAGGGGTAGGTATAGATATAACTGATAAAATAGAAATAAGAGCGGCAAAAATTGCAATATAAGTAATATTTTTAGTTTTCATTGTAAACCTCCTAAATTAATTGTAAACCTATAATAACATATAAGGTTACAATTGTCAACTATTTTAAAATATATGGTTTACAATATTTATAATGAAGTAGTTTTATAAAAATGGGAAATATTACATATATTTTAAACATTAAATAATAAAAAAAAGCTGTAGGTTTTACCTACAGCTTTAATATTACTATCAAAAGGGAGCGTTTGGTTGTTATTAGGTTAAACATTAAATATTACCTTTTTATTTATATCCCAATAATTGAAAAAATATAAGATAGTTTAACAATTAATAGCTTTTTGTAAAGCTTCTATTTCTTCTTGAGCAAGTTTATGTTTAGGGCATTCTCCTGCTATTATTTCTTTAGCATAACTATAACAAGCATCTCTTGAATAAATACTATTTATAACTAAACCGTTGTTATTTTCATCTAAAAGGGCGATAGCATAACATAAATCTCCACCAACATCATCAAAAGGATTATATCTTACAATAGAAACTTTTTGAACAGCACTTTTTAATTTTTCATTAGTAAGATAAATAAGTTTATTTGTAGCTTCTATGTCTTTAGATAAATCTTTTTTATTATTTTCTATTTTTTCTAATATTTCTTCTTCTTTTTCTAAAACTTCTTTAACGTTTTTGTTATATTGTATAAGCATTTCTTCTATATCTATATTTTTATCTTCAGGTAAAAATTTTTTTAAACGTTTTTTTGTTTTAGATAATTTTACACTTACTACAATTAAAGATATAACTAATACTAATAAAATGACAGCGTATACTACAAGTATAGTAAAAAATATTTGTGGTTCAAAAATTACATCTAATATATAATTATACATTTTGTCCTCCTATTTTTATAATTTTTTAAATAGGCAAAAAAGTCTATCTAATTCTTCTTGAGAATAATATTCAATTTCTATTTTGCCTTTATTTTTACTTTCTTTTATATTTACTTTTGTTCCCAAAATTTGATTTAGTTGTTTAGATATATCCATATAAAGTTGTTTTTTAAAATCATTTTTTTCTGTTTGTTGGTTTTTATTTTCATCTAAAGGTTTAGCTTCTAATATTTTTTTAACTAGTTCCTCTGTTTGTCTAACGTTTAGTTGCTCTTCTATTATCTTTTCTGCTAGTTCAAATTGAACATCTTCATTTTCTATAGATAATAATGTTCTAGCGTGGCCTTGAGATAACCTTAGTTCTATAACAAAATTTTGAACACGGCTATCTAATTTTAATAAACGCATAGCATTAGTTATAGTTGTTCTATTTTTGCCTACTTTTTCTGCTATTTTTTCTTGATTTAAGCCAAATTTTTCTTGAAAAACTTTATATGTTAAAGCTTCTTCTATAGGGTTTAAATTTTCTCTTTGTATATTTTCTATAAGAGCTACCTCCAAAGAGGCTAAATCGTCATATTCTTTAATGATAATAGGCACAGTTTTTAGCTTAAGCTTTTTAGCTGCTCTAAAGCGTCTTTCGCCGCTTATTATTTCGTAAAAATCACCTTTTTTCTTTACTATTATAGGGCTTATTATACCCACATTTTTTATAGATAATGCAAGTTCTTCTAAAGTATCATCATTAAAAGATTTTCTAGGTTGATTTTTATCTGGTTGAACTTTATTTATATTTATCTCTATAACTTTGTTAAAACTATTTTCTTCTAATTTTAAGTTGTTAGCTATTAATGTATCGTCTTTTATTAAAGCACCAAGCCCTTTGCCCAATCCTTTTTTTATCATAATTAGGCCTCCTCATTTTGTATAACTTCTTCTGCTAAAAGCCTATATGCTTCTGCACCTTTAGATTTTGTATCATATAGATTAATAGGTTTGCCGTGGCTAGGGGCTTCACTTAATCTAACATTGCGAGGTATTATGCTTTTATAGACATTTTCACTAAGGTGATCTTTAACCTCTTCTACAACTTGTAAAGAAAGGTTAGTTCTAGAATCAAACATAGTAAAAACAACACCTTCTATTTTTAAAGAATGGTTTAAACTTTGTTGAACAAGATTTATTGTATATAAAAGCTGTGATAGCCCCTCTAAAGCATAATATTCACACTGTAAAGGTACTAATATAGTGTTAGCTGCTGTAAGAGCATTTAAAGTGAGCATATTTAAAGATGGAGGACAATCTATTAAAATAAAGTCATAATCACTAATAATAATATCTAATATATTTTTTAATAAATATTCTCTATTTTCTTTATTTACAAGCTCTATTTCTGCTCCAGATAGCTCTATATTACTAGGTAAAATATGTAAATTTTCAAAATAATCTAATTGTATTTTAACTTGTTCAAAAGTAGCATTACCTAATAATAAATCGTAAAAGCTATATTGTAAGTCATTTTTATCTACTCCAAGGCCACTAGATGTATTACCTTGTGGATCAGAATCTATAACTAAAACTTTTTTACCTTTTTCTGCTAAACAAGCAGATAAATTTATAGATGTGGTAGTTTTACCAACACCACCTTTTTGATTTGCAATAGCAATAATTTTTGCCATTTTTTTCACCACCTAAAATAAATATATATTTATTATAACATAAAAATGTTTCACGTGAAACATTTTTATAATTTTATAGTAAAAATTTTCAAAAACAATGTTTCACGTGAAACATATAATAAAAAAGGTAATATGGTAAATTTATATATTTTAAACATTAGTAATGGAGAAATAAATAAAGAAGGGTTAAAATGTTTCACGTGAAACATTTTAACCCTTTTAATATTTAGTTTATTAAACTACAATATTTTTTATTCATCTTTATTTGTTGTATCAATTTTATCTATATTTTTTATTTTAGATTTTTTTGATTTATCATATAATAATATAGCTAATATAACTATTATAACAACACCAATTTTTATAATATTTTCTATATCATATCCATATATACCATAATGATAAAAGATACTTTCGAATATATCAAAAAAATCATCTAATAAATCTTCAAAAAGTTCGATAAACATAGGTATTATTACAAGAACACTTAAAACGGCTATAAAAAATTTATTTTCTTTAATAAATTTTTTAATATCACAAATACTATCTTCTTGATATATACCTCTTTCTAAGTTACCTTTTAGCCTAAAAGCATCAAACAAGCTAAATACATATGTTAAGGCTACTAATGCAGAAAAAGCATCAATATAAGCTCCTATTAAAAAGAATGAAAAAAGAATAAAACCTCTTTTTGTATAGCCTAAATATACTTGAGACATACCTGGTAAAAATGATAAAATAAAAGTTACAAATCCACTTTTATATGTTCTTCTATCTGTATAAGAAGATGTTGAAGAATAAGATTTATAATAATCAGAATGTTTTTCATTTCTTATTTTATTTTTTAAACATTCTTTACAATATATTCTACCTTCTATTTCTAAAACACAATTTTCACATATCCAAGAGCCACAAACACAACAAGTATTTGTTGCCTTTAAATTGTTATGATATTTACAATTCATAAATAAAACCTCCTATTGCAAACGTTTATCAATAATTTTATTTTCTAAATGTTTTTTATTTTTTATATTAAATGTTTTATTAACTAATTTATCTATAAAACCTTCCACATGCATACCATTTTCTATATATTTTCTTGTAATATTAGCATCAAAAAAGCTATATAGATAAATTAAAATATCTAATATAGGGGTTAATACTATACATATAGAAGCTATCATATTAAAAGGAACCATATAGTAAAATATATTATATAATATGCCAGACATTATAAATAAAAATATATTTAAAGAAAATAATGATAATAAAAATATCCCTTTTTGTTTTTTGCCTAAAAATATATGCCCAACACCAGGGATTAAACTACACATAAATGTAGCTATAGGGCTAATGCTAGTTTTTTGCTCCAATTTCTTTTCTACACAGGTTTTGCAAATTTCTTCACCTTTTATGTTAAATATATTATTTTTATCAATTAAACTACCACATATATTACAAATAGTATAATCACTATTGTTATCCATTATAAAACCTCCTGTTTATTTTATAATAAAAATATTGTAAATAATTAAAAAATAATTATATATTAAAATTTTATTATCAATATCATTATTTATAAATATACTTTATTTGTCTTTCTTATAAATAAAAACGTATTTATTTTTAAAAAGTCTTTTAAATGTAAAATATTTTTTTAAATTTTTTAAAAAATCGTTAAATTATTTGAAATTAGCATATATATATGTTATCATATAAATAAGAAAAAAATGTTAATCTATATTAAATGAAAGGACTTTTTTATGAAAAAAATAAAATTAATATATAATCCATACTCTGGAGATAAAACCTTTAAATTTGATTTAGATATATATGTTACAAACCTTCAAAATGCTGGATATGAAGTTCATATGCTTAGAAGCACAAATCATAATGATATAGAAGATAATTTAAAAAGTATACCTAAAGATTTTTATGATGCTTTTATAGTTTCAGGCGGAGATGGTAGCATAAACATAGTGGTAAATTGTCTTATGAAATATGGCTTAAACCATATACCTTTAGCTATTATACCTTCAGGTACGGCTAACGATTTTGCAACATTTTTAAAATTACCTAAAGAGCCAGATGATGCTTGCAAAATAATAGCTAATAATAAAACTATATCTGTAGATGTGGGGCTTTGTAATGATAAATATTTTATAAACGTTTGTGCTGGAGGTTTATTTGCAAATGTTAGTGAAAAAATAGATAAAACTTTTAAAGAGGCTTTAGGTAAGTTTGCATATTATATAAGAGCTTTACAAGAGATGCATACTTACAAACCTATAACTTTAAAAATAACTAATTCTAAAGAAACGATAGAAGATAAATTTGATTTATTTTTAGTTTTAAATACATCAGGTACGGGTAGTATAAAAAATTTATCGCCTACCGCTTCTATAAGTGATGGTGTTTTTGATTTTGTAGGATTTAGAAATGTTGGTGTAGCTAATTTACCTAGCTTTGCCCTAAAATTTTTAAAAGGCGAATATTTAGAGCACGATAAAATATTATTTTTTCAAGATAGCCAAATATTAATAGAAAGTGTAGAAGAGGTATATTCAGATTTAGATGGAGAAATAGGTAATAAGCTACCAATAAATATAAAAAATATACCAAATGCTATAAAAGTTTTTGTTGAATAACAGGAGGATAAAATGGACTTTAAAGAACAAGTTGCATTGCTTATAAGCAATGTTATAGATTTAGATAAAGAAGAAATATTAAACCTTATAGAAATACCAAGCTCAGATATGGGCGATTTTGCTTTTCCTTGTTTTAAGCTTGCAAAAACAATGAGAAAAGCTCCTAATATTATTGCTAGTGAAGTTGCAGAAAAAATAGAAAAAAAAGATTTTATATCTAATATACAGGTAGTTAATGCTTATATTAATTTTTATGTAAATAAAGCTACTTATGTAGAAAAAGTTTTAAATAATGTTTTAAATGAAAAAGAAAATTTTGGCAATAGCCAAATGGGAAAAGATAAAACTATCGTGATAGACTATTCTTCACCTAATATTGCTAAACCTTTTCATATAGGACATTTACGTTCTACGGTTATAGGCAATTCTCTTTATAAAATTTATAAAAAATTAGGCTATAATGTAGTTGGCATTAACCATTTAGGAGATTGGGGAACACAATTTGGTAAATTAATAGTTGCTTATAAAAAATGGGGCAATAAAGAGCTTGTAGAAAAAGATGATATAAAAGAGCTTAGTAAAATATATGTAAAATTTCACGAAGAAAGTGAAAAAGATCCATCTTTAGAAGATGAAGCTAGGTTATGGCTTGTAAAAATGCAAGAGGGAGATAAAGAGGCTTTAGAGCTCTGGAAATGGTTTTGTGATATTAGTATGAAAGAATTTGAAAGAGTTTATAAAATGTTAAATATCTCTTTTGATTCTTATGCAGGAGAAAGTTTTTATAATGATAAAATGCAGGCAGTTGTAGATGAGCTTTTTGAAAAAGATATTTTGGTAGAGAGCGAAGGGGCTAAAATTGTAGATTTAGAACCATTTAATATGCCACCTTGCTTAATATTAAGAAGTGACGGGGGCACATTATATCCTACAAGAGATATAGCGGCAGCTTTTTATAGAAAAAATGAATATAATTTTGAAAAATGTTTATACATTACTGCTTTAGACCAAAACTTACATTTTGCCCAATGGTTTAAAGTTATAGAGCTTATGGGATATGACTGGGCTAAAGATTTAGTGCATATACCTTTTGGTTTAGTTAGCTTAAATGATGGCAAGCTTTCTACAAGAAAAGGCCATGTTGTTTTAATGGAAGATATATTAAACCACGCAATAGAAAAAACTAAAAATATAATAGAAGAAAAAAATCCTAACCTTGAAAATAAAGATCAGGTTGCAAAAGATGTAGGTATAGGTGCGGTTATATTTAACGATTTATTTAATTCTCGTGTTAAAAATGTTGTTTTTGATTTAGAAAGAATGTTAAATTTTCAAGGTGAAACAGGCCCTTATGTTCAATATACTCACGCAAGAGCTTGTAGCATATTAGAAAAAGAAAATTTTAATGAAGATTTACTTAAAAATATAGACTATAGCTTAATAAGTGATGAATATTCTTTTGAGCTTGTAAAACTTTTAAGCCAATATCCAGATAAAATAGTAGATGCTTCTAATAAATATGAGCCTTTTATTATTACAAGACATTTGGTAAATATTTGCCAAGCTTTTAATAAATTTTATGATGAAAACAATATAAAAAATAGTGAACAACCACTTAAAAATGCAAGGCTTGCTATAGTTTATGCTACAAAAATGGTTGTATCAAATGGGCTTTATCTTTTAGGTATAAATGCACCAGAGAAAATGTAAATAATTTTATTTATTGGGTATAGATAAAATCTATACCCTTATTTTTATAATTATTTTAAAAAATTTTTTAAAATTGTTATTGTTTAAATAAAATAATAAGTTTTATTATAGAGCTTAATTTTTTAACATTGGGGCATTATTAGCTCAAATCTATCATCAATATTTTTCTCTCCCCATTCACACATTAGTTCTAAAATTGGTAACAATGTTTTACCTTTTTTTGTTATAGAATATTCTACCTTAGGTGGCACTTGTGGATATATCTTTCTATTAATAAGGCCATCAGCTTCTAGTTCTCTTAGTTGGTTTGTTAAAGTTCTTTGTGAAACAGTATTTAAAAAAGATAATATTTCGTTAAAACGTTTAGTTTTATGTTCTATTAAATAATATAGAATAATGGGTTTATATTTACCTCCTATCATTTTTAATGTTACTTCTATTTCACAGGTTACTTTTATTTTTTCCATAAAAAAATCTCCTTTAGTTACCTAAACTACACTATATGTAAATAATGTGCCTACTTGTTAATTATAGTTTATCATATTATTATAATATAATAAAGTAATTTTATAAGGAGATATGATTATGAAAAAATTAGTTGTAATAACAGGGGCTAGCTCAGGTATAGGTAAAGAGCTAGCAATAACATTTTCTAAAGAAGGACACCCAGTTTTATTATTGGCTAGAAGAAAAGATTTAATGGAACAATTAAACTTAGAAAATTGTATATGTAAAAGTGTAGATGTAACAAAAAAAGATCAAGTTGAAAAGGCTATATTAGAGGCAGAAGAAAAATATGGCAAAACAGATTTATTAATAAATTGTGCAGGTATAATGCCTTTAGGTAAACCAGATAAACAAAGCTATGAAGAATGGAACAATATGGTAGATACAAATATTAAAGGTATTTTAACAGGGACAAATGTGGTTTTACCTAATATGATAAAAGAAAATAAAGGAACGATAATAAACATTAGCTCCATTGCTGGTAGAAAAACTTTTGATAACCATTCTGTTTATTGTGGAACAAAATTTGCCGTTCACGCAATAACAGAAAGTATGAGAAAAGAGGTAGCTGATAAAAATGTTAGAATAATTGTTATATCGCCAGGTGTTGTAGAAACACCTCTTTTAAGCCATACTACAGATGAACAAATAAAAGAAAGTTATAATGAATGGAAAAAGACAATTGAAAGCGGGTTAGATACACAAAAAATAGCAGATTGTGTAAAATTTGTATATTGTATGCCTCAAGATGTTTGTGTTAGAGAAATAGTGATAGCAAAAACAAAACAACAAGATTAAATATTATATAATATTAAAGATAAAATACTTTAAAGTAACTTTTTAGTATTTTATCTTTTTAAAATATTGTAGATTTTACATATAACTTTATATTATATATCCTTATTTTTGCTAATATTATGTTAGGTAAAAAAAATTCACATAAATTAAAAAAATACTTTCATATTTTAAATAAAAATGTTATAATAAAATAATGTTTTTAATTGATTGTGAGGTGTAAGGAAAAATAATGGAAAAACTTGTTGTTACGGGTAAAAATAGATTATCTGGTGATGTTTTTATAAGCGGTGCTAAAAATGCTGTTGTTGCTATAATACCTGCTGCTATTATAGCAGAGGGTGTTTCTATTATAGAAAACTTACCTTGTATAGAAGATGTTACAAGCTTTATAACAACATTAGAGCATTTAGGCATAAAATGTGATTTATTAAACGAAAATACTTTAAAAATAGATTCTACAAATATAGAAAGCTCAATAGCTATAAATGAAGATGTAACAAAAATAAGAGCATCTTATTATTTAATGGGTGCTTTAATTGGTAGGTTTAAAAAGGTAGAGGTTGCGCTTCCTGGTGGGTGTAACTTTGGATCAAGACCTATAGATCAACATATAAGAGGTTTTAAAGCTCTTGGTATAGATGTTGTGGTAGAAAATAATATCGTAAAATTAGATGGTACAAATCTTAAAGGAGCTAACATATATTTAGATATGGTTAGCGTTGGAGCTACAATAAATATTATGCTTGCAGCTGTTTTAGCAGAAGGTGTTACTGTTATAGAAAATGCGGCAAAAGAGCCACATGTTGTTGATACTGCAAATTTTTTAAATATGTTAGGTGCAAAGGTTACAGGTGCAGGCACAGATATTATAAGAATAACAGGGGTAGAAAAGCTACACGGTGGCGAATATACAATAATACCAGACCAAATAGAAGCGGGTACATATATGATAGCGTCTGCCATATCTGGTGGAGATGTTTGTGTTAGAAATATAATACCAAAACATATGGATTCTTTAGTGGCTAAGCTTGAAGAGATGGGTTGTGAAATAGAAGAAGGCGACGATTATATTAGGGTAAAATCTGACGGTAACCTTACTGCCACAAACGTTAAAACTATGGTTTATCCTGGTTTTCCTACAGACTTACAACCACAAATGACAACACTTTTAGCGGTAGCGAAAGGTACAAGCACACTTACAGAAAATGTATGGGAAAATAGGTTTCAATATGTAGAAGAGCTTAAAAAATTAGGTGCTAATATATGTTTAGATGGTAGGGTGGCCACTATTAACGGTATAGACTATTTTAAAGGTGGAGAGGTTAGAGCAACTGATTTAAGAGCGGGAGCAGCTATGATTTTAGCAGGTCTTAGATCTAAAGATAAAATAGTTATATCTAATACAAAATATATAGATAGAGGTTATGAAAAAGTAGAATATAAGCTAAAATCTTTAGGGGCAGATATAAAAAGGATAAATGAATAATATGAGCTTAGAATTTACAACACTAGCTAGTGGCAGTAAAGGAAATAGCATATATATAGGTACAAAAGATACAAAAATATTAATAGATGCAGGTGTTAGTGCTACAAAAATAAATAATGCTTTAAAAGATATAAACTTATGTTTAGATGATATAGATGCAATATTTGTAACTCACGAACACGCCGATCATATAGATGGTATAGGTGTTATATCTAGGCGTAATAACATACCTATATATGCAACAGAGGGTACTTGGAGCAATATGCCAGAAAAAATAGGCAAAATATCAAAATATAATAAAAAGATTGTATATAAAGATGAGGGCATACTTTTAAACGATATGTTTATACGTCCTTTTGGTGTACCTCACGATGCAAAAGAGCCAGTTTGTTATAGTGTTTTATATAATGGTATAAAAGTTTGTGTTGCAACAGATATGGGGCATATAACAAGAGATTTTATAGAAAATGTAAGACACTCTTCTGCGCTTGTTTTAGAGAGCAACTATGATGTAAATATGTTAAAAATGGGTAGCTATCCATATGCTTTAAAAGAACGTATTTTAGGTAAATATGGCCATATATCTAACGAAACTTGTGGCAAGCTTTTATCTTGCATTATGAATGATAAATTAAAAAATGTTTTTTTAGCTCATTTAAGCCAAGAAAATAATACGCCAGAGCTAGCTTATTTAACGGTAGCTAACACATTAGAAGAATTTGGCATAAAGGCACAAAAAGATGTTAATTTACATATAGCAAAGCCTTACGGTATAACAGAGCTTATAAAAGTTGTTAAATAATTATTTTTTAGGTTTCTATTTTTCATAGAAGCCTTTTTGTTGTAATAAATGTTTTTATATTATTTTTTAAGGTTATTTTTCAATTATTGTAGTTTAAACAAAAAGGAGATACTTATATGAAAGTTTCTATAATATGTGTAGGAAAAATTAAAGAAAAATATTTTACAATGGCTATAGATGAATATAGCAAAAGATTATCTAAATATATAAAGCTTAATATAATAGAGGTGGCAGATGAAAAAGCACCAGAAAATTTAAGTATATCAGATGAAGAAAATATAAAATTAAAAGAAGGGGAAAAAATATTAAAAAATATAAAAGATGAATTTGTTGTGGCTTTATGTATAGACGGTAAGCAACTTGATAGTGTGGAACTAGCTAATTTTATACAAAATAACAGAAACAAAGGTATAAGCCATATATCTTTTGTTATAGGTGGTTCTTTAGGGTTACATAAAAATGTAATAGAAAGGGCAAATTTTAAGCTTAGTTTTTCTAAAATGACTTTTCCTCATCAGCTTATGCGAGTTATATTGCTTGAGCAAATTTACCGTGTAGAAAGAATATTAAAAAATGAGCCATACCATAAATAAAATAATATCATTTAATAAAATTAAAAAATATTATAACTTTTAAAATTAATAAAAAATAAAAAATAATACTAAAAAAACTTGTCAATATTTTAATTTTAATGTATTATAGATATATTAACCAAAAAAAGGAGGCTTATATATGGAAAAATTAGTACCAGAAAATTATAAATCAGCTTTAAATCTTTATGATACACAAATAGGTATAAAAACAGTAAAGGACTTTTTTCAAAATTCTTTATCAAAAAATTTAAATTTATTAAGGGTAACAGCACCTCTTTTTGTAAAGCCAGAATCAGGACTTAACGATAACCTTAATGGATTTGAACGCCCTGTTTCATTTGGAATAAAAGAACATAATGACGAAGAAGCAGAGATAGTTCATTCTCTTGCAAAATGGAAAAGATATGCTCTTAAAAAATATGGCTTTTCTCAAGGGGAGGGTTTATATACAGATATGAATGCTATTAGGCGTGATGAAGATACAGACAATACCCACTCTATATATGTTGACCAATGGGACTGGGAAAAAATTATAAATAAAGAAGAAAGAAATTTAGATACGTTAAAATCAACAGTAAAATCTATATATAAAGCCTTAAAAAATACAGAAAAATATATGGCGATACAATATGATTATATAGAAGAAATTTTACCAAAAGATATATTTTTTATAACATCTCAAGAGCTTTTAGATATGTATCCAGATAAAACACCAAAAGAAAGAGAATATTTAATTTGTAAAGAAAAGGGTGCAGTATTTCTTATGCAAATTGGAGGGGAGCTTTCTAATGGAGATAAACATGATGGTAGAGCACCAGATTATGACGATTGGTCTTTAAATGGGGATATATTAGTTTATTATCCTGTTTTAGATATAGCTTTAGAGCTATCTTCTATGGGTATAAGGGTAGATGAAAACTCTTTATTAAAACAATTGGAAATAGCAAATTGTCTTGAACGTAAAAATATGCCTTTCCAAAAAGCTATATTAGACAAAGAGCTACCTTATACAATAGGTGGGGGTATAGGCCAATCTAGAATATGTATGTTTTTCTTAAGAAAAGCTCATATAGGAGAGGTACAATCATCTTTATGGCCACATAAAATGATAGAAGAAGCAGAAAAAATAGGACTTCAAATATTATAATTTTTTATAAGGAGATAATATTATGAACTATACTATAAAAAATGATTTTTTAACTGTAACCGTGAACACATTTGGTGCAGAGCTTCAATCTATAAAAAGAAATAATATACAATATCTTTGGCAAGGTGATGAAAGCTCTTGGAAAAACAAAGCAACAAATATATTTCCTTATGTAGGAAAAATGGAAGAAGGTAAATATATTTATAAAGGCAAAACATATGAAATGGGTAGCCACGGTTTAGCTAGACATATAGATTTTATAGTAGAGCAAGTAGAAGAAGAAAAAATAGTCTTAAAAATGGTAGCTAATGAACAAACTTTAAAAAGTTATCCTTTTAGCTTTGAATATTTTATAAGCTATGAGCTTAAAGAAGATACAATAGCTATAACATCTAAAGTTGTAAATAAAGATAATAAGCCGATGTATTTTGGCTTAGGTGGACACCCAGGATTTAATGTACCTTTAGATGAAAAACTAAATTTTGAAGATTATTATTTAATATTTGATAATGCTTGTAAAGTAAATAATATAAAAATAAATGAAAAAGGCCTTATAACAGGTAAAGAAGAATATTATTTAAAAAATGATAATATTTTAAACCTTAAACATAATCTTTTTGATAATGATGCTTTAATATTTGAAAATATGTCAAAAGGTGTTACATTAAAATCGGATAAAGATAACAAAAGTATTTATTTAAAATATGATAATATGGACTATTTAGGCATATGGCATACACCTAAAAAAGAAGTCAATTTTGTTTGTATAGAGCCTTGGACATCTTTACCATCTAGAGATGGTATTATAGAAGACATTGAAAAACAACAAAATCTAGTTTGTTTAGATGCAAATAATGAATATGAAAATAAATGGTATATAACGATAAAATAGAAAAAGGTTTAAAATATATTTAATATTATTTATATATATTATAAAAAATAAAACTGTAGATTTATTTACAGTTTTATTTTTTTGTCGAAATATGCAATAATTTTTGGTATTATTAAAATTGACTTTAAAAGTATTATTATATATAATTTATATATAATCTAATAAATTTTTAAGGAGGGATTTTATGTTTAAAATGAAAGATATTATTAAACATAAATTTTTATGTTTAATTGCTACTTTATTAGTGTGCTTAAGCTTTCCTTTTAATGTTTTTGCAGCTGGCGAGCCTAGCAACGGAAATTATAAAATAAAATCTGTTAGCACAGGCCAATATTTAACTATTAAAGATGGACAAGTATCTTTAAGTCCAAATGGTACAGTTTTTAAAGTTGAAGATACGGAGCCTTCGTCAGCTGCTAAATGGTATTCTATTACATATGGAGATAAAGCTTTAGCTTTTTGGGATAAAAATGCAAAAGCTTCTTTAACAAACTTAATACCTGGTAGCTTAAACAATGGCAACCCTAACTATTATGCATATACTTGTCAAAGATTTACTTTTGGTAAAGTTAGAAGCGGATATAATATTCGCCCAATAGCTTTTGGTAACAATACAGATAACAGATTATTAACTGTTGAAAATGGTAATTTATATCTTAGAAAAGCTAATGGATCAAAAAGCCAAGTATTTACAGTAGAATGGCAATATTAATTACAACAACCCTGTAAAGCTTACTTTTTTATATAAGGTTTTACCTTGTATATTATAAATAATCAAATATAATAAGTTTTCTTTCTCATACTTTCCATTATTTTTAAAATTTCAAATATACTTATATTTTGTTTTCAATTTTCATAAAAAAGGCTATTTAGCCTTTTTTTATTGTATATAAAAATAAAAACCCTTTCCATAAGGGAAAGGGTAAAAAAATTAAGCCATTTTGTTAACAAATTTAGCAAGTCTAGATTTTTTTCTAGAAGCAGTATTTTTATGATAAATACCTTTAGAGCAAGCTTTATCAATAACTTTAGTAGCATTTACAAGAGCTACTTTAGCTTCTTCTTTGTTATTAGCTGTTAAAACTTTTTTAATAGCTGTTTTAACGCTAGATCTAATCATTTTATTTCTCATTGTTTTTTTAGCTGTAACTAAAATACGTTTTTTTGCTGATTTAATATTTGCCATTTTAAAATTCCTCCTGATTTATAAAAAAATAAAAATTAACAATATAATATTAGAGGGTAAAATATTGTCGGACGGACCACAACAGCAAGCTAGATAGCACCTACCATTGTCGGAATTAAACACCATATAATTTTAAAATAAAATTAAAAATAAGTCAAGATGTATAATAAAATTTTTTTTACAAAATATATAATAGTAATTATAACTATTAAAAGTTATCAACAAAAATGTAGGTTTTAAAATTAAAAATAAACACTATATATAGTTAAAATGTTGATAAATTATGTTAAAAAGGACAAGTTATAAACAATTTATCAACTTTTTTGTGCAAAACTTTAATTGGAGGTAAAATTTATGAATAATTATTCTATAAGAACAGATCTAGCAATAGAAGTTACAGAAATGATAACAAAAGAAACAGATGAAACAAATATAGATGGTGTAGATTTGTATGTAGATAATATAGAAGATATAGAAATATCTTGGGTTAAAATAAAAGATGAAAAAGGGCAACAAACTATGGGTAAGCCTATAGGTAATTATGTTACTATAGAAAGCGAAGCAATGAAAGAAAATGACGTTATAATGCACGAAAAAATAACAGAAATATTTAGCCAAAACCTTGTGAAATTGTGTAATTTAAGTGAAAATTCTACAATATTAATTGTAGGGCTTGGTAACTGGAATGTAACACCAGATGCTTTAGGCCCAAAGGTTATATCCAAAGTTTTGGTTACAAGACATATAAAAGACACTTTGCCTGAAGAGATAGAAGAAGGTGTTCGCCCTGTTAGTGCTATATCTCCTGGTGTTATGGGGATAACTGGTATAGAAACGGCAGAGATAGTTAAAGGTGTTGTAGATAGGTTAAAGCCAGATATAGTTATTGCTATAGATGCTTTAGCTACAAGAAAAACATCTAGAATAAACGCTACTATACAAATGTCTGATACAGGTATTGCACCAGGTGGTGGTATGGGCAATAAAAGAAAGATTTTAAATAAAGAAACTTTAGGTGTGCCTGTTATAGCTATTGGAGTTCCTACTGTTGTAGACGCAGGAACATTAGTAAATGATACAATAGATTTAATGATAGATAGCCTATTAGATGAGGTTAAAGGTGGAAAACAGTTTTATGAGATGATTAAAGGATTAGATAAGGAAGAAAAATATAATCTTATTAATAATATTTTAAACCCTTATACAGGTAATTTGTTTGTTACACCAAAGGAGGTAGATGCAACGATAGAGCGTTTGTCTAAAATAATAGCTAATGCTATTAATATAGCTATGCATCCTAGCATTGATTTTGAAGATATGAATAGATACTTAAATTAAAAAGCTAAAAATTAAAGGTTGTAGATAAAGGCTACAACCTTAAAAAAATAAAAATATTAAAAAATTATCTTAAAATCTTTTATATTCACTATAATTATATTATAGGTTAATTTTAATAAAAAATAAAAATTTTAAAAAAATTGAAAAATTTTTAAAAAAAGTGTTGACATTATTTTTTATATATGTTATTATACATAGGCACTCAAGTTAATGGGTGTTTAAGTATGTACATTGAAAATTGAATAACAAACACAACGCGATAAATTATAAAAATATAATG
>CAMMIW010000008.1 GCA_946497035.1 uncultured Eubacteriaceae bacterium | reverse complement strand
CTTCCGCCCACTTTAAAGGTGGCGCGAAATAAGTTGTTATCTCTGCTCCTTCTGCAGATGCACCTATGTTTGTTATGGGTGTAAACCATAAAGAATATAAAGCAGATATGAACGTTGTATCTAATGCATCTTGTACAACTAACTGTCTTGCTCCTTTATCAAAAGTTATTAACGATAAATTTGGTATCGTTGAAGGTTTAATGACTACTGTACACGCTACTACAGCTACTCAAAAAACTGTTGACGGTCCATCTAAAAAAGACTGGAGAGGTGGACGTGCTGCTGCTGCTAACATAATCCCATCTTCTACTGGTGCTGCTAAAGCAGTTGGTAAAGTTATTCCACAATTAAATGGTAAATTAACTGGTATGGCATTTAGAGTTCCAACTCCTAATGTATCTGTTGTAGATTTAACTTGCCGTCTTGAAAAACCAGCTACTTATGAAGAAATTAAAGCGGCTGTTAAAGAAGCTTCTGAAGGCGAATTAAAAGGTATTTTAGGATACACAGAAGATGATGTAGTTTCTACTGATTTCGTTCACGAATATTGCACATCTGTATTTGATGCTAAAGCAGGTATCGCTTTAAATGATAACTTTGTTAAATTAGTTTCTTGGTATGACAATGAGTGGGGCTATTCAAACAAATGTCTTGATTTAGTTTCTCATATGGCTTCTGTAAACTAATTTTAAAGATTAACTAGTTTTACCCATAGCCTTAGGCTATGGGTTTTTATAAAAATATGTAACTATATATTAATATAATACTAGTTGCATTATAATAAAGTTTATAAGGCCAATAAAACATAAAAATAATATAATATTAAACCAAAAATAAAAAATTAAATAATAAAAATACTTTTTATTAATATTTTCATAAGTTTTGCCCCATTGTGAAATAACATAAATAAACGTACCAATAGAGAAAGAAAAAATAGAAACTATAACCCATAACATAGGTTCAGGGTTATTTTTTTGTTTTGCATCTTGATATATACAATACCAAGATAAAACGTTTAAAAAGATAGATGCAACCATAGAAAGTAATAGAATAAATAAAAAAAGTAATATAAAAAGTGATGTAATAAATAATAATATTTCCATAAATTTTCTCCTTTCATTTTAAATATTATATCATAAAAATAGCCACAAATAAATATTTGTAGCTATTTTTATAATATTAAGTCTAATTTTTGTAATATTATGCTTAATTTTTATTTATATTTTCATTATTATTTTGGTTATTATCTACAATATCTTGTTGATCAACAGGATTAATATTTATAGTTTGATTATTATCTTGTTGTTGAGTGTTATTTGTATTGAAAAAATCTTTAACAGATTTTGTAAAATCATCAAATATTTCTTCTGTTTTATTAAAAAATGCTTGTGTATTTTGCTTAATTTTTTGTGAATTTGGTCTAGGTATATTGTTTATTTTATATTTTATATCGTTAGCAAAATCGTCAAAATTAGAAGAGCTACTTTTACTTATAGCATTTAAAAGTTTAACACCATCATCAACTGTAATTTTACCATCTTTAACCATTTCTAAAATCATCATTCTTTCGTTTGTCATATTTTTACCTCCATAATTTAAGTTATCATTTTTATTTTATATAATTATACGTAAATGATAAAAAAAGGTTTATTATAAAATATAAAAAAATAAAATAAAAAAAATAGATAAATATAAATTTTTAGTTGATAATATAAAAAAGTCAAATTTATATTTTATATATTTATTTAAAATTGTGTGTTATTAATAAAAATGTATGGAAAAATATATAAAAAATTGTGTAAAAAATGTAAAGCAAAAATTTGTCAAATATGTTATAATATTATCAATGTGATTGGTGCTTTATTAATTATAATAGATTATAATTAATAATTTTTAAAAGTAAGCATTAATCATAACTCTAAATATAAATTAAATTTAGTAGCACAAAATGTTGTGTATTTTGAAAGGAGAATTTACTTATGTTAAATAAAAAATCTGTTGATGATTTACAAGTAAAAGGAAAAAGAGTATTAGTTAGATGTGACTTTAACGTTCCATTACAAGATGGCGTTATTACAGATGAAAACAGAATAGTTGCTGCTCTTCCAACAATAAATAAATTAATAAGTGAAGGTGCAAAAGTTATTTTATGCTCTCACTTAGGTAAACCAAAAGAGCCTACTCCTAGTGCATCTTTAGCACCTGTTGCTACTAGATTATCAGAAAAATTAGGTAAAACAGTTGTTTTTGCAGCTGATGATACAGTTGTTGGCGAAAATGCTAAAAAAGCTGTTGAAGCTATGCAAGAAGGCGACGTTGTTTTATTAGAAAATACTAGATTTAGAAAAGAAGAAACTAAAAACGTAGAAGAATTTAGCAAAGAGCTTGCTAGCCTTTGTGATGTATATGTAAATGATGCTTTTGGTTCTTCACATAGAGCTCATTGTTCAACTGTTGGTGTTACAAAATTTGTTTCTGAGTCAGCAGTTGGTTATTTAATGGATAAAGAGATTACTTATTTAGGTAATGCGGTAAACAATCCTGAAAGACCTTTTGTGGCTATTTTAGGTGGTGCGAAAGTTTCTGACAAAATTAACGTTATCAATAATTTACTTGAAAAAGTAGACACATTAATTATCGGTGGCGGTATGGCTTATACATTTATGAAAGCTAATGGCCTTGAGGTAGGTAACTCTTTATTAGAAGCAGACAAAGTAGAGTATGCTAAAGAGATGATGGAAAAAGCTAAAGAAAAAGGTGTTAATTTCTTAATACCTGTTGATACAGTTGTTACACAAGAATTTAAAAACGACACAGAGTTTAAAACAGTTGAAGGTGGAATTCCTGAAGGTTGGCAAGGGCTTGATATTGGCGAAAAAACTAGAGAATTATTTGCTAACGCTATAAAAGATGCTAAAACTGTTGTTTGGAATGGGCCTATGGGCGTATTTGAATTTGAAAATTTTGCTAAAGGTACTATAGCAGTAGCAGAAGCTTTAGCTAATATTGATGCTACAACTATTATTGGTGGTGGTGACTCAGCAGCAGCTGTTAACCAACTTGGCTTTGGTGATAAAATGAGCCATATTTCAACTGGTGGTGGTGCTTCTTTAGAATTTTTAGAAGGTAAAGAATTACCAGGTGTTGTTGCAGCAAACGATAAATAATATAAATTTTATTTTAAAGGCTAGGGCTTTTTAGCCTTAGCCTATATATTGTGGAGGTTATTATGAGAAAAAAAATTATTGCAGGTAACTGGAAAATGAATAAAAACCACAATGAAGCAGTTGAGCTTATCAACACTTTAAAAAGTGGTATTGATACAGATAAAAGTGATGTAGTTGTTTGTGTTCCTTTTGTAGATTTAATGTCTGTTTCTGAAGCTATTAAAGGTACAAATATTAATCTTGGTGCTCAAAATATGCATTTTGAAGAATCTGGTGCTTATACTGGAGAGATAGCTCCTGCTATGCTTAAAGAGCTTGGTGTTAAATATGTTATAATAGGCCATTCTGAAAGAAGAGCATATTTTGGTGAAACAGATGAAACTGTAAATAAAAAAGTTAAAAAAGCTTTAGAACACGGTATAGTTCCTATCTTATGTGTTGGAGAAACTCTTGAAGAAAGAGAGCTTAATATTACTATTGAATTAGTAAGAGTTCAAGTTAAAAAAGCTCTTGCAGGTGTTTCTAAAGAAGATGCTAAAAAAGTTGTTATAGCTTATGAGCCAATTTGGGCTATAGGTACAGGTAAAGTTGCTACTAAAGAACAAGCAGAAGAAGTTTGTGCAGAAGTTAGAAAAGTTGTAGCAGAGGTTTATGGTCAAGAAGTAGCAGATATTATTAGAATACAATATGGCGGAAGTGTTACAGGAGATACAGCTAACGAATTATTTAATATGCCAAATATTGATGGTGGATTAGTTGGTGGTGCTTCTCTTAAAGAAGACTTTATTAAAGTTGTAAATTATTAATAGTTAATATTAATAACATTTTATAAGGAGATAAATATGAGTAAAAAAACTACTGTTTTAATGATATTAGATGGTTTTGGTATAAATGACAAAACTGAAGGTAATGCAATTAAACTTGCCAACACTCCTAATATTGATAGAATAACTAGTGAGTATCCTTGTGTTAAAGGTAACGCTAGCGGTTTATTTGTTGGTTTACCAGATGGACAGATGGGTAACTCTGAAGTTGGACATCTAAATATGGGTGCTGGTAGAATCGTATATCAAGAGCTTACTAGAATAACTAAATCTATCCAAGATGGAGATTTTTTTGAAAATCAAGTTTTAAAAGCTGCTATGGATAATTGTAAAGAGAGAAACAGTGCTTTACATTTAATGGGGCTTTTATCTAGCGGTGGTGTTCATAGCCATAACGAACATTTATATGGTTTATTAAAAATGGCTAAAATGAATGGTATTGAAAAAGTATTTATCCACGCATTTTTAGATGGTAGAGATACACCTCCAACTTCTGGCAAAGGCTTTTTAGAAGAATTGCAAGCTAAAATTAGCGAAATTGGTGTAGGTAAAATAGCTACTATTAGTGGTAGATATTATGCTATGGATAGAGATAACCGTTGGGAAAGAGTAGAACACGCTTATAATGCTATGGTTATGGGTAAAGGTGATAGCACAGATAACGTTATCTCTTATATTGAAAATTCTTATTCTAAAGATGTAAATGATGAATTTGTTGTGCCTACTGTTGTTACAGAAAATGATATGCCAGTAGCTACTATCAATGAAAATGATTCGGTTATTTTCTTTAATTACCGTCCTGATAGAGCAAGAGAAATGACAAGAGCTTTCTGTGATGAAGAATTTACAGGTTTTGATAGAGCTAAAGGCTACTTTAATACAAAGTTTGTTACTTTTACAGATTATGATTCATCTATTAAAAATAAAGAAGTTGTTTTCTTAAAAGAAAGCTTGACAAATACTTTTGGTGAATACATATCTAATTTAGGCCTTACTCAATTAAGACTTGCAGAAACTGAAAAATATGCTCACGTTACATTTTTCTTTAATGGTGGGGTAGAAGAGCCTTATAAAAATGAAGATAGAATTTTAATACCTTCTCCACAAGTTGCTACTTATGATTTACAACCAGAAATGAGCGCAAAAGAGGTTACAGAAAAATTAACAGAAAATATTGTAAGTAGTAAATATGATTTAATTATTGTAAACTACGCAAATCCTGATATGGTAGGCCACACAGGTGTTATTGATGCAGCTATTAAAGCTATTGAGTATGTTGATGAATGTATAGGTAAGGTTGTTGATACTGTTGTAGAAAATAATGCTCAAATGTTTATTTGTGCAGATCATGGTAATAGCGATCAGCTTATAGATTATGATACAAACCAACCTTTTACAGCACATACTACAAATCCTGTTCCATTTATTCTTATAAACTGTGATAAAGCAAAAGGTATTAAAGAAGGTGGTAAGCTTGCAGATATAGCCCCAACTCTTTTAGATATGATGGGCTTAGAGCAACCAAAAGAGATGACAGGTGAAAGTTTATTAATTAAGTAAATAATTTAAAAATATAGTGTTAAAATATTGACATTATTTGCATTTAAAGTTATTATTATATTATAACAGATTATGTTATACAACATAAATTGAAAGGAGATTTTTATATAATGAAAGGTTATATTGAAATTGTTGATGTAATTGCAAGAGAGGTATTAGACTCTAGAGCTAATCCAACTGTTGAAGTTGAAGTTATCGTTGAAGATTTAGTAGGCAACTTAGTAATGGGTAGAGCTGCTGTTCCTTCTGGTGCATCTACTGGTGAGCACGAAGCTGTTGAGCTTAGAGATGGTGGCGATAGATATGTTGGTGCTGGTGTTGAAACAGCTGTTAAAAATGTAAATGAAACTATCGCAGAAGAAATTATCGGTATGAACGCTCTTGATCAAGTTGCTATAGATAGAACTATGATCGCTTTAGATGGTACACCAAATAAAGCTAAATTAGGTGCTAACGCTATTTTAGCAGTATCTATGGCTGTTGCTAGAGCTGCTGCAGAAGCTTTAAATATGCCTTTATATCAATATTTAGGTGGTTTTAACTCTAAAACTTTACCTGTTCCTATGATGAACATCTTAAACGGTGGTAAACATGCTGACAACACTGTTGACGTTCAAGAATTTATGATTATGCCTGTTGGGGCTACTTCTTTCAAAGAAGCTTTAAGAATGTGTGCTGAAATTTACCACAACTTAAAGAAAGTATTAAAATCAAGAGGTCTTTCTACTGCTGTAGGTGATGAAGGTGGTTTTGCTCCAGACTTAGCTACATCTGATGAAGTTATCGATTTAATCCTTGAAGCTACTGAAAAAGCTGGTTATAAACCAGGTGAAGAAATTAAAGTTGCATTAGACGTTGCTTCTTCTGAGCTTTATGACAAAAATACTGGTAAATACTATTTTGAAGGCGAAAGCAAAATGAAAGGCGAAGAAATCTACAGAACTTCTGAAGAAATGGTTGCTTATTATGAGGCTCTTGTTGCTAAATATCCAATTATTTCTATTGAAGATGGTTTAGATGAAAATGACTGGGACGGTTGGAAATTATTAACTGAAAAATTAGGTGATAAAATCCAATTAGTTGGTGATGATTTATTCGTTACTAATACAGAAAGATTAGAAAAAGGTATCGAGCTTGGCGTAGCTAACTCTATTCTTATTAAAGTTAACCAAATCGGTACTTTAACTGAAACTTTTGAAGCAATCGAATTAGCTAACAGAAACAATATGACTGCTGTTGTTTCTCACCGTTCTGGTGAAACAGAAGATTCTACAATTGCAGATATCTCTGTTGCAGTAAATGCAGGACAAATTAAAACAGGTGCTCCTTGCCGTTCTGACAGGGTTGCAAAATATAACCAATTATTAAGAATTGAAGAAGAGCTTAGCGATGCTGGTGATGTTGCTAGATATTTAGGGCTTAACACTTTCTTTAATTTAAAAAATAAATAATTAATTTTATAAAAAAAGGTATGGATATATCCATACCTTTTTTTATTGTTTTAATAAAACTATATATAAATATTATTTTGATTATTTTTAAATTACTGGTGTTTAATTTTAAAAACAAGGTTTAAGGCATAAATATAATTATTAAAATATTTATTATTAAACTAATAAAAACTATTTATTTTAATATTATTTTTAAATTAATAAAATGTTTTTATAATATATATTAAGTTATAAAAGCAAATTTTACAATATAATTTAAAAATTTTAAAATTAAAATTAAAGTTAAAATTAAATTAAAAAATAGGTGATAAATATATATAATTAACTAAAATTTAAAGTTAATTATAATTTATTGCCTTTTTTTATTGGTAAATATGTATATAAAATAAAAACTATACTGTTTAAGTAAAAATTAAAAACTAAATAAAAACAACATTAATAGGTAAAAAATATACATTTTTTTAATATTAATTAAATTTAATTAATATTAAACAATTTTTTGTATAAATAATATATAAATAGAGTTAAATATGTATAAAATAGGTTATTTTTGAATAAATTTTATAAACAAATTAAAACATTATATTAATTTATATATTAATTATTATATTGTATAAATTATACAAAAATTTTTGAAAAATTATAAAAAAGTAATGATAAAATACTTAAAAATCACAAATTAAATTATTGTGCAATATTAATGTTGCTAAATTTTTAGAATTTTGTTATTCTAATTTCATAAAGTTTTTAACTTAAAAAGTTAAAATAAACTATTATAAAGCTTATATTAGGAGGGGTGATTTTCGTAATGGAAAATGTAAAACTAGCAAAACCTAAACAAAAGAATAATTTTTTTAAAAATTTAAAAAGAGATGTTACGTTATGGTTATTTGTTATACCTGGTATGATAATTACTTTTATTTTTAGCTATATACCAATGTATGGTGTTCAGATAGCTTTTAGAAATTATAACTTTAAAGATGGGTTTTTAGGTAGTGAGTGGGTTGGTATGCAACATTTTATAAGATTTTTCAATTCACCATACTTTGAAATAACTCTTAAAAATACATTTATATTAAGTTTTTATTCACTTTTAGCAGGTTTTCCTATACCAATCATATTAGCTCTCATGTTAAACTCTTTTAGGCATAAAAGATATAGAAGGGTAATACAAGGGGTTACATATGCGCCAAACTTTATATCTGTAGTTGTTATGTGTGGTATGATAATATTATTTTTATCTCCTACATCAGGTATAATTAACCACGTTATACGCAGCTTTGGTGGAGATCCTATAAACTTTATGGCACATAAAGAATATTGGAGACATATATACGTATGGTCTGGTGTATGGCAAGGTATGGGCTGGGGCTCAGTTATTTATTTTGCCGCTTTATCGGGGGTTAGCCCAGAGCTTCACGAGGCTGCTATAGTAGATGGAGCTACTAAGTTTCAAATAATTAAATATATCGATTTTCCAAGTATTTTACCAACGGCTACAATATTACTAATTTTAAGTTGTGGTAGCTTATTATCTGTTGGTTTTGAAAAAGTATTTTTATTACAAAATGATTTAAATAAATCTGTATCTGAGGTTATATCTACTTATACATACCAAGTTGGTCTTATAGATAGAGATACATCTTATTCAAGTGCTATCGGTTTATTTAACTCTTTAATTAATGCTATTTTCTTAGTAGGTGTAAATAAAATTAGTAATAAATTATCTGGTAGCGGATTATGGTAATAGGGGGGTTATTATGGCAAGAGAGAAAAAGAAAGCAATAAAAAGATCAAAAAGTGATGTTATATTTGATGGCATAATTTTTGTTATATTAACATTTATATTACTTATAGTTGCATATCCATTATATTTTATAATTATATCATCTTTTAGTAGCCCAGATAAAGTTGCTTCTGGTCAAGTTATTTTTTATCCTATAGGCTTTACGTTAGAAGGTTACAAAAAGGTATTTGAAAATGCTAGTGTTGTAAGAGGGTTTATAAACTCTTTAATATATACAACAGTTGGTACTTGTGTTAATTTATTATTAACAATACCTACAGCCTATGCTTTATCTAGAAGAAAGTTTCAAGGTAGAAAAATTGTTACTATATTTTATATGATAACAATGTTTATAGGTGGTGGTATGATACCTACATATTTAGTTGTTCAAAAATTAGGTTTATTAGATAGTATGTGGGCATTAATTTTACCAGGTTCGTTAAGCGTTTATAATATGATTGTTGCAAGAACATTTTTTCAACAAAATATATCAGAGGAGCTTTATGAAGCTGCTGAGCTAGATGGTTGTGGCCATGGTAGATTTTTCTTTAGCATAGCATTACCTTTATCTAAGGCTATTATAGCTATTATGGTTTTATATTATGGAGTAGGCCATTGGAACTCATATTTTAGTGCATTATTATATATGCAAACAGAAGAAAAATATCCTTTACAGTTAGTTTTACGTTCTATATTAGTTCAAAACTCGGCACAGCTTTCTCAAACGATAACATCAGCTGCTCAACAAGAAGCTTTAAGAAAACAACAAGAAGCTGTAGAATTAATGAAATATTCGTTAATTATAATATCAAGTATACCTGTTTTAATTTTATACCCATTTATACAAAAACATTTTACAAAAGGTGTAATGATTGGTTCTGTAAAAGGTTAATTTTTTAATTATTAAAAACATATATTTTAATAGGTTATTACAGAGCCTTTTAAAATATTATTTAGATAAAATAAGTTAAGTAGAATTTTTTAAAAAGGGAGATGTATTTATGAAAAGAAAACTTATAAAAAGAACTTCTATGTTTTTATCATTATTGCTTATGACACAAGCCTTATTAACAGGTTGTGGTGGAAAAGGTAATAGTGGCAATACTGCTCAATTTGATGAAAATGGTAAACCTACTTTAGAGGTAGATGAAAATGGCAAAGTAAATGGAATAATGAATGCAGAAGGTTTACCTATTGTAGATAATAAGGGAGATTATACATTTTCATTATTTGTAGATAATTCTACACCTTTAGAAGGGCAGTTTGTCTGGCCAATGTTAGAAGAACAAACAAATGTTAAAGTAGATGTAAAACAATATGCTTATGAAATAGCAAAAGAAAAATATGGTTTAGCATTAAGCTCAGGTGATTATACAGACGTTATAGGTGGTTGGTGTTTATCATCTACAGATATTTTAACATATGGTGTTGATATGGGTATATTTATACCGTTAGAAGGTTATTTTGAAGAATTTGCTCCTAATATTATGAAGGTTTTAGAGTTACCAGGTGTTAGAGAAACTATGACTGCACCAGATGGCCACATTTATTCTATACCTTATGTTACAGATTCTCCGAAAGTAGATTTTAGCCCATTTATCAACCAAAAATGGTTAGATAATTTAGGATTAAAAATGCCTACTAATACAGAAGAGCTTAAAGAGGTTCTTATTGCATTTAAAAAGCAAGACGCAAATGGAAATGGTAATCCTAATGATGAAATACCATTTTCAGCAGATCCTAACAATAGAAAACTATTATATCTTGCAGGCTGGTTTGGTTTACCTATGGAAAGTGATGGATTTACTATGATAGATGGTAAATTAGAATTTGGTGCTAATAGAGAAGAATTTAAACAATTTATAAATTATATGGCTAGCTTAAATGCAGAAGGTTTACTAGATCCAGAATTATTTACACAAGATTTAGCTACTTGGAAAGGTAAAGGTAATCAAGATTTATATGGTGTATCTATAGCATATAATAGTGGTGATTTTAAACAAATACCACCTAATACAGTTCCAGATTTTGTGCCATTACCAGTTTTATCAAGCCCAGAATGTAGTGAGCCAAAATGGCTAGCAGATACTTATGGTATTAATACATTAAAAAATCAAGTAGTTATTACAGATAAAGCTAAAAATCCAGAGGTAATTGTTAGATGGTGGGATAACCTTTATGAAACAGATAACTCTTTCCAAATATTAAACGGGCCTGAGGGTGTAACTTATGAAAAACTAGGTGAAAAACATTATAAAGTTTTTGATAGAGCTAAACTAACTCCTGAAGAAGATGAAAAATATAGCTGGGCTAATATGTGGACTCAATCTTTACCTAAAAATGTATTAAAGCAAGATATTACAGTAGAGCTTGAAACACCACCAAATTATGATGAAAAATTAGCTGTTGATCAAGCATATGAGCCATATTTTGTAGGTAATGATGGTAACGGTAATTATGATATAATACCATCTTATTGGGTAGAGCCAGAATATTCATCTAAATTATCAGAGTATCAAGTTTCTATTACAGATTATATTAATCAAAAAATGGCACAATGGATTAGTGGGCAAGCAGATGTTAATGCAGAATGGGATGCATATCTTGCTCAATTAGATAAATTAGGTTTACAAGAATACATTAAAATACGTCAAGAAGCAATTGGACAAAAATAATTTTTAACTAAAGGTTTTTTCTTATTTCAATATATATAAATTTTAAAGAATAATTGAATAAGAAAAAACCTTATTTTATATATTTATAATTAAAGAGGTGTATAGTATGTCTGAAAAATCAAAATTTGATGAAATAGAAGAGCAAGAAGAAAAGGAAGTAGTAGAGCAAGGTGTTCACAATTATAGCCAAGAAGAAGATTATGTTTGGCCAACAGATGAAAAAGTTTTAAAAAAATTAGAATGGTTTAAAGATCAAAAGCTAGCTCTTATGATGCATTGGGGAGCTTATTCTCAATTAGGTATTGTAGAATCTTGGGCTTTAAGTGATGCAGATGCAGAATGGTCAAGGACAGGCATAGATTGGAACGTATCAGCAGAAGAATTTAAAAAACAATATTTTGACTTAAATAAATCTTTTAACCCTGTTAGGTTTCAACCTTATAAATGGGCAGAACTTGCAAAAGAAGCTGGTTTTAAATATATGATATTTACAACAAAACATCACGACGGTTTTTGTATGTGGGATACAAAATATACAGATTATAAAATAACAGGTAAAGATTGTCCTTTTAAAACACATAAATATGCAGATATATGTGCACATTTATTTGAGGCTTTTAGAAGGGAAGGTATAGGTATAGCTGCTTATTTTTCTAAGGCAGATTGGAATGTAGATAGCTATTGGAGCGAAAAATATCCACGTGGTAAATATCAATGGAGAGGCCCTTCTTATGATCCTTTAGAAGAACCAGAAGAATGGGAAAGGTTTGTTAAATTTACTCAAAATCAAATTAAAGAGCTAGGCACAAACTATGGACAAATAGATATTATGTGGTTTGATGCAGGTTGGGTAACTAAAGAGATAAATCAAGATATAAGGCTTGGAGAAGTTATAGATGAAATTAGAAAATATCAAAAAGGTATGTTATGTGCAGATAGAACTATCGGCGGAGCATACGAAAATTATGTAACACCTGAACAATGCGTTCCTGAAAAACCTTTAAATGTTCCTTGGGAAAGTTGTATAACAATGGGCACATCTTTCTCTTTTAAATACGAAGATACATATAAAAGTGCAAGAGAAGTAATATGTTTATTGGTAGATATAGTAGCAAAAGGTGGAAATCTTGCTCTTAATGTAGGGCCACAGCCAGATGGACGCCTACCAGAAGGTGCTATAAGAACAATGAAAGATATGGGCAAATGGTTAAATAAATTTGGTGAATGTATATATGGCACAAGAGTATGCTATCATTATAAAAAAGATAATGTAGCCTTTACACAAAAAGAAAAGGATAAAAAAGTATATTCTATTTATACATATCCAGAAGAAAATATGCCATCAAAAGAAGAAATATTTATACCATATACAGAAGATTTTAAAAATATTGTATGTTTAAATATAGATAAAGAAGTGGAATATATAAAAAATGATAAAGGTATTTTAGTTAAATTACCAAGAGAAGAACAGGGGATAAATACAATAGCTCATATTTTTTGTATAAATAGATAAGTATATGATAGAGCATAAAAACTTACCATTTTATTTAAAGTTATAATAATCGAAAAATAATTATAAAAAAGTCAAGTCTACCTATTTAATAGGCAATCTTGACTTTTTTATCTATTATTTTTTATTTTCTATATATTGTATTCGGGGGTTATATTCATTATATATAATTTTTTTACTTTCAAAAAACGTAAAATATAACAAATATATAATAAGTATTAAAAATAATATAAAATAAAACCAAAATACTTTTTTTATATTAGAACGCATAATATCACCTACTAAATTTATATTTGTTTAATCTATACATATATTATATTTGTCATTTCTTATGGATACCCATTGCAAAATACCAATTATAACAAAATTAATAATTATAGAGCTACCGCCATAGCTTATAAAAGGCAAGGTAACACCTGTTAAAGGTATAAGCTTTGTAGCACCACCTATTATTAAAAATGTTTGAAAGCATAATAAACTAGTCATACCAGAAGATAAAAGGCATAAAAATTTATTTTGGCTATTTAAAGATACTTTAACACTTCTATAAAATATCATAATAAAAATTAATATTAAGCCAATACCAAAAAATATACCAAATTCTTCACATATAGCAGAAAATATTAAATCTTTTTCCACAACGGGAATAGTATTTGGCATACCCATATTAAACCCACTACCCATAACACCATATGTGCCTATAGCAAAAAGAGATTGAGCTATTTGATAGCCTTTGTTTGATATATCTGACCAAGGGTTTAGCCATATTTCAACTCTAACTCTAACATGGCTAAAAAGCTTATAACCTATAACAGAGCCTAAACAAGCCAAAAAAGAGCCTAATAAAACAAGCCAACTTTTAGATGTAGCTATATATACCATTACTAAATAAGTCATAAAAAATATTAATGCACTTCCTAAATCTGTTTGAAAAACTAAACATATTATAAAAACAAAAGACATTATAGTAGGATATATTAAATTTTTTATTTTTAAATGGCTTTGTGAAAAACAGGAAGACAAATAAAATATAAATAATATTTTTACTAGCTCTGATGGTTGAAATGTAAAACTTTTAATAGATAACCAATTTTTAGCTCCACCATCTTCCACGCCTAATAATAATGTTGCAAGTAATAATGAAAGGCCTAAAAATAAATATAGGTATTTAAACATATTAAGCCTAGGTAATATATTTAATAACATAGGTATTATTAAACATATGGAAAAACCTAAAATAAACCATACAAATTGTCTTATAGCTAATGGAGGATTAAGCCTATATAACATAGTTATACCGATAGACATTAAAAAGAATATCCCATTCAATATTAAATGGCAACTATTTTTATATAGCTTGTAGGCTATAATATTTCCTAAAATAATAAAAGAAACAGTTATTAAAAAAAACAAAACAACATTTAAATTTAAACTATTATTTTCTTTGTTAAATGAAAGTATTATAAAAGCTAAAGTATGAAAAAAGAAAATAATTAATCTTTGCACTAGTAGACATATGTTACTATTTATATGGATAATATTTCTTTCGGAAAGGCATATTAAAAATCCTGCTAATAAAAATATAGCTAAATATATAACAAAAATATATCTAGAAATGCTTATTATAAGTTCATACATAAAAATCTCCTATAAGACACCTCTAAAAAAATGACCATTAGTATAATCTAAATTTTTAAAAGGGCTATTTTTTATATTAAAGCTTTGTTTATTTATTAAAGTTTTGTTGTAATAATTTATAATATTTTTTATATCTTCTTTATTTTCATCTATGAAACTAATACGAAAATATTGGGTAGAAAGTTTGTTAAATTCTTCGTATTTGTTTAATACAAATAAAGGAGATTTATTTATAATTGTTGTAACACAATTAAAACAATCATTTTTTATAGGGAAACTTGTTCCTGTTCTATCTTTTAAATAAAAATCATCACATTTATTTTTCATTTTACAAAATCTATTATTACCTTTATTTCCAACATATAAACCAACAGGGCATTGATGAGTTGTCATTAATGGTAGCTTGCCATATACTAATAGCTCTGTATTTTCAGATGATAAATTCTTTATTTCTGCTAAAGTAAGCTCTGGAGATAAAGTTACATTATTAAATAAAGATAACAATTTATCTATAGATGCATTATTAAATATATTAAAAGTATAATCGGCAACAATTTTTTTGTTTGTTTTTAAGTCCATATAGTTTCTTAAAAGATAACCGTCTATATTAGAACTTTCTAATATATTTAACATACTGTAAAAATCTTTAGCCATAGGTTCTCTAAATATCCAAAGTAAAGCAACAAATATTTCAATATTATTTTTATGTGCATTTTCTATAAAATAATTTAAATTTTTCAAATTATTTTCTGTTAGCTCCACGTATATTCGTTTTAAACAATTTGTTTCTAAACAAGCATCAAATTGCTCTTTATTTTGCACTAATGTTGTTAAATATTGATTATTAGGTATATTTATAGTAGGGGTATAATTAACATTTATTTTATCTCTTTCAAAACTTTTTATAAGTTTTTGTTGTAGATTTTCTGTAGCTTGTCTTCTTAAATTATTAATAGCGCTTACAGGAATATAAATATTTTCATCTATATCAACATTTTCAAAAACTAAATAAAAAGGTGTATCTCCTGTTTTAGATAATTTTTCTATAAGTATATCTTCAGTTACAGAAGAATTTTTAGCTTCTTCTATAATATATCCTTCTTCTATTATTTCAATATTGTTAACGTATAATTTTAATGTGAGAGGTTTATTTATCTTAGCTATAACTTCTGCTTTTATTTCTTGTTTTCTAGTATCTTTATTATACAATTTTTTTAGTTTGTTATCTAATGCTTTATCAAAAGATCTAAAAACAAGATCTCCTTTGTTTATATTACCATTTATAGTAACATTTATTAGATCGCCTACACCTGCTTGTTTAGAGATATTAGTTCCACAATGTGGCTTAGTTTTTGTCCAAATTTCTATGCCATCTCCACCTATAACAGGTTGATTAATTTTTATTGTACATTTTTTAGTTTTTTTGTTATAGCTTTCTACTATTCCTATTTGTAGACCGCTACTTTTAGGAGAAGGGCTAATCATAGATTTGTTAGACCAATTTTCATAATAGCCTGTTATAGAGCTACCACCACGATTAAAAATTTGTGTAAGTTCTTTTAAATCATTATCTTCTATATTAGAAAAAGTATTATTTTCTACTTTATCTATATATTTTCTATAGTTAGATGTTACACTAGCTACATATTCTGGACTTTTCATTCTGCCTTCAATTTTAAAGGTATGTATGCCAGATTTTACAAGCTTATCAATTATAGGTAGGGTAGATGTATCTTTAGGAGATAACAAATAGTTATTAGCATATATTTTGTCATCTTTTATAAGCTTATATTCCATACGGCAAGGTTGGGCACATCTACCACGGTTACCGCTACGTTCACCTATAAGGCTGCTCATAAGACAACGGCCAGAATAAGATACACATATGGCTCCATGAACAAAAGCTTCTATTTCTATAGATGTGTTGTTAGTAATATTTTCAATTTCAGGTAAAGTGAGTTCACGGCTTAATACAACACGGTTAAAACCTAAATTTTGTAAAAATCTAACACCTTCTATATTGTGTATAGTCATTTGTGTACTAGCGTGTAAAGTAACATTATTAAAATTATTTTTTATAAGGTTAAATATACCTATATCTTGAACTATAATTGCATCTATACCATAAGAATAAACTTCCGATACAAAATTTAAAACATCTTGTATTTCGTTTTCTTTGTAAAGTATGTTTAAAGTTAAATTTACTTTAACACCTCTAAGGTGGCAATAATCTATAACAGATTTTAGCTCTTCGTTGCTAAAATTGTTAGCGCTTTGCCTAGCATTAAAAGCTTTTCCACCTAAATAAATTGCATCACAGCCATTATTTACAGCAGCTATCATACTATCCATAGAGCCAACAGGCGATAATAGTTGTGGTTTTTTATGTTTCAAAATATTCACCTAATTTCTAAAATAAAATTTATTAAAGTTATGGACAAATTGTACAAATTTTGTTAATATATATGTAATAATAAAACTAAATAGTTTTAGTTTTTATTAAAAAATATATAATTTATATAAATTTACATATATTACATTTGTATATATATTACATAATATTATATAAATTATATATAACTATTATTGTAGCTTTTCTAATTGTGCTTTGAGATTTTCTATTTCTTCTTCTAAGTCTAAAATTTGTAGATCTTTTTCTATCTCAAGCTCTTCTATATCTTTTACGTTAGATAACTTTAAGGTAGTTTCGTTTAAATTATCTTTTAGATTATCTATAACAAGATCTTTCTCGGCTAAAGATTTGTTTAAATCAGATATTATTTTATCTTTTTCAGATAAATCTGCATTAAGTTTATTTTCTAGCTGAGATATTAAAGAGTCTTTTTTAGATAAAGCACTATTAATTTTGTTATCTAGCTCAGAATGAAGCTGTTTGTTTTCTTCTAAAGCACTGTTAAGTTTTTTCTCAAGGCTTATAATCATATCATCTTTTTCTTTTATAGATTTATTAAAATTAATCTCTAATTGAGATTTAATATTTTTACTTTCAGATAAAGCATCATTAAGCCTGTGCTCTAGCTTAGATATAATAGTATCTTTTTCTGCTAAAGAGCTTGATAATTTATGCTTTAATTGGGCATTAATATTGTCGTTTTCGCTTAAAGCATTATTAAGCTTTTCTTGTAGCTCTATTATCATATCATCTTTTTGGCTTAATGTTTCTATTTCTTCTTTAAGAGTAAATATAGTAGCATCTTTATCTTGAGATATTTTATCTATATCTAACTGTAAATTAGATATAATAGAATCTTTATCTTGAGATACTTTATCTATTTCTAGGCGTAAATTAGAAATAATAAAATCTTTATCCTGAGATATTTTATCTATATCTAAACGTAGATTAGATATGATAGAGTCTTTATCTTCACATATTTTAGCTATTTCTAAATGTAAATTAGATATGATAGAGTCTTTATCTTCGCATATTTTGTCTATTTCTAAACGTAAATTAGAAATAATAGAATCTTTTTCTTGAGATATTTTATCTATATCTAATTTTAAGGTAGAAATAATATTTTCGTTATCTAAAGTTAGTTTATTTATATCTGATTGTAAATTAGCTATAATATCATCTTTATCTTGAATGGTTTTATCTAGGTTTAACTTTAAATTAGAAATGTTGTTTTCATTTTCTTTTTTTATAGATTTAATTTTATCTTCAAGATATGATATAGAGTTATCTTTATTTTGGCAAGATACGTTAAGCTCTTTTATTTTATTTTCTAATTCTATAGTTTTTGTAGATGAAAGATTTAGCTTATCTTCTAGCTCAGATATAGATTTTACGTTTTTATTGAATAGTTGGCGTTGTTTAAATAAATCATCTGCTATATTAAGAGCTACAACTAATAAAAAAGAAGTAGAGTTTTTATTTAAATTTTCATATATAGATGAAAGCTCTTCCATTTTATTATCAATATATTTGGCAACACCGTTTATATATTCAATACTTTCGTTTGTAGAAAGGTTATAATTTATATTACCTATTTTTACCGAAACAGTATGTTTATTTGTTTGATTATTAATATTATTTTCTATACTCATATAATTCACCTCAAAAAATAATATAATAATTATATCATATATACAAAATATATCAATTGTTTTAACAAACTTTGTGAAAATAATTAATTTTATTTTAATAAAAAATAATAAAATTAAGGTAAAAATAAAAATATGTCAAAAAAAATAACATTTTAAATAAAATAGTCTTTTATTTTTTCTATTTTTGATATAAAATATATAGAGAGATTTATATAAACCAAAATTAAATATATAATTTTAAATACAAAAATACAAAAAGGAGTGGCCTTATTATGATATCAAATCAAATATTACAAAATACAATAGACGGATTAAAAAATATTACAAGAAGAGAATTTAGTGTTGTTGATAGAGAAGGTAAGGTTGTTGTTACAACAGAAAGTGATATGAATAATACTACTATAGATGGGATAGAATTTTTTATTAATAGCCCTGCAGAAAATCAGCTTGTGCAAGGTTATCAATATTTTAAGGTTTTAGATAACAATAGCACAGAATATATCGTTTTAGCAAAAGGTGAAGATGAAGAAATATATCAAATAGGTAAAATAGCTACATTTCAAATACAAAGCCTTTTAGTAGCTTATAAAGAGAGATATGATAGGGATAATTTTATAAAAAATCTTTTATTAGATAATTTATTATTAGTAGACATATATTCTAGAGCTAAAAAATTACACATAGAAAATGATGTTAAAAGGATAGTTTATCTTATAGAAACAGATGTAGATAAAGAGCTTAACTCTGTAGAGATAATAAGAAATATTTTCCCAACAAAAGGTAAAGATTTTATAACAGCGGTAGACGAGAAAACTATAATCCTTGTTAAAGAGCTAGAATCTAAAGAAACTAAAGAAGATATAGAAGCTTTTGCTAATGAAGTATATTTAAAACTTACAGAAGAGCTTAAAAAGAAAATATTAGTTGCTATAGGCTCGGTAGTTCACGATTTAAGAAATATATCCTCTTCTTTTAAAGAAGCTAAAATGGCTTTAGAGGTTGGAAAAATATTTGAAGAAGAAAAAAATATCATAAAATATGAACAGCTAGGTATAGGTAGGCTTATTTATCAATTACCAAACAACTTATGTAAAATGTTTGTAGGCGAAGTTTTAGATGGTATAACAATGGCTTCTTTTGATGAAGAAACTTTAACAACAGTTGCTAAATTTTTTGAAAACAACTTAAATGTATCTGAAACATCAAGGCAGCTTTATATACACAGAAACACATTAGTGTATAGATTAGATAAATTACAAAAAATGACAGGGCTTGATCTTAGAAACTTTGATGATGCTATTATTTTTAAAATAATGTTAATGGTTAGTAAATATATGCAATATAGAGAAAACTTCAAATATTAACAAATTTTTGAGAGGGCGGTAAAATTGATTAAAGTAGATAAAGTTACAAAAATTTATGATAATGGTGCTGTTGCAATAAACAATATTTCTCTTGATATAAAAAAGGGAGAGTTTGTCTTTGTAATAGGTTCTTCTGGTTCTGGAAAGTCTACTTTTATGAAAATGCTTTTAAAAGAGGTAGAACCTACAGAAGGTAAAATTGTTATAGATGGTATAAATATAAATAGTATAAAACGAAAAGAAATACCCTTCTTAAGAAGAAAAATGGGGGTTGTTTTTCAAGATTTTAGGCTTTTGCCTAGTAAAACTGTTTTTGAAAATATAGCTTTTGCATTGCAAGTTACAGAAGCACCACCTAAAGCTATAAGACGTAATGTGCCTGCTATATTAGCTATGGTTGGTTTAACACATAAAGCTAAAGTTTATCCAAATGAGCTATCTGGTGGGGAGCAACAAAGGGTTGCTCTTGCTAGAGCTATAATAAATAAACCACCAATATTATTAGCAGACGAACCAACAGGAAATTTAGATCCTGAAACGGCTTGGGAGATAATGGAGCTTTTAAAAGAGATAAATGCAAGAGGCACAACAGTTGTTATAGCTACTCACGCTAGAGATATTGTTGATGAAATGAAAAAACGAGTTATAACTCTTCAAAAGGGCATAATATTAAGTGATAAAGAGGGAGGTTATAGCTATGAAGATTAGAAGCTTAAAATATCACGTTAAACAAGGTGCAAAAAGTGTTACAAAAAATGGTTTAATGTCTGTTGCTTCTATAGCATCTGTTGCGGCTTGTGCTTTTATGCTTATAATATCTCTTTGTATAGCTATAAATTTAGATAGAGCTTTAGAAAAGGTTGAAGAAAGTATAGGTGTATCTTTATACCTTGGTGATGAAGTTACAGATGAAGAGATAAAAGGGTTACTTGATAAATTACAAAAAATATCAAATGTAACAGAAGTATTATATATGTCTAAGCAAGATGCACTAGAATGGGCAAAAACCGAATGGGAAGATGATCAAGATATTTTGGCAGGTTTAGAAGATGATAATCCTTTTCCACGTTCTTTTGAGCTATCTATAAATGGTGCTAAATATCAAAAGCAGGTTATAAAAGATGTAACTAATTTACAAAAAGAATTTGAAATACAATTAGTAAAAGATAGAAATAAAGAAGAACAACAAATACAAGATATAATAGAAAATCCTTTGAAAGAAGAAACAACAGCTAATAAAGAACAAACAACACAAGCTACAACACAATCCAAAGAGCCTACAACTAATGTTACTTCTTCTAACCAAAATACAACAAAAGAAAATGAAGCAGAAGAAACATCTAAAATAAATATAGGCGATAAAGATTATGAATATATAGGAATTGAAAAAATAAGGCATTCTCAAAAAGAATCAGACATATTATTAGCTATTAATAATACTGTTAGAATAGCTAGTATTATTATAATTTTTATATTAGCTATTATATCTGTTGCTATTATTGTTAATACAATAAAACTTACTGTTTATGTTAGAAAAACAGAAATAAATATTATGAAATATGTTGGAGCTACAGATTGGTTTATTAGATGGCCTTTCGTTATAGAAGGGATAATAATAGGTATTATTGGCTCTATTATACCAATTATTATATGCACATTTGGATATGGCCAAGTGGTTGATTTAATGTATGAAAAAATGCCTTTTATAAAAAATTATGTAGAGTTTAAAGACACACTTTCTATGTTTTTAGCTATTGCACCAGTAACTATTATATTAGGAGCTTCTCTCGGTGTTATTGGTTCTGTAAATTCTATTAAAAAACACTTAAACGTATAGGAGGGATAATATGAAAAAATTTTTAAACATATTTTTAATTACTACAATATTTGTATTTTCTCTTGATAATAGTGTTTATTCTAAAAGTATTAGTGAGCTAAATAAAGAAAAAAGTGAGATAAAAGATAAAATACAAGATTCAAAAGAATCTTTGCAAAAATCTAAAGAAGAAAAAAGTAATATTTTAAAACAGGTAGAGACTTTAGATGCTAATTTAGATAAAATTGAAACAGAGCTTGCAAATTTACAAAAAAAATTAGAAGAAACAAAAAAAAGCTTGGAAAAATCTCAACAAGAGCTTGAAGAGGCAAAAATAAAAAAAGAAAAACAATATGAAAGCCTTAAACAACGTATAAGAGTTATGTATGAATATGGGGACAGTGGCTATATAGAAATACTTTTAGATGCGAAAGGTTTTACAGATTTTTTTAAACGAATAGAATATGTAAATTATATTATGAAATATGATAATGAGCTTTTTGAAAGATATAAAGAAACAGAAGAATTTATCGCTTTAAAGGTAGAACAAATAAAAGTTGAAAAAGAAAATTTAGAAGTATTAACAAAACAAACTGCTGAAAAAAAGAAACAAGTTGAAAATAACATAAAAGAAAAACAACAAATGGTAGCAAATCTTAATAAACAACAAGCTTCTTTAGAGCAACAAATAAAAGATTTGCAAAAAGAAGATAGAGAGATAACAGATCTTATTAATAAAGCAAACCAAGAAAAAGTTAAACCAACAGGCCAAAGCAATAATAAAGTATATGCAGGCTCTGGAGGAAGGCTTGCACACCCGGTTCCAGCTTATGCAGGTAGGCCTTATAATGATGTATATGGCTATAGAACAAACCCTATTAGTGGTAAAAAAGAGCTACATTCAGGCCTAGATTTAAAGGCTACTTATGGAACAGATATAGTAGCGGCAGAAAGCGGTACAGTTATATATGCTGGCAACAGAGGTGGATATGGAAAAACAGTTATTATAGATCATGGTGGAGGGCTTTCTACATTATATGCTCACAATTCTAAATTAGTGGTAAGCAAAGGCCAACAGGTAAAAAGAGGACAGGTTGTTGCTAAAGCAGGTTCTACAGGATATTCTACAGGTGTTCATGCTCATTTTGAAGTTAGAATAAATGGCAAACATACAGACCCAGCACCATATTTAAAATAATTATATAAAAGGAGGAGTAAATATGGCTAAAGGGCGAAATATTAATGGTGAAAGAAAAAATTCTGCTATAATAATATTTATTTTTATTACTATTATTATTATAGCTTTTATAGGTATTGGCTATCAATTTATTGTTACAGGCTCTAAAACAGGATATGTTGCATTAAAGCCTATAGATGTTACTGTTAGTTCAGACGGAAAAGAGCATAAGCTATCTATGAAAGTAACATTAGGTGGTAAAAGCAAAGATTTAAACAAGTTAAATACGGAAAATGTACAATTAGTAGTTAAAGAAACTGTACGAAACTTAGATTATAACAGCATAACAGAAGAAAATGGCGAGCAATACATAAAAGAAGCTATTTTGACAAATCTTAAAAAATCTTTTGGAGAAGACGTAGAAAGCGTTACTTTAGATAGTTTGTTGACAGATGTTACGGTAGTTAACCCAGATGATAAAAAGCCTAATTCTAATCCATCTCGTCAAGAAATATTAGATAATATCGGTTGGAGCAAAAATAAATAGTATTTTGGAGAAAAAAATGACTGAAAAAATATTGCAAATATTAAAAGATAATAAAGGTTTTGTATCTGGCGAAAAAATAGCTAAAAGTCTTAATATTAGTAGGGCAGCTGTATGGAAAAATATAACTAAGTTAAAAAATATGGGTTATAATATTACATCTGTTACAAACAAAGGGTATTTGCTTTTAAATGACAATATTTTATATAACAAGCTAGAGATACAAAAAGAAATAAATACATTTGTATTAGGTAAAAATTTATATTTTTTTGATGAAATATCTTCTACAAATGAATATGCTAAAACTTTAATAAATAATAATATAGAAGAAGGGGCATTAGTAGTTTCAGATTATCAAATAAATGGTAAAGGTAGGCTTGATAGACAATGGGTATGTAACAAAGGTGATGGTATATTTTTATCATTAATATTAAAACCAGATATAGAGCTTTTTAGCATAATGCAAATAACCTTATTAGCAGGCATATGTGTTTGTAATACTATAAAATTTTTTACTGGATTAGATGTAAAAATTAAATGGCCTAACGATATTATTATAAATGGTAAAAAAGTTTGTGGTATATTAACAGAGGTTAGCGCACAAATAGATAAAGTTTCTTATATTATATTAGGCGTGGGCATAAATGTTAATAATAAAAAATTTGACGTTGCTTTAAAGGATAAGGCAACATCAATTTTTTTAGAAACAGATAAAATTTTTGAAAGACAAAAAATTTTAGGACATTTTTTAAAAGAATTTGAAAATAACTATTTTAAATATATAAAAGAAAAAGATTTTTCTATATTTTTAGATGAATATAAAAATCTTTGTATAAACTTAAACAAAGATTGTAAAATATTATATAATAAAAAAGAAGTTATAGGAGAGGTTATAGATATTTCACCTTTAGGAGAAGTTATATTTAAAACAAACCAAGAAATATTAAAAATAGCATCTGGCGAAATTTCTTTAAGAAATATTGATGGAAACTATATTTAAAGGAGTGATTATTTGGATAAAAAAGTTATATTTGCTACATCTAGCTATAATCAAAAATATTTTTTTGATGAAATAGCAGAAAATTTGCCAACAGATATAAAAAATAATATAAAACAAATAGGTATATATTTTGTTAATAAAGTTGGTGGTATATTTAGCTTAGGGTTTTATTATGATAATAGCTTATTTATAGATTATAGCTTTTCAGAAGACGATTTTTTATGTGATGAGATAGGTGCTAAATTAGAAATTGAAAAAATAAAAAGAGAAAATAAAGATCTTATATCTTCTTTAACTTTATGGTATAAACTTTTTAATAAATAACATTAGAATGGAGTTAATAAAATAAAAATGAAGATAAAAAATTTTCAACCAGAAAATAAAGTTTTTTTAGCACCAATGGCAGGTGTTACAGATGTTGTATTTAGGGTGTTATGCAAAGAGCAAGGTTGTGGGCTTACATACTCTGAGATGGTAAGTGCTAAAGGTATAATGTATGATAACGATAATACTAAAAAATTATTAGAGATAGATGAAAAAGAGGGGAAAGTAGCCGTACAATTATTTGGCTCAGATCCTAAGGTTTTAGCAGATATGGCTAAAAAGCTTGAAGATAATGAAAATATAGGTTTTTTTGATATAAATATGGGTTGTCCTGCACCTAAAATAACTAAAAATGGTGATGGATCGGCACTTATGAAAAATCCTAAGCTTATAGGAGAAATAGTAAACGCAGTTACATCTAATACTAGTAAGCCATTAACAATAAAAATAAGAAAAGGCTTTGATGATAATTGTATAAATGCTGTTGAAATAGCTAAAATAGCAGAAGAAAATGGAGCATCTGGTCTAGCTATTCACGGTAGAACAAGAGAACAATTTTATGCTGGCAATGCCGATTGGGATATAATAAAAAAGGTAAAAGAAAGTGTTAATATACCTATAATAGGTAATGGAGATATAACAAGCCCACAAAAAGCTAAAGAGATGTTAGATTATACTGGTTGTGATGCTATAATGATAGGTAGAGCAGCACAAGGTAACCCCTGGATATTTAAAAGAATTACCCATTATTTACAAACAGGAGAATTATTAGAAAAACCTTCTATAAATGAGAAAATAGACGTATCTATTAAACATTTAAAAATGCTTATACAATATAAAGGTGAATATATTGGCGTAAGAGAAATGAGAAAACATTTAGGGTGGTATATAAAGGGTATGCCTAAAAGTGCAGAAATGCGTGTTAAAATAAATAGTATAGAAGATCCTAAAGAAATGGAAGCTTTACTTATTAGTATGAAACAATAAATAGCTGTAGACTTTTGTCTACAGCTATTTATATTTTTTTCCTCATAGCATTTAATATTGCTATAACAGATACACCAACATCTGCAAATACTGCTAGCCACATTGTAGCATAACCAAAAAGAGCAAGGGCTAAAACGGCAAATTTTACAGATAAAGAAAATATTATATTAAGTTTTACTATATTAATAGTATTTTTGCTTATAATTATACCTTCTTTAATTTTTTGTAAATCGTCATTCATTATAACCATATCTGCTGCTTCTATAGCAGCATCTGAACCAACACCTCCCATACCTATACCAACATCTGACATAGCAAGAACAGGAGCATCATTTATACCATCACCTAAAAATGCAATTTTTTTATTTAGATTTCTATTTTTTATTTTTTCAAACATATATACTTTATCTTGAGGAAGTAACTCGGCATATACTTCATCTAAACCAATATTGTTGCCTACAAAATTTGCTGTTTCTTTTCTATCACCACTAAGCATAATTGTTTTTTGTATACCTATGTTTTTTAAATCTTTAATAGTTTCTTTTGCATTGTCTTTTATTATATCTGAAACAACTATATAGCCAATATAATTTTTATTTTTAGCTAAATAAACAATTGTACCATTTTCTGTAGCTTTTTCATATTTTATGTTATATTTATCTAACAGTTTGTTGTTACCTAATAGTATTTCTTCTTTATTTAAAGTTGCTTTTAAACCATATCCACTTATTTCTTCAAAATCTTCCACATTAAAACTTTGTATGTTATTAAAGTTATTTTTACAATATTCAACTATAGATTTAGCTACCGGATGTATAGATAAATTTTCTAAGCTATAAACAATATTTAAAAACTCATTTTTATTAAAATTATTTGTTTCTATTTTGCTTATCTCAAAAACACCTTTTGTTAAAGTTCCTGTTTTATCAAATACAATAGTATCTACAAGGCTTAAATCTTGCATATATACGCTACCTTTTATTAAAATACCTTTTTTAGATGCTGTGCCTATACCACTAAAAAAGCTTAAAGGAACAGAAACAACTAAAGCACAAGGGCAAGAAGATACTAAAAATACTAAGCTTCTTTCTATCCAAATAGTAAAGTTATAACCTGTAAATAATGGTGGTATAATAGCTAAAAATATAGCAGATACAACTACAATAGGTGTATATATTTTAGCAAATTTGCTTATAAAACTTTCTGTTTTAGATTTTTTCATAGATGAATTTTCTACTAAATCTAATATTTTAGATACAGTAGAATTTTTATATTCTTTAGTAACTTTTATTTTTAATATACTATTGTTATTTATACTACCGCTTAATATTTCATCACCAGTAGAAACTTTTCTTGGAACAGATTCTCCTATTAATGCACTCATATCTAAAAATGAGCTACCTTCAACAATAACACCATCAACAGGTACTTTTTCGCCAGCTTTTACAATAATAATATCATTTATATTAATATCTTCAGGATCTACTTTTTCTCCATTTTCTTTTGTTGCATATTCTGCTTTTATATTAATTAAAGATTTTATAGCTTTTCTAGATTTACCTATGGCTTTTTCTTGAAAATATTCTCCTATTTGATAAAATAGCATAACGGCAACTGCCTCAGGATATTCTTTTATTATTATAGCGCCAACTGTAGCAATAGCCATTAAAAAGTTTTCATCAAAAAGCTTGCCTTTACGTATATTTTTTAAAGCTTTAAATATTATATCATAACCTAAAATAATATATGAAAGGGCGTATATATAAGTAAAATCTAGCCATTTTGCAACAATAAATAGAGAAGCACCTATTAATATTTTTATAAGATGAAAGCTATTTTCGTCTTTTTCTATATTATTATTCTCTTTAGATTTTATATTTGATATAATTTCTATTTTTAGTCCTGGTTCTATTTTATCTATAATATTTTTTATATTTTCAATTTGATTGTTAATATCCACATTACTATTAAAATCTATTTTTAATGTTTTATCTATAAAATTTAAAGATGCTATTTTAACAACGTCTATTTTATTTATTTGTTCTTCAATAAGGCTAGCACAATGAGCACAATCTAAACCAATTAGTTTAATTTTTAAGGAAGATTTTGAGCTAACAGGTTCTATTTTAACACCAGGTTCTATTTTATCTATAATATTTTTTATATTTTCAATTTCCGTATTAATATTAACATTTTCTTTAAAACATAAAGTAATAGTTTTATTTATAAAATTTAGATTAACATTTTCTAATGTATCTAGTTTTTTAAGGTTTTCTTCAATAAGAGTAGCACAATGAGCACAATTTAAATTAACTATATTAAAACTTTCTGTTTTCATAAATATCACCTTTCATAATTATTTTTGTGTAATAAATGGGATAAACCTTGGCTTAAAATTTCAAAAACATGAGAGTCGTCTAAAGAATATATAACGGCTTTTCCTTCTTTTCTAAATTTTACTATATTATTTTGCCTTAAAACCCTAAGCTGATGAGATATAGCAGATTGGTTCATATCTAGAGCCACAACCAAATCGCCAACGCACATTTCACTTTCTAACAAAGCATATAAAATTTTAACCCTTGTAGAATCGGAAAAAACTTTAAAAAAATCTGCCATATCATATATTATTTCATCAGATAAAGAGTTATTTTTTATTATATCAACAGTATCTTTATTAAAACATTCGCAAGTTAAATTATTATCTTTCAAAAAAACACCTCCAATATATGAACAATTATTCATATGTTTATTATAATATTTCTTATTTATTTTGTCAATATTAAAATTTTTTTATTAAATATTGTATAAAAGGCAATATTATTATATAATAATTAACATAAGAAAAATTTGAGAGGTATATATGATAAAAGGAAGAATAATAAAAGGTATTGGTGGTTTATATTTTATAGATACAGAAAAAGGCATTATAGAATGCTCTGTTAGAGGTATTTTTAGAAAAAACAAAATTACACCAACTATTGGAGATTATGTTAATATATCTTTATTAGAAGATAACAAAGGTATTATAGAAGAAATATTAGAAAGAAAAAATATCCTTATAAGGCCTAGAGTTTCTAATATAGATTGTGCTATTATTACATTTTCTATAATTAGCCCAAATATAAATATAGATTTACTAGATAAATTTTTAATATTAGCAGAAAGTCAAAATATTGAAAATGTAGTTATTTGTATTAATAAATGTGATCTTGCTAATGAAGATGATATTAATATGGTAAAAGATTTATATAAAAATATATATCCTATAATTTTTACTAGCACAAAAGAAAATATCGGCATAAATGATTTAAAAAATTTGATTGATAAAAAGGTAACTGTATTTGCAGGTCCATCTGGCGTTGGTAAATCTAGTCTTATAAATGCTATTTTACCTAACATATGTTTAAGAACAGGTGATATAAGCAAAAAAATAGAGCGTGGTAAACATACAACAAGGCAAGTTGAACTATTAGAAGCTTGGGAACACACCTATATTGTAGATTCTCCTGGTTTTACATCTTTATCTATCGATTTTTTAGATGATAGTCTTGATAATTATTTTAAAGAATTTAGGCAATATTTAGGTGATTGTAAATTTTATGACTGTAAACATATTCACGAGCCTAATTGTGCTATAAAAAATCAAATTGGTAAAAATATATCTGAAGAAAGATACAATAGATATACAAAGATATTAAGCGAAATGTTGGAAAGGAACTAAACTATGATTAAATTATCTCCCTCTATATTATCTGCAAATTTTGTAAGATTAGAAGAAGAACTAAAAATATTAGAAAAAGAAGGCATACAATATGTTCATATTGATGTTATGGACGGTATGTTTGTGCCAAATATATCAATAGGTATGCCAGTTATAAAAAGCATAAGAAAAGCTACTAATATGGTTTTAGATGCTCATTTTATGATAGTAGAGCCAGAAAGATATATAGATGAATTTATATCTTTAGGTTGTGATATTATAAATTTTCATTTTGAAGCAACAAAAAAACATATGGATATTATAAATAAAATAAAAAATGCAAATAAAAAAGTTGGTATGACAATAAAACCAAATACAAGCTATGAAGAAATTTTACCTTTTATAAAATATTTAGATTTAGTTTTAGTTATGGGGGTTGAGCCTGGTTTTGGTGGTCAATCTTTTATAGAAAGTAGCTTAGAAAAAATATCTGCTTTAAGAAAATATATAGATGAAAATAATTTACATTGTGAGCTTGAGATAGATGGTGGCATAAAAATAGATAATGTAGAAAAAGTTTTAAAAGCAGGAGCTAATGTTATAGTTGTTGGTTCTGATATATTTGAAAAAGATGATAAATCTGCTATAATTAAAAAATATAACGAAATATTTAAAAAATTTTAGGTGATATTATGAGAGCTATAATTATAGGTAGTGGTAGTGTAGAAAATAACAATATATATAAAATTTTAAAGCCCACAGATATTATTATTTGTTGTGATGGGGGTAGCAAACATCTTTTTGAAGAAGGCATTATACCTCATTATATATTAGGTGATTTAGATTCTTCTATACCACAAATAATACAATTTTTTGAAACAAAAAATGTAATCTTTAAAAAGTTTGATTGTAAAAAAGATGCTACAGATATGGAGCTTTCCATAGATTTTGCCATATCTTTAGGCGTTAAAGAGATAGTTATATTAGGTGCAACAGGCACAAGATTGGATCACACTTTAGCAAATATAAATTTATTGTTAAAAGCAGAAGAAGCTAATGTAAAGGCAACTATTATAGATAAAAATAACCAAATATTTATATTAAGCGATAATATTGTTTTAAATGGTGAAAAAGGTGATTTAGTTTCTTTAATACCACTTACTACATGTGTTGAAGGTGTAACAACTAAAGGTTTAGAATATCCTTTAAGAGATGCTACTATGACCATTGGTAAATCTTTAGGTATTAGCAACGTTATGTTAGAAAATATATGCAGTGTATGTATAAAAAAGGGTTATCTGTTAGTTATAAAATCTAAAGACTAACATTTAATTATATATTGAAAATTTTATTAATCTATGCTAAAATTATTAATAAAATTTTAGCAAATATTTACTACTTTGGAGGTATGAGATATGAAAGGTATAATTAGCGTTATAGGTAAAGATAATATAGGTATTATAGCAGATATATGTTCATTTTTAGCTAAAAATGAAATAAATATTTTAGAAATTTCTCAACATATTATAGGAGGATATTTTAATATGACAATGATTGTAGATATTTCTAAAGTAGATAATAGATTTAGCCAAGTTATAGAAGATATAGAAGAGGTTGGTAAAAAAATTGGCTTACAAATAAAGTTTCAACGAGCTGATATTTTTGATAGTATGCATAGAATTTAATAACTTGGAGGGCTGCTTATGTTAACAAATTATGAAATACAAGAAACTAACAAAATGATAGAAGAATCTAATTTAGATGTTAGAACTATAACTATGGGTATTAGCCTTTTAGATTGTATAGATTCTGATATAAATAAGCTAAAAAACAAAATATATGATAAAATAACTAAAAATGCTAAAAATCTAGTATCTGTAGGAGATGACATTGCTAAAGAATATGGTATACCTATTGTAAATAAAAGAATATCTGTTACTCCAATAGGCCTTGTAGGGTTAGATCATAAACAGCAAGATTTTATAGAAATAGCTAAAATTTTAGATAAAGCAGCTAAAGAAGTTGGTGTTAATTTTATAGGTGGATATTCGGCTTTAATAGAAAAGGGTAGTACAAATGCAGATATAAACCTTGTTAGAAGTATACCAGAAGCTTTATCTGTAACAGAGAGAGTTTGTTCATCTGTTTGTGTTGGCTCATCTAGATATGGTATAAATATGAATGCGGTTAAAAAAATGGGTGAAATAATAAAACAAATGGCTTATCTTACAAAAGATAATAGCTCTATGGCTTGTGCAAAATTTGTTGTATTCTGCAATGCAGTAGGAGATAATCCTTTTATGGCAGGTGCTTTTCACGGTGTTTCTGAAAGAGATACTGTTATAAATGTAGGTGTTAGCGGGCCTGGTGTTGTAAAAAAAGCTTTAGAACAGGTAAAAGGTAAAGATTTTGAAATTCTTTGTGAAACCGTTAAAAAAACTGCTTTTAAAATAACAAGAGCAGGCCAATTAGTAGCAACAGAAGCATCAAAAAGACTTAATGTGCCTTTTGGTATAATAGATTTATCTCTTGCACCAACACCAGCGGTAGGTGATAGTATAGCAGAAATATTTAATGAAATGGGGTTAGAATATGCAGGTGCTCATGGTACAACAGCTGCCCTTGCTATATTAAATGATAATGTTAAAAAAGGTGGTGTTATGGCTTCATCATATGTAGGTGGGCTTAGCGGTGCTTTTATACCTGTTAGCGAAGATCATGGTATGATAGAAGCGGCTAAAGAAGGGTTTTTAACATTAGACAAGCTGGAAGCTATGACTTGTGTTTGTTCTGTAGGTTTAGATATGATCGCTATACCAGGAGATACAGATGAACATACAATATCTGCTATTATTGCTGATGAAATGGCTATAGGTATGGTAAATAATAAAACAACTGCCGTAAGGATAATACCTGTTATAGGTAAAGGAGTTGGAGAAATGGTAGAATTTGGTGGCCTTTTAGGTAAAGCTCCTATAATGCCTGTAAATAAAGCAAATTGTTCAGATTTTATTAAACGCGGTGGTAGAATACCAGCACCTATTCATAGTTTTAAAAATTAATACACGGAGGTATAATTTAATTTATGGAAATATCAAATTTAAAGAGTTTTAGGGTTTTTCATTTTTTTGAAGAAATAAGTAAAATTCCTAGGCCTAGTTTTCACGAAAAAGCTATAAGTGAATATTTAGTTAAATTTGCTAAAGAAAGAAATTTAGAAGTTAGAGTAGATGATACTTTTAATGTTGTTATAAAAAAATCTGCTACTAGTGGTTATGAAAATAGCAAAGTTGTAGCTATACAAGGACATACAGATATGGTATGCGAAAAAAACAAAGATGTAGAACACGACTTTTTAAAAGACCCTATTAAATTAATATATGATGGAGATATTTTAAAAGCAGATAAAACTACTTTAGGATCTGATAATGGTATAGCTGTTGCTATGGCTTTAGCTATTTTAGATTCTAATGATATACCACACCCGCCAATAGAGGCTATATTTACTGCTTGTGAAGAGTCTGGTATGGAAGGTGTAAATGCTTTAGATGTATCTGATTTAAAAGCAAATATATTTTTAAATATAGATTCTGATGAAGAGGGGATTTTTACCGTTGGTTGTGCTGGTGGTGTTAAATGTGATATAGAAATACCTGTTAATTTTGAAGCTAATGATAAATCATCTTATTGTTTTGGCGTTTATGGTTTAATGGGTGGACATTCTGGTATAGATGTTAACAAAGGTAGAGCTAACTCTAATAAACTTTTAGCTAGAGCTTTAAATATTTTATCTAAAGATATAGATTTATCTTTAAATAAAATTGAAGGTGGTGCTAAAGATAATGCTATACCTAGAGAGGCAGAGGCTATAATATCTATTAATGATAAAGATTTAGATTTACTACAAGAAAAAATTAAAGATTTAGAAAAAATATATAAAATAGAGTATAAAAATACAGATCCTAATTTACATTTAAAATTAGAGAAGGTTGAAAATCAACAAAAGGCTTTATGTAAAGATGATTTTAACAAAATTTTAACTAGCTTAATAATATTACCAAATGGTGTTCAAACAATGAGCACAGAAATAGAAAATCTTGTAGAAAGCTCTATAAACTTAGGTGTTATAAAAACTAGTGAAGATAAAATAGAAATAGTAGCATCTATAAGAAGTGCTTTATCATCTAAAAAAGAGTTTATAATGGAGCAAGTAGAGTTATATCTTAAAAGTATAGGTGGAAGTATTATTTTTAGAGGCTCTTACCCTGCTTGGGAATATAATGCTAACTCTGTTATTAGGGATAAATGTATTAAAGTATATAAAGAGATGTATAATAAAGAGCCTAAGCTACAAATAATACACGCAGGGTTAGAATGTGGTCTTTTTTCTCAAAAAATGCCTCATTTAGATTTAGTTTCTTTTGGGCCAAACTTATATGATATACACACACCAGATGAAAGAGCTAGCATATCATCTATAGATAGAACTTGGCAATTTTTATTAAATCTCTTAAAAGATTTAAAATAGGAGATACAATATGAAATTACCTTGGAATAAAAAATATTTAATAATAGCTTTTCACATAGTAGTAACTGTTGTTATGATATATGCTTTAAAATATGGTGTGGATTTTTTAGCATATGTTTTAAAAAATTTAAACCTAATTATAGATAATGTACAAAATGCTATTGGGTGGTTTTTATCTACAATTATTGTTGTTGTTATAGCTTTTGTATTTGCCTATTTATTAGATCCTGTTGTAGATTTTTTTCAAGTGAAATATGAAGCTTTTTATGAAAAATATTTAAAAGAAAAAATTAATAATATTAAAAATAATAGAAAGCACAAAAATAAAAAACAGAAAAAAGATAGTAAAGAAGAAAAAGGAAGGTTAGAAGGAACTCTTTTAACATATTTAACAGTAATATTAGTTGTAGTTATACTTAGCACTATACTAGTAAATAGCATAAGCAAAAGCGGTGCAGGTAATTTTATAGATAATATTACAGATTCAGTTAAATCTTCTATTTATGGTTTTCAACAAGATTTAACAAGGTTTTATAATAAATTAGATGGGGAACTAATTAGTAGTGAAACATTTGAAAAATATGTATCACCACATTTAAATAAACTAGCTAAAAGTTTTACTTCTTTTGTTTATGATATAGGAAATAACACTATATCTATTATAACTGCTGTTGGTAATGGTATAGTTAATGTGCTTATTAGTATAGTTATTTGTTTTTACTTTTTAAAAGATAAAAAAGTTATAAAAACAAAATTAGAAAATATAGGTGTTACATTTTTACCTAAAAAATTTTATAACGGCTTAAAAGATGGGCTAGGAGATATACACGCAGTATTTTCTGGATATATTAGGGGTATGCTTTTAGATGCTTCTATTATGGCAATACTTATAAGCGTTGTATTATCGGCTATTGGCTTAAAATTTGCAGTAATAATAGGTATAATAGCTGCTTTTTCTAATGTTATCCCATATTTTGGTGCATTAGTTGGATTTTTATTAGCTATTAGTGTTGCTCTTATAAGTGGAGAACCTATGCAAGCTTTATATGCATCAATAGGTATGTTAATTTTACAACAAGTTGATACAATTTTTATACAACCTAAAGTTGTAGGTGAAAGCGTAGAGCTTAGCCCTGTTGTTGTTATTATAGCATTATCTATAGCAGGTAATTTATTTGGATTATGGGGTATGGTATTTGCAATACCAGTTTTTGCTACTATAAAATTATTTGCTAGTAGAATATATGAAAGAAAAAGAAGAAAAAAACAGTTAATTGATTAAATTTAATAAATGCTGTAGACTTTGTCTACAGCATTTATTTTTATATTATTTTAAATCCATATTTTTAATAAAATCTAAAATTAAATTTACAGAGTTATCTATACCAACTTTACTTGTATTTATAACTAAATCATAGTTAGATGTGTTATCCCATTCTCTTCCTGTATAATAGCTATAATAATTACCTCTTCTTTTATCTGTTTTGTGAAGAAGATTTTCGGCGTGTTTTATATCTACATTTTTGTTAGTTTCTAGCAGACGTTTGATTTTAAAATCTTTATCTGCTCTAAGATATACTTTAATAAGGTTTGTTTCATCTCTAAGTATATAATCAGCACATCTACCAACAATAACAGCAGATTTTTCGTTAGCTATATGCCTTATAACTTCAGATTGTATTCCAAAAAGTTTATCGTTAGTTAAAAAATCGTTGTTTTGAAAAAATAAACCTGTTGTAGAAGGTGTGCCCATAGCTATAGAATATAAAAAACTATTAGTAGGCTTTTCGTCTATATTTTCAAAAATTGTTTCGGTAAAGCCACTTTCTTTAGCAGCTAATGATATAAGCTTTTTATCGTAACATTCACAGCCTAGTTTATTTGCTAATTTGGTGCCAATCTCTTTACCACCACTACAAAATTCTCTACATATAGTTACAATTACTTTTTTATCCATATTAAACCCTCCTTACCATTTATTATTAATTATAACACAATTATTAATAAAAATAAAGCAATATTTATATAAACATTATATAAATATTATATAAATTGTATTATTATTTGATAAATAATATATAAATTTATTTATTATTATTTATATTTAGTATATTTTCATAAAGCTTATCTATTGTAACAAATTAAAAAGTTTGATATAATATAAAAAGAGTATTTGTAGGAGAGAGATTTATGATAAATATATGTATATGTGACGATAATATAGCTATTTGTAATGATTTATTAAGTCATATAAAAAAATATTTTCTTGAAAATTATAAAAATATAGATATAGATGTTAAAATATTTATGACTAGTAAAGATTTTTTAATGTATAAAAATATTAAAAAATTTGATTTAATATTTTTAGATATAGAAATAGACGAAAATAGCGGTATAGATATAGCTAAAATTATAAGAGAAGATTTTAAATATAACGATATAAATTTAGTTTTTATATCCGGTTATAAAGATTACGCTTTAGATTTATTTAGGTTAAGGCCAATTGATTTTTTAATTAGGCCTATCAATAATCAAAGTTTATATAGTCTTTTAGACTTATTTATGAATTTACAAAAAAAAGAAAATTATATATTCAAATATAAAGTTAAAACTACTATAAATTTAATTGATATAAAAAATATATTATTTTTTGAAAGTATAGGTAGAAAAATTAAAGTTGTTACAAATACAAATGAGGATATTTTTTATGGCAATTTAAAATCTATTAATAAAGAATTAGAAAATTTTAATTTTATACAAACACATAATTCTTTTTTAGTTAATATAAAATATATAACCAAAATCACAAATTCAGAATTGTTTATTTTAGATAATATAAGAATACCAATTAGCAGGTCTAATAAAGATAAAATATTAAAAATTTATATGGAAAATTAATAAAATGTACGTTATATTATTTTTATTTTTAAATTTTATTGAGTATTTTATTATATATAAATTAACCAAAATATGTATAAATAAACCTGCTAAAAATAGAAAAATAGAGATATTATCTTATATTATTTTATATTTGGTTAATTGTATAAATTATTTAGTTATTAATATACCTGCTATTATATTCATTGGAAATGTATTAGGTATTTTTTTTATAATGTATAATTATAAAATTAGCTTTTTATTAAAAATAGCACATCCTACTTTTATTTTATGTATATTATGTTTACCAGAATTACTATTAATAAAGTTTTGTTTAGTAGAACTAAAAGACTCTTTTGAAAAAAACGGTTATGTTGATTTATGGGTTATATTATTTATTCAAACATTATTATGCTTTGTATATTTTATAATTAAAACTATTATGTATTTTAAAAATAGAAAACTTATTATAAATTTATATATGATGATAATTATAATTTTAGGGTTATTATTTAACGTATTTATCCTTTTTGAAGATGCTAAAAATCCATCTAGCCTAGCATTATCTTCTATACTTGTTTTATGTATAATACCTAGCACAATTTATACTTATATTAAGCTAATAGAATATAATGATGAACGACTTAGAATTAGCATTATAGAAAAGCAAAATAAATATTATGAGCAACAGCTATTAACTATTAATAACCTTAACAAAGCATCTAAATCTGTAAAACACGACTATAAAAATCATATAAGTATAATAAAATCTTTAATTGATAATGAAGAATTTGAAAAATTAAAAGATTATACTTATGATATATGTAGTAAAATAGATAATATAGAAAAAATGTATTTTACAGAAAATATTATTATTAATAGCATCTTAACTTTTAAAGTTGATAACATAAAAGAAAATAATATAAACTATAATTTCAATATTAAAATACCAAAAGATTTAAAAATTAGCCATGTAGATATAACCATTATTATAAGCAATTTATTAGATAATGCTATAGAAGCTTGTATTAGAGATTTAAAAACTATAAATAAACATATAAATTTTAGCTTACAATTAAAAAATAATTTACTTATAATTAAATGCAACAATACTTTTGATGGCATATTAAAAAAGACAAGTAAAGGTATTATATCTAGAAAGATGAATGATATTAACATAGATTGTGGTATAGGGCTATTTAATATTGAAAATATTGTTAAAAAATATGATGGTATTATGGAGTTAAAATATGATAAACAAATATTTAATGTAGAAATAACTTTGATAATATAAAATTATTACCCCCAACATTTATATAATATAAAAAATACCCCATATAAAAGGGGTATTTTTTATACATATTTATAAGATAGGAAGCAGGTAGAATTAAATATATTTTAAACCTTACTTTTCCCATTAAGTCCTAATAATTGAAAAGAACGTTCTTATTTTATAAATATAAAAAATAAAGATAAATGTAACAATACTGATATTATACCAATAAAGTAGAATTTTAATTTTTTTGTTTTATGATGAAAAATTTTCATTGATAAAAAACCACCAATAAAACCACCTAAAATAAACCAAGTAAATAAGGTAGATTCTTTTATACGCCATTTATGTTTGATGGCTTTTTGTTTATCAATAAAAATAAGCATAAATAAAACAAAATTTATTATTAAATAATAAAATATTATTATTGTTTCATAATTTCTCTCCAATCTAGATCACCTCTATCAAGAGTTAATAGAAGAGCTTCGGCTGTAGCTAGATTGCTTGCTAAAGGAATATTATGTATGTCGCATAATCTCATTATGCTATTAATATCATCTTCATAATCTTTAGCATAAGAAGGATCTCTCAAAAATATAAGCAAATCTATATCATTATTTATAATTTGAGAACCTAATTGTTGTTCTCCACCTAGGTGGCCTGCTAAATATTTATTTACAGTTAAATTTGCAGTTTCTTCTACTAAAGTTCCTGTAGAACCTGTAGCAAAAAGAGTATGTTTATTTAATATATGTCTATAAGCAATACATAAATTTTCCATAAGAATTTTTTTGTTATCGTGTGCAACTAATGCAATATTCATAATACTTCACCCCTTAAAATTAATATTTATTATATTATACCACAAAAACTGATAAAAAATAAATAATTTTTTGTTTATTTTTCAAATAAATTTTTTGGCCTAGTCATACCAACGTTTAAAACTAGCCCTATACAAGACATATTTATAAGCATAGAGCTACCACCAGCACTTAAAAAAGGGAAGGGCATTCCTGTATTAGGCAATAAGCTTGTAGCAACACCAATATTAACAAATATTTGAAAAGCTAGCATACCAACTACACCAACTACAAGAAGCATACCCAACATATCTATAGATTTATTAGCTATCATAAGACATTTTCCTATTATTAATAAGGCTAAAACTATAACTATTGTACAACCAACAAAGCCAAATTCTTCGCCGACAACAGCAAAGATAAAATCATTATGAGAATAGGGGATATAATTTAATTGGTTCATACTACCATTAAAAAGTCCTTTACCCATAAGCTGACCAGAACCAATAGCCCAAGCAGAGTTTTTTGTTTGATACAATGAGCTATCTTTTGTAGTTAAATCAAAAGATACAATAGAGGCTATTCTATCTATTTGATAATCTTTTAAAAACAATCCTAATATAAAATATTTACCTGTTAAAATATCTATAGCTAAAATTACTATAATAGGAACAACAATAATTAAAATAATTTTTATATATTTAAAGTCTAAATTGCCTGCAAATATTTGAAATATTAGTATGGCTAATATAACTAAAGATGCGGACAAAGACGGTTGTGCTTTTATTAAAACAACGGGTATAAGCGTTAATAAAGCTAAAATAAATAATGTTTTTAATTCATTTATATCTTCTTTATGTTTATCTATAAATGCTGCTATAAAAATAATCATAAAAATTTTACAAAATTCAGAAGGTTGTATACCAAAAATCCATCTTTTAACATTATTAATGCTTTTACCTAAAGGAGATAATACTAGTAATAATAAAACTAAATTAACAATATATATTGGTATATAAAATTTTGCTATAAAGCGATAATCTACAAAAGCTGCTAAAAGCATTCCACCTATACCTATTATAAACCATATAATTTGGTTCATAAATTCTGAGCTTAAAAACTCATGATTAAATCCTATTTCTAATGTGTTAATTCTATTAGCACTACCTATGGCAGTTATACCAATAATAACCATACAAAAAACCATTATAACTAACAAATAGTCAAAATAAATAAGCTTTTTCTTTAGCATAAAAAAATCCTTTCTGTATAAAATTATAAAATGGTAAAAAAAGCAGAGAATGCTCCGCTTTTTTAAAAAACTAGGTTTAAATATGTAGTAGATTATCCTTGATTTTTATGCATACTTTTAATAGGTATATTAGCGTAAAGCATAGGAACACTGTTATCTTTATCATCTGTATCTGTTTTTGTTATCTGAATATCTAATTCATCTTCATCTATTTCCATATAATTTGATATAACACGAATAATATCTGTTTTTAACATTTCTAAAACTTGTGTAGAACAATTAGCTCTATCGTGTATTAAAACGAGTTTTAATCTATCTTTTGCAACATCTTTAGATGAAGGCTTTTTACCAAATAAATTGTTAAACATATCTAGCACTATAACTCCTCCTTTAAAATCTTAATAACTTATTGAGCTTTTTTACCAAACAAACTTTTAAATTTATCTAGTAAAGTAGGGTTATTAGATAATTCCATAAGAGGAACTTCATTGCCCATAATTCTTTGAGCAATATTTCTATAAGCTTGTCCAGCTTTTGAGCTACTATCTGTAACAGCAGGCTCACCTTTATTAGCGGATATAACAATACTTTCATCATCTGGAACGATACCTAATATATCAATAGCTAATATTTCTGTTACATCTTCCATAGCCATCATATCACCTTTTCTAACCATATCAACTCTAATACGGTTTAAAATAAGCATAGGATCAGTTAATTCATTAGCTTCTAAAAGTCCTATTATTCTATCCGCATCACGAACGGCAGAAACCTCTGGTGTTGTAACAACGATAGCTTTATCAGCACCTGCTATAGCATTTTTAAAGCCTTGCTCTATACCAGCAGGGCAATCTATAATTACATAATCAAAGTCTTCTTTTAATGTATCACATAATTTTTGCATTTGTTCTGGGCTAACAGCATCTTTATCTCTTGTTTGAGCAGCAGGTAACAAAAAGAGGTTATCATATCGTTTATCTTTAATGAGAGCTTGTTTTAATCTACAATTACCTTCTACAACATCTATAAGATCATATACTATTCTATTTTCTAAGCCCATAATAACATCTAGGTTACGAAGGCCTATATCTGCATCTATCATAGCCACTTTTTTACCACAAAGGGCAAGACCTGTGCCTAAATTAGCAGATGTTGTTGTTTTACCAACACCACCTTTACCAGATGTAATAACTATAACTTCACTCATTCAAACTCCTCCTGAATTAAAATAAAAGTATAAAATTTTTGATATACATATATATTAACAGAATTTTATAAAAATTGCACTAATTTTTTTAAGCAAATATTAACAAAATCATACATAATTATTTAATTAATTGCTCAACAAATATTTGATTATCTTTAACATAAGCATACTCTGGCATAATTTCTCTTTTTATGTCGTTTGGAAAATATGCTAAACAATCTCCTATAATAAGTTGTGTAGGCATCATATGCAAGGCAGATATAAAGCATGTTTTATCTCCTTGGCAACCAGCGTGAACAACGCCTTTTAATTTGCCAAGAATAATAACATTTTTTCCTGCGGTTACTTGACCTCCAGGGTTAACATCTCCAATTATTACAATGCTACCAGGAAAGTCTATTTTTTGCCCGCTCCTTAAAGAACCTTTATGAAAATATGTTAAATTATTTTTAGAATCTAATGTATAATTTTGTGGTATAAGACTATTTTCATCTACATTATTATCTGTATTGTTTGATTTATTTTCATTTTCGTCAACATTTTCAGTTTTGTTTACAAAAGAAATATCTAAACCAGATTCTTTACAAATAATTTCTAAAAGTTTAATTTCCTCATCTTCAGATAAATTTCTACCTTTGAAAGTTATTGAAATATTTGCATCTTCAAAAAAAGATTTTGCATTTTTAATTTTCTTTAAAAGAGCAACCTCTATATCTTTAAAAGAAGCTTTTTTATCTAATATAATTGATATACCATTTGGAACTCCTTTAAAGACAACTATATTTTTTTTCAAAATATTTCCCTCCCTAGCAATAAAAATTATTTAGTAAGACTGTTTGTATATTTTTTCTCAGGTTCTTTGTTAAGCGCTAAATATTCTTCTAAAATTTTTTTAGTAATTCTAGGTGCAGGTGATAAACTATCATCACCATAAGGTATAAAAACAGTTATAGCTATTTGTGGATCTTCATAAGGGGCAAAACCGATATAAACGTTATGGTTGTTATATCTTTTATTTTCTTGAGCAGTACCAGATTTTGCCGCCACTTTAACAGGAAAATCTTTAAAAGCATTTCTTAAAGTACCTCTATCACCTGTTGTAACCCTATACATACCTTCGTGTATAGCTTTTAAATTTTTTTCAGATATTTCTACTTTGTGTTCTAAAATAGGCTCATATTCATCTATAATTTTACCTTCATTATCCATAATTTTATCTAAAAAATGTAAAGAATATCTATAGCCACCGTTAGCTAACGTAGCAGTATATTTAGTCATTATAGACGCAGTATAGTTATTGTAAGCTTGGCCTATAGCCGTTCTAATAGTATCGCCTGCTTTCCAAGCTAAATCGCTTTCTTTAATATCTGGATTTCTAGAAGATTCTACATATCTCTTATATTCCGGAGAAGATATTTTAGATGGATATTTTTGCAATAAAGATGAGTCATATAGCTCATATATTTCTACGCCAGATCTTTCATTTAAACCAAATTCTTCCATATATTTATTTAATAGTTGTATACCCATTTTATGGGATATATCATAATAAAAATAGTTACAAGAAACCTCTAAAGATTTTTCTACGTCAACTGCACCGTGGCTACCACCAGAGCTATGAATCCAACATTTAGCATAAGGTAGCCCTGCGTCTTTATAAACACCTTTATCATATATAGTAGTGTTAGGTGTTATTATACCATTTTCTAAAGCTGCTATTGCCGTTATAGGTTTAAATGTAGAACCAGGAGCTCTAGGCTCTGTAAAAGGCCTGTTATTCATAGGAGATGTAGGATCGTTGCTAAGCTGTCTGTAATAATCGTTATCAAAATTGTTAACAAATCTATTATTGTCATAAGATGGATAAGACACACTAGATAATATATCACCAGATTTTACATCTGATACAATAACAGAAGCAGAAGCAGGAGCTTGTAACATACCTGTCATATGAGGTGTAATTTGTAAAGAATTTAATTTATCAATTAAAAATTGTAATGAAGATATATTACCAGATTTAATACGGTTTACATATTTTTCATCATCAACTATTACACCTTGCTCATATAATGCCATAATTACATTTGTTTGTGAAAGTAGGCTGTTTTTTATTCCATCAGATAAAATTTTTCTAGCATTATCTAGGTCTTCATAAGCTTTAGCATCTTTAGATAATACATATTCTTTAAGTTTATAAGAATATGTGCCTTGTTGAGAATTTAAAATATCTTTCATATCCACCGTATTTGCCTTAATCATACTAGCAAATATATCTTTAGATGTAAGGTTAGGGCCTGCTCTATTTTTACCTAAAAGCCTATTTACAATAACTTCGCTTAAAGTTGTTTCTACTGCATTATAAACTACGTTATTAAGGTTTGCATCTAATGTTAAAAATACATCATCACCAGGTATAGGCTCTATAGATAGCTCTTCATTTTTCTTTATTTTTCTACCTAGATTGTCTACCTCATAATATGCTGTTCCATCAATACCATTTAAAGTTGTTTCAAAGGCTTTTTCAATACCTTCTTTACCAACTATATCATTACTATTATATTCCGTAAAGCCTTTATTTTGGTAATATTCAAGCTCTTCAGGGTTTATGCTTCTTATATATCCTAGAGTATGTGAGAAAGAATCACCACCAGGATATACTCTTTTACCTTCAACATCTATATATACGCTTAAATATTCAGAAGAATTTTCTTCTATGGTAGATATAGTTTTTTCGCTTACATCATAAGCTAATGTTATAGGTATAAATTTAGAAAAACGTCTTTTATAGAGCTCAGATCTAACTATTAATATTTTTCTTGCATCTTCATCAGATAAGCTAGGATCTATTTCAAATTTTTCTCTTAATATAATAAATGCTTGCTCTGCTGTTATATTTTTTACAGGTATATTTAAAGAGTTTTTTTCTAAGTTCATATCATTTTTCCAAGTAGTTTCTAAAGATTCGCTACCATTAAATAAAAACGTATATGGTTTTTCTTTAGAAATAGGAAATTCATCTACTATTTGTTCGTTATTTTTTTCTAACAATTTCATAGTTTTTAAAATAACATCATTTAAAGTGAAACCAGTCATTTTAGGATCTATATTTATGCTAGGATCTATATTTACAGTAAAAGAAGATTCATTAACAGCAAGAGGGCGGCCAAATTTATCATATATATTACCTCTAGGAGCATCTAAATTAATAGGTTTTGATATTGTGCCTAAAACTTGATTGGTTAAAAACTCTCCTTGAACTATTTGCAAAGTATAAAGCTTTACTATTAATATAAAAAATAAAATGCTAACACCTATGAAAATAACTAAAAGTCTTATATTATTATTTATACTATTTAAATGTTTTTTCATATTTCACCTCCTAAAATTTTAGGAACTATTGTTTAAATAAGTTTTTCTTTTTACGATCAAATTTTTCTAATTTTTTATTTATAAAAAATAAAATTCTATATACAATAAATGATAAAATAGATGTATATAACGCTTCTGGTATAATTATATTTTTTAAAAAAGGCAATATGTTTGGATATCCTTGTAAAAATGCATTAAAAAAGTAAAATAAAAATCCATAAACTATGCTAAAAAATAAAGTTAGAAAGAAAGGGATAAAAATACTATCTTTATAAAATTCGTTAAAAATTTTACCACATAAAAATCCTACAACAAGGCCTATAAAAGCATTTAAACCTAAAAATTGGCCAAAAAACGAATCTACTAAAAGGCCAGATGAAAAACCTATAAATCCACCTTCAATTTCCCCACGCATAAAAGCAAAAGATACTATTAATATAAGCATAGTGTTTGGCTTTATACCTACTATTTCTATATGATGAAATAAAGTGGTTTGTAAAATAAAATTTATTAAGATTAAAGCTATATAAGTAATATAACGCAATTATACCCCTCCAAAAACAAAATTTAGGTATATTTTATTTGACAAAGGCAAATGTTATTTTTTGCCTTTGTCAATAACTAAAACTTTTTCAAGATGCTTAAAATCAACAGTAGGTTTTATAATAGCTGTTTTAGATAGTTTATTGTTGTTATCTAAAAAAACTTCTGTAACATAACCTATAGTTATACCAGCAGGATATATATCGCTTAAATGAGATGTAACAATTTCATCTCCTTCTTTAATTTCTGCATCTTTATCTATATAATCCATTTTTAACATACCTTTATTAGCTATATCACCTTTTACAAAGCCTTCATCATCTGTTCTTAATGTTTTAGATGTAACAGAATAAGTACCGTTTATTATTGAGCTAACTTTAGCATAGTTAGGGCCTACTTCTTCTACCTTGCCAACAAGTCCACCAAATGCTAAAACAACCATATTTTTTTCTATACCATCATTAGATCCTTTATCTATTGTAAAAGTTTCATACCAGTTGCCAGGGTCTCTAGCAATAATATTACAGGTTACTGTAGAATATTGGCCATATCTAGAAGAGGCATCTAAAAGCTCAGATAATTTTTCATTTTCCCTTTCTAATTGTTTTAATCTACTTATCTCTTGATTTTTTATTTCAAGCTCAATTTTTAACTGTTCATTTTCTTTTTCTAATTGATTAATATTAGAAAAGGCGTTTATTTTTTGGCCAATCCATTTATTAGAAGATGTTATTGCACTTTGTATAGGTGTTATAATAAAGCCGAAGGTACGCTCAAATAGGGTAGGGTTTATTCTGTTAAAAGAAAATAAACCTAAAGCTATACATATTATTATAAAAAAACCTATAAATAATTTTTTATTTTTTATAAGAAATTTCAATTAAAACGCTCCTTAGTTCATTCTTAATCTTTGAGATGATATAAGAACATTTTTTAATGTGTCTATTTGTTCTAAAACCATACCTGTTCCAAGAGCAACACAATTTAAAGGTTCATCTGCTATATGAACAGGCATACCTGTTTCTTCAGATATAAGTATATCAAGGCCTTTTAATAAAGCTCCACCACCTGTTAAATATATGCCTGTTTCCATTATATCAGATGCAAGCTCTGGTGGAGTTTTTTCTAATGTAGATTTAATAGCATCTACCATAGAATAAACTGGCTCGCTTAAAGCATCTTGAATTTCTTTTGCTGTTACAGTTATAGTTTTAGGAAGGCCTGTAACTAGATCACGGCCTCTTATATCCATTTTAGTTTCTTTATCACCTAGATATGCACAACCGATAGTAACTTTTATATTTTCGGCGCTTCTTTCACCAATAGCTAAGTTGTATTCTTTTTTTATATAGTTAACAATTGAAGTGTCAAAAACATCTCCAGCAACTCTTATAGATTTACTTGTTACAATACCACCTAAAGATATAACAGCAACCTCGCTTGTACCTCCACCTATATCTACAACCATATTACCAGAAGGCTCACCAACAGGAAGCCCAGCTCCAATAGCAGCTGCCATAGGCTCTTCTATAAGATATGCATTTTTTTCTTTTGCTCCTGCCGCCATAGCAGCCTCTATAACAGCACGTTTTTCAACTTCTGTAACACCAGATGGAACACATATAACAATTCTTGGTTTACTAGAAAATAAAGACTTATTATATGCTTTACCTATAAAATATTTTAACATTTCTTGAGTAACTTCAAAATCTGCTATAACACCATCTTTCATAGGCCTAATTGCTTGTATAGAACCTGGTGTACGCCCTATCATTTTTTTAGCTTCATCACCAACAGCTAAAACTTGTCTTGTCATAGTGTTTATAGCTACAACAGAGGGCTCGTTTACTATAATACCTTTACCTCTAACAAAAACTAGTGTATTAGCCGTTCCTAAGTCTATTCCCATATCTTTTGTCATTGTTAACATATATTTCCTCCTAAAAAATAATTATTTATAGTATATCCAAAAAACAATAAAAGTAATACAACTAAATTATATAATACCTTTTGGCTTTTATTTATATTATATAAAACATATCTATGTTAAAATTTTGTATTATTTTGTAATTATTATTATATTAATATATAATACAATGTTTTTAACTATATATCAAGCTAAAATCAAAATCTAATTTGTAAAATTTTTATGACATAAAAAATCATATTTATTAAGCATATTATATAATTTATTTATAGGTAGCCCCATAATAGAATAAAAATCTCCATCTATTTTAGAAACTAAAAAGCCACCTTTTCCCTGTATACCATATGCACCAGCTTTATCCATTGGTTCTAAAGTGTTTACATATTCTAAAAGCTCACTTTTAGAAAATTTAGAAAAATAAACATTAGATGAAGAATAAATCGTTTCTTCAAAATATATACCATCTTTAAGGCCTATAAGACTAAGCCCTGTAAAAACAGTATGCATATTGCCGTTTAAAAGTAGAAGCATATTAATAGCGTCTTCTTTATCTTTTGGCTTTCCTAATATTATATCGTTAATAGATACAATAGTATCACAACCTATTATACATATATTATTTTCTTTTTTATCTATTTTTTTAAATATATTTTTTGCTTTTTCTAAAGCAAGAGTTTTAACAAGATCTACACCTTTTAAATTTTTAAAATTATCTTCATCTATGTCGCTAGGTATTAAATCAAATTTTATGCCCATTTGATTTAATAATGCGCATCTTCTAGGTGAAGATGAAGCCAATATAATTTTTTTCATAACTTACCACCTTCAAGACAATTTTTTTTAAAACCATATAGGCTGTAGACTTTGTCTACAGCCTCCAAAAAGATAAAATTTTACCTTCTTGATACATACTGTAATTAAAAAGCCTTAAAAATCGGCTTTTCACACGATATTAAACATTTTTTACTTAGTATGGTTAAAAAATTATAACAAATACAATATATTGTTAAAAAATATAACCTTGTATATTTTATAATAATTTAGCATTTTTTTCAACAAAAAAATAAATAATTTTTAAAAGTTATTAAAATAAAATTTTTAGTAATATATATTTTTAAAAAGCATATAAATTATTTAAAAGACAAAGGAGGAATGAAAAATGGTTGTTAAGGACAAGCTTATAAACTATTTTGGTAAAAATATAAAACATATATTAAATAATATACACTTTAAATATTTTGAAAATGCAGAAGAAATTAGAATAAGATTAGGTAGTGGAATAATTTTTAAAACTTTTAATAAAGAATATTTTATATTAAAAAATATGATTGTGTCTGAAATATTTTTAGAAGATAAAGTTTATAAGCCTACTACAGAAGATATAAACCAAACTATTGAAACTATGAGTGATTATTCTATATATGCTTTAGAGCAAGAGCTAAAAAATGGCTTTATTACATTAAAAGGTGGTTTTAGAGTAGGTATAGCTGGTAAAGTTATATTAGAAAAAGATAAAATAAAAACTATGCGAAATATATCTTCTATAAATATAAGAATAGCAAGAGAAATAAAAGGGTGTTCTAACCATATTTTACCATATGTCAATAAACCAAATATAAAATCTACAATGATAATATCACCGCCTAATTGTGGTAAAACAACTCTTTTAAGAGATATTATAAAAAATATTAGCGATTATAAAGAGAATGTTGGTTTGGTAGATGAAAGATCTGAAATAGCAGGAACTTATATGGGTAAGCCCCAATTAGATGTTGGCAAAAGGACAGATATATTAGATAGATGCCCAAAATCTGAAGGTATGCTTATGCTTTTAAGAAGTATGGCTCCTAATGTTATTGCTGTTGATGAAATAGGTAGTGATGAAGATATAAAAGCTATAGAAAAAATAGCAAATAGTGGTGTAAAAATAATATGCACAATACATTCTTATAGCATAGAAGATATAAAACAAAAAAATAATATAAAAAATATATTAAACAATAAAATATTTGAAAGATATATCGTTTTAAATAGAAAAAATAAAGTTTGTAATGTAGATAATATATATAATGAAGATTTTATAAGTATATATAATAAAGGTGATTAAATGTATTTTAAAATAATTGGTTGTATTGTTGTTTTAATAAGTTTTTCTCTTATAGGTATATATTTTTCATATAGGCCAATATATAGAAAAAATGATCTTTTAGAGATGAAAAGGGGTTTGCTTTCTCTATCTTCAGAAATAACCTTATTTTCTAACATTAATGAGGCTATTTTAAATATTGAAAAAAATATACAAAACCCTATAAAAAATATATTTACAATATTTAGAAAAAACTTACAAGAAAAAAGAGGAGAAGAGCTATCTATATTGTGGGAAGAGGCCTTAAAAAAGGGAAGCTTAAATACATATTTTACAAAAGAAGATATAGAAAATATTAAAATTGTAGGAAAAATAATAGGCTCTTTAGATGTAAATTTTAATATAGAAGGTTTAAACATTGTTATAGATTATATAAATTCTACTATAAAAAATTTAGATGATGAAAAAAATAAAACTTTTAAAATGTATCAAAGTTTAGGGGTTTTATCTGGACTTATGATAATAATATTATTAATTTAGAGGTGTTACTATGGATATAACAGTTATTTTTCAAATAGCGGCGGTAGGTATATTAGTTTCTGTGTTAAATCAGGTGCTTATAAGAGCTGGTAGAGAAGAACAAGCTATGCTTACAACTCTTGCAGGGCTAGTGGTTGTTTTATTTTGGGTTATACAATATATAAGTGAGCTTTTTGAAACGGTACAAACATTATTTAGCCTATAAATGTGGAGGTGATGGTTTGGATATTTTTAAAATATGTATAATAGCTATTATAGCTGTAATAGTTATTTTAACTATAAAACCTCAAATGGCTAATATGTCTGTTATGATAACGATAGTTACTGGTGTAATTATATTTATGATGATTATACCTACTTTGGAAGAGGTTATTAGCTCAATATTAGATATTGTTTCTATGCTTGATATAGGTGTAGAGCATATAGGTATTATTTTAAAAATAATAGGTATATCTTATATATGTGAATTTTCTTCTCAAATATGTATAGATGCAGGAGAGACGGCTATTGCATCTAAAATAGAATTGGCAGGTAAAATACTTATTATGTTTATATCTGTGCCTATTATAACAAGGCTTTTAAGCTTAATAACGAGCCTTATGCCTTAGGGGGACAAGCAATGAAAAAAATTATATTTATAATTATATTTATAGTTATATTTAATAAAGATACATATGCTAGTGATTATATATCACAAGGATTAGATAGTTTAAATATTGAACAGTATGACACCATTATAAATAATAATATTTATAATAGTGATTTTAAATTTTCTAGCTTAATAGAAGATATTTTTTCTGGAAAAGGCTTAAAATTTAATATAATTAATATTTTAAATTATATATTAAAAGCTGTTTTTGAAGAAATATTTTTAAATTCCAAAATAATAAAAAATGTTATATTAATAGCTATTTTAGCTTCGTTTTTTAAAATATTGACAGAGAGCTTTAAAAATCAAAATGTTGCAGAGATAGGTTTTTATACAACATATATGGTTATAGCAATGTTACTTGCTACAAGCTTTAACATAGTTATAGATATATTGTATAACACGGTAAATAGTATATCTAATATTATAAACAGTATAATGCCAATGTTGGTTGGACTTTTATTTATGTCTGGTGCACCAACTAATGGTACTATTTTTAGCAGTTTTATATTAACCACATTAAGCTTATTATCTACTCTTATTAAAAATTTTTTTATACCTTTAATATCGGCAACAGTTATATTAAATATTATAAACTACATAACTCCTAAAGAGGTTTTAAACAAGCTTATAGATTTTTTAAAATGGTTTATAAATTTTTCTTTAAGAAGTTTGGCTATGGGGCTTGGTTTTATAATATCTTTACAGAGAATAGGTGCACCTATTTTAAATGGAGTTGTTAATAAAACGGCAAAAACTTTTATAAGTTTTGTTCCTGTTGTAGGAGATGCTATGATGGGAGCCATTGATAGCATTATGCATTTTGTAGGCCTTTTAAAAAGTGGTATAGGTATAGCTATATTAATAACAATTTTAGCTTGTTCTATTGTTCCTATAATAAAGCTTATATCTTTAATATTAATATATAAAATAACGGCTATTTTAATTGAGCCTATAACAGATAGAAGAATAACATCTTGTGTTGATATAATGGGAGAATATACAAAAATTGTTTTATCTAGCTTAATAGTATTTTTAATTTTATTTATATTTTTTATAGTTATTATGTTAACTGTTTCGGGATAAGGAGAAAAATATGATAAATTATTTTTATGATTATATAAAAAATATTATATTATTTTTAATATTTATGTCTTTTATACAAGTTATTATACCAAGCGGTAAATATCGCTCTTATATAAATTTAGTTTTTAATATAATATTAGTTTTTGTTATGATCCAACCTTTAAATTTTTTGTTTAACAATATAAAAAATGTAGAAGCATTAACTATATTTAAAGAGGACGACTTTAACACACTAGATAATATTAATATGGAAAAATATAAAAATATACAAAATGAAATGGTAAAAAATGCTTTTGAAGAAAATATTAAAAGACAAATAGAATCTTTATTAAATGATGAATATTACATACAAAATATAGATGTTTTTTTATATGAAAACAAATATGAAGAAATAAATATTGAAAAAATAGATTTAACGTTAAAATCTAACAACAATAATATATATGTTAAACCTTTTAATGAAAATAAAAATGGTGAAAATAATCAAGAAAAACAAATAAATAATATAAAAAAAATAATATCAAATTTTTATAATTTAAACATTAATAATATATTTGTAACATTAACTTGAGAAAAAGGAGAGTTACTATGAATATAATTAGAAAATTATTTGAAGATAAGAAAAATTTTTATAATATAATAGTTGCTATTTTTTTAGGTATATTATTAATTGCTTTTAGCGGTAATTTTTTTAATAGTAATAAAAATGAAACTAGCAACATAGATTATAAAGGACAATCTATAAATACAACTAACAATACATATGAAGCCCAGCTAGAAAGTAGATTAAAAATGATATTAAGTCAAGTAGAAGGTGTTGGAGATGTAGATGTTATGATAACCCTAGAAAATGGCAAAGAGATTGTAACAAAAGATGATAGCTTAAGAGAAAACTCTAAAACTAATGAAGAAGCTTTAAACGGAGATAAACGAGAGATTTTTTCTGATAAAGAGCAATATTCCACAGTTAAAATAAATGGAGATGAGCCTCTTGTTTTAAAAGAAATAAATCCTAAAATATCTGGTGTTTTAATAGTGGCACAAGGAGGAGGTAACGTAGAGATCAAAAATATGCTTATAAAAGCTACTAACTCATTATTAGGTGTAGAGCTTCATAAGATAGAGGTATTGGAAATGAAGTAATATTTTAATATTTATTTGAATAAAATTATATTAACTATAATAATAAATTTAAGGAGGCAAAAAAATGTTTGCATTTAAAAGAAACCAAGTTATAATAACAGCCTTAGTAGTTATGGTAGGAGCAGCTGGGTATTTAAATTATGTAGGTAATAATACAGAAGTAACAGAAGTGGTTATGACAGATGATGGAGATATAACAGGACTTGTGCCAGACTATGACTTATATGGAGAAGAAGTACATAATGAAAACAAACAAAATAACCAAAGTGTTGAAAATAAAACACCATCAAATGCAACGGCTTCTAATGAAAATGGAGAAGATGAGGCGGGAAAAGCGGTTTTTGTGAATAATAGCAATGATACTTCTTACTTCGTTCAAGCTAAGCTTGAAAGAGAACAGGCTAGAGCTAAACAAAAAGATATTTTAACAGAAATGATAAATAATGAAAATATAGAGCAAGATAAAAAGGCTACTGCCGCTGATGAAATGTTAAAAATTCAAGAAAGAATTGAAAAAGAAACTGCTGCGGAAGCTATGATAGAGGCTAAAGGTTTTAAAGAAGTTTATGTTAGAATAGATGATGATACTGTAGATGTAGTTGTTAATAAAACTGAGCTTAGCGAAGCAGAAATAGCTCAAATAGAAGATATTGTTAAAAGAAAAACAGGTGCAACTGTTGATAAAATAAGAATAAGCCCTATAAAAAATAAGTAATAAATAGACTTTATAATAAATATTTATAATAACATTATAGATTGATAAGAGGACAGTTTTATTAAAATGACTAGTAGGTGTGATTAGATCTATCTCAAACTTTACCTTTTTATTTAAACCAAAATAATTGAAAAAGAATTAATAAGTATTGAGGCTGTAGACAAAGTCTACAGCCTCAAGCTTTGGTTTTTATAAGATTAAGTAAATTAATAATATTATTTTATAAAAAATAAAAATAATCTATGAAGATGTATTTTTATTTTTTATATTTTTCTACAGTTATACTTTCTATAACAACATCTTCTTTAGGTTTGTCATTTTCATCAACAGCAACATTTGCTATTTCATCAACAACGTCCATGCCTTCATAAACTTGGCCAAAAACAGTATGTTTACCATCAAGCCAAGGTGTTCCTCCAACTTCTATATATTTTTCTGCCACATTAACAGGATAAACATCTTTAACTTTTATTCCATTTTGTTCTTCTTCTTGATTTTCGATAAAATGTTTTAAAGCTTCTTTATCTTCATCAGTAATACTATTGCTTTGAACTATAAAAAACTGGCTACCGTTAGTATTTGCCCCACTATTTGCCATACTTACAGCACCGTTAAAATGTCTTAAATCTGGTATATTAATTTCATCTTCAAAAGGCTCGCCGTATATACTTTCTCCTCCCATACCGGTACCAGTAGGATCGCCACCTTGTATCATAAAGTCTTTAATAACTCTGTGAAAAATAAGACCATCATAGTAGCCTTCTTTTGCATGAGTTAAAAAGTTTTCAACAGCTTTAGGGGCTTTATCTTTAAAAAATCTTATTTTTATATCGCCATAATTTGTTTTTATTATGGCAATTTCTTCACCTTCTTTTATTTCAGAAAATTGTAAAAGCTCATTAGATGTATTTTCATTATTACTTTCTGTTGAATTTTGGCTAATTGATTCAGAGTTATTTTCAGATGTAGTTTCTGTTGTTGTTGAAGTATCTTCTTTTGTATCTTTTTTACCACAAGCAACGTTAAAAGCTAGAGTAACTAGTAATAAAGCTAAAATTGATTTTTTTCTCATAAAATTTATGCCTCCATTTTACAAATTTATTCTCTTATATTTTATACCAAATAATAAATTTGTCAATAATATCATACAATAATTTACATAATGTTAAAATTTTTAAAATATACTAAATAAAATGTACTAATATGATATATTTTATTTAGATTACGTTAAAAAATTATATATATTTTATAAATAGTAACTTTTATTAAAAAGAAGAGATAGGTTTTATTTAAACTTTTCTTTTTTTATTTTAATATACAAATAGGCAAAGCCATAAATATTTTTATGATTTTGCCTACTTTTTTAATATAATTTATAAAAATTAGCTATTATGATTTTTTCCTGCCATTTGTCTTTCTTGAGCTTCTATCATTTTTTTAACCATATATCCACCAACATAGCCGTTTTGAGCAGATGTTAAATCTCCATTATAACCTTGTTTTAAAGGCACACCAATTTCATTTGCAACCTCATATTTAAACTGTTCTAAAGCTGCTCTAGCCTCTGGAATATTAATTTTGTTTGAAGATTTGTTTGTTGACATAAAGTTTCCTCCTAAAAGTTTATATTAATTAGCAATATATTTGCTACAATATATATATTGCTCTAAAAATGAAAAAATAAACTGCCAATTTATGTATTTAAAAAAATTTTATAGGTATTGACATATGTATAACAGATTAGTTATAATTTATACAGGTAAAAATTAAGGAGTGATTACAATATGACGATAAGACACCTTAAAATCTTTATTTCCGTTGTAGATTATAAAACAATGAGCAATGCTGCTAAAAAGCTTTTTATATCTCAACCATCGGTAAGTCAAGCTATTAGAGAAATAGAAGAATATTATAACATAATGCTTTTTGAAAGATTATCACAAAGGCTATATCTTACAAAAGATGGGGAAAATTTATTAAAATATTCTAGATATATAGTTAGCACTTTTGATAATATGGAAAAAGAATTTAAAAATAAGTCTAACAATGTTTATATAAGAATAGGTGGAAGTTTAACTTTTGGCACATATATTTTACCTAATATTATGGAACAATTTGAAAAAAAATATAAAAATATAGATTCTAAAATAATAGTAGATAATACGAAAATAATAGAAGAAAAACTAATTACTAATGAAATTGATATAGGTATAGTTGAAGGTGAGATTCAAAATACAGATATTATAAAAGTTCCAATATTAAAAGATAAACTAGTAGTAGTTTGTGGTATAAACCATCCTCTTGCAACAAATAAAACAATAACTTTAAAACAACTTTGTGGAAAAGCTATGATAGCAAGAGAAGATGGAAGCAAAGAAAGAAGTCAGTTTCAAAAATTTTTAAATCAAAATAATATAAATGTAGATTGTAAATGGAACTGTACTAGTGTTGAAACTATTAAAAATGCTTTAAAAAAAGGACAAGGCTTTTCTGTATTATCTATAATGGCTGTTAAAGATGAAATAGAACGAAATGAGCTAAAAGCTATTGAAGTTACAGATGTAGAAAATTTATCTAGAGATTTATGCCTTATATATCATAAAAATAAATTTTTAAATGAAGAAATAAATTATTTTATAGATCTTTGTAAAAATTGGCCACAACAAAATGTTTTTTAAATATTAATAGTATATATTTTTTTATAAAACAAATAATAAATAAAAATTATAAACATTAAAGAGGTGTTTTATGAAAAAATTAATATTAATTATTTTTATCTTTTTATTAACTGGTTGTGGTAAAAAAACTGCTAATATATCAAGTCAATATATTTTAGATACTATAAATGAAGAAGTAACATTTGATAATGCTGTAGAAGAAGATTTAAAAGAACAAAGCGTAGCTGAAAGATATGGCATATCTCCTAGTGATATAGAAGATGGTGTTGTATATTATACAAAAGATGAAGATAAAAGTGATAAAATTATTATTGCAAAAGCCTCTTCTAAGGATACTGTAGAAAATATAGAAAGAGCATTGTCATCAGAGATAATAGGTATTACAGATGCTTGGAGAGATAATGAAGAAGAAATAGGCAAAATAGAAAAGCATATGTTTAAAACAATAGATATTTATATAATAATGGCTATATCAGATAATGTTAAAATGATAGAAGAAAAATTTGATAGTTGCTTTAAATAGAAATAATAAAATAGGTTGGTTTATAAAAAATCAGCCTTTTATATTCTGTTTTAAAAAAGTAACTTATATATAAAAATCAATATTTAATATATATAAGTTCTCTCGCTGATTATCAATCTACAATATTACTAGATCATTTATTATTAACCTTAAAAAATTGATTGATTATATGATAATTTTATTGTATAATAATTTAAAATATACTATTATTTAGAAGGTAAATTATGATTAAAAGCATAAAAGAAATAAAAGATGAATTTTTAAACGCACCTATCTCTAATATTAACAATTTAATACAACTTTACATAAATGATGATAAAAAAGGTGTTCAAAATATAATTATTAGTTATAAAAATAAGCTTTTAAAATACGAAAAAGAGCTTTTAAGGCTTGAAAATATGAAAAAATATGAAAAAGAAGCTTATTTAAAAGGTAAAAAATTTGTAGCAGGTATAGATGAAGTTGGGCGAGGGCCTTTTGCAGGGCCAGTTGTAACAGCTTGTGTTGTTTTGCCAAAAGATTTTAATATTTTAGGTATTAATGATTCTAAAAAGCTAAGCGAAGAAAAAAGAAAACAACTATTTTTTAAAATAAAAGAAAATGCTCTAGATATATCTATAAATATGGAAGATAACAATGTTATAGATAATATAAATATATTAGAGGCTACTAAAAAATCTATGTTAAAAAATATAGAATATTTAAAAATAAAACCCGATTATTTAATTTTAGATGCTGTTAGCCTTAATATAGATATACCTTACATATCTATGCCTAAAGCAGATGAAAAAAGTATATCTGTTGCAGCAGCTAGCATTATAGCTAAAGTTACTAGAGATGAATATATGAAAGAGATGCATAATATTTATCCACAATATAATTTTGATATAAATAAAGGTTATGGAACAAAGCAACATATAGAAGCTTTAAAAAAATATGGTTTTTGTGATTTACATAGAAAAACATTTATAAAAAATTATATATAGGCTTTGCTATAATATTTTTAAAAGGAATGATTGTTATGAAAGAAGAAAAACAAATAAAAGATAAAAAGGCAGTAGCTTTAAAATATAACCCACAAATGTCTGCACCTAAGGTTGTAGCTAAAGGTCAAGGTTATTTAGCAGAAAAAATATTAGAAAATGCAAAAGAAAATAAAGTTACTGTATATGAAGATAAAGCACTAGTAGAAGAGCTAGAAAAAATAGATTTAGGCCTTAATATACCACCATATCTTTATGAGGTGGTAGCACAAGTTTTACTATTTGTAAGCGATTTAGATAAGAAAGAAGAATATAGAAGAAATGTCAGATAATAAAAAAAAGGGCTATTTAGCAGAAAAAATGGCTAATGATTTTTTATTAAAAAAAGGATATAATATTTTATTTACAAATTATCAAACAAGATATGGAGAAATAGATATTATAGCAAAAAAAGATACATATATATGTTTTATTGAAGTTAAATATAGAAGAAATATTAGCAAAGGTTATCCTAGAGAATCGGTAAATTTTAAAAAGCAAGAAAAAATAAAAAATACTGCTATATTATATATAGCCGAAAATAATTTACAAAATGTAGATTTTAGATTTGATGTTATAGAAATTTTAAACAATAATGTTACGCATATAAAAAATGCTTTTCAATAAATTTTTATTATTATTTTTAAATTAGGGTTTTTTCAATTATTAGGATATAAATAAAAAGCCAATATAAATATCGCCTATAGATTATCCTAATATTTATTAATAGAACCTTAAATTATTAGGTGTAGAGGTGCTTTATGAAATTGAATGAAAAAGGTGATTTAAAATATTATACATTTGAAAATATAGAAAAAACTAACATAGTTAAACATTGTTTTTCTACAAAATTTGGTGGTGTTTCTGCTGGTTGTTATGAAAGTATGAACCTTGCCTTTAGAGAAGATAAAAGAGAAAATGTTATAAAAAATTATGAGATTATATGTGATAGCATAGGTTTAGATTATAAAAATGTAGTTTTTTCTAGCCAAATACACGAAGATAAAATTTATAAAGTTACAAAAGAAGATATAGGAAAAGGCCTTTTAAGAGAAAGTAATATAAAAGGTTATGATGCTCTTATAACTAATGAAAAAGATATAGTTTTAGTAACTTTCTATGCCGATTGTGTATCTATTTTTATTGTAGATCCTATAAATAAAGCTATAGGTATAGCTCATAGCGGTTGGAGGGGAACTGTAAAAGAAATAGGTATTAAAACTATAAAAGAAATGGAAAAACAATATAGTTCACAACCTAAAGATTTAATAATAGGTATAGGGCCTTCTATAGAAAAGTGTTGTTTTCAGGTAGGCGAAGATGTTGTAGAGCAATTTAAAAATATGTTGCCTTTTTCTAAAGATTATATTTTTAATGATACACAAAAAGGAAAATATAAAATAGATTTACAAAATATAATAAAAAAATCATTAATTAATAACGGTGTTTTAGAAGAAAATATAGAGATTAGCAACCTTTGTACTATGTGTAATAATAAAACATTTTTTTCACATAGATTTATGGGTGATAATAGGGGTAGCCTTGCTGGTATAATTAGTTTATATAATTAATAGGTAGGTGAAATATTTGAACGAAAGAGGATTAGAACAAAATATAAAAAAACAAAATGTTATAATAAAAGTAGAAGAGGATAGTATAGCAGAAGAAATGGGCATAGAGCCAGGAGACATGCTTATTACTATAAATAATAGTCAAATAAAAGATGTTTTAGACTATAGATATCTTATACAAGATGAATTTATAGAAGTTGTTATAAAAAAACCTAATGGCGAAGAATGGGAACTAGAAATAGAAAAAGATGAATTTGAAGATTTAGGTATAGTTTTTGAAAGTGGTCTTATGGATAAAGCTAAAAGTTGCTCTAATAAATGTATTTTTTGCTTTATAGATCAAAATCCTAAAGGTATGAGAAAAACCATATATTTTAAAGATGATGATTCTAGATTATCTTTTTTACAAGGTAACTATATAACTCTTACTAATATGAAAGATGAAGATTTAGATAGAATTATTTTTTATCATCTTTCACCTATAAATATATCTGTTCACGCAACAGATTTACAGGTTAGAAAATTTATGCTAAAAAACCCTAATTCTGTTAAAATTATGGAACAAATAGAAAAATTAGCAGCAGCTAATATAAAAATGAATTTTCAAATAGTTTTATGTAAAGATATAAATGATAAACATATTTTAGATAAAAGTATAGAAGATTTAAGCAAATATTTACATTTAGGTTGTAGTATGGCTATTGTGCCTCTTGGTGTTACAAAATATAGAGATAATTTACCACAAATAGAAACTTTTACAAAGGAAGATAGCATAAATATTATAAAGCAAGTAGAGGTTTGGCAACAAAAACTTAAAAAGCAATATGGCACAAAATTTGTATTTTTATCAGATGAATTTTATTTAAAAGCAGAAATACCTCTTCCTAATGGGGACTATTATGAAGGTTACCCTCAGTTAGAAAATGGTGTTGGCATGATTACATTAATGGAAGAAGAGTTTTTTGAATATTTTGACACTATAAAAGGAGATAATATAACACGCAATTATTCTGTAGCAACGGCAAAATTAGCTTATCCCCTTATAAAAAAACTGTGTGATAAAATAAGCGAAAAATTTATTAACACTAAAATTAATGTATATGAAATAAAAAATTATTTTTTTGGCGAAACGATAACTGTTTCGGGGCTTTTAACAGGTGTTGATATAATAAGTCAGTTAAAAGATAAACCTCTTGGAGATGTTTTATTTTTACCTGAAAATTGTATAAGAGCACAAGATACTGTTTTACTAGACGATTTAGATATAAAAGATATAGAAAAACAACTAAACATAAAGGTAAGATTATCTAAAGATAATGGAGCAGATTTTATAAAACAATTTGTAGGAGGAGAAAAAAATGGCAAAACCAATAGTTGCAGTTGTAGGTAGGCCTAATGTAGGTAAATCTACTTTATTTAATAGAATAGCAGAAGAAAGAATATCTATTGTAGAAGATACACCAGGTGTAACAAGGGATAGGATATATGCAGAGGCAGAGTGGCTTAATTATAAATTTACATTAATAGATACAGGTGGTCTTGAGCCAGAAAGTGATGACATTATTTTAAAACAAATGTATACACAAGCTCAAATTGCTATAGAAACAGCAGATGTAATATTATTTGTTGTAGATGTTAAAACAGGTGTAACAGATGCAGATATGCAAGTTGCAAATATTTTAAGAAAAGCTAATAAACCTGTTGTTTTAGCTGTAAATAAAATGGACGATTTAAGAAAATATGGTATGGATATTTACGAATTTTATCAGCTAGGTATAGGAGAACCTTTTGGTGTATCAGCAGGACAAGCTATAGGTCTTGGAGATCTTTTAGATGAGGTTGTTAAAAATTTTCCTAAAGAAGCAGAATATGATGAAGAAGATGAAACTATAAAAGTTGCTATTATAGGTAAGCCTAATGTGGGTAAATCTTCCTTAGTAAATAGAATATTAGGAGAAGAAAGGGTTATAGTTAGCGATATAGCAGGAACAACGAGAGATGCAATAGACACACCTTATGAAAAAGACGGCCAAAAATATGTATTTATAGATACGGCAGGTATGCGTAGGCAAAGTAAGATTAAAGAAAGTATAGAAAAATATAGTATAATAAGAGCAGTAGCAGCAGTTGAAAGGGCAGATGTTTGTGTTCTTATGATAAATGCAACAGAAGGTATAACAGATCAAGATACAAAAATAGCAGGTATAGCTCACGAAGCAGGTAAACCTACTATCATTGTTGTTAATAAATGGGATTTAATAGAAAAAGATAACAAAACAATGAATAATTTTATCAAAGAAATAGACAAAGAGTTTAAATATATGTCTTATGCTCCTAAAATGTTTATTTCTGCATTAACAGGCCAAAGGGTTCATAAACTTTTTGAAACAATAAAATATTGTAGTGAAAATAGTGCAAGACGTATTTCTACAGGTATGTTAAATGATGTTTTGATAGAGGCTATGGCTCTTAATCAACCACCTGCAGAAAAAGGTCGTCCTTTAAAAATTTATTATATAACGCAAGTTTCTGTTAAGCCGCCTACATTTATACTTTTTGTAAACGATACAGAGCTTTTACATTTTTCTTATAAAAGATATATAGAAAATCAATTGAGAGAGGCCTTTGGATTTAGTGGTACACCGATACACTTTATAGCAAGAAATAAAACTGAAAGGAACTAATAAAAAATGGAAAGATTGTTTAGTTTTATTATTGGTTATTTTATAGGGTGTATACAATCTGCTTTTATTGTAGGTAAGCTTGTAGGTAAAATAGATATTAGAGAGCACGGTAGCGGTAACGCTGGTATGACAAATGTTACTAGAGTGCTTGGAGCAAAAGCAGGTATATTTGTTTTTGTATTTGATATTTTAAAGGGGCTTATCGCTTTTAATCTTTGTAATTTTATTTTTGGTGGTAGCCTATTTTTAGGTGCTGGTTCTGTGTTATATGGTGTTTATGCAGGTTTTGGTGCTATTATAGGCCACGATTTTCCTTTTTATTTAAAATTTAAAGGTGGTAAAGGGGTGGCAACTACGTTAGGGTTTTTACTTTTTGTAAATCCTACTATTGCTATTATAACTTATATTGTAGGTTTTATTGTTGCATATACATCTAAATATATTTCTTTAGCATCTTTAGTTATGACAGGCCTTTTCTTTGTTCTTATGATTGTTGTAAAAATGCCCGTTGAAGAAGTAATTATTATGGCAATTGTTATGATTTTATGTTATTATCAACATAGAGAAAATATTAAAAGGCTTATTAAAGGAGAAGAAAGAAAATTCTCTTTTAAAAAAAATAATGGCTAAGCACGGTTTTTATTTAGTTGATATAAAAAATAAATGTTTGTTAAAAAATTTGGATATTTATAGCTATATTTTAGATATAGACACAAAAAATGTGTATAAATGATAATTTTTATATTATACATTTAGGCATATGATTTGAAAGGAGGCTTTTTTATGAAAATAGGTGTTGTTGGTGCAGGCAGTTGGGGAACAGCTCTTGCTTATCTGCTTGATAAAAATGGACATAATGTCACTATTTGGGGTTTTAATAAAGAGGAAGTAGAAAACTTAAATAATGATAGAGAAAATAAAAAATTTTTACCTGGTATTAGCTTACCAGAGAGCCTTAAAGCTACAAATAATGATGAAGATATGAAAGATAAAGAAATGATTGTTTTAGCAGTTCCTTCTAAAGCAGTAAGAGAAATATGTGAAAGATTTAAAAATATTTTTAATGACGGTAGAATTATTGTAAATGTAGCTAAAGGCCTTGAAGAGGGTACTTTACTTAGGTTATCTCAAGTAATACAACAAGTTATACCTAATAGTAATGTTGCTGTTTTATCTGGCCCAAGCCACGCAGAAGAGGTTGGTAAAAATATGGCCACGGCTTGTGTTGCATCTGCTTATGATTTAGATGTAGCTAAAAAAGTTCAAGATGTTTTTATGAGTGTTACGTTTAGAGTTTATACAAATATGGATATAATAGGAGTAGAACTTGGTGGGGCTTTAAAAAATCTTATAGCTTTAGCAGCAGGTGCATCTGATGGTTGTGGTTTTGGAGATAACACGAAGGCTGCTCTTATGACAAGAGGTATGACAGAGATAGCAAGGCTTGGTATGGCTATGGGAGCTAAAAAAGAAACTTTTTCTGGCCTTACAGGTATAGGCGATTTAATTGTTACTTGTACAAGTATGCACAGTAGAAATAGACGTGCAGGTATTTTACTTGGACAAGGAAAGACTTTACAAGAAGCTTTAGAAGAAGTGAAGATGGTTGTAGAAGGGGTTAACACAGCAAAAGCAGCCTATGATTTATCTATGAAATATAATATAGATATGCCTATAACAAGAGAAATAAATGAAGTTTTGTATAATAATAAAAATACTAAAGATGCCGTTATTACCCTTATGACAAGGAATAAAACTGATGAACAAGAAGAACCAAACCTTTTAAACTAGGAGATATAATGAATTTAAAATTTTATAAAAAATTATATTTAGATGATAAAATAGAAAATGAAGATTATATAATACAACAACTAAAAGATAATGTTAAAATTTTTAATTTATATTTAATATGTGTGTCTAAAAATGTTAACCACATATTAGACATATTTTCTTTAAATGAAGCTTTTAAAGATAGGTATAGAGATAAAGAATATGTAGTAGTTGGTATGGCCTATGGTAAAAAACAATCATTTATGTTGGTAAAAAATATTTTTCAAGATAATTTAAAAGATATAAACAATATGAAAGAAAAATTTTTAAAAAATAAGTGAAATTATTGGTGATAATATGAGCATTTTAATAGGGTTATTAAAAATAATAGGTATAATTTTAGCTTTAGTGTTAATTATTATTTGTATAATTATTTTTTCTAGCATAAATGTTAAAGTATATTTTAACAAAGAAAACAAAATAAGTTATTTTATAAAACTAACTTACATTTTTGGTTTATTTACCTATAGTTTAAATAGTGATGATAATATAAATAATGTAAAAATTTTTGGTATAAATATTCAAAAATTTAAAAAAAATAAAAATAAATCTAAAAATAAAAAACCTAAAAAAGATAAAAAAATTAAAGAAAATAAAGTAAATAGAAAAATTAAAAATGAAATAGATAAACCTATAACACAAAATATTTCTACAAACGATATAGATGAAAATATAAAAAATGATAACACAGAGAATATTAATAATGAAGATTTAAAAAATAATAAAAAATTTAAAAATAAAATAAATAATATAAAAATAAAAACTAAACAAATTTTAGATAAAATAAAATTTATAATAAATTACCCAAATAAAAAAGAAATATTAAAATTATCTTTAATATTATTAAAAAGGCTTATAAAGGCTATAAAATTTAAAAAAATTAAAATAAATATTAATTATGGTTTAGATGAACCCTTTAAAACAGGAAGTTTTTGTGGTATAATAAGTTGTATAATGGCTTTTTTACCAAAAAAGCATATTAAAAATATAAAAATTATGCCAGATTTTGAAAACCAACTATTTTCAGGAAATTTTGAAATAAAATGCAACACATCTTTATTTAAACTATTGTGGCCAATAATTATATTTATAATTAAAAAACCTATAAGAAAAATTATTTTTAGTAAAGGAGAATGATTATGTCTAATCTTAATAGTAGTTTAGAAGTTTTATTTAATAAAATGGAGGGTTTTATATCTTCTAAAACAGTTGTTGGAGAGCCTATTAATATAGGTGATGTAATAATAGTTCCTTTGGTTGATATATCTATAGGTGTTGGAGCTGGATCTTATGAAAGAAAAGAGAGCAACAATGAAAGTTCTGGTGGCGGATTAGGTGGAAAATTAACTCCTTCTGCTATGCTCGTTGTTCAAAATGGCTCTGTTCAACTTGTAGATGTTAAAAATCAAAATAGTGTAAATAAAATTATTGATATGGTGCCTGGTGTTGTTTCTAAATTAAATTTATCATCATTTTTAAATAAAGATGGTGGAGAAACAAGCTCAGAAGAAATCACAGAAGATAAATAAAAATTTTTGGAGGAAATTATTTTATGAAACACGAGCTTATTATCGTTTTAGATTTTGGTGGACAATATAATCAACTTATAGCTAGAAGAGTTAGAGACTTAAATGTTTATTGTGAAGTATTATCTTACGATACACCAATAGAAGAAATTAGAGCTAAAAATCCTAAAGGTATTATATTTACTGGTGGTCCTAGCGTTGTAACAGAAGAAGATGCACCTATAGTAGATAAACAAATTTTTGAGCTTGGAATACCTGTTTTTGGTATATGCTATGGTTGTCAGCTTATGGGTTATTTAAACGGTGGACAAGTTGGTAAAGCTGATAAGAAAGAATATGGTAAAGCAGAGCTAACTGTTGATAACACTAATCCTTTATTTGAAAATGTAGATAAAGAAAGTATTTGTTGGATGAGCCATACTTATTATATTACACAAGTTCCACCTAATTTTGAAGTTATTGGCACTACAGAAACTTGTCCAACAGCAAGTATTTATAACAAAGATAAAAACCTTTATGGTGTTCAGTTTCACCCTGAGGTTGTACATACACAATTTGGAAATAATATAATTAAAAACTTTTTATATAATGTTTGTAAATGTTCTGGCGACTGGGTTATGACAGATATTGCTAATGAAATGGTACAAGCATTAAAAGAAAAAATAGGAGATAAAAAGGTTTTATGTGCATTATCTGGTGGTGTAGATTCTTCTGTTGCTGCTGTTTTAGTTCATAAAGCTATTGGTAAAAATTTAACTTGTGTTTTTGTAGACCACGGGCTTATGCGTCTTAATGAAGGTGATGAGGTTATGTCTGTTTTTAAAGAACAGTTTGATATGAACCTTATTCGTGTTAATGCAGAAGATAGATTTTTAGGTAAACTTGCTGGTATATCTGATCCAGAAACTAAAAGGAAAATTATAGGTGAAGAATTTATTCGCGTATTTGAAGAAGAAGCTAAAAAAATAGGCTCTGTAGACTTTTTAGTTCAAGGTACTATTTATCCTGATGTTATAGAAAGTGGAACTAAAAATTCGGCAGTTATTAAAAGCCATCATAATGTTGGTGGTCTTCCTGATGTTGTAGACTTTAAAGAAATTATAGAACCTCTTAGAGATTTATTTAAAGATGAAGTTAGAGCTGTTGGTAATGCTCTTGGAATTCCAGACTTTTTAGTTCACAGACAGCCATTCCCGGGACCAGGGCTTGCTATAAGAATAATAGGTGATATTACTAAAGAAAAGCTTGATATTCTTAGACAAACAGATTTTGTATTTAGAGATGAAATAGCAAAAGCAGGGCTTGATAGAGAAATATGGCAATATTTCACTGTTTTAACTGGCCTTAGAAGTGTTGGCGTTATGGGTGATGAAAGAACTTATAGCTATACAGTTGCTTTAAGAGGTGTTACAAGCCTTGATGCTATGAGTGCAGATTGGGCTAGAATACCTTATGATGTTTTAGAAAAAATTAGTGTAAGAATGGTAAATGAAGTTCCTAATATTAACAGAGTAGTTTATGATATAACAAGTAAACCACCTGCTACTATTGAGTGGGAATAGAAACCAATTAATAGAAAACCCCTATATTTCAATGTATATAGGGGTTATTTTTTGTTTATTGATACTAATTTGATACTAAAAATATTTATTTGACTTTTTATATATTAGCTTGTATAATGTTTTTAGGGTAATTGCATAAGGGCATAAAGTTAGCCCCTTTACTTTAATTTTACTAAACTAGAGTAAAGGGGGTGTTAATATGGATACAAAAGGCACTTTAGAATTACTATTTCAAGGTGGAATTTTCCTCTTAACACTTCTTACATACATAAAAAAGAAGTAAGAAAAACAACTAACCACCCTGTTGCGACCAAGGTGGTTTAATATAAACAAACCATTTGGGGCTAACTACCTTGTGTAGTTGCCTTACTCTATATAAATATAATATCATATATATATTAGTTTGTAAAGATATTAAAATAGATTGTTTAGCTTTTCTGCTACTTCTGTTTGCTTATTAGGATATAAATGAGAATATGTATTTAGTGTTGTTTCTATATTCTCGTGTCCTAAACGTTCGGATATTAAAAGAGGGGAAAAACCTAGTTCTATTAATAAACTTGCGTGAGAGTGCCTTAAGTCGTGTACTCTTATTTTTTTTACATTTGAAAGATTACAATACTTTATTAAATTATGTCTTAAATAATGTTTTGTAAAGTAAAATATACGTTCTTGTACGTCAAGGCTATAAGATGTATTTATATAGTTTTGTAGTTCATCTGTTAAAGCTTGTGGTATATTTATTACACGATTACTTTTAGGTGTTTTAGGCTCTGTTATTATGTCATTTTTTTCTATTCTTTGTAATGACTTATTTATTGTTATAGTATTATTTATTAAGTCTATATCATTAACTGTAAGTGCAAATAATTCGCCTTGCCTTATACCTGTATAATATAATACATTAAAGGCTAGTTTGCATAGTGGTACATCTACATAAGATATAAATGTTTTATACTCTTCTAAAGTCCAAAAATCTATATTATTAGCCTTTTTCTTACCTATTGTACCCGCTTTATGACAAGGGTTTTCTTTTAGTCCATAATATTTTATACCATAATTAAGTAAGGCTACAAGTTGATTATTAACAGTCTTTAAGTAGGTATCCGATAAACCTTGGTTTAATAGTTCATTTTGCCAACTTCTTATATTAGTAGGTTTAATAACATTTAAAGGCATCTCTTTAAAAAATGGTAATATTTTAGTGTCGAATATTATTCTTTTAGTGTTTATAGTATTTAGTTTTAGTCTGTGTTTCATATCATTAAAATATAATTCTACTAAGCTATTTAAAGTCATATCATTATTATTTGTCTGTTGCTTTATAAATTCTATTTCAAAGTTTAAAGCCTCTTTTTTAGTCTTAAAGCCTCTTTTAAATTTTTGTTTTTTTGTTCCTGTCCAATCACTATAATAAAATTTACAATACCAAGTATTTGTAGTTGTATCTTTGTATGCTGGTATGTTTATCACTCCTTTAGATGTTAATAGTAAATTGAATATTTTATATTAGTATGAGCCACTATTTTCTTGGATATCTTTTAAATTATTTATTTCTATTTCTTCTAATTCTTTATCTTCTATAAGTTCAAATAAAAGGTATTTTAAATAACTAAATATTTTTGCCTGAATTCTTTCAATATCATCATACTTTAATTTATAAGCTTTATTATCTTTAATTAAATAATATATATTATCATTATCATCATATATTAAATCATTTCCTAAACCTAAAATTAATATTTCTATACACCTTTCACAACTTAACAAAAGTTTTATTTCCTCACTATTTAAAACATTTCCACAATGTTCTTTAAAGTTATTAACAAGTTCATCACTTATTATATTTAAAGGACTATTATCAAAAAATGTTGTTATTGGTATTTCCAAAGCATTTGAAATTTTTTGAATAGTATCTATTTTAATCCTAGTACTATTTCTTTTTATTATTGCATATAAAGTTTGAGCTGGTATATTAGTAATTTTAGATAATTCACTAACACGCATATTCTTTCTATTTAATTCTTCTTTTATAACTTTTCCTATATTCATATAATCACTCCTTTTTAATATTATAGTATAAAAATTATGCAAATGCAAACTTTTTTCAAAAAACCTATTGACAATTATGCTTTTGTTGATTATTATATAAATATAATATGCGTTTGCATAAAAAAGAGGTGATTATATGAAAGTATGTAGAAAAAAATTAGCTATTGCTATGATAGATAAAAATTATAATATAACAACTTTATCTAATATAGCAAATATATCAAGAAATACAATATCTGCAATTAAATCAGGTAAAAGTTGTTCAGGGGATACTGCATTAAAACTAGCAAAAGCATTAGAAGTGCCTGTTCAAGATTTAATTGAAGAATAAAGCTAAAGTCGTGATTTACGACATAAGAACAAAGGAAAGGTGGTGCAAAATGAATTACTATACGCATAAGGATATACAACAAATATTGAGAGTTAGTGAAAGTAAAGCCTATAAAATAATAAGGCAATTAAACAAACAACTTGAAGATATGGGATATATAACTATAAGAGGTATAGTATCAAGGAAATATTTTGAAGAAAAGTTTTATGATAGTAGGGGGTGATTACAATTAGTTTAGAAAAACAATTTATATTATTTGATAATTTAATAGTGAATAGTCCTATAGATGATACAAAGTATATTTTTTTAGTAGAAAGTGATAAATTACAAGAAAATATAATAAATTTTGGTTATTTTTCATTATGTTTTAATGATGTAGATATTAATACTTTTATTAATAGTATAAGTAGTAAATTAATAGGTACTTTTATAAGTGAATATATATTTTTACCTATGATGACTAAAAAGAAAAATGATGATTTTATTTTTAGTTGTGATAAAACTTTAAAGGTAGATAAAAAAGTCTGGACTATAATAAAAGATAGAGAATTTTATTTTGAAAATAATGAAGATGAATTTGAACAAATTTTAAAGCAACACATAGAAACTATAGACAAACAACCTGTATTAGCAAATCATGGATTTGAAACAGAAAAAGGCAAAATAAAAGCAAAGGACTTAGATAAAGAAGCCTTTGCCAAGTATATAGTTGGTAAATACAGTATTGTAAAAATCGAAAAAGGGCTACATTATTATGACCCTAAAGAAAAATATTATCCTTGTTTAACACAAGATGACTATAACAGTATAATAATGCAAGAAGTTTACAATACAAGTAGCCACCAAAGAAAAGAATATTATACATATTTAGTAGTTAATGCTCCAACTAAAAACCCTAGTCCACCTAACTATATACTATTTAATAATGGTATATATGATTTAGATAAGGATACGTTGTTGCCATTTTCTAATGAATATGTAATTCAAAATAAAATCCCATATAATTATACCAAAGAACATACCCAAAAATCAATAGATATTGTAGAAAAATTTTTGTTATCAATATCTAATAATGATGTAGAAGTATGTAGCCTATTAAAACAAGTAATAGGCTATATTACTTATAGAAAAAATTCTTTAGGTAAAACGTTCTTTTTATATGGGGTTGGTGGTAATGGTAAAAGTACATTTTTTAAACTATTAGATTATATATTTGGTAAAAACAATATAGTTTATAAGGAATTGCAAGACTTGCCAAAAGAATATAATTTAGCGTCTTTAAATGGTAAAGTTTTAACTATATGTGATGATGTAGAAAATGCTTATATAGAAAAAACAAGTATATTAAAAAAACTAATAACAGGAGAACCTGTAACTGCTAGGCATTTATATACTGCTCCAGAAGAGTTTACATACAATGGTAAAATACTTTTAGCTGGTAATGAAATACCTAAAATGAATGATAAATCTAATGGTATGGGAAGAAGATTAGAAATAATACCATTTGAGGCAGATTTTACAATAGACCCTGATATACATATAGAGGATAAATTGTTTAATAAAGAAGTGGCAGAAAGATTATTATATATAGGTATTGAAAGTTTAAAAGATATTTTAAATAAAAAACAGTTTGTTAAATGTAAAGTTGTTGAACAGGCTAAAAAAGAATATCAACAAGGTAATAACCATATAAAGGAATTTGTTGAAGAATATAGTCATTTATTTAGTACATATAGTGCAAATGAAATTTTTGAAAGATATAAGGAATTTTGCAAACAATGTTTGTACAAGCCTAATAGTAGAAATAACTTTTATAAACTTGTTGAAAATGAGGGGTGGTATTTACCAGCAACACCAAGAAAAGTAGATGGTAAATCTATTAGAATATTTTTACCTAGAGAATTTAAAAGAAGTAAATAAAGTAACTACAAAATAGTTACATTTTAACTACAGAAAAACTACACTTTTAAAGGCTATAAGTATTGAAAATCTAGGAAAAACTACAAAACTACAGTTTTTTATCAAAAAAATAAAAAAATATAGAAAATATTAAATATAAGTTTTTTAGCTAAAAGTAGAGATTATTATATAAGGTATTAAGTTATAATTTTTTTATTAAAAAAAAGTGTAGTAAAGTGTAGTTATGTAGTTTATAGGTTAAAAAACATTGAATTTTCAATACTTTTAAAGGTTACACTTAATTACACTTTAACTACAGAAAAACTACACTTTTATAGCTTGTAACCATTGAATATATGGGAAAATTACACTTATTACACTTTTTTATATAAAAATAAAAAATAAAATAAATTAAAAAATAATAATTATATTAAGTATAAAATAGTAATTTAAAAGTTTTATTAAAAAAAGTGTAGTAAAGTGTAGTTGTGTAGTTTATATATTAAAAAATATTGAATTTTCAATACTTTTAAAGGTTACACTTAATTACACTTTAACTACAGAAAAACTACACTTTTAAAGGCTATAAATATTGAAAATTTAGGAAAAACTACAAAACTACAGTTTTTTATCAAAAAAATAAAAAAATCTTAAATAATAAATTTTTTAGCTAAAATTATGGATTATTATATAATGTATTAAGTTATAATTTTTTTTATTAAAAAAAGTGTAATTACTGTAATAAGTGTAACTAATATATTAAAAAACATTGAATTTTCAATACTTTTAAAGGTTACACTTTTTATTACAGTTTTGTAGTTGTGTAGTAATTCTGTAACCTACATTTTGAAAGGAGGTGATATTTATGAATGATTTACAAATACGATTAGATAAAGCCTATAAGCTAAAACAAGATGACATTAAAACATTTGATAAATACTTATTTAATTATTGTAGCTTAAAGGCTAAAAATAACATTAATAAAGATGATGTTAAACTATCAGCTTTTTGGAGTATAGCATTAAATTTAATAGATTACATTGATAGTACTAAAATATATGATGCATTTACTATTGAGAATTTTATTCAGCAGTTAGAAAATACCGTTAAAGCTGGTAAATATCAAAATATAGATTATTTATATTTAATAATATTTGAATTTATACAAGAACATACAGAAAGGAAATTTGAATAATGGGAGATATAATTAAATTTAAAATTTATAATGTAGAATTAGATGATAGAAAGCTAGCTATAAAAGAAATAAAAGATGTTCTTATTAGAGAGGAAGCAACAGAAGATATAGCAGAAAAATTAATAAATGTTATGTGTAAAGTTGTTGACCAAAATATAGAATATGCTATGCAACAAGGTGTAATTGAATTTTTAGAGGTTATAAACCAACAAACAGATGAAGAGTTTGAGATATTTGTACAAGGCTTAAGATTAGGAAGACAAGAAAGTAGAAAGGGGATAGAATAATGATAACAGAAGAAATGAAAAAAGAAATATTGAAGTTAGATGCTATAACTTCTTTAGAAGAAACTATGTTTACTGGCGAAATAGCTAAATTAAATGGGTTAGGACATATTACAAAAGATTGGGAAGTTTTTAGTTTGTTAGGACGTATTTATAAGTATGGTAAAATACAAGGCATTAGACAAGAAAGAGCTAAAAAGAAAAATAAAAAAGCTTTAGCTAACTCGAAATTAGCTAAAGCAACAATACAAAGCATTTATATCATACAATAAAAATCTTAATTTGTAAAGAGGTAATTTATGATAAAAGGTAAAATTACATATAATAGTCCTTTAGAAAGGGATAAAATAAAGGCTATATTGGTTAATTTAGGTATTGTAAAAATAGATTATAAGCAAAGTAAAAGGGGGATAAATTACATTCAGTTTATATATGATTTTGGCAAATAAAAAGTAGTTGAAATATTGAGAAATAATGTTAAAGCTCTTGCATACCCCCTTATATTATGGTATAATGTAAATAACAAATAAATAGTATTACCCACTTTAAATAGTGTAGTCTTTAGACGTAGGGATATAATAATCTTGATAGATTTATATCTTTACGTCTTTTTTATTTATTATTATAATTTTAGAAAAAATAAAAAAGTTAGTAAAAAAACAAGAAAAAAATTAATAATAAAATAAAAAAAATTGATAAATGAAAGGTTTTTAAAGATTATTTCAAATTATATGAAATAATTAAAAATATAAAATCACTTATAAAGGAGATGTTAAAATGGATAATAATATTAATGAAAATGAAAATGTGCAAGAAAGTTTTACACAACAAGATATAGAAAGATTAGCAACAGAAAAATTTGAACAATATAAATATGAATTAGAGTGTAACAATTATTTAGAAAAAAATAATATACCTAAAGAGATTAAAGATATTATAAGATTTGATAATATGGAAATGTTAGAAAAAAATATAACTACATTAAAAGAAATATTTGGGCAAAGCTTGATACCAGGCTTAACTATAAAATCTAGTGGTGCTTTACCTGGTAATAGTAATGCTATATTAGAAAATAATAAAAATAATATAACTAGAAAAGCATTTGGGCTTAATTAGAAAGGAGATTTTAATAATATGGGTAAAACAGTAGATTTAGTAACAAAGTATTTACCATATGTAGATGAAGTATTTGCAACAGAAAGCAAAAGAACTTTAGTTACTAATAATGATTTTAATTGGAATGGTGCAAAATCTGTAAAAGTTTATAAAGTAACTACTGCAAAAATGAATGATTATAATAGAGACAGAGAAAATAGTGGTTCAAGATATGGTAAAGTTGAAACATTAAATGCTACTACCGAAACAATGACTATAATGAAAGACCGTTCATTTACATTTGAGATTGACAAACTAGATACAGATGAGACAGGGGAACAGTTAGCTAGTGCTAGTGCTTTAGCTAGACAGATAAGAGAGGTATGTATACCTGAAATAGATACATATGTTTATAACGTTATGTGTACTGATGCGGGTAACAAGCCTGAAGCAATAGCTTTAACATCTGAAAATATATACAATGAGATTATAAAAGCTAATTGTGTATTAGATGATAATGAAGTTCCTGAAACTAATAGAGTTATGCTTGTAACACCTCAAGTATACTTATTACTTAAACAATGCAAAGATATAATTATGGAAACTAATATCGGTAATGATTTAAGATTAAAAGGAGTTATAGGTATTATAGACGGAATTACTGTTATTAAAGTACCTGCTAATAGGTTACCTAGTGATTTTGGTTTTATGGTAGCACACCCTATAGCTACTGTATCGCCTGTTAAATTAGAAGATTATAAAATACATTCAAGTCCACCAGGTATAAGTGGAGACCTTGTAGAAGGACGTTTATGTTATGATGCATTTGTTTTAGATAATAAAGCAAAAGCTATTTATTATCAAGCCAAAACAGAATAATAATAGATTAGCCCCTACATTATAGTAGGGGTTTTGTAATAAGGAGTGAATAAGTATGAGAAGTTTAAATACATTATTTATGAAAGCTAAAAATATTGTAAAACAAAATGAAGAAAAGTTATATTTAGCATTTATAGATTATGAAAATAATATGTATAGTGTTACTTGTTGTTATCTTAAAAATGGTAGAGAAATAAAAAGAGATACAACAAATCATAAAACCAAAGAAGATAGCTTGCAACATATACAAAATATGGTTGATAAATATCCTTATGAAAATAATACACTTGTTATATATGGTAGTGAAGAATTACAATAATAAGGAGGTGTTTAAAATGTCTAAACCAAAAAGATTAAGGTTATCTACACCAACAGAGGTAAGACGTACACTAGGTAAAATAGCTAATTTAGTTTATAATGGGGAATTAGATATAAAAATAGCTAATAGTTTAACTGTAACTTGTAATGCTATTTTAAATAGTATTAGAATAGATGATCAACAAAAACGTATTGAAGAAATAGAAAGAATATTGCAAAATAAATAATTATATTGTATAATTTATTGGAGCTAATCTTAATTATGGGTTGTTAGCCCACTAACTCCTAAAGGGTTAGGGGGTGGTGCTATGAGTACATATGAAACAATAATGATAATATTAACATTATTAAGTTTAATTGTATCAATAATTAATAGTACAAAAAAATAACAGCCCCTGTCTGCAAAACTGTGGCTGTTGTTTAAATAAACAAAAATCATAGTAGTGGGCTAACAATTAAGGTTAGCTTTTATTTATGTATATTATATCATACAATATGTACAATGTAAACACTTAAATACAAAATAGATAAATAAAAGATAAAATTAATTATAAAATATATTATTAAATATTAAAAATAATAGGACGTTTTTTGATACTGATTTGATACTAAAAAATTGAAAAATATATAAAAATAAGGCTAAAAACATATATTAAAAAAATAAAAAGCCTAGAAATACAGTATATACAAATATATGATAAAAGATTTTTACAGAGTGGGAATAGAAACCAATTAATAGAAAACCCCTATATTTCAATGTATATAGGGGTTATTTTTTATTTAGTGGTACTATTATATACATAAAAAATAAGTAAGGAAAACTAAATATCCTGTGGCAAATAAAGTGATAAATAAAAACTAAACATTTTAAGGTTAACTACTTTATGTGGTTACCACCCTTGTATAAATAATGTAGTATATATTGATTTGTAAAGATATTTAAAGTAAACTATTTAGCTTTTCTTTTATTATTAATTTGTTTATATACAGTATAAAAGAAAGGCTTATTTTTATTGTTATGGTTTTAGAAATTTATGTTTTTTACATTATTATTATTTAATATATTATAACCTTATGCTAATAGTTATTATATAAGTAAAATTTATTAATAGTAATAAAAAATATATAGTTACATATATTAAATTATATTGTTTAAGGTGGTAAAATATGTCTCAATTTAATGATTTAAAAATAGATAGTCAATTAAAAACAGCTCTTAATATACCTGAAAATATTTTAGAAAAAAGTAATATAAAAACAGGATATAATAAAAATAATGATTTATGGGAAGTGATAGTAAAATATAATGGAGATTTAAATGTTATAAAGGAAAATATAAATTTAAAAATAGAAATATTATCTGCCAATTATGCTATAATAACATTAAAAAGAGAAGAAATATTTTTATTAACATTATATAGAGAAATAGAATATATAGAACAACCCAGAAATTTATATATTGCATTAGATAATGCACAAACTAGTATATGTAATAGTCAAATAAAAAATGAGCCTTATAATTTAACAGGAGAGGGCACACTAGTAGCCATTATAGATTCAGGAATAAATTATACTCACAAAGATTTTAGAAATGATGACGATACAACAAGAATACAATATATATGGGATCAAACTATAGAAGATGGAAATCCACCCGAAGGATTTACCAGTGGTACGCTGTATAATAGAGATGAAATAAATAATGCACTGTTATCGGAACAACCTTTTAATATTGTAAAAACTACAGATGATTTAGGCCACGGAACAGCGGTGGCAGGTATAGCTTGCGGCAATGGGAAATCATCTAATGGTAAATATATAGGTGTTGCACCCAAAAGTGATATTATTGTGGTAAAACTTGGAGAAAAAGGAAGAGAATCTTTTGCTAGAAATACTGAAATAATGAGAGCTATAAAATTTGTTTTAGATAAGGCTATAGAACTAAATAAACCTATAGCTATAAATTTATCTTTTGGAACAAATGATGGGTCACATACAGGCGATTCGCTATTTGAAACTTATATAAATGATATGTCTAACATTTGGAAAACAGCTATTGTTGTAGCAACAGGAAACGAGGGCTCTACAGCCCATCATTATTCAAATATTATAAAAAATAATGAAGAAATAGAAATAGAAATTTCTTTAGATACCAATTTATCGTCGTTATATGTTGTTTTATTTAAAAATTTTGTTGATATTTTTAATATAAAAGTCATATCTCCTAACGGAAAAGAAACAGGATTTATAAATAATACAACAAAAAGAAATGTATTTAATTTAGATAATGATAGATTATATTTTAATTTAGGAGAGCCTACACCTTATACATTAGAACAAGGGTTATTTTTTGAGTTTATTAGCACAAATGAAGCACTATCAAGTGGTATATGGAAAATAGTTATTTTTGGAGTTGACATTACAGATGGTAAATTTGATATTTGGTTACCTGTTACAGAAATTTCATCTAAAAATACAAAATTTTTAAATCCTAATATTAATACTACTTTAACTATACCATCTACAGCTAATAATGTAATAACTGTTGGAGGATATAATAACTTATTAAATAGTATATCAGATTTTTCTGGAAGAGGCTTTACAAGAGATGAAAGAATAAAACCAGATATAGTAGCACCTAGTGAAAATATAACAACTACATCAAATAATTTAGGATATGATAGTTTTTCAGGAACAAGTATGGCAGCACCTTTTGTAACAGGTGCAAGTGCTTTATTAATGGAATGGGGGATAGTAAATAAAAATGACTTATTTTTATATGGGCAAAGATTAAAAGCCTTTTTTAGAGCAGGAGCTAAAAAAAGAGGTAATATAAATTATCCTAATAAAGAATGGGGATACGGTAATTTATGTGTTTTAGAAACATTAAAAATATTAGAGACATATAAATCGGATAGGTTTTTATCAACAATGAATGTAGAAGAGCCTAATTTAAGTGATATAGTATATTCATGGCAATATGTAACAATGTTTGCCCAATATAATAATGAAACAAAAAATATAATAGAAAAGTATAATTTTATTAAAATATGTAAAGTTTTAACAGGAGATTTTGTTATATTATATATAGAAAGAAAGATGTTAGATCTTATAACAGATGAAGAAATGTCTAAAATAGCAATGCAACAACCATTTAATTTAGGTTTAATGGATAAATCGGCATTAGAAGCAACAGGAGTTTTAGCTATACAAAATCAACCATTTTTAAATTTAAGAGGTAGTGGTGTTTTAATAGGTATAGTTGATACTGGGATAAATTATACATTAGATGAATTTATATATGAAGATAATACAACAAAAATAGTAAGTATATGGGATCAAACTATACAAGGTAATCCGCCTAAAGATCATTGCTTTGGAACAGAATATACAAGGCAAGATATAGATTTAGCTCTTTCTAGTGATAATCCATTTAATATAGTACCTACTAGAGATGAAATAGGCCATGGAACAAAATTAGCTAGTATTTGTGCAGGTAGAGAAAGTTTAGAAAAAGATTTTATAGGTGTTGCACCAGATGCAGAGTTAGTGGTAGTAAAATTAAAGCAAGCTAGTAAAGCTTTAAAAGAATATGAATTTATACCAGATAATGTACCATCTTATAGTAGTGCAGATTTAATGTTAGGTATAGAATATTTATACCAAAAATCTATAAAATTAAATAAACCATTAGCTATATGTATTGGTATGGGCAGCAATAGTGGATTTCATAATGGATTATCTATATTAGAACAGTATATATCTAATATTGCTTTAAAAAATGGAATTTGTATAAATATATGTAATGGTAATGAAGGTAATGCTCAGCATCATTCATTAATAAAATTGTCAAATACAGGTGATGAAAAAACATTAGAATTTAAAGTTGCGGAAGGGGAAAACGGATTTTTATTAAATATTGTAGCATATGCTTCAGATAGAATAAGTATAAATATAATATCACCAACAGGAGAAAGTACAGGTAAAATACCGCCTAGAGATAACTATGATGAAGAAATATTTTTACCACTTAGTAATACAAAAATAAGAGTACAATATTATAATAAAAGTTTTGAAAGTAGTGGCCAATTAACTTTGTTAAGATTTACTACTCCAAGCCCAGGGGTATGGAAAATAAATATATATGGCGAAAGAATATTAATAGGAGATATACACAGTTGGTTACCAATACAAAATTTTATAAAAGAAGATACAATTTTTTTAACACCAGATCCTTTTTATACTGTTACATTGCCAGCAACAGCTAATTCAGTTGTAACAGTAGGTGGATATAATCATTTTGATAATAGTTTTTTTATACAGTCAGGTAGAGGGCCAACAAGGCTTAATAACATAAGGCCTATAATAAGTGCACCAAGTGTAAATGTTAGTTGTATAAATGAAATAGGTAGAGTTGATACGATAACAGGAACGAGTGGAGCAGCAGCTATATCTACAGGATGTTCGGCTCTTATGTTAGAATGGGCAATAGTAAAAGGAAATAGCCCTGCTATAAATACTGTTTCTGTTATAGGATATTTTACATCGGGGGCTCAAAGAAATATAAATGAGTTGTATCCTAATAATTTATGGGGTTTTGGTAAGCTAAATATATTAAGCACATTTGAAAATATATAATTTATAGATTTTTTTCTATTTTTTCAATATAAATTTTTAATGTGTTTATAATAGATTTTATATATTTATAATCTAAAGATTTAGATTTAGATATAAAACCACAGTATAATGATAATTTTCTAATTAAAATAGAAAGAGAGTATATATCTTTTAGTAGCATTTCTTTTTGTTTTTTATTTTTTAAGCTCAAAATAATCACCTCAAAAAATATTATATACTATTAACATATAGAAAACAATAAACAAATAGTATTTTTATATAATTTTTTATTATTAATTTTAAATACTACTTGTAAATAAAAAATAAAAGAGGTATACCTCTTTTATTTTTTATTTACAAAATTTTTCATTATAATTATTAATGCAAGCTTCAATAATTTTTTTAGCTTCTTCTGCATTACCAAGTTTTTCTACAGAAGTTTTTTTGTTTTCAAGATCTTTGTAAGTAACAAAGAAATGTTTCATTTCATCAAAAATATGCTTAGGTAATTCAGATATATCTTTGTAGCTATTATACATAGGATCTTTTTTAGCTATAGCGATAATTTTTTCATCATTTTCTCCACCATCAACCATATGCATAACACCAATAGGGTAAGCTTCAACAAGTGTTAAAGGCTCAATAGTTTCTGAGCATAATAAAAGAACATCAAGAGGGTCTTTGTCATCACCATAAGTTCTAGGTATAAAACCATAGTTAGCAGGGTAATGAACAGCAGAATGTAAGATTCTATCTAACATAATAAGCCCTGTTTCTTTATCTAATTCATATTTTTTTTTGCTACCTTTAGAAATTTCTATAACGCATACAAACTCGTCAGTTTTTATTCTATCTGCATTAATATCGTGCCAAATATTCATATAAATTCCTCCAAAAAATAAATTTAACCTTATTAATTATATATTCAAATGAAAAAAAATTAAATTGGCAAATAATATAAATTAAAAATAAATAATATATTTAAAATATACAAAATATACAAAATTAATAGCCTAATTCTTCATCAACTAAAATAACTTTAATTCTATTTTTAAACCTACTAAAACGTTGAACAGAAGTTACACAACATATAGTATCACTAGATAAACAATCGTAACAGTTACCTTTTATAGTGCAAGGTGTGTTTCTATTTAAACGTATAGCATTTATAGGTGATGCATAGTTTTTAACCCTTTCTATAGCAGAAGCTTCATCTTTAGCTATTTTATTAATACCTACAATTAAAATTACATTTTTAGGCCCATAAATCATAGCAGCAACTCTATTACCTGTGCCATCAATATTTACAATTTTTCCATCTAAAGTGATAGCATTAGCGCTAGCAAGGTAAAAATCACTTAAAAATGCTTGTCTATATATTTCATCAATTTCATCTTGATTAGTGGCTTTAGCTCTATCAAAAAGTGTATAATCTCTTTTATATAATTCATCTATTAAGCCAATTTGTATTATACTTTGAGAGCCACCCCAGCATATAGTAGATTTATCAGGTATAAGGCTTAAAGCTTTTTGCAAAGCTTCTTCTTTATTTTTAACAAAAAAGCCTTGCATATTTCTTTTTTCTAAATTTTCAATTATTTTTTTAGCGGCAATCTCATTATATATTTGTTTTGGTGTCATATAAAATCCCCCTAAATATGATAATTATTTTAAAGAAATAAAATTTTTCATTATATCTTCTAGAGTATCTCTTTTTCTAATGAGAACTGCTTCGCCGTTTTCTCGTATTAAAACTTCGGCAGGGCGTAATCTATTATTATAATTTGAGCTCATAACGTGGCCATAGGCACCAGTATCTAAAACACCTAAAATATCACCTTCTTCAAGGCTAGGTAACATTCTATTTTTAGCAATAATATCACCTGTTTCACAAATATTACCAACAACAGTAATAGGCTCTATTTTTTCACATTTTTCATCAGACTTTCTATAAACCTCTATATCGTGGTGAGAATCATACATAACAGGTCTAGCTAAAACATTAAAACCTAAGTCTGTGCCTGCATATCTATTATCAGCATTGTTTTTTATAGCATGAACTGTTCCAAGTAAAACACCACATTCTGCGGCAATATATCTACCTGGCTCAACTTTAAATTTAACTTTTTTGCCATATTCTTTAGCAAAATTTTCAAATATTTCGTTTAGTTTAATACCAAGTGTTTTAATATCTAAAGTTTTGTAATTATCTTCTAATTTGTTATAAGGTATGCCAAAGCCACCACCTAAATCGATAAATTCTAAGTTATCAAATTGTTTAGCAATAGATAAAATGGCATAAACACCATCTATATATTTATCTGGCTCCATAAATAAAGAGCCTATATGTTGATTTATACCTACTAATGTTAAATTGTATTTATTTAAAGTTTGTTTAAATAAATCTATCTCTTGTGGGTCTATACCAAATTTAGTATTTTTACCAGCAGTTATAACTTTTTCGTGGTGGCCTGCTCCAATACCACCGTTAAAACGAGCAGCAACTTTACCACCAGGATTAATTTGGCCAAATTGTTCTAATTGAGAGATAGAATCTACGCTTAAAATAATATTATTATCTATAGCATACTTCATTTCTTCTTTAGAAACATTGTTACTTATATAAAAAATTTTATCGGGAGAAAAACCTGCTTTAAGCTCAGCATACATCTCACCAGGAGACATAGCATCAATATTTAGCCCTTCTTCGTTAGCTATCTCTAATATAGCTAAACTACTATTAGCTTTTGCTGAATAATTTACAGCAAAATTTTCATAAGAAACGAGATTTTTCATATCTCTCATTTTTTCACGAAGTATTTTTTCATTATATACATATAAAGGGCTACCATATTTTTCTATTAAGTCGATAGGAGATTGTCCCATATAAAAATTTGAATTGTCAGTTACTTTTGATAATAGTTTTTGCATAATAATTCTCCTTAAAATTACTTTTTTTTAATATTTTAAAAATTAAAGTAAGCATATTTAACACAGTCTATTTTTTTAGTCATATTTATTAATATATAGTCGAGTAAAGTTATAGCTACCATACATTCTATGATAGGTATAGCTCTAGGTACGATAAAAGGATCATGTCTACCTTTTATTGTAATATTTGTATTTTCTAGGTTGTTATTTATAGTATCTTGCGGAACAGATATAGATGGAGTAGGTTTAAAAGCTATATTCATAGTAATTTTAGAACCATCAGAGATACCACCTAAAATGCCACCTGAGTTATTAGTTGTTTTTAAAATTTCGTCATTTTCCATATAAAAATTGTCGTTATAATCTGTTGCATTTTTTTGGCTAGATAAAAAGCCTAAGCCAAATTCTACCCCTTTTGTAGCACCTATAGACATAATAGCTTTAGATAACATAGCGTCTAATTTTTCAAAAACAGGCTCACCTATACCAGGTTTTAAGCCCGTTATTTCACAATAGGCTGTGCCACCAATAGAGTTATTTTCTTTAATAAGACTATCTAATAACATTATAGATTGTTTAGTTGCTTCTTCGCAAGGTATTTTTAAAGGGTTTTTATCAATATATGATAAATCTACATTTTTTAGCTTTATATTACCTACAGAAGATGTATAGGCTAAAATTTCTATGCCTAAAGATTTTAATATTTTTTTAGCAATAGCCCCAGCACAAACTCTACCAATAGTTTCTCTTCCAGATGCTCTACCGCCACCTCTATAGTCTCTAAACCCATATTTTATATCATATGTAAAATCTGCATGAGATGGGCGATAAACATCTTTAATATTGTCATAATCTTTAGATATATGATCTTTATTTTTAACCATTAAAGATATAGGTGTGCCTGTTGTTTTACCTTCAAATACACCAGATAATATAACAACTCTATCTTCTTCAGATCTATTTGTAGAGTATCTGCTATTATTAGGCTTTCTTTTGTCTAACTCTTTTTGTATGTCTTCTTCACAAATGTACACACCAGCAGGGCAACCGTCTATAACAACTCCTATTGCCTTACCGTGAGACTCTCCCCAAGTAGAAATTTTAAAAATTTTTCCATATGTAGAACCAGATATAGTATCACCTTCTTTTTAGTATCATTTTATTTTAGATTTATTATATAAACATTTTTTTATTTTGTAAATAGTAAGATATGAAAAATATACAAAAATAATATATAGTATTAAGTATCAATTTAATACATATTAATTATAAATTATTTGGTAACTTTTAACCTTGACTTTTTTATTTTTAATGGTAAAATAATAATTAATTAATAACAATAAGCAAAAGATAATAAATATTATTTAATATTTATTTGTTATTAGTACATATTAATTTTTATAAGGGGGTTTTATATATGAGAAGTATTACAACTTTGGATTTACAGTATGCTCACAGATTTTTAAACTTTAAAGGAGAGGCACAATATTTACACGGACACACAGGTGTTTTAACAATCGAGGTAGAAGATAGCGTAGAGCCAGGGGTAAATATGGTATTTCCTTGTAATGAAATTCAAAAAACTGCTTGGGAGGTTTTAAAAAACTTTGACCACGCACTTATATTAAGAGAAGATGACCCATTACTTCCAGCTATATTAGATGTTTATGAAAAACAAGGTATAAAAGATGGTGCTCCAAATAACCAAATGAAAGGGCCTGCTTTCAAAACAGAGCTTGCAACAGCATATCCTGATTGCCGTTTAGTTGTAACAAAAGAAACATTAACTGTTGAAGGTATGATTAAAATTGTTTATGAGTTATTAAAAGATAAGTTAAATATTGCTAAAATAACTTTTACAAGTGGTGTAAATATGGCATCTGAAGAATTTGAAACTAAAAATAAAATAGACCGTTGTCCTTTATGCGGAATAGCATTAAATGAAAACGGCGTTTGTCCAAAATGTGGATATAAAAAATAAAAATTTATATTAATTAAAATATTTTAATTTTGTAAAAGCTGTATAAATTATTTGATTTAAGTTTTAAAATAACTGAGGTTGAATACATTATACAGCTTTTTTCTAAATATATGTAATATTTTGTATAAAGTTACTTTACATAAGTTTATATGTATGATATTCTAATTATTAAATAAGCTTTAATATTAATTATTAATTTTTATGTTGATAAAAATATTAGATAATTATTATTTATAAGCTTTTGTTTATATAAAAAATATTAAAATAAGGAGTTATTATATGTTTGAAAATATAGTAAAAACAACTGAGTATATAAAAAGTAATACAAAATATAATCCTAAAGTTGCGATAATATTAGGTTCTGGGCTTGGAGATTTAGTAAACTTTGTAGAAGAAAAAGAAGAAATAAAATATGAAGATATACCTCATTTTCCAGTTTCTACAGTAGCAGGACACGCTGGTAAGCTTGTTTTTGGTAAGATAAATAATGTTGAAGTTTTATTAATGCAAGGTAGGTTTCATTTTTATGAAGGTTATTCTATGAAAGAGGTTACATACCCTATATATGTTATGAAACAACTTGGTATAGAAAAGCTTATAGTAACAAACGCTAGCGGTGGTATAAATGAAACATTTGAGCCAGGAACATTAATGATTATAAGTGATTTTATAAACTTTATGGGAGATAATCCGTTAATAGGTAAAAATGATGAAAGATTTGGTGTTAGATTTCCAGATATGTCTGAGGCATATAGTTTAGAGCTTATAGAAAAAGCTAAAAATGTGGCAAATGATTTAAACATACCTTATAAAGAAGGGGTTTATATGGCTTGCACAGGGCCTAACTATGAAACGGCAGCCGAAATAAGAGCTTTTAAAACTTTAGGTGCAGATGCGGTAGGTATGTCTACTGTTCCTGAAACAATTGTAGCCAATTATTTAGGTTTAAAAGTTTTAGGTATATCTTGTATAACTAATATGGCAACAGGCATTCAAAAATTTAAACATTCTCACGAAAAAGTTGTAGAAACGGCAAAAAAAGCATCAGAAGATTTTTGTACTTGGGTGTCTAATATAGTAAAAAATTTATAAGGAGATAAAACTATGAAACATATAGTAGAAAAAGTAGACCATACATTATTAAAACCAGTATCAACTTGGGAAGATATTAAAAAAATATGTGATGAAGCTAAAGAAATGAAGGTAGCATCTGTTTGTATACCACCATCTTTTGTAAAACAAGCAAGTGAATATTTAGAAAATGAAATTCCTGTTTGTACGGTAATAGGTTTTCCTTTAGGTTATAACACTACTAAAATAAAAATAGAAGAAGCTAAAGATGCCATAGAAAATGGTGCTAAAGAAATCGATATGGTTATAAACATTGGAGATGCTAAAGCAGGTTTATTTGATAAAATAGAAGATGAAATTAGACAAATAAAAGATGCAATAGGTAATAATATTTTAAAAGTTATAATAGAAACTTGTTATTTAACAGAAGATGAAAAAATAGCTTTATGTAAAGCCGTTAGCAACGCTAAAGCAGATTTTATAAAAACATCAACAGGTTTTGGCACAAACGGTGCAACTTTAGAAGATATTAAGCTTATGAAAGAAAATGTATCTAAAGATGTTGCTATAAAAGCAGCAGGTGGTGTTAAAACTATAGAAGATGCAGAAAACTTTATTAAAGAAGGTGCAACAAGGCTTGGCACAAGCTCTATTTGTCAAGTTTTAAAAAATCAACAAGTTACAGGATATTAATAAATAAGGATGAAAAAAGATAAATTGGCTCTTTAAAATAACCTTTGTGTATTAATTATTTATTATAAGAACCTATATTTTTTAACATACAATAAAATTTTAAATAATTAGGTTCTTTTTTAATTGGTATATAAATAACAAATTAATTTTTAGTAGATTTATACTATAATGTTATAAATTTATATAATTAATAATTTAAAATTGCATAAAATACTATAATATGATAAAATTAAATTAGACATTATAAATATAAGGAGGTAATAATATGAAAGCAAAAAGAGTATTTTTAATAGTTTTAGATAGCTACGGAATAGGAGATGCAAAAGATGCTAAAAATTTTGGAGATGAAGGTAGTAACACATTAAAAACAATTGTATCTTCAAAAGAATATAACACTCCTAATATGGCTAAAATGGGACTTTTTAATATTGACAAAATAGATTATAAAGAGGGTGTAGAAAAAACTATAGGTGCTTACGGACGTTTAGAAGAGGCATCTATGGGTAAAGATACAACGATAGGGCATTGGGAGATAGCTGGTATTATATCAGATAATCCTTTACCTACTTACCCTGATGGTTTTCCTGATTATATTCTTAATGAATTTAAAGAAAAAACAGGTAGAGAGGTTATATGTAATAAGCCATATTCTGGAACAGAAGTTATAAAAGATTATGGGCAAGAGCATATAGATACAGGTGCTTTAATTGTTTATACATCGGCAGATAGTGTATTTCAAATAGCAGCTCACGAAGATATTGTACCTGTAGAAACATTATATGAATATTGCCATATAGCTAGAGATATTTTAACAGGTAAAGATGGCGTAGGTAGGGTTATAGCTCGTCCTTTTGAAGGAGAATATCCTTTTAAGAGAACACCAAGAAGACACGACTATTCATTATTACCACCAAAAGATACAATGTTAGACTATTTGGAAAAAGCTAATTTAGATACTATTGGTATAGGTAAAATATATGATATATTTGCTGGTAAAGGTATTAAAGAGACAACAAGCATAACAAACAATATTGACGGTATGGAAAAAACTATCTCTTTACAAAATAAAGATTTTACAGGCCTTGCTTTTATCAATTTAGTAGATTTTGATATGGTTTATGGCCATAGAAATGATATAGAAGGCTATGCTAAAGCTGCTACAACTTTTGATAACCAGTTAGAAACATTTATGAACAATATGAAAGATGATGATATACTTATTATAACGGCAGACCACGGTTGCGACCCAGGTTTTAAAGGAACAGACCATACAAGAGAAAATGTACCTTTATTAGTATATGGAAAAAATATAAAAGAAAATGTATCTTTAGGAACAAGGCATTCTTTTGCAGATATTGCTAAAACTATATTAGATATATTTAATATAGACGGAGATATAGACGGTGAAAGTTTCTTAAATGATATAATAAAATAGAAAGGTTAAAAATATGAAAGAATTAGTAAAAAAAGCTTTAGAGGCTCAAAAATTTTCTTATTCACCTTATTCTAATTTTCAAGTTGGGGCGGCTCTTCTTACAAAGTCTGGTAAAATATATACAGGTTGTAATATAGAAAATGCTGCATATTCTCCTACAAATTGTGCAGAAAGAACTGCATTTTTTAAAGCTATATCTGAAGGAGAAACAACCTTTGAGGCTATCGCTATTGTAGGTAGCCCAAAAGATTGTAAAGAAGATGAGAGAGAATATTGTGCCCCTTGTGGAGTTTGTAGGCAAGTTATGGCAGAATTTTGTAACATAAAAGATTTTAAAGTTATTTTAGGTAAAAGTGAAGAAGATTACAAATTATATACATTAGAAGAAATATTACCTCTTGCTTTTACAAAAGATGATTTATAAAAAGCATTTAGGAGGTGGTTTATTTGTCTTATGTAATAGAAATGAACAACATTACAAAAGAATTTGGAAACTTTAAAGCAAATGATGATATTACATTAAAAGTAGAAAAAGGCGAGATACACGCTCTTTTAGGAGAAAATGGTGCAGGAAAATCTACTTTAATGAGTGTATTATTTGGGCTTTACCAACCAGAAAAAGGAAATATAAAAATAAATGGTAAGGAAGTAAAAATAAACAACCCTAATGATGCTAACAATTTAGGGATAGGTATGGTTCATCAACATTTTAAATTAGTACATAATTTTACAGTTTTAGAAAGCATTGTTTTAGGAAGAGAAACAACTTCTGGTGGCTTTTTAAAAATGAAAGATGCTAGAAAAAAGGTACAACAGCTTATAGAAAAATATAAATTTCAAATAAGTTTAGATTCTTACATATCAGATATAACAGTAGGTATGCAACAAAGAGTTGAAATTTTGAAAATGTTATACTGTGATAATGATATATTAATATTTGATGAGCCTACCGCCGTTTTAACACCTCAAGAAATAGATGAGCTTATGTCTACTATGAAAAATCTTGTAGCAGAAGGTAAATCTATTATATTTATTACACATAAATTAAACGAGATTAAAGAAGTGGCTAATAGATGTAGTGTTATTAGAAAAGGTAAATATATAGGTACGGTAGATGTTGCTACCACATCTAAAGAAGAAATGTCTGAAATGATGGTTGGTAGAAAAATAAATCTTAATATTGAAAAAAAACCACCAAAATTAGGTGATACTATTTTAAAAGTTGAAAATTTATGTGTAAAATCTAAAGATACTAATAAGCAAATAGTAAAAAATGTATCTTTTGAGGTTAAAGGTGGCGAGATTGTTTGTATAGCAGGTATAGATGGAAATGGACAATCTGAGCTTGTATATGGTATAACAGGGCTTATGCCTATAGAAAGTGGCAAAATAAAACTAAAAGATAAAGATGTTACAAAAGAAAGTATTAGAAAAAAATGTATAGACGGTTTTGCACATATACCTGAAGATAGGCATAAACACGGATTAGTTTTAGATTATACATTACAAGAAAATTTAGTTTTACAAAGCTATTTTACTAAAAGATTTCAAAAATTTGGTTTTTTGAAATTTAAGGAGATAAAGTCTTACGCTAAATATCTTATAGAAAAATTTGACATAAGATGTGGCCACGGAGAAAACTCTATAACAAGAGGTATGTCTGGGGGTAACCAACAAAAAGCTATTATTGCGAGAGAGCTTGATAGAAACCCAGAGCTTGTAATAGCTGTACAACCTGTTAGAGGGCTTGATGTTGGTGCTATCGAATATATACATAACCAAATAGTAGAGCAGAGAGATAAAGGTAAGGCAGTTTTATTAGTTTCTTTAGAGCTTGACGAAGTTATGAACCTTAGCGATAGAATATTAGTTATGTATGAAGGAGAGATAGTGGCAGATGTTAACCCTAAAGAAGTTACAATACAAGAGCTAGGCTTATATATGGCTGGTACAAAAAGGAGTGTGAAAAATGGATAAAAAAGCAAACAAAGAAAAAAATTATAAAGGACTTTTAAGTTTTTCATCATCTTTAATTGCCATATTAGCAGGTTTTATATTTGCCTTTATAGTTCTTTTTATAAGTAACCCTAAAGAGGCGGTAAACGGTTTTATAACAATATTGCAAGGTGGTTTTACAGACGGCTTAACAGGTGTTTCTAGGCTTATTTATTTTGCTACACCTATTATTATGACGGGGCTTTCTGTTGCTTTTGCTTTTAAAACAGGGCTTTTTAACATAGGTGCATCAGGACAATTCATTATAGGAGCTTATGTTGCTGTTTATATAGGTGTTAAATGGACATTTTTACCACCTAGCATACATTGGGTAGTAGCTTTAATAGGAGCTGGCATTGCAGGTGCTTTATGGGGAGCTATACCAGGCATATTAAAAGCCTTTGCAAATGTTAATGAGGTTATATCATCTATTATGACTAACTATATAGGTATGTATTTAGTAAATATGTTAGTTGTAAAAAATGTTTTTGACCAACTCAGAAACCAATCTTTAAATGTGGCAAAAACTGCTGTTATACCAAAGCTTGGCATAGCAGATACAAACATAAACTATGCTATTATTATAGCTTTAGTATTTGTTATAATAATATACATATTGCTTGAAAAAACAACTTTAGGCTATGAGCTTAAAGCTTGTGGTCAAAATAAACTAGCTAGTAAATATGCAGGTATTAATGAAAAGAAAAATATTATACTTGCAATGGTTATAGCAGGTTTATTATCTGGCATAGGTGGTGGGCTTATGTATCTTTATGGTGCTGGTAAATATATACAGGTTTTAGATATTATAGCACCAGAAGGTTTTAGCGGTATATCTGTTGCATTATTTGGACAATCTAATCCTTTTGGCGTATTTTTAGCAGGGTTATTTATAGCCCATATAAGAGTTGGCGGCACTAATCTTCAGTTACACGGCTATGCTCCAGAGATTATAGATATGATAATAGCATCTATTATATATTTTGGTGCATTTTCATTATTATTTAAAAATCTTATATCTAAAATATTAAAAAAATCTAAGAAAGGGGATAAAAAATAATGGATACAATTTATTTTATAACACAACAGACTATGTCTTTTGCTATTCCTCTTTTAATAGTAGCCATAGGTGGTATGTTTTCTGAACGAAGCGGTGTTGTAAATATCGCTTTAGAAGGTATAATGATAATGGGTGCATTTGCAGGTATATTATTTATAAATCAAGCTCAAGACTTTATGTCTGGACAAGGTTTGCTTCTTTTAGCATTATTAATAGCAGGTATTACAGGTGGTTTATTTTCTTTATTACACGCCTTTGCGGCTATAAACCTTAAAGCAGACCAAACTATAAGTGGTACAGCTCTTAATCTTTTTGCTCCCGCCTTTGCTATATTTGTTGCTAGAATGATACAATCAACACAACAAATACCTTTTACAAATACATTTTTTATAAAAGAAGTACCTGTTTTAAGCAACATACCTATTATAGGAGATTTATTTTTTAAAAATGTATATATTACAACTTATTTAGGTGTTTTAATATTTATTATAGCCTATATTGTTATAAACAAAACTAGATTTGGCCTTAGATTAAGAGCTTGTGGTGAGCACCCTCAAGCAGCAGACTCTGTAGGTATTAATGTTTATAAAATAAGATATATAGGTGTATTTATATCTGGTGTTTTGGCAGGTATAGGCGGTGTTGTATTTGTTGTACCAACATCTACAAATTTTAATGCAACTGTTGCAGGATATGGTTTTTTAGCTTTAGCCGTTTTAATATTTGGCCAATGGCGTGTGCCTAGAATATTTGTTGCTGCCTTTTTCTTTGGTATAATGAAAACATTATCTAGTGCACATTCGACTATACCATTTATTAAAGATTTACCTATAACAAACGAAGTTTATAAAATGTTGCCATATCTTATTACATTAATTGCTTTAACATTTTTATCTAAAAGCTCTCAAGCTCCAAAAGCAGCAGGTATACCTTATGATAAAGGCTCAAGATAGGAGGGTATTAATATGAGAATGTATGATCTTATACATAAAAAAAGAAATAACCAACAACTTACAGATGAAGAAATAAAATTTATGATAAATAATTATGTAAACGGAGGAATACCAGATTATCAAATGTCAGCTATGCTTATGGCTATATATTTTAATGGTATGAATGATAGAGAAATATCTACAATGACAAATGTTATGGCACAATCTGGAGATATGGTAGATTTATCATCAATAGAAGGGATAAAAGTTGATAAACATTCTACAGGTGGTGTAGGCGATAAAACAACTTTAATAATAGCACCTGTTGTGGCATATTATGGCGTTAAAGTTGCAAAAATGTCTGGTAGAGGCCTTGGACATACAGGTGGTACGGTAGATAAAATGGAGGCTATACCTGGCCTTAAAACTAATTTTTCACAAGAAGAATTTTTTAATATAGTTAATAAAACAGGTATTAGCGTTATAGGTCAATCTGGCAATTTAGCACCTGCCGACAAAAAACTATATGCATTAAGAGATGTAACCGCAACCGTAGAAAGTATACCTTTAATAGCCGCATCTATTATGAGTAAAAAACTTGCAGCAGGTAGCGATTGTATATTATTAGACGTTAAAACAGGTAGTGGTGCTTTTATGAAAACTTTAGATGATTCTATCGCTCTCGCACAAAAAATGGTTACAATAGGTGAAAATTGTGGAAGAAAAACAGTAGCTCTAATAACAGATATGGATATACCTCTTGGCAACAATATAGGAAACTCTCTAGAGATTAAAGAAGTTATAGAAACATTAAAAGGTAACGGCCCTAAAGATTTAACTGAAATATGTATAAAATTAGCAGGTAATATGCTTTATTTAGCAGATAAAGGAACTATAGAACAATGTGAAAATTTAGCTAAAGAGGCTATAGAAAAAGGATACGCTCTTAATAAGCTTATAGAAATAGTTGAAGCTCAAGGTGGAGATATACAATATATAAAAAATCCAGAAAAATTTGAAAAATCTAAATATAGCCTAGATGTAATATTAGAAGATAATATAGATGGTTATATTAGTGGTATGGATACAGAAGGGCTTGGTATAGCCTCTACTATGTTAGGTGCTGGTAGAGAAACTAAAGATGATAATATAGATTTTTCGGCAGGTATTATTTTAAATAAAAAAGTAGGAGATAAAGTGAAAAAAGGAGATATTTTATGCACTTTATATACTAATGATAAAAATAAATTAGAAAGTGCTCGTAAAAAAGTTATTTCATCTATTTTTACTGATAAAAATAAGCCTAAAGATATACCTTTAGTTTTTGCTAGAGTCGAAAAAAGCAAAATAGAAAAATTTTAAAAAGTTAAAAAATATTTGACTAAATTAAATTTTAAGTGTAAAATGATTATTGAAATTATATGTTAATTTTAGGAGGATAAAAAATGAAAAAGTTAGTTAGTTTAATATTAGCTGCTACTATGGCATTTGGTTTAGTTGCCTGTGGCAGTAAAACAGATAGCTCATCTGAGACTACTTCTGTAGATACACAAAGCTCAGAAGAAGGCGGAAACAGTAGCAATAGCTCTGGTGCGGAGATAGCTCTTGTTACAGATGTTGGAACTATTGATGATAAATCATTTAACCAAGGCTCTTGGGAAGGTGTTGTAAAATTTGCAGAAGAAAAAGGTATCTCTCATAAATATTATCAACCAGCAGAAAAATCTAACGAGGCTATAGCTACTGCCATTGAATTAGCTATTAAAGGTGGTGCTAAAACAGTTGTTTGTCCTGGCTTTTTATTTGAAGTGCCAGTATATAACATGCAACAAAAATATCCAGATGTTAAATTTATTATTATAGATGGTACACCACAAGATGGTAACCAAGAAAATCCTGTTTATGAAGTAGGTGATAACACAGAAGCTATTTATTTTGCAGAAGAGCAAGCAGGCTTTTTAGCAGGCTATGGTGCAGTTATTGACGGTTATAGAAACTTAGGATTTATGGGCGGTATAGCAGTTCCTGCGGTTATACGTTATGGTTATGGCTTTGTTCAAGGTGCTGAATATGCTGGTAAAGAATTAGGTCTTGCTCCTGGTGAAATTACTATGAACTATACATATGTTGGCGATTTTGAAGCATCTCCAGATCATACTGCTAAAGCTGCTGCTTGGTATAATGAAGGTGTAGAAGTTATATTTGCTTGTGGTGGTGGCGTTGGTAACTCTGTTATGAAAGCTGCTGAAACAGCGGGTAAAAAAGTTATCGGTGTAGATGTTGATCAATCTGTTGAGTCTGAAACAGTTATTACTTCTGCTATGAAAAACTTACAAAATGCAGTTTACAAATCTTTATCTGAAATTTATGATGGTACTTTTGCAGGTGGAAAAACAGTTAATTTAGGTGCTGCTACAGATGATATTTTATTACCTATGGAAACATCTAAATTTGAAACATTTAATCAAGAACAATATGATGCTATCTATAGAAAAATATCTAACAAAGAAATAGAATTAAAAAATGAAACAGCAGCAGATAAACCAGATGGTTTAGGATCTGAAATAGTTGCTGTAAACTTTCAATAATAAAAAATAAAGAAACGGGTATGGTTTAGCATACCCGTTTCTTTATTTTTTTAAACAATGTTTACAAGTACCATAAAAATACATTTGATGTGAGCTTAATTGAAAATCTGTTTCTTTTGCAACTTGGCTTTGTATATCGCTAATAAAGTTTTTTTCAGGGAAATAATCTATAATATTATTACAGCTAGTACAAATTATGTGAGAATGTGGCATTATTTGTACATCATATCTAAAGCTATCTTCTCCAACGTTTATCTCTTGAACAAGGCCAGAATCTTTTAAAGATTTTAAAGTTTTATAAACTGTTGCAAGGCTAATAGTAGGGTTTTGTTCTTTAATATTGTTATAGATAGTTTCTGCACTAGGGTGGATATGATTATGATATAAATAATTATAAATAGTTAACCTTTGGGGAGTAACTTTTAAATTATTATTTTTAAGATTTTCTATAAGAACTTTCATAGTGCACCTCCTTATTAAATAATAATTATTCTTATATAATACTATAAATCACATAAAAAATCAATAGAATTTTATATATAAAAGATTTAATAGTTAAAATTAACAAATAATAATTATTATATAGGCAGAAAATATTATAAATAGATAGTTTAAAAACCAAAATTTTATTTTTTTATAATTGTGATTGTACATTTAATGCATCAATAAGTGTTAAATCTGGATTTCTTTCTACAAAAGTATCTAAAGTATACTGATTAGCAAAAAGTAATATAGGCCTATCAAAATGATCAAAAACAAGAGTACATCTAGAATTTTGAAAATCTTTTAATTTTTGTATATCATCTGTTTTTACCCACCTAGCCACTGTAAAACTAATAGGTTCCATTCTTATATCTGAATTATATTCATTTTTTATACGATATTCAAAAACTTCAAATTGTAACTGGCCTACAGCACCTAAAATAACTTCGTTATATTCATTTTTATATACTTGAATAGCACCTTCTTGAGCTAATTGATCAACACCTTTTTGAAAATGTTTAGCCTTCATAGTGTTAATAGGCCTAACTTTCACAAAAAGCTCAGGAGGGAAAGTTGGTAAAGGCTCAAAAAATATTTTTTCGTTGCTATTTGTTAAAGTATCACCTACTTGATAGTTACCAGAGTCATATATACCTATAACATCACCTGCACAAGCAATATCTATAGTTTCTCTATCGTTTGCCATAAGCTGGGTAGATTGATTAAGCTTAAATTGTTTGCCTGTTCTTGATAATGTAACATTCATACCACGCTCAAAAGTTCCTGAGCATATTCTTAAAAAGGCTAGTCTATCTCTGTGAGCAGGGTTCATATTAGCTTGTATTTTAAATATAAATCCGCTAAAAAATTCATCTGTAGGGCTTACTGTTCCTGTTGTAGTTTTTCTAATAGATGGTGGTGGGGAAATTTTTAAAAAGTGATCTAAAAATTGTGTAACACCAAAATCTGAAAGAGCAGTACCAAAAAAAACAGGGGAAAGCTTACCTTTTAATATTAAGTCTAAGTCAAACTCGTTTCCCGCACCGTCTAATAGCTCAATATCTATTTTAAGATTTTCTAAATTTTCTTCTAACAAAATATTTTCTAATTTTTCGTCATATACACCTTTTTCTGATAGTTCTATAGTTTCTTTAGTTTTAAAAAGATGTATTTTATTTTCCATTCTGTCATAAATACCTTCAAATATAGAACCACTACCTATAGGCCAAGTAACCGCTACAGATGGTAAGCCTAAAGCATCTTCTAAAGATTGTAAAAGATCTAAAGGTGGGTTAGCTTCTCTATCAAGTTTATTTATAAATGTGAAAATAGGTATTTCTCTCATGCTACAAACTTTAAAAAGTTTTTTTGTTTGAGCTTCAACACCTTTTGCGGCATCTATAACCATAACAGCACTATCAACAGATGTTAATATACGATAAGTATCTTCTCCAAAATCATTATGGCCTGGTGTGTCCATAATAGATATTTTTTTATCATTATATTCAAATTGCATAACAGATGATGTAACAGAAATACCTCTTTGTTTTTCTATTTCCATCCAGTCAGATTTTGCAAAACGGCCTCTTCTTGCTTTAACAGCTCCTGCTTCTCTAATAGCTCCACCGTGTAAAAGTAATTTTTCTGTTAACGTAGTTTTACCAGCATCAGGGTGAGATATTATACCAAAAATTCTTCTTTTGTTTATTTCTTCTATATTATTAATATTAGCCATATTTAAGTCCTTTCTATAACTTTATTTTAATATCTTAAAGATTATATCATTTAAACTATTATTTATCAATAATAAATAAAAAATATTGTATGCGGCTTTTATGTATAATATATATAATAAAAAGTATAGAATAAAAGGCTTTAATCTTTTATTCTATACTTTTTATTAATCTTTATTTTTATCTATATTTTCTACAACATTATTTACTTTTTTATCCATAATATTTTGAGTTACTTCCAAACCTTTAATTAACCATTTGGGAACAAGATAGCCTTTATCAAGTTCAACCATATTTTCTAAAATGCTTCTAAATTCGTTTATTATACAATGGGCTAATATAAACCAGCCGATAGCTAACATTAAAGATAAATTTATATTAATAATTTCGCCTATTTTATCAAATACAATACCAAGGCCAAAGCCCATAGCTATTAAGCACCATATTAAAAATTTTTTTATAAAGCCTTTTAAAGCTTTTTTTGAGCTTTCTTTTTTTAAATATCTAGCTTTTATTATACCCGTTGTATAATCTATAATATTTAAAATTATAAGAAATAAAAATAAAAACCAAAAATCTCCTAAAAAAGTAGAAAATACGCTTGTTATTATAGATATTATATAGTTTATTTTAGTTTCAAAAATATTCAAAAAATCACCTGCCTTTTATAAAATTAAGCTTATGTATAATAGAATTTTTTAACGTAAAATATATTTTTTGCAATGTTTCATTATAGCCTGTTTCATAGCCTAATACATTTGCTAGTTCTCTAGTATTCATAAAGTTAAAGTCATTTATTTTTACAGATTTTATAATATGCTCTTTATTATTAACTAATACTTTTACGTTTTCTATAATATCATCTAAAATAGTTATTTTTGTTTCATTATCATATTTAATATTTTTATTTAACAGCTCTGCTAAATCTCTAATTTTAACATAATTTTCTCCTTTTTCGTTAATAACATTTAAACATTTAATTTTACCATTATAACTGTAGTTTCTATTTACAAACATATATTTTTTCTCCTCATTTATCCAAGTTTTTTTAAAATTTTCTGGTAATGTATATTTTTTAATAAGTGTGTTAGTATTACCATATTTAGTTAATTCAAAATGTGGTTTATCGGGTGTATTTTTCCAATCTCCTCCCCAATCTAAGCCAAATTTTTTGCCAATTTTTCCAACTTTTTTAAACCAACCATCATTATCATTATAAGCACCTTTACCATCATTTCGGCATATATCAAAAGCCATACCCCAATTATGGTTGCTATAAGGATATTTAACCCAAGTAACTATTTTACCAGGTTTAGTTCTACCTTGTGCATATAAATTGTCTTGTTCATTTTTACTTCTTAAAGTATCTGTTATTTTTACTATAAGCCCTTGTTTTTTACATTCTTCTAAAAAATTAGGTATTATGTGTTGAACATCAGGATGTAATAATGTTATATCTCTACTCATATACAAATTATCCTCCTATCTTTTTTAATCTTTTATGCCTTTTGTTACAGGGTTTATAATATTATTCCACAATGATATAGCTACAAGACCTAAAACATATGGATTTTTTAAAGCATTTGTTATAACATTAAGAACACTTTCCCAGCTTGTAAAATCTTTTGCCGACATACCATAATAAGCAAATATAGGCATAAAAATAGCAAGTAGTGTATTTATCCAAAATATTGGATTTTCAAATCTTTTTTTCCAATTAAAATAATTCATAAATTTTCTCCTTTAAAAATAATGTAATTTACATAAGAAAAACTTCTTATATAAACTATATTAAGTTATTTAATTGGGATTTATATGTAATTTTTATGAAAATATAAATAAAAATGTATTAAAAAAATGTATACCAAATAAAATAGTATACATTTTTATTTAAAAATTATATTTTTATAATAAATGTTGTTAATGGGTTAATTTAAAAACAATTAAATTTATAGTTAGCTCTAAAGAGTTGTAGTCTTTAAAGTATAACAAATAGAAATATTAAAATTTCCTTCCATACCTTGAAAACTATCTTCTAATATAGTAAAAATGTATTAATAGTTATACTCATAAGATAAATATCTTAAAAAATATAATATATTATTATCATATAATTTTTATATTAGTTTATCAATAATTATAATAAAACTATACAATAAATGAATTTTTTATGAAATATAATTATAAAATATAATTATTATATTAAAATTTATGTACAATTTTATTAAAAAGTATAATTGTTTAAAATATATTAAATAGAAAATGATTTTCAAATTATTGACAATAATTTTTATTAATGATAAAATGAAAATGGTTTTCAAATTTGGGGGTATTTTATGATAAATAAAAATAAAACTTATAAAACAAAACAAAAGGAAATTATTTTAAATTATTTTAAATTATTTAAAAATAAACATATTACTGTTCAAGAAATATACTCATATTTAAAAGAGCAGGGTAGCCCTGTAGGTACAACTACAATTTACAGACATTTAGATAAATTAGTATCACAAGGTATTATAAAAAAATATGTTTTTGAAGGGCAAAATAGTGCTTATTTTGAATATATAGAAGAAATATCAAATAATAACACAAAATTTCATTTAAAATGTAATATATGTAATTGTTTATCTCATTTTAAATGTGAAGAGCTAAACAATTTATATGCACATTTTATAAAAGAACATAATATGAATATAGATTTATCTAAAACAATTTATTATGGCACTTGCGATAAATGTATTAAAAAAAACAAGGAGAAAGAATATGTATAAAAAATTAAATTTTATTATTTTATTAACTTTATTTTTTATGGTAGGTTGCTCTAACAATGGTGAAAATGTAGAAGATAATAAGCTAACTATAGTTACAACAAATTTCCCGCCTTATGATTTTGTAAAACAAATAGGAGAAGATAAAGTCAATGTAAAAATGTTATTAAAACCAGGAGAAGAAAGCCATACTTATGAGCCTACACCAAAAGATATAATAGATATACAAAATAGTGATTTATTTATATATGTTGGTGGAGAAAATGATGTTTGGGTAGATGATATTTTAACTAGTATGGGTGATAAAAAGCCAGATACATTAAAACTACTAGAAACTGTACCAACAGTTGAGGAAGAAATAGTAGAAGGTATGCAACATTCTCATAGTGAAGATGAACACGAACATGAAGAAAATGAACATATTATAGATGAACATGTTTGGACTTCTCCTAAAAATTCAATTATAATAGTTGAAAAAATAACAGAAATTTTATCAAATAAAGATACTAAAAATAAGACATTTTATATTAAAAACTCTAGTGAATATATTAAAAGTTTAGAAGATTTAGATTTAAAATTTAGACAAGTTATAAATAGTTCTAAAAGAAAAACTATACTATTTGGAGATAGATTTCCTTTTAGATATTTTGCAGATGAATATGGAGTAAGCTATTATGCGGCCTTTTCTGGTTGTTCAACAGAAACAGAGGCTAGCCCAAAAACAATAGGTTTTTTAATTGATAAAGTTAAAGAAGAAGATTTACCAATAGTATTTACTATAGAATTTTCTAACGGAAAAATAGCCGATTCTATATGTGAAGCAACAGGTGTTAAAAAAATGTTACTAAATTCTGGACATAATATAACAAAAGAACAATTTGAAAATGGGGTAACTTATTTATCATTAATGGAAGAAAATGTAGAGGTTTTAAAGGAGGCTTTAAACTAAAATGAAACTTATTACTTCTAAAAATTTAACATTTTCTTATGATAATAAAATAGCAGTAGAAAATATAAATTTTACAATTAACCAAGGAGATTATATTTGTATTGTAGGTGAAAATGGTGCTGGGAAAAGCACATTAGTTAAAGGGCTTTTAAAATTAAAAAAGCCAACTTATGGACAATTAATATTTGAAAATAATTTAAAATCTAAGGAAATAGGATATTTACCACAAAAAAGTAATTATCAAAAAGATTTTCCTGCTACTGTTAAAGAAATAGTGTTTTCAGGTTATTTAAATAAATTAGGCTTAATTCCTTTTTATAAAAAAGAAGATAAAAAGGTTATATACGACAATATGGAAAAAATGGGCATTTATAATATAAAAAATAAAAGCTTTAAAGATTTATCAGGTGGACAACAACAAAGAGTGCTTTTAGCTAGAGCCTTATGTGCTACAAGCAAAGTTTTATTATTAGATGAGCCAACAACAGGGCTAGATCCTATCGTTACAAAAGAATTTTATGATTTGGTGTATAAAATAAATAAGGAGCTAAACATTACTATTATAATGGTATCACACGATATAAAATATGCTATAAAATATGCCTCACATATATTACATTTACAAAAAAGCCAATTATTTTTCGGTGATAAAAAAGATTATATTAACAGTCAAGTAGGTAGAGATTTTTTTAATGGAGGCAGTTTATGTTAAATATAATTTATGAAATATTTTCTTATCCTTTTATGGTAAAAGCTATAATAGTAGGCTTATTAATATCTATATGTTCTGCTCTTTTAGGTGTTATACTTGTTTTAAAAAGATATTCTATGATAGGTGATGGATTATCTCACGTTGGTTTTGGTGCATTAGCCATAGCAACTGTTTTAAATAAAGAGCCTCTTTTAATATGTATACCAGTTGTAGTTATTGTATCTTTTTTTCTTCTTAAAATAAATGAAAATAGAAAGATAAAAGGAGATTCGGCAATAGCTTTAATATCTACTAGCTCTTTAGCTATTGGTATTATGGTTCTTTCAATATCAAAAGGTATAAATACAGATGTATCAAATTATTTATTTGGTTCAATATTAGGTTTAACAAATAAAGATGTTATTTTAACTATTATTTTAACAATAGTAGTTATATTAGTATTTATTATTTTTTATAATAAAATATTCGCTATTACCTTTGATGAAACATTTTCTAAAGCAACAGGTATAAATGCTAATTTATATAATATGATTATAGCTTTTTTAACATCGCTTGTTATAGTTTTTGGTATGAGGACAATGGGATCTTTATTAATATCTAGTCTTATGATTTTTCCTACTCTTACATCTATGAGAGTATTTAAAAGCTTTAAACAAATTATAATAAATTCTTTAGTTGTGTCTATAATATGCTTTTTGATTGGTGTATTTTTATCTTATATTTATGATATGCCAACAGGGGCAAGTATATCTGTTGTAAATATAGTAGCTTTTTTAATATATTATATAGTAGGGATAATAAAAAATAAACTATAATTTTGCATTATTAAAAAAATTTACTTGAATGTTAAATTATGGTTATTGAAAAAATATTTAGTTCATTAAAATTTAATAATGAAGATATTACAGGAATTTTACCAAATAATAAAATAGAAATTTTCACATTGTTGGTTAGTAAAATGAATTTGAAATATGCATAGCTTATTAATAGTTTTGAACATAAAAATTACAAATTTTAAAGTTAATATTATATATAAAATTAATATTTATATTAAAAAATAAAGAAATTGAAAGGCATTTATTTACCTTTTAATTTCTTTAAAAAATTTTAAATTATATTTTATATAATTAATAATTTTATTTAATTATTAAGATTTTCAGGTATTACATCAAACTTAGCTTTCCAAGAATTAATTTGATCTAAAAATTCTTTTGTAACTCTTAAACCATAATTATGATAACCTACTTCAACTTCATCACCAGTATGTATTCCTATAACATTATAATTACTGTCTAAAATTGGAGCACCAATTGTAGATGTTGCTGTATCCATATCATAGTATAAAAAATGAGGCGTAAACTTTTCAATTTCACCATTTGAGAGCCATTGATTATTAGTAAAATTCCTATCATACCCTATAATACTAAAATTTTCATAATTAAGATCGTGTTCAGAAGGTATTTTAAATTTAAATCTACCAAGAGTATACGGAACATTTTTATTTAATTCAATTATACCAAAGTTATTTGAAGGTTTTAGTATCCAATTTTCATTGTATATGGATTTTTCTGTAGCTTGAAAAACTCCATATTCCCCAGTATGCATAGGATCAACCATTATAAGCGAATATTTTCCCCCTTTACTTAAATTATACATTGCACTTGAAGTTGTAGCAACATGTCTATTGCTAATTAAGAAGCCTGTATATAAGTCTTTTGAACCATCTGGCCATACTGTTAAAACTGATACTATCCTACCATCAGGAATAGCAGGGGTTCTATTATCGTTTCCAATAATAGATCTATTATTAGAATTGGCTAAAACAATATTAACACATAATGTTAATGTTATTATAATAGTAAAAATAAAAGTACTTATTTTTAAATTAAATTTTTTCATAAATTTCTAATCTCCTATAAATTTTTAGATAAGCTAAATTATTATAAATTAAATATAATATCATTTATTATTTCCATGATAAATTAGCTATTTCATATGGAACATTCCACTTATCTAATTGTTCTAAAACGTCTACTGTAATCCTTATACCTGCATTAAGTTGTTGGTTGTCAAAGAAACCAAGATTATGTATACCAACAACATTACCACTAGAGGATATAATTGGAGAGCAAGATGTACCACCCTCTGTATCTAGATCATAAATTAATTTAGTATGTGAAACATTTTTTAATGGGCCTTTTGAATACCATTGAACAGCTGTATCAGAACCACCAAATCCTTGAATAGTAAATTGTGGTTTTTTCCAACCATCATGTGGATCTGCAGTCATAAGAGTAAAATCTGAACGAATCTCAAGGGCAAATTTACCAAAAGTATATGGAACATTTCTATCTAAAACAACTACACCATAGTCTTTGTCATAAACACCATCTCTCCAATCTTCATGACATACAGACTCATCTGTAGCTACATAAACGCCATATGTACCAGAATAATCACGTCCTGCAGGGATAGCTGTTAATACAGAATATCTTCCACCTCGATATGAGTCATACATTACATGTGCTGCAGTAAGTAGATATCTATTACTAATTAAAAATCCTGTACCTATTGTTATTTCACCATTTGGAAATGCTGTTAAAATATACATTATTCTAGGATCTGGATTTGCTGCAACCTTTCTATCATCAGAGCCTATAATTGCTCTTGCATCTGACATTGCTTTATATATTGATTCAGATGTAATATTAGATAGTGCATCGGACGCCGTATCAGATTTAACATTAGATATTGCTTCATATATTGCATCAGATATTTCATTAGATGTAACATTAGATGTAACATTAGATGTTGCATTAGATACTGTATCAGCTTTAATAATAGATTTATTTAAAAATAATAATAAAACTATTATTATAGAGAAACTAAGATTTTTTAATTTCAATTTCTTCATAAATTTTCACCTCATAAATTCTTACTATATTAAGCGATTATAATATTTTTACTATAATAGAATAATTTTTATATGTTAAAATATTATATTTATTTTTAGATTTTAACATATATGTTATATAATAAAAAACTATATTATTCTAAAAAGTAAGTATAATAATCTACTTATTTATTATAATAACAAATATTACATATATTTGCAATACTAAAAATTAAATATAAAAAGAGTTAATTTTATTAACAATATATAATTATTTAAAAACCAAATGTTTGGAGAGATTAAAACTTTATTAATTGATGATGAAGTTTGGTTTGTTAGTAAAAATATAGCAGAGACTTTAGGTTATGAAAAACGCAAGTTAAGTATTACAATACCATATAGATGAAGAACATAATACAAAGTATTTTATGGTATAATTAATAATACATAATAGCCAAGTAAAAATATTTGGAGGGTTTGCCCCTAATTTAGAATTGTCAGAAGTATTATCAAAAGTTTTAGGAGAACAAACAGTATTAAGTGAAAGTGTAAATAAAGGGAAAAATGAAGGATATAGAGCAGTAACAACAAAGTCATTTTTAATATGTAGACATGGAGGAATAATAGAGCCATTAGATTCAGGACAAGTAATGATTGAAAGTGGAGAAAATAATCAATAAGAAACTGAAAATGAAAAATTTATAAATAATTTAATTAAAGAACAATTTGAATTACATGATAAATATATAAATTTATTGAATAATTCTCTTAATTTTAAAATAAATACTAATAATCTAGATAATATATCTATTATAGATCCATATTCTTATCTGATTTATCTGGTAAGGAACTTGTAAAGCCTCAAAAGAGTAAAGAAGGCATAAGTTTGAGTCCAAATGAATGGCAAATAGATCATATAAAACCAAAGCAAAAAGGTGGAACAAATAGTTACAGTAATGCACAAGTATTATCACGTCATGAAAATAGAAAAAAATGGAATAAATAAAAAAAGAAAATTTTATGAATAATAAAAATTGCAATAGATTAGAAATAGATTTAATTAAATTAATGGAAGGATGTTTTTTATTTAGTATAGCACACGCTATTATGGTTTCAAAATATCCTATGTTATCGTTTGAACATTCTTGGGATAATTTTAATTATAATATTCAAGATATTAGTGGCAAAAGAGGAACAATTACTTTTTATAATAATTATTGTGTTGCAGCGTTTAGAAATGAAGAAAATTATCGTATGAAAGATGTTATAAATAATTGTGAATATTTAGAAAAATATTTTTATAATTGTGAAGTTGAGATATTTAAACTAGCTAAAAACGAAACTTTACAATATTTATTAGATGATACAAATTATGGGATATAATCCTTGTATTACAAGTACATTTTGGGGTAAATCTGATGATAATAAAGTATATTCTAATGATGTAATAAATGATATATTTTTTAATGGTGGGGATTTAATTAAAGATCATTTACTTAATTATAATGATATTATAAGTAAATTAATAAGTAAATATAATATGAATAATAATCAAATAATATTATTAGAAAAAATATTTAAAAATAAAGTTAAAGAAAAAAATAAACTTATTTTTCTTTCTAAAAGTGATATTAAGTTGATAGATATTCCTAATTATGAGGGATTCAAAGAGTCCAAAACTTAATTTTCTGAAATAGGTGTATATTTTATTAAATAAAATTATATTAATATGATAATAAAGGAGATGTTATAAAAAGTGTAGGAAAAGTAGACGATGAAAGAGAACTTGTAGTATTATATAAGTATGACCAATATAGAAGAATTATAAAAGAAATAGACCCTGAAGGTAGGAAAAAGGTATTTGAATATAACTTCCAAGATGGAGAGTTTAACAAGCCTACAAAATATATAACAAATGAAGAAAATAAATATTTATACACATATGATAAGGCAGGAAGATGTACAAGTGTAAACAATGGAGATGTAACAAGATCATTTGAATATGACCAAATGTTCAACCTTAGAAAAATTATATTGCCTAATAATATAGAAAAAGGAATAGGGACAAGATATGAATATGACCCATTTCATAAGTTATTAAAGAAAGAAGATGCCGAAGGTAAAATATATACAACATCAAGAGATTATGAAGGTAATTTATTAAAAGAAATAAACCCTAATAGCTATAATAAAGAGTTTAATGACGAGGAAGATATATCATATTAGTATGATGAGTATGACAATAAAATAAAAACAATATATCCAGATAGAAGTATAGAACGAATAAAATATGATGCTAATGGAAATGGAATAAAAAGAATAGCACCAGAACAATACGATGAAGAAAGAGATGATGGTGTAGGATATGTTTATGAATATGACTGTATGAACAGGCTAGTACAAGTAACAACATGTGAGTATGATTTATCAAGAAATGTTATAAAAGAAAATAGATATGTGGAGTATCAAACAAAAGATAGTTATATAGGAGAATAAGTAAAGAGATAAGACCAGAACAATATAATAAAGAAAACAACGGTTTAGGTTATCAATATAATTATAATCCAATGGGGCAATTAATAACAATAGTAGCACCGAATGTAAAAGTTATACAAAGTAACACTTACGATGAAGAAGGTAATCTACTTACTCAACTAGAGGGAGAAGAAAACAAAGTAAGTTTTGAGTATGATTTTATGAACAATCGTACAATAATAAGGAGTAAAGGCGAGTTAAAACAACGTCTTTCATATGATGCTAGGGGCAATATTAATATTGTTGAAATGATAGATGGCGAGAAAAACAAAACCCATTATATACTTGATAAATGGGGTAGAATAACAGGTATAGAAAAGGCAGATGGAAGCAAAGAAAAATATAGTTACGACTTTGCAGGAAATATAACAAGCTCTATTGATGGGGAAAATCATAAAACACATTATATATATAATAGTTCTAGTCAATTAATAGAAATAATAGACCCTAGCGGCCAAAAAGAACAATATTTCTATGATCTTGAAAATAGATTAAAAGAAAAGATTGATAGAAATGGAATTATAACTCAATATAACTATAATATGTATCAAAACTTAGTTTATAGAAAAACAAAGTATAATAGCCTACAAGAAATATATACATATTCAAAAGACGGATATTTAGAAAGTGCTATTTCAAAGGGAAGGGAATGCAATATAACTACATATATGATATAATGGGAAGAATAGAAAGTAAAAGTGCAAGTGGAAGAACTCTTATTTCATATGAATATGATAAAAATGGCAATAAAATAAAAGAAATAGCTATAACAGGTAAAGCCACTCACTTTGAATATGATGAGCTTGATTTATTAAAAAATGTGGTATATAATGGAAATAGTATAGCAACGTATGATTATTACAACAATGGTTTAATAAAAAATCTTAAAAATGGTAGCTTAGAACAACAATATAGTTATGATAAAGACTTAAATTTAGCCATCCTAAATATAAAACATAACAATGATTTAATAGTATCAAACAGATATAGATATGACGGAAATGGTAACAGAAAAAGTAAACAAATGTTTGATAATTTAACAAGGTATTATTATACAGAAGTAAGCCAATTAAGAAAAGTTAAATCGGAAAACTATGAAGAAGAGTTATTTTATGATAAAGCTAACAATAGAACAAAAAGAATTGTAAATGGAGCAGAAGAATTATATAGCTATGACAATAGAAATAGGTTTACTAAATTTACAAAAATGGACAAACAACAAGCTTTAAATGGGATAATGCAGGTAACCTTTTACAAGATGATAAGGCTAATTATACTTATAACAGTTTTAACCAAACAACAAAGGTAGAAACATTTGACGGAAATATACAAATAAACCGTTTCAGTTTACAAAAAATGGACAAGAAACAATCTTTAAATGGGATAATGTAGGTAACTTACTACAAGATGATAAAGCTAACTACACATATAATGATTTTAATCAAACAACAAAGGTAGAAACATTTGACGGAAATATACAAATAAACCGTTATGATGCAGAAGGTTTACGTTATGAAATGGAAGAAAATGGACAACTAGTTCAATTTATTTTCAACACAGAAAGATAAGTAATAGCAGAGAAAGAAAATGAATGGACAATATATATAAGAGGTTCAGAACTTTTAGCAAGTAGTAATGAATATGCAAAAACGTATTATCATTATGCAAATGATGAAATGGGAAGTATAACCCATATAGTAGATGATAGAAAAATATTAAACCAATATGAATATGATGCTTGGGGAAATGTTTTAAGCCAAAAAGAAACAATAAATAATCGTTTTAAATTTAATGGCCAACAGCTAGATCCAATAACACAGCAATATTATTTAAGAGCAAGGTTTTATAATTCAATAATAGGAAGATTTACACAGGAAGATACATATAGGGGAGATGGACTTAATCTTTATAGTTATTGTGCAAATAATCCTGTTTATTATGTTGAACCTAGTGGGAATTATAGAGTTATTTGTCCAGATAAAGCAGCGGAATTAGCTGAAAAAAGAAAAAATGGAACTATTACACCTAAAGAAGAAAGATCACTTCAATTATATGAAAAAGTTAATAATAAAAAAGCTTCAATATATTCTAGACCTTCTAATTTTAGAAAAGGAATTAGACAAAAAGTTTGGGAAAATGCTCCAAGAGATGAAAATGGCAATGTTATATCACCTAGTGGAGATATAATAAAAGAAGGTGATGAATGGCATATGGGACATAAACCAGGCTATGAGTTTAGAAAACATCAAAGAAGTGCTGAAAGAAGAGGAATAAGTAGAAAACAATTTATAGACGAATATAATAATCCAGATCACTATCGTCCAGAGTTACCAAAAGATAATCTTAAACATATATATGAAGCTGGAGATGAAATAGATTACTGGAAAGACTATTAGGCTAATTAAAATAAAAGGAGTAGTTAATATGGATTTTAATAATAAAAGAAAAAAAATTGTATTTTATTCACGTGAAATTATAGAAAAATTATCTATTGATGATGATAAAAATCTTCCTGAAATTCGTAAATATACGGATATAAAAGGAAATAAAGTTGATATTTTTCAAATAAAAAATATAATTGAAAAAGGTCTAAATATATTTATTACAGTTGGAGTAAGTGAACATAATTTAGATATAAAAGTCGATAATATTGATTTAGGTGTAGAATTTATAGCTTTAAGTAATAAATTATTTTCTAAGTATTCTAGTGAAGATTCTAAAATTCCCAATATATTAATGACTTGTTCCTCTTGCATTAAAAACTCTAATTATAAATGTTATCCTGGAGCAATATTTTTAGATGTTATAGAACCATTTTATCCAAATACAGACATGAAGCATATATTATTTACAAATTTACTTCCATATATGAATGAGCTAAAAGCTTTATATTTAGAAGATAAAATTGTTTCATGGTTATTAGCTGTACCTATTTCTGAAAAAGAATATTTATACAGTTTAGATCATGGTGTAGAATCATTAGAAACATTACTTGAAAAAAATCAAGTTGATATTGCTGATTTAGATAGGAAATCAATAATTTAGTTTAAATAAAAATTATATAAAAACAAAAAAAGAAAATCAGGCTAATAATTAACTTAATTAGCTTGATTTTCTTTTCTAATACAAAAATAACAGATAATATGTGATGTCAATTAAAATATGAATATGATGGGAACTATTTGATAAGTGTAGAAATACCAAATGAAGGTATAGAAAAATATAAATATAATGATCAAGGAGTAATAGAAGATGTAATAAATGCAA
>CAMMIW010000007.1 GCA_946497035.1 uncultured Eubacteriaceae bacterium | reverse complement strand
TTGTTGTCTACAAAAATCGTAAACCTTTAAAGCTATAATACATTCTTCTCTAACTCTATCATTAAGTGGTGCTGCTGCCCCACATTCATTTTCAATTTCAAAAGCACTCATTTTAAAATCCTCCTTAAAATAATTAACATTTATTTACCTTTTTAATCTATTTATTTTTTCAATTTCTTTTGTCTTTTGGCTCCTTAATATATATTATTACATTTTTATATTTTTGTTACAATTTTTTATTTTTTTTACATTTTAAAATAAGGCTATAGATAAAATCTACAACCTTAAAAATTTAAAAATATTATTTTTTTAAAGCCTTTTTTCTTGTTGTCATTAATCCCCCTATTCTACCGCTTTCTTTAGCTGTTAAGCTTTTCCAACCGCCTTCGTTTATTTTATCTATAAGTCCTAGCTCTTCTGCTATTTCATATTTTAAAAAATCTTCTTTTGTTTTAGGTTTATTTTCTTTTTTATTTCTTTTTTTACTTTGTTTTTCCATAATTTCTCCTTAAATATATTATAATAATTATATTATTAAAAAATAACTCATATTATATACATATAATTACTTAAAATGTAGGTGATTTTATGAAAAATATTATTTTTGCAATATTAGAAGAAGAAAATAGCAATGGTAAAATAATTGCTAAAAATTTATCTAAAGAGCTTAATATACCTTTTTATGAAAATGAAATTATAGAACTAGCTTCTAAAAATAGCCATATAAATAAAAATATTTTTTATACTATAGAAGATTGGAAATTAAATAAAATTATTAGCCCTTTTCCTGTAGATTTTTCTTTAGGGTTTAATTTGCCATATTTAACAGATTTTGTGCCTATACAAAATAAAGTTTTTATAGAAAAAACAAAAGCTATAAAACAGCTAGTAGAAAATAAATCTTGTATTATATTTTGTAAATGTTCTAATTATATGTTAAAAGATTATAAAAATTGTTTAAAAATTTTAATATATTCTAATGATGAAGAAAGATTAAAAACTTTAAATATTAATTTAAACAAATCTTTAAAAGATTGTAAAAAAATTTTAAAAAAACAGGATAAAAAGCTTTCTTCTTATTATGGTTATTATATAGGTGAAAATTGGGATAATAAAAAATCTTATGATTTATTTTTAAATAGCTCATCATTAGGGATAAAAAATTGTGTTTATATATTAAAATCTTTATATAATAGCATATAAAAAGGCAGTATAATTTTCTACTGCCTTTTTTAATCTTTATATTTTTTTAACAACTGCTAAATGAATTTGTTCTCTATCAAAACTAAAAAATTTGTTTATATCTGTTCTAAGAAGTTGCTCCAACTGCTCATTATAGCCGATAAACAAATTGTTGTTTTTCATTTCATATGTTTTAAGGGCTCTAAAAACATCTTTTTTATTTATTTTTACTCTATATTGGTTATATTTATTATCTATAAATATCATATAATAACAAAGCTTTTTTCCATATTTAGTGCTAGTTTCTTCTTCTTCAACATAAATCCAAATAATATCTTCATTTTTTATAAAGCTAGCATAATCTTCTGTTGAAAATATAGTAAATTTATTACCTATCCACAAATCATCTATGTTTAAAGCTAATTTAAAATCTTGCTCTAATTCTTCTTCTCTTATATCATAGTTACTATATATTTTATCTTTAAGCTCTATAAGTCTACTAAATTTTATAATCTTTATAAGCCTATATAATAATACAAATACAAAAATAGCTATAAATATAGAAAAAAAGGCAAGCTCTAATATGTAAGAATTATCTTCTTTATATTTTATATAATAATAGTCTGTATATTCTGCCAATTCTTCTGGTTTAATTTCTATTTTGTCAACTTCTTCATAAAGTTTCTCATACATTATGTTAAATTCTTCATCTGTAAAGCTTTCCCATTCTTCATCTGTAAACTCTGAAAACATTGAAATTACAAGATCTTCTTTCAAAACACTTTCTAAAGATTCATTAAAAAATTGTTTTTCTTCTTCATCCATTTCATAAACTACACCTTTAACCGTAGGTGGTATTTTATCTGCTTTTTCAAAATCTAGCTCTGAATAAGCCTCCAAAGTTTTTTCAAAATCTTCTGATTTATCTACATCTATTTCTATACCAAAATATTTATCTGTATCATAATTATAACCTATATATCCATTAGAAATAGTTTTTTCTTTTTCTCCTTCTTCTTCGTAAGTTTCTAAATAATAGTTTACAATATAATCTGCTTTAAATTCTACTCTTCTATTAATATTATCTGGTAAACTATTAATATCTTTTATCTCCAAAGGTTTTAAATTTTCTAATAAGTTTAAAATATTACCCAATATTAAAAAAACTATTAATATTATTATTTGTGGTATAGATTTTATTAAAACAGACTTTATTTTTTTTAATCTTATTTTTTTAAACATTTACTCTCCTCCAAATTAAAATTATTATTTAACTATAGTAGTTTAATATATTTTCAATATTTTTTCTAGCTTTTTTTTACAATTGTATAAAAATGTTATATTTTTGTAGTATTTTGAAAAATATTAAATTATTTATCTTTTTATAGTTATAGTTTATATAAATATTTACTTTTAAAAATTTTATTGATATACTATTTGTAAATAATTATTTAAGGAGAAGCTATATGAAAACAAACTACCACACTCATACATTTCTATGTAAACACGCAGATGGTGATGCTAAAGATTATTTATTAGAAGCTATAAAGAAAAATATGTCTATTGTTGGCTTTAGCGACCACGCCCCTTATCCTGATAATAGATATGGGCTTAGAATGGATTTTAATGAGCTAGAAGGTTATATTAACAATATAGAAAATTTAAAAAAGCAATATAAAGATAAAATAACTATTAAATGTGGCTTAGAAATAGAATATGACCCTAGCCAAAAACAATATTATGAACAATTACTAAATAAATATAATTTAGATTATTTAGTTTTAGGCCAACATATATATATTGATGAAAATAATAAAACTATAAATTCATATGCCTTAAAAAATACAAACCAATATTTACAATATGGTAAAACAGTTATTGAAGGTATGAAAACAGGCTATTTTAAATTTTTAGCACACCCAGATGTTATTTTTATTAATGATTTACCTTGGGACGATAATTGTGATAAATTTTGTAAATTAATTATTGATGAATGTAAAAAAAATGATTTTATATTAGAATTTAACGCCAATGGCTTAAGAAGAGGCAAGCAAAGTTTTTGTGATGGTTATCGTTATGCTTATCCACATAAAAAATTTTGGGATGAAGTTTCTAAAGAAAATATTAAAGTTATAATAAATTCTGATTGCCATAGCCCATCTCAAATATGGGATAAATATATGGACGAAGCTTATGAAATTGCAAAATATTGGGAGCTTAATGTTATAAATAAAATATTTTAGGTTATGTAAATAATATACACTAAATTTTTGGTTTTTTAATTATAAAAAGGGCATTAGGTTATAAACCCTTGCCCTTTTTATGAAAGTTTATTATTTTGCAACTATGTTAACTATTCTACCTGGAACATATATTTCTTTAACAATATTTAAACCATCTAGCTTTTCTGCTAATTCATCTTTTGCTTTAGCTAAAACATCATCTTTATTAGCATCTGCATCTATTTTTAAACTTCCTTTAACTTTTCCGTTAATTTGTAAAGCTATTTCTATAGTAGTATCTTTCATTTTTTCTTCATCATAAGTGCACCAATTATTTTTAAATACACTTTCTGTATGTCCAAGCATTTGCCATAGCTCCTCACAAATATGTGGTGTAAATGGAGCTAAAAGAATAACCATAGTTTCTAACGTATCTTTATCTACACCACCTATATTTTTAGCCTCTGCTATTATTTTATTTGTAAATTCCATAAAGCCAGATACAACAGTATTCATAGTTAAAGCTTCTAAACGGCTAGTTATTTCATAAACCATTTTATGGCGTAATTTTGCCATTTCATCACTAGGTTCCACTATTTTATCTTTATATTCGTCTATAAATTTCCATACTTTATTTAAGTATCTAAAAGTACCATCTATACCGCTATCGTCCCATTCTGAATCTATTTCTGGTGGCCCTACAAAAAGCTCATATAGTCTTAAAGAATCACAGCCATATTTTTCTACAAGCTCATCTGGAGAAACAACATTTCCTTTAGATTTACTCATTTTTGCCCCATCTTTAGTAATCATACCTTGGTTAAAAAGGTGTAAAAATGGCTCGTCAAAATCTACCACACCAATATCTTTTAAAAATTTAGTGTAAAATCTAGCATATAAAAGATGTAAAACTGCGTGTTCTATACCACCTACATACATATCAACAGGTAACCATTTTTTAAGAGCCTCTTTACTAGCAAGCTCATTATCATTGTTTACATCACAATATCTAAGAAAATACCAAGAAGAGCCTGCCCATTGAGGCATTGTATTAGTTTCTCTTTTAGCATTACCACCACATTTAGGACAACTAGTGTTAACCCATTCTTCTATATCGGCAAGTGGAGATTCCCCTGTGCTAGTTGGTTGATAAGAAGAAACATTAGGTAGCTCCACTGGTAAATCTTCTTCTTTAACACCTACTATACCACATTTATCACAATGTACTAAAGGTATAGGTTCTCCCCAATAACGTTGTCTTGAAAACACCCAATCTCTAAGTTTATAATTTACTGTTTTTTTACCAATGCCCTGCTCTTCTAAAAATGATGCTATAAGCTCTTTAGCTTCAGAAGATTTAACACCGTCAAATTTATCTGAATTAACCATAACACCTTCTTCTAAAAAGGCTTCTTCTATATTTTCTTTTAAATCTTCATCTGCCTTTTTAATAACTTGAATTATAGGTAAATCAAATTTTTTAGCAAAGGCAAAGTCTCTTTCATCGTGAGCAGGAACACACATAATAGCTCCTGTGCCATAATCTGCAAGCACATAATCTGATATCCAAATAGGTAATTTTTTATTATTTAAAGGATTTATACCATAAGCACCTGTAAATACACCTGTTTTTTCTTTTTCTGTCATTCTATCAACAGATGATTTTGTGCTAGCTTCAAATATATATTGTTCAACTGCCTCTTTTTGCTCATCTGTTACAATGTCTTTTATTATGCTATGCTCTGGTGCTAAAACCATAAAGCAAGCTCCATATAAAGTATCTGGTCTTGTTGTAAAAACTTTAATTTTTTCTTCTTTGCCTTCTACTGCAAAATCTATTTCTGCACCATAACTTTTACCTATCCAATCTGATTGCATTTTTTTAACTTTTTCTGGCCAATCTAATTTATCTAAATCATTTAAAAGTCTTTCTGCATAATTTGTTATTTTAAGCATCCATTGGCGAAGATTTTTCTTAGTAACTTGTGAGCCACATCTATCGCATTCGCCATTTGTAGCCTCTTCATTAGCTAAAACTGCTTTACAACTAGGACACCAGTTTAAAGGCATCTCTTTTTCATAAGCAAGGCCATTTTCAAACATTTTTAAAAATATCCATTGTGTCCATTTATAATATTTAGGGTCTGTTGTATTTATTTCTTTGTCCCAATCATAAATAGCACTTATTTCTTTTAATTGTCTTTTAACATTTGATATACTTTTATCTGTTGCTACTGATGGATGTGTTCCTGTTTTTATAGCATAATTTTCTGCTGGTAGACCAAATGCATCCCAACCCATTGGGTGTAAAATTTCATATCCTTGTAAAAGCTTATATCTGCTTACAACATCACTAAGAACATAGCCTCTCCAATGACCTACGTGTAGCCCATTACCAGATGGATATGGGAACATATCTAAACAATAATATTTAGGCTTGTTTGTATTTGTAGGGTTAACAGGGTTTTCTTCCCATATTTTACGCCATTTTTTTTCAAGGCTATTAAAATCATATCTATTCATATATACCTCCAAAAATAATAAGTTTATAAATTTTTAGGTTCTATAATAAAAATCTTAAAAGAACCTTAATAAAGCCCCTTGTCTTATATAAAGATAAAAAATAATCTTTAAATATAGAGACGAAAGGGGCTTTATTTCCGTGGTACCACTCTATTTCGTAAAAGGTAAAAACCTAAAATTACGCACTTATAAGCCTATAACGGGGCAACCGAAAACACCTACTGTTATTTCAATGTTTCTGCTCCAAGGTGAGTTAGGCAAAAAGTAATATTGACTTACACCAACCGTCAACTCTCTAAAAATACTTATTTTGCTTAATAGTCCTTTTCATAGCATTTTAAATATATAAGTAATTTATACCACAAATTTAATATTATTTCAAGTATTATTTTATAAAATATACCATTAAAACTTATCTTTTACTAGGATATTTTTCAAAAATTTCTATAGTTGAATCATAGAGAGATTGTGCTACCTTTTGTTGAAAATCTGGATTAGAGAGTTTACTTGCATCTGAAGGATTGCTTAAAAATCCTATTTCACATAAAATAGCAGGCATTTTATTATTTCTAAGGACAATAAAATTAGCTGTTTTAACTTTTCTATCTAACAAACCTAAATCTTCTAAAAGATTTTTTTGGAAGGTATCTGCCATTATTTTACTTGTAATACCTCTATCGCTAGTATTAGGTTTTAAATAATAAACTTCTGTTCCATTAGGAGCTGTGCTTCCATTTCCCGATGCATTTTGATGTATAGATACAAACATATCTCCCACCTCATTAGACATATTTGTTCTATCGTTAAAGCTAGGGTATGAATCGTCAAGCCTTGTAAAATATGCTTTAACATCTGGATTAGCCTCAAATAAACTATTTAATTTAAGAGCTATATCAAGGTTAATATTTTTTTCTACAAAACCATTGCCAGATGTTCCCCCATCAGAATCTCCGTGTCCTGGATCTATAACAACTATATTTTTATATTTTTCTTTAGGTGAAAGCATATTTATATAAATATAGTTATCATCTTCTGTAACATTAACGGCAGTTATTTTTTTGCATTTTAAAGTAATTCTAGTAACACCATCCACATCTTCTACTAACATTTTATCAACAAGCTCATTGTTAACGTTATGTTCACCTAAGCTAATTAAAGAAGTTATATCTTTATCAAAAGTTAAAATATATTCTTTATTTAAATAACTATCTGTATGTCTAATATTTTGTATATTTAAAGGTGTATTAGATTTTTTTTCTATTTTAAACTGTCTGCTAGAGGTAGCATTGCCATTATTTTCGTTGCCATTATTATTTGTATTATTGTTATTATTATCGTTGCTATTACTATTATCTATATTTTTACCTATAGTTATAATAACCATATTATCTTCAGTTTTTTGAGAAAAACCAACATTTTCTTTTAAAGGTACTTCTATATTTACAACTACATTTGTGCTTTTGCTATAATCTATTTTATCTATATATTTTGTATCTTTAAAATCTTCTGTTAAATTTACAATAGCCGAATTTGGTAACTCTATATTAAGAGTGTTACTTGTTTCATGCTTTGTAATATTTATAGTAGGAGCAAACTCTCCGTGTATTTTTAAAATATCATTGTTACCGTCATTATATGTTTCTATTTTTTTTATAGGGTTTCCTCCAAAATTGGCATATAATATTTTTCCATCTTTAGATAAAAAGTTATTGTTTAAAACAGAGCTTTTAGTTTTAAAAATAAATCTAGTAATATTATTATCTAAAGTTTCTATTGTAACGGTAGATACAAACTCTGTAACGCTTTCTATAGTTGTTTGAGATAAAATATGTTTAGAATTATATATATCTATAGCTACAGATCCGTCATCTAGTATTTTTTGTTCAAATTTTTCAATTTTTTTATTTGCATAAATACCAAAAGTTCTCTCATCAGAATCTGGCATATCAATACTTTCTATAATAATATCTGCTTGAGGGGCTGCTGTTGTTGTTTCTGTTATAGTTGTTGTTTCTGTTGTTGTATCTTGCACTAATTTTTCACTAATATTTATTATTCTTGTGCTATTGTTCCACTCTACATTAAGGCCAACTGCTTCACTTACAAACCTAACCGGTATCATAGTTTTACCATTTATAAGCTTAGGTGGTATGCTCATTTTAAAAAGCTGCCCATTTACAGTAGCATTAACATCATTTATTTTCATAAGAACAACCATATCTTTATATACTACCTGAACTTGCTCGCTATCTTTTATCCAAGTAACACTTGCTCCTATTTTTTCAAAGGTTTCTCTAGCAGGTACAAGAGTATAATCATTAAGTATAATAGGCTCTAAAGGTAAATTTTCTACCGATTGAGAATTTACATATAAATATACTCTTTCTTTATTATATGTATAAGTTTTACCGTCATAAGTTATTTTTAAATTTACATAAGGTGCTGCAAACACACTAAAATTTAACATTAAAATAAAAATAAATGTTAAAAAAATAAAAAAAGTCTTTTTTGATTTAAACATAAGTAGCCTCCATAATTTTTCTTATACTTTTACATTATAACAAATTTTTTTATATAATTCTACACCTGAAATAAAAATTTAATAATTTATTTAATTAAATAGTATCTTTTTGTACAGGTTAAAATAATTAAAAACTAAAAAATAGTGTAGAATTAATCTACACTATAATAAATACTACTATTCTTCATCTAAAATAAGTTTAAAATCTATTGTCTTTTCATATAAATCTGTAGCTATAAGCTTAACTTTTACTACATTTCCTAAGCAATATCTTTTACCTGTTTTTTCTCCAAAATATTGCATATTTTTTTCATCATAATAGTAATAATCATCTTCAATAGTTTTAGGAGATACCATACCTTCAATAGTATTAGGTAGCTCTACATAAATACCCCAACTTGTAACACCAGATATAACCCCTTCAAAAATTTGCCCTATTTTATCTTCCATATATTCAACCTTTTTAACAAGACAAGTTTCTCTTTCGGCATCTTCTGCCACACGCTCTTTATTAGAACATTTAAGGCAAACATCTGGTAGCTTTTTGCTAAGATTATTTATTCTTTTTTCATCTAATTTTCCATTTATATTTTCTTTTATAATACGGTGTATTTGTAAATCAGGATAACGTCTTATAGGTGATGTAAAATGACAATAATAATTTGCAGCAAGTCCAAAATGTCCTTCATTTCTAAAAGTATATCTAGCTTGTTTAAAACTTCTTAAAACAACACGGCTTATAATCATTTCTTCTGGTGTTCCTTTAGCTTTTTCAAGCAATTTTTGAAAAGCCTTTGAATGTATGTTACTACCTTTTAATTTATATCCAAATTTAGATATAAAATCTGCCATTTCTTCAACCTTTTCTAAATCTGGCTCTTCGTGTGATCTATATACAAATGGTAGCTCTAACCAATAATAATGCTCTGCAACAGTTTCGTTAGCGGCTAGCATAAATTCCTCTATAATACTTGTTGCCACATTTCTCTCATATAGCTTTATTTCTTTCGGCTTTCTATCTTCATCTAAAATAATTTTAGCCTCTTCAAAATCAAATTCTATAGCTCCTCTTTTTATACGTTTTTTTAACATTATGTTTCTAAGTTCTTCCATAGTTTTAAACATATTTAAAAATTGTTTGTTCTCTTCTAAATAAGGGCTATTTTCATTAGTTAAAATATCGTTTACAATAGTATAGCTCATTCTTTTATCAACATTTATAATAGTTTCTGCTATTTGATGATTTTGTATATTTCCATTATTATCTATTTCCATAATACAGCTTAAAGCAAGTCTATCTTCTTTTTGATTTAAAGAACATATACCATTAGATAGTTTATGGGGCAACATAGGTATAACTCTATCTACAAGATAAACACTAGTGCCTCTTTTTAATGCTTCTCTATCAAGGGCAGTTCCTTCTTTAACATAATGGGTAACATCTGCTATATGAACACCTAATTTATAACTACCATTTTGTAATTTTTCTATAGTGATAGCATCATCTAAATCTTTAGCATCTTCACCGTCAATAGTTACCGTTTGAACATTTCTTAAATCTAACCTATTTGTTTTTTCTTCTTCTAAAACCTCTGTAGGTATATCTTCTATTTGTTTATAAACTAAATCGTCAAAATCTGTTGGCAAATCAAATTGTTTTATAATAGATAAAATATCTACACCTGGATCGTTAATATATCCTATTATTTCTGTAACCTTACCTTCTGGTTTTTTGCCCTCTTCAGGTTGTTTAATAATTTCTACAACAACTTTATGACCTGTAACTGCCCCCATAGTATATTTTTTAGGTATAAAAATATCGTTATACATTCTTTTCTCATCTGGCACAACAAAACCAAAGCTTTTACTTTGCTCAAAAGTTCCTACTATATGTTTAAGGCCTTTTTCTAAAACTTTAATAATAATACCCTCTGGCCTTTTGCCTGTATCATTTTCTATTATTTGGCATAAAACTTTGTCTTTATGCATAGCACCATTTGAATTTTTTTCGTGAATAAAAATATCTTTTTTATAGTACATATCATCATTTTCTACTATAACAAAACCAAACCCTCTAGATGTACTTATATAAGTGCCATAAACCATATTTAAACTTTCGGGTGTCATTATTTTTCCTCTTTGAGTTAAAATAAGTTTGCCATCTAATAATAATTCGTTTACTATTTGTTGAAATAAATCTTTATCTTGTATTGGTACTTCCATAAGCATCATAATATCATTAATTTTCATAGGTTTATATTCTTTAGATTTAACAAAACCTAATATTTTTTCTTGTTTTTCTTCTAAAATATTACTATCTATATCTATCATTTTAACACCTCCTATGTGCTATTTTTAGTTATTATTTTATATATTTAAAATTATTATACAAGGTTTTTATAATTTTTACAACGATAAAACATTAAAATATCTAACATAGAAAGGCTGTAGACAAAGTCTACAGCTTAAATATATTGGCTCTATAAAAATTATCTTACAAAACCTAAAGCAATTGTTACAATAAAAAATATTACGCCAAGTATAACAGTTATTCTAGCTAATTTACTTTCTTTACTTCTACCTTTATTTTGGTTCCAATATGATTGGTTATCTCCGCTACCCGCCATAGAACTAGATGTCATACTAGATGCAGATTTAGACTGTTGTAAAACAACAACAATAAGCAAAAATGCAACTACACATTGTATAACAGAAAGGCCGATAAAAGGTATACTCATACCTGTAGGCTCGGCAGGTGTTGTAGTTGAAGTAGTTGTTTCTGTACCTTCGCCAGAGGACGTTTCACTAGATGCACCTTCAGATGCACTTTCGCTTTCATTTGATGATGTTTCATCTGGTAAAATCTCACCTTCTATAGCAACTTGTTTTCCCTCTGTTTCTTCTATTGCACCTCTAGGCTCTATAGCTAAAGTTTCTTGTTGTGTAGCTGTATCTGTATTTTCAGTTTGAACTGTTGTTTGTTCTACACTAGTTTCTTGAACACTAGTTTCTGTATTTTCATTCATTTTTTTACCTCCTAAAAAAATCACTTTTTTTATTTTATCATAATAGAAGATATATATCAATCAATTTTTTACATATTTTTGTATTTTAAAAAATCATTACTATTAAATAAACTATTTATTTTCAAATTTATAGCCAACTCCCCAAACAGTTTTTAAGCTCCAAACATCTTCATAAGGCATTTTTTCTCTAAGCCTTTTAACGTGTACGTCTACCGTTCTTGTATCTCCTATAAATTCATATCCCCATATTTTATCTAAAAGCTGCTCTCTAGTAAAAACTTGGTTAGGGTGTTGTGCTAAAAAATTTAAAAGCTCAAATTCTTTTGGTGGTAGCTCTAGCTGCGTACCGTGATATGTTACAACATAAGTAGAAGGATTTATAGTCATATTAGGCACAACTATTTGATTAGATTGTTTTATATCATCTTTATTATCAAATCTCCTAAGCACCGCTTTAACCCTTGCTACTAACTCTTTACTATCAAAAGGCTTAACGATATAATCATCTGCCCCAAGCTCAAGGCCTAAAACTTTATCAAATATTTCACCTTTAGCCGTAAGCATTATTATAGGAACAGAGCTTATTTTTCTAATCTCTCTACATATTTGATAACCATCTATCTCTGGCAACATAATGTCTAATAAAACTAAATGGGGAGAAAAATTAGAAAATTCTTCTATAGCCTTTCTACCGCTATAAACCTCTCTAGTTTCATATCCTTCTTTGTTTAAATATAAGCTTATAAGCTCTGCAATATGTTCATCATCGTCTACTACTAATATTTTTAATTTGCTCATAAAATCTTCTCCCTTTTTAATATTATGAAAAATTTTATCATCTAAATATTAATTAAAAATGAATATTTTTTTAATTTTTTATAATATTATTTAAGCTCTACAATAGTAACACCTGCATCACCTTCGCCAAATTCACCTAAACGATATTTTTTAACTCTGCTATGACGTCTTAAATACTCGTGTATACCTGTTCTTAAAGCACCTGTTCCTTTACCGTGTATAAGGCTTATTGTATCCATACCTGCTAAAAAAGCATCATCTATAAATTTATCTACCTTTTCTATAGCCTCATCTACATAAAGGCCTCTTAAATCTATTTCATAAGAAACATTCATAGATTTTGTGTTTTTAAAGCTAGCCGTTCTTTTAGGTTTTGGTGGCTCTTTTTTAGGTTCTACATAAGTTGTATCTAAAGATAAATCTTTTATGTTAGTTTTTATATTCATAATACCCGCCATAACCATAACTTCACCTTTTTGGTTAGGCTCGCTTGTTACCGTACCAGACTGATTTAAAGAATGTATAAAAACTCTATCCCCTTTTTTAAGATTTTTAGGTATAACACGTTTTTGAGCGTTTTTACTATTAAATTTATCTAGCCTATCATCTAGCTTAGATAATTTATCTTTCAGTTTTTGCCTTTGACTATTAATATCATTTTGGTTTGCTTTTTCTTTAGCTAATTTTTGTATTTCTTTTACAATGTTATCTGCATCTATTTTAGCTTGAGCTACTATCCTTTTTGCATCTTCCGTAGCTTTAAAAAGTATTTTTTCTTTTTGCTCTCTAGTTTTTTGTTTTTGGTTTTCTACATCTTTTTTAAGCCTTTCTGCCTCTAATCTGTAGCTTTCTGCCCTTTCTTTTTCTATCATTAAAGATTTTTTGTTTATTTCAAGATCTGTTATAACATCTTCAAATTTTGTGTCTTCTTTGCTAAGTAAATTTTTAGCATCTTCTATAATATAATCTGGTAAGCCTAACCTTTTAGATATGGCAAAAGCATTACTTTTACCAGGTACACCTATTAAAAGACGATAAGTTGGGCGAAGAGTTTTAACATCAAACTCACAAGAGGCATTAGATACACCTTCTGTAGATATAGCAAAAACTTTAAGCTCACTATAATGGGTAGTAACAGCCGTTCTTATAGCTCTATCATGTAAATATTGTATAATAGCCATAGCAAGACAAGCACCCTCTGTAGGATCTGTGCCTGCCCCAAGCTCATCTAAAAGCACAAGAGAATTATCTGTTACCTCATCTAATATAGATACTATATTTGTCATATGGGCAGAAAATGTACTAAGGCTTTGCTCTATACTTTGCTCATCACCTATATCAGAAAATACGTTATCAAAAACAGCAAGTTCTGATTTATCAAAGGCAGATATATGAAGCCCTGCTTGCCCCATTAGTGTAAATAAACCAATTGTTTTTAAAGATACAGTTTTACCACCTGTATTAGGCCCTGTTATAAGAAGAGTTGTAAATTCATCTCCTAAATAAATATCTGTAGATACAACTTTTGTAGGATCTAATAGGGGATGTCTTGCCTTTTTAATATTTATATATCCTTTTTCATTAAAAATAGGCTCTGTACCATTAATACTTATAGAATATTCCCCTTTTGCAAATATAAAATCTATTTCTGTTAAAACAACCAAATTGCTAAGCAAAATATCTCTATGCTCATTTACCATTTCAGATAATTTTTTAAGTATTCTGTTTATCTCTTGTATTTCATCTCCGTGTAGCTCTTTTATTTTATTATTAAGCATAACAACGCTTGTAGGCTCCATAAAAACAGTAGCTCCTGTTGCCGATTGATCGTGAACCATACCAGAAAATGAATTTTTATATTCTGCTTTAACAGGTATACAATATCTATCACTTTTAACTGTAATAACAGGATCTTGTAACATATTTTTATATGTGTTAGATTGTATTATTTTGTTAAGCTCTAACCTAATTCTATCATTAGCTAGCTTTATATCTCGTCTTATTTCTCTAAGCTTAGAGCTAGCATCATCAGACATCTCTGTATCAGATATTATACATCTTGTTATTTCTTTATCTAGACTTTCTATAGGCTCTATAATTTCAAATTTAGGCTCTAAAGCATCATATACATCATATTTATTTTCGCTTTTAGCATAGTCTTTTGCTCTTTTACAAGCACTTAAAAAATCCGCTATATTTAAAAGCTCTTCAAAATTTAAGCTACCACCTATAGCCGTTCTTTGTAAAAATGGATTTATATCTCTAAGTCCACCTATTTTTAAAGAACCTTTTTTAAGTATCATACTAACAGATTGAGAAGTTTCTTTTTGCCAAATTTCTATTTCTTTTATATTATTGCTAGGTTTTAAACCTCTTACCTTTTCTTTACCAACAGAAGAGCTTGCAAAACTAGCTATTTTTTCTATTATTTTATCAAATTCTAAAGTTTTTAAAGCTTTTTCGTTCATTTTTACCTCTATCTTTCATATATAATAAAAATTATATTTACATTTTTTACTGTAAAAAATTAAGTTATACGTTAATTAAATTTAATAGTATAAATTAATAGTTGAATTTTTTGTAGTTTTGTATTACAATTAAAATATATGCTTATGAAAAGATAATGAAGGGAGATTATTATGAATATTAATGTAAATAGTATCTATAATGAAATTATTTCCAATATAGAATCTAAAATACCTATCCCTATTACAAATAAAACATATCGTTATAATAATAACATAGATGAAGAAAAAAGTAAATCGGAAGAAAAATCTTTTTCTCAAATTTTAAATGATTATGAAAAAAACGGTATACCAGAAAGCCAAGTTTCTCAAGCTATAAGAGATGCTATATCTGAAGCATCAGATAAATATGGCATAGACGAAACCCTTATAGCGGCGGTTATACGTCAAGAAAGTAATTTTAACCCTAATGCTACATCATCATCTGGTGCAATGGGGCTTATGCAGCTTATGCCAAATACTGCTGCAAGCCTTGGTGTTACTAATGCCTATGATATAGAACAAAATATAGACGGTGGTACAAAATATTTAAAAAAACAACTTGACAGATTTAATGGTGATGTACAACTTGCTCTTGCCGCTTATAATGCAGGCCCTGGCAATGTATCTAAATATGATGGTGTACCACCTTTTAAAGAAACACAAAACTATATACCTAAAGTTTTAGATTATCAAAAAGATTATATGCTACAACAATATAATAAAAATAAAACAGTATAGCCTATGTATAAAACATAGGCAACTATATTTTATACTAAAATAAAAGGACTGAAAAAATGGATTTACCTATAAAATATATAGAAAAAATGAAAAATCTTTTAAGAAAAGATTTTGACGAATATATAAAAAGTTTTGAAGATAAAAACTATCAAGGGCTTAGAGCTAATACATTAAAAATAAACCCTACAGACTTAAAAAATTTATTAACCTTTAATTTAGAGCCTATACCTTGGTGTGATACAGGCTTTTATTATGAAGATGAACGCCCTGCTAAAAGCCCTTATTATAACGCAGGTTTATTTTATATACAAGAGCCTAGTGCTATGTCTACTGGTGCTATGTTACCTATAGAAAAAGGAGATAAAGTTTTAGATATGTGTGCCGCTCCTGGTGGTAAAAGCACTCAAATAGCAGCTAAATTACAAGGTACTGGTGTTTTAGTTACAAATGATATTAGTGCTACAAGGTGTAAAGCTCTTCTTAAAAATATAGAAATAAATGGTGTTTATAATGCTATTGTAACTAACGAAACACCTAAAAATTTAGCTAAAAAATTTAAAAGCTATTTTAATAAAATTATAGTAGATGCTCCTTGCTCTGGAGAAGGTATGTTTAGAAAAGATAAAGAGGCTATAAAAAGTTGGGAAACTCATAAAACAGAATTTTGTTGTAACCTACAAAGAGAAATTTTATACTATGCTAAAGATATGTTAGATAATGGTGGCATAATAGCCTATTCTACTTGCACATTTGCACCTGAAGAAAATGAACAAATGATAAACGAATTTTTGCTTGAAAATACCGATTTTGAGCTTATAGATTTTGATAAATCTTGTGGCTTTGAAAATGGTAGAAAAGAATGGATAAAAGCAAATAATATAGTAGATGGTATAGAAAAATGTGGACGTCTTATGCCATATAAAATAAAAGGTGAAGGCCATTTTCTTGCATTAATTAGAAAAAAAGGTACACCTAAAAATGAAAGTATAGCTCAAATAAAACAAGCTAACAAAAAAGAGCTTATTGATATGGAAGCCTTTTTTAAACAAAACCTAAATATACCACTATATAATAATATAGAAATACATAAAACAAGTGTTTTTACTATCCCTAATGGTATAGATTTAAGTGGCCTTAGAGTAGTAAGAAGTGGCTTTTATTTAGGAGAGCTAAAAACAAAACGTTTTGAGCCTTCACAAGCTTTTGCTATGGGCTTAAAAAAAGAAAATGCAAAATATACAATTTCATTTAATATAAACGATGAAAATCTAACTAGATATTTAAAAGGAGAAAGCTTTGCCGTAAACACTAACCAAGATGGTTGGCATCTTATATGTATAGATAAATATCCTATTGGTTGGGGCAAAGTACAAAAAGGCAGGCTAAAAAATAAATATTTATCTGGTTGGAGAATGTAAGGAGATTAATATGAGTTTTTTACCAATTTGTAAAGAAGATATGACTAAAAGAGGTTGGGAAGAGCTAGATTTTATACTTATTACAGGAGATGCTTATGTAGACCACCCCTCTTTTGGTGCTGCTATTATAGCTAGGCTTTTAGAAAGTAAAGGGTTTAAAATAGGTATAATAGCACAGCCTAACTGGAAAAATACAGATGACTTTAAAAAACTAGGCAAACCTAAACTTGCCTTTTTAGTTACAGGTGGTAACATAGATTCTATGGTTAATCATTATAGCGTAGCTAAAAAAAGAAGAGAAAAAGATTTATATTCACCAGGTGGTAAAGGTGGTCTTAGGCCAGATAGAGCTACAATAGTATATTGTCAAAAAATAAGAGAAGCCTTTAAAAATATCCCTATTATGATAGGTGGTATAGAGGCAAGCCTTAGAAGGCTATCTCATTATGATTATTGGGATAATAAAGTTCGCCGTTCTATACTTTTAGATTCTCAGGCAGATATATTAATGTTTGGTATGGGCGAACATCAAATAGTAGAACTTGCGGAAAGTTTGGCAAGTGGCATACCAATAGAACAAATAACATATGTAAAAGGTACAGTTTATAAAACGAAAACATTAGAAAATATTTACGAAGATTATATAATGTTACCTTCCTATAAAGAAATATGTTCAGATAAAAAAGTTTATGCCGAAAGCTTTTTAAAACAATATGAAAATACAGATGCAGTTATATCTAAAATGCTTATAGAGCCTTATAATGATTGTTACGTTGTTCAAAATAAACCTTCTATGCCTCTTACAACTAGTGAATTTGATAATTCTTATAGTTTACCATATATGAGAACATATCACCCTATTTATGAAAAAGATGGTGGAGTGCCCGCTATAGAAGAAGTAAAATTTAGCCTTATATCAAACCGTGGTTGCTTTGGTGGTTGTAATTTTTGTGCATTAACCTTTCATCAAGGTAGAGTTGTGCAAGGTCGTAGCCATCAATCAATCATTAAAGAGGCCGAAAAACTAGTTTGGGAGCCTGATTTTAAAGGTTATATCCACGATGTAGGTGGCCCTACTGCAAATTTTAGAGGTCCTGCCTGTGACAAACAGTTTGATAAAGGTGCTTGTCCACATAAGCAATGTCTTTTTCCTGAGCCTTGTCAAAAATTAAAAATAGACCATACAGATTATTTAAAACTTTTACAAAAGCTTAGAAAAATACCAAAAGTTAAAAAAGTATTTATACGTTCAGGTATTAGATACGATTATCTTATACACGATAAAAATAATAAACAATTTTTTGAAGAACTTTGTGAACACCACGTTAGCGGACAATTAAAAGTTGCACCTGAGCATATATCTGATAAAGTTTTATCAAAAATGGGTAAACCATCTAAAAATGTATATGAAAAGTTTGTTAAAAAATATTATGATGTAAATAAACAACTAGGTAAAGAACAATATCTTGTGCCTTATCTTATGAGTAGCCACCCAGGTAGCGATTTATCTGCCGCTATAGAGCTTGCCGAATATTTAAGAGATTTAGGTTATATGCCTGAGCAAGTGCAAGATTTTTACCCTACCCCTATGACTTTATCTACTTGTATGTATTATACAGAGTTAGACCCTAGAGATATGAGCCCTGTTTATGTACCTAAAAATCCACACGAAAAAGCTATGCAACGAGCATTAATGCAATATAGGTTGCCTAAAAATTATGATTTAGTTTTAGAGGCTCTAAAAAAAGCTAACCGTATGGACTTAGTAGGCTTTGATAAACACTGTTTAATACGCCCTAGAAAAAATGCTTCTGAAAAAGAATTTTACAACAAAAACACAACTAGTAAAAACAACAAAAAAACTAAAGAAATAAAAAAAGAACCTAAAAAGAAAAAAACTATAAGAAATGTTCATAAAAGGAAAGGTAAATAAAATGATAGCTAACTATTTTATTATAGATGACTTTTTGTTAAAACAGCTAGAAAAATTAGATGCTAATAGTTTATATGAAAAAATAGATGATTTATTAGATGATGATATACCTTGTTGTGATATAGATACTATATGGAATGGCCTTTATTTTCTTATATCTTCAAAAGAAGACCCTATTTATGACAAAACAAATTTTGAAGATTATGCAAAAAGTGCTTTTATATTTGGTGATATAAATTTTAATACAGAAGAATATATAGCATATATAAGAAAGGAAGAAATATCAAAAATACTTGAAGAAATAGAAAAAATAAATATTAATAACATTAGTTTTAACCCTAAAATTTTTGATGAAAAACAAATTTTTCCTAATATATGGCTTAAAGAAGATAAAGAACTTTTGTTTGAACAACTAGAAATGGCCTTTGATGAATTAAAAAGATTTTTTTATCAAGCAAAACAACAAAATAAAAATATATTAATAACTATTATGTAATATGGAGGATAAAAAATGGAAAATTTACCAAACTGCCCAAAATGTAACTCACAATATACTTACGAAGACGGAAATTTATTAATATGCCCAGAATGTGCTTATGAATGGAACAAAGATACAGTAGAAGAAGAAAATGTTATTAAAGATGCTAATGGCAACATATTAAATGATGGTGATAGTGTTATTGTTATAAAAGACTTAAAAGTTAAAGGTGCTTCATCTTCTATAAAAGTTGGTACAAAAGTAAAAAATATAAGGCTTATATATGATGCCCCTGATGATCACGACATAGATTGTAAAATAGAAGGTTTTGGTGCTATGAAATTAAAATCTTCTGTTGTTAAAAAAGCTTAATTGGAGGTATAAAAATGTTAACTGTTAATAATGTAACTTTAAGGCTTGGTAAAAGAGCTTTATTTGAAGATGTAAATATTAAATTTACCCCTGGCAATTGTTATGGCCTTATAGGTGCTAACGGTGCTGGTAAATCTACTTTTTTAAAAATTTTAGCAGGACAAATAGAGTCTACGTCTGGTGATGTTGTTGTATCTGACGGTGAACGTATATCTTTTTTACAACAAGACCATTTTAAATATGATGAATTTATGGTATTAGATACTGTTATTATGGGCAACAAACGTCTTTATGAAATAATGAAAGAAAAAGAAGCTATTTATGCTAAAGAAGATTTTTCAGAAGAAGACGGTATTAAAGCAAGTGAGCTTGAAGAAGAATTTGCCGATATGGACGGGTGGAACGCAGAGCCTGATGCCGCTAACCTTTTAAATGGACTTGGCATAGCAACAGAGCTCCACTATAAATATTTAAAAGATTTAACAGGCCCAGAAAAAGTTAAAGTATTACTTGCACAAGCATTATTTGGTAAGCCAGATATATTATTATTAGATGAGCCTACTAACCATTTAGATTTAATGGCTATAAATTGGCTTGAAGAATTTTTGATTAATTTTGAAAATACTACTATCGTTGTATCTCACGATAGATACTTTTTAAATAAAGTTTGTACACATATTGCGGATATAGACTATTCTAAAATACAACTCTATGCAGGTAACTATGACTTTTGGTATGAATCTAGCCAACTTTTAATAAGACAAATGAAAGATGCTAACCGTAAAAAAGAAGAAAAAATTAAAGAGCTACAAGAATTTATACAACGTTTTAGTGCTAATGCTTCAAAATCTAAACAAGCTACATCTAGAAAAAAAGCCTTAGAAAAAATAGAGCTTGATGAAATAAGACCTTCTAGTAGAAAATATCCTTATATAGATTTTAAACCTAATAGAGATATAGGCAACGAAGTTTTAACTGTTACTAATTTATCTAAAACTATAGACGGTGTTAAAGTATTAGATAATATATCTTTTATGCTATCCAGCGAAGATAAAGTAGCTTTTGTTGGCTCTAATGAAATAGCTAAAACTACTTTATTTAAAATTTTAGCAGGAGAAATAGAACCAGATGAAGGCGAATTTAAATGGGGTATAACTACATCTTTTGCATATTTTCCTAAAGACCATAATGATGAATTTGCTAGCGATTATTCTATTGTAGATTGGCTTATGCAATATTCACCAGAAAAAGATACAACTTTTGTAAGAGGATTTTTAGGTAGAATGTTATTTTCAGGAGAAGAAGCTCTTAAAAAGATAAATGTATTATCTGGTGGAGAAAAAGTGCGTTGTCTTTTCTCTAAAATGATGATGTCTGGTGCTAATATACTTATGTTTGATGAACCAACTAACCACCTAGATATGGAATCTATAACAGCTCTTAACAATGCTTTAATAAAATTCCCTGGTGTTATATTATTTTCATCACAAGATCACCAAATCGTTCAAACTACTGCTAACAGAATTATGGAATTTACAGAAAATGGCCTTATAGATAAGAAAACTACTTATGATGAATATTTAGAAGAAGATAAAGAGGCTTTAAAACGCCAAGTTTATAATGTTGTATCAGATTAATAAATTATTTAAAAAGAGCGTAGACTTTGTCTACGCTCTAATATTATTCAGATACAACACCTTTAGAAAACATTTTAACTCTAGAAATGGCTTTGCAACCTTGCACAATAACCTCTGCTACAGCACAATATTTATCAACCCAGCTTAAAATATAACTTTCTTTATATTTAGGAAAAGCCTCAGATAAAGGCCACATATGATTAACTATAGCATCTTTTTCAATCTCATTAAGCTCTAATAACATTTCTGCATTTTTAAGTGCTTCTTTAGGATGATGAAAAGCGTGATGTTGCTCTGTTTCAACTTGACGCCAATCATATAAATATAAATCGTGTAACATACCTGCTCTAGCAACAGATTTATAATCTAAGCCTTTTCTTTTAGCCCATAAAAAGCTATAATAAGATACATTTAAGCTATGTTGCAACCTACTAGTGTTACAATGTTGAACAAAATTATCAAGCTCTTTAATTTCATCTAAATTTATTATATCTGAAATACATTCCATAAATTCTTTTGCCAACTCATCTTCATTATTAGTTAAACGTCTTTTAGACCAAATAGCTTTCATTAAAAAATAATCACTTCCTTATATAAAATATTACCTAGTTACTTACTATGATATTATTATAGCACATTTAAATTAAAAATAGCAATAAATTTTTATAGTAATTTATACCAAATTTTTATCATATTATATAATAACATTTGTTTTATTTTAAGGAGAATTTTTTTGGAAAATATAAAAATATCAAAATTATTAAAAGAAAAAAATATAGATAAAAATGTTAAAATACAACAAGAAGAAAATGAAAGCATTGGATTTTTAAAATTTGGTATATTTGATATAACTGTAGCAAAACCATTGGAAGGTGTGCAAATTGTTATAAGTAATGATAAGGAAAATTTAATGACACTTTTTACAGATCAATCTGGCCAAACTCAACGTATATCTTTACCAACTCCTCCTATAGAATATTCTTTAGAGCCAGATAGCCCTACGCCATATAGCACCTATAATGCTATAATAACATCTGATGGATATGAAACAGAAGAAATAAAAGGCATACAAGTATATGCTAATAATGAGTCTATACAAGATATATATATGAAACCTTTAAAAACCACTGGTGAAAGAGAAGTAATAATTATTCCACCACCTACTATTTATGGAGATTACCCTGCTAAAATACCAGAAGCTGAAGAAAAAGAGCTACAAAAAGAATCTGGATTTGTTGTTTTAGATAAAGTTGTTATACCAGAGTTTATAGTTGTTCACGATGGAGAGCCTAATGATAATACAGCCCCTAACTATTGGGTGCCTTATAAGGAATATATAAAAAATGTAGCTTCTAGTGAAATTTTTTCAACTTGGCCAGATGCGGCAATAAGAGCAAATATTTTAGCTATAAATTCTTTCACATTAAATAGAGTTTATACCGAATGGTATAGATCAAGGGGAAAAAATTTTACAATAACAAACTCTACAAGGTTTGATCAATTTTTCGTATATGGAAGAAATATTTTTGAAGAAGTTAGCATAATTGTTGATGAAATGTTTACAACTTATGTAAAAAGACCAAATCAACGCCAACCACTTTTAACTCAATATTGTGATGGCAAAAGAGTAAGTTGTCCAAATTGGCTTAGTCAATGGGGTTCTAAATATTTAGCAGAAGAAGGCTATAGCACTATACAAATATTAAGATATTATTATGGAAATGATATATTTTTAGATAATGCTGAAAAAGTAAGCGGTGTTCCATCTTCTTATCCTGGTTATCCTTTAGAACTTGGCTCTAGAGGAGAAGATGTAAGAACTATTCAAAACCAATTAAACTCTATATCTAACAATTATCCTGCTATAAATAAACTTAGAGCAGACGGTATTTTTGGAGATCAAACAAGAACTGCCGTTTTAACTTTTCAACAAATTTTTAATATCCCTCAATCTGGCATAGTAGATTTTTCTACTTGGTATGAAATATCAAAAGTTTTTGTATCAGTAGAGCGTATAGCAGAATTATAAAAAATAAAAAAGGCTGTATATAAAAATATACAACCTTTTTTATTTAAAAATCTTATTAGTGTAGCTTATCTTTTTATTTAAAGTAAAAATAAAATTTATATAAACAAAACAATAATTATAAATTGTTACATTTATAGTATATTAATTATTTTATCTTTTCTTTATAAAAATTGTTTTGGAGCTTTATAGTATATAATATTATAAGGCTTTAACTAATGCTACTATTTTATTATTTTTTTATCAATTTCCTCTTTTATATCTTGTAAAAATTCGTCTATATTTTTAGAGCCTAAGTCTTCTCCACGGCTTTTTATAGCAACCTCGCCCATCTCTGCCTCTTTTTCACCTACAACAAGTAAGAAAGGTATTCTTTGAAGCCTAGCTTCTCTTATTTTATATCCTATTTTTTCTGCTCTATAATCTACATTTGTTCTAATGCCGTTATCTTTAAGCTTTTTAACAACACTTTCTGCATAATCGTGATATTTTTCAGATAAAGGTAAAACAATAGCTTGAACAGGTGCCAACCAAGTTGGAAAATTGCCTGCATATTTTTCAATAAGCATAGCTAAAGTTCTTTCATAACAACCTATAGATGTTCTATGGATAATTATTGGGTTTTTCTTTTCTCCATCTTTATCCACATAATTCATATTAAATAGCTTACCTTGTAAAAAGTCTATTTGAACTGTTATAATAGTATCTTCTTTTCCATGAACATTTTTAAATTGTATGTCTAATTTAGGGCCATAAAAAGCCGCTTCGCCTTCTGCTTCTGTAAATTGTAAACCTATTTCATTTAAAAGCTCACGCATAATACTTTGAGTTTGTTCCCATTGTTCTGGTGTACCTTCATATTTTTCTTTATTGTTAGGATCCCATTTAGAAAATCTATAAGTAACTTCATCTTGTATACCTAAAGTATTCATCATAAAGTTTATTAAATCTACCGCACCTTTAAATTCTTCGCCTAGTTGTTCTTTTGTACAAATAATATGACCTTCAGATATAGTAAACTGACGAACTCTTATAAGACCATGCATCTCTCCTGATGATTCGTTTCTAAAAAGTGTAGATGTTTCTCCATATCTTAAAGGTAAATCTCTATAGCTATGTTGCTCTGCATTATATACTGTATATTGGAAAGGGCACGTCATAGGCCTAAGAGCAAAAACCTCTGCATCTTTTTCTTCATCACCTAAAACAAACATACCTTCTTTATAATGTTGCCAATGGCCTGATATTTTGTATAAATCATTTTTAGCCATTAAAGGTGTTTTTGTAAGGCTATATCCCCTTCTTTCTTCTTCATCTTCAACAAAACGTTGTAAAGTTTGAATAATTTTAGCACCTTTAGGCATTAAAAGTGGTAACCCTTGTCCTATATCTTCAGATGTTGTAAATATACCCAGCTCTCTACCAAGACGGTTATGGTCTCTTTTTTTAGCTTCTTCTCTTTGCTCTAAATAAGCCTCAAGCTCACTAGCTTTAGGAAAAGCTGTAGCATATATTCTAGATAACATTTTATTTTTTTCGCTACCTTTCCAATATGCACCAGATGAGCCTCCATCGTTTAATATTTTAATAGCCTTTAAATATTTTGTGCTTAAAAGGTGTGGACCTGCACAAAGATCTACAAAATCACCTTGTTTATAAAAACTTATAGTAGCTTCTTCTGGTAAATCATTTATAAGCTCTATTTTATAAGGTTCATCATTTTCTTTCATAAGCTTCAAAGCTTCTTCTCTTGGTAGTTCAAATCTTTCTATTTTTAAATCTTCTTTTACAATTTTTTTCATTTCTTTTTCTATTTCTGCCAGTTCTTCAGATGTAAAAGGTTCTCTATCAAAATCATAATAAAAACCTTCATCTGTTGCTGGGCCTATAGCAAGCTTAGCATTAGGATATAATCTTTTAACTGCTTGTGCTAATATATGCGAACCTGTATGTCTAAAAGCTTTTTTACCTTCTTGTGTATCAAAAGTTAAAAGGCTTAAAGAGCAATCTTCTTCTACAGGTGTTCTTATATCCATAACTTGCCCATTAACAAGACCTGCAAAAGTATTTCTAGCTAATCCTCCGCTTATACCTTTAGCTATATCAAGTATTGAGCTACCTTTTTCATAGCTTTTAATTGTTCCATCTTTTAAAGTAATATTTACCATATTTATTCCTCCCTTATATTTTCTTTTTATAAATATTTATTATAGGTAGTATTTAAGGCTCTTTTATTTTATTTATACCCCAAAATTTTAAAAATAACCTTATAAAAAAGCCCCATTTTCCAAAAGGAAAATGGGGCGTATATACGCGGTTCCACCCAAATTTATAGTAACAAACTACATCTTTAAAAGCTTATAACGGAGCAACCCGTGCTTGATTAGAGCCAATACTCAAAGGTAGTCTTCATTTATTTTTAGTTAAGATACTTACAGCCAAAGGTATCTCTCTCTAAGAACAATCAAAATAAACTACTGTCCTTCTCTCAAATTTAAAATATGTATATATTATACCACTAAAAATATTATTGTCAATATATTTATTCTATCACTTTACCTTTTTTAGATAAATCTCTTTGTTTTTCAAAAATATATTTAGATATTGCTTCTACATATTTTTTAGGTATATTTTCAAATTTACATTTATAAGTATATTTATATGAATTGTTTTTATTTTCTGTTTTAAATATTATATTACCTATAGCAACAAAAAATAAATCTTCACCGTTTAATAAAATTTTTATATTGTCCCCTTCTCCTATATCTTCATTACTAAAAAATTTCATTCCACCACTACTAATATCTATAGTCATACCTTTAGATAATAAAACATCATCACTTTTTAAAGTTTTTTCAGAAACATTGTCAACTTTATCAAAATCAAAAGACATAGATGCTTCTAGCCTATAGCTTGCTCTTCTTTGTAATACTTGAGAAGTTTCTAATAAACTTAATTTCATAAAAGGTATATTATCTTCTAAATAATATGATAAAACTTTACATTTATTTCTTAATAATCCTTTGTTTGTTTTAAAATCTATAGTATATATGTTAGAATTAAATAATTTTATTAATTTGCCATTTACAATAGGTACAAGTATAACAACCTCTTTATCTGATATTATTTTTTGTAGCTTACTATTATAACAATTAATCATTTTATCATCATTAAACTGTTTTATTTCTAGTAAGGTTCCAACCTTCAAGTTTAAAATATTTTCATCTTTTTCTTCTTTCTTAAATAATCCTTTTAAAAAATCCATATGAAACACCTTTCTTTGTCAAGTATTATTTTAAAACAATATTTAACTAATAAAACCTATTTTCTTTTTAACTTTTCTTAAAGTTTTATTAGCCATATATTCTGCTTTTTTAGCACCATCTTTAATAACATTTTCTAAAAATATTTTATCTGCTAAGATTTCATTAAATCTAGCTTGAATAGGTTTTATTTCTTCAACAACAACTTCTGCAACAGCCTCTTTAAAAGCACCATATCCCATACCTTTAAAGTCGCTTTCTGCTTGTTCTATAGTTTTTTTAGTTATTCCACAATAAATATTTAATAAGTTTTTTATACCTGGCTTATCATCACTATATATAATTTGGTTGTCAGAGTCTGTAACACTTCTTTTTATTTTATTATAAATAACCTTTAAATCATCTAATAAATATATAACGTTATTTTCATTATCTGCATCAGATTTGCTCATTTTTTTAGTTGGATTTTGCAAGCCCATAACTTTTGCACCTATTTTAGGTATATACATTTCAGGTACAGTAAATACATCACCATATATGTTGTTAAAACGTATAGCAATATCTCTACAAAGCTCTAAATGTTGTCTTTGATCTTCACCAACAGGAACAACAGATGTTTGATATAATAAAATATCTGCTGCTTGTAAAACAGGGTAATTAAAAAGTCCTGTAGGTATATTGTTACCTTGCTTTTGAGATTTATCTTTAAATTGAGTCATTCTAGATAGCTCTCCCATATAAGAATAACAATTTAAAATCCAAGAAAGCTCTGCATGAGCAGTAACATTTGATTGAATGTATATAGTGTTTTTATCACTATCAAGGCCTGTAGCAAGATAAAGGGCTAAAAGCTCTTTAGTGTATTTTCTAAGCATTGCTGGTTCTTGTCTAACAGTTATAGCATGTAAATCTACTATACAATATATACAGTTATATTCTTCTTGTAAGCTGCTCCAATTTTTAAAAGCTCCTAAATAGTTACCAAGTGTAGGCTTGCCAGATGGTTGCATACCACTAAACAATACTTTTTTTTCTTCCATAATCATACCCCCTTTTAGCTTTTATCTTATAGTTAAGCTGTTGTCATAATATATAGATTTATCTTTTAAATTTACTTTTATAAACTGTTTTTCCTTGTCCATTTCTAAACTTTCAAATTTACCTTTTATAAATTTTCTTTGTATATATTCTATACCATCTAATGTAGCTTTAAATTGGTATATGTTATTATTATCTTCATTACAAGTTACTATATATATTAAATCTTTGTTTATTACAATATTTTTCCCCATACCTAAATATACACCGCTATATAAAGTTTCATCTATTTCATAAAGATTTACATAAGATATAAGGGTATATTGGCTATCATTAATATCAGGAAAATAAAATATTTGGTTTAAATCAAATTTTTCTTCTTTTATACTTTTAAGATTGTTGTCTTCATAAACATATTCGGCAAAATATGGCAATTTTAGTTTATTCTTAGAAACGTCTATTTTAGATACCATATATAAATTGTTATCATCTATAACATTTTTATATAATTCACCGTTATTTTCTATAATTTCCATAGTTTTAATATTTTGTCTATCAGATATATCATAAATAACTGTTTTAGTGTTTTTATCTAAATAAGATATAATGAACCTATCATCTGTTATTTGTATATCTTTTATATTATTATTTATTTTTTCAACTTTAAAGCTAAATATTTCTTTGTTATCTTTATTTACAAAATATACTTCTATAAAACCTTTTGTTGCATATATATTATAATTATTAGTTTTCTTAATAATAACTGGCTTATCTTCCTCTAACATACTATCTAAGTTTTCTATATTCAATAAATCGGTTGTTAAAGGTAAAAACTCCATATTATTTTTTAATAAATATTTTAAATTATCTTGGTTACCTACAATAGGTAGCTGTTTAACCTGTTTTTCAAGCTCTTCTAATGTGTTTATCTCTTCTATAGGATCAAACAAATTAGCCATATTACTAATAATTATTAAATCGTTGTTGTAAAATATTTCTTTATCAAAAATATCTGCAAAGCTTCTAAGAGGTATATAAAATCTATCATTTATAATTTTAGCTTCTTCATCCACATTTATAGTTTCTTCGCTTGTATTATCAATAATTTGTATACTTGTACCATTGTTAGCAAAAATAATTGCTTTATTATCTAGCCTAACTATAGTTTCTTTTGTTTGTTTAGAAAAATTAATATTAGCTCCAAAAGCTGTTTCTAAAAGTTTAACTGGTATATAAACTTTTCCATCTTCAATTGTAGGAACTAAAATTGAATCTTTTTCATCTATTAAGAACTGTTTTTCATTTATTATAACTACAGGACTATTTATAGCTAAAACAACAGAGTTTTTAAGCTTATCTTCTGCTGTTATCTCACTAGGTAAAGGCTCTATAGCGTTAGTTTTTTTAGTAGAAACTTGTGCTAATAAAACTAAGCTAAGTATCAAAAAATAACCAACTAATATGTTTAAAATAATTTTATTTTTCATAAAATACCTCCATAAAGGTTATATAATAATCAACATATATTTTAGCATATTATTATTTATTTTTCAAATACTTTTAAGATAAAATTAGACAAAGTTTTAGGCTATAAATCAATTATACATAATAAAATAAAATAAGTAAAGAAATATTTATAATTATACATATAATAAGCGTTTTTATATATTTTTTTGTATCTATTTGTGTATTTTTTGTTCTGTTTCTACAGTATTTTATTGCTTGATAACATATACAAAATATCAAAATAATATTAATACTATTTTCCAATATATAGTAAAAATAGTCAATATTTAATAAATTAAAATAATATTTACCAAAAAATATACAATTTGTAAAGCTAATAAAAAAACCTTTACAAAAAACTATTAAATATATAAATAGCTCTCCTAAATAAATAAAAGCTAAAAACCATATAAAAATTATATATTTAATATCTTTTAATGCTACCTCTATAAAATTTATTATACTCATATTGTTATCTATATTATTTATAAATAAATCTAATTTTTTTATGCTATCGTTAGATATAAAACAAAAAAATGTAGAACCTAAAATACTTCCTAAAAACATAAAAGCCATAACATATTTTAATATATTATCTTTTGTGCCATAATAATTTGTTTTTATGTATCTCATATAATTCTCCTCACTATATTAAGAAAAAATAACATCATTTATAAGATCTGCCAAAAGCTCCATAGCATTATACATTTCTTCTTTAGTGTTAGTTTGAGCACCTGCTTCTATAAGCATAGTTTTTGCCTTTAAATGTAAGCTATATCTATATGGCTTTATGTATATTTTTCTAGTAAAACCAGGATATTTTTCCATAGCTTTCATTTGCATATTAAAGCTAAGAGCTAAATTTGTATGTATATAAGGGTTTGGCAAATTAGATATATTATTTAATTTACCATTTTCCATTATTCTAGATATACCGTTAAAAAACATTATTTTAGCGGTAGGTTTACCATTTATATTTTCAACTAAATGGGTTTTCTCGTTAACGCCATCTCTATGTAAATCTATAACAAGCTCTATAGATGGGTTTTCTTCTAAAACTTTTTGTATAACAGGCTCCATTCTTTCATAAGCACCGTTTCTTTGCAATCTACCATTTACCATATCAAAAGAAGAATCTGTTATGTGTAAAGTTTTTATGCCATAGTCTTGCTCCAAAATGTTAGCAAGCCTAGTTCCTACCCCTACAATACCTTCGTTTATATCGTTAACATTACTATCTTTAAACATCTCGTGAGGGTGGGTATGAAAAATTAAAACTTTCGGTTCTTCTCCATTTTTTTCTATTTTTAAATCTGTGCTTAAAAAGTTATTAACATTAAAATAATCTTTAGACATACCTGTTGTAGCATCTACTATATAAAATTTTTGCCTTAAATAATCTAAATTTTGTAGTTGTTTTACATCTATATTACTATTGCTAATTTGTGTGCTATTTTTAACCTCTTCATCTGTTTTTTTATGCTCATAAGATATATCATCAAGCCCTATAAGCTCCACATCTCCAATATGATCATTTTCGCTATTTTCTATGTTAGAAACAGCTATATAATCTTCTTTTTTAAATATATTTTTCACATCTTCATTTATTTTATAGTTAGATATAGTATCATAAAGCATAATTTCCCCAAAAGCTACCTCATTTATATTAAAAAATAAAACAATAGTTAAAAGTATACTAATTGCTATACCAAGTCCAACTTTTTCACAAAATTTTTCTATCTTCTTGTCCATAATTTTTTCTCCTTAATAAGCATAGTAATATATATTATAAAAAATATATTCTAAAAATAAAAAAATATCACAACTATAAAATAATTGTGATATAAATTTTTAAATATGAAAAATTGATTATATAATAAATTTTGTAGTAATATTATAAATAATAAGATAACAGTCTTATGAAGGGAGGTAGTAGATGTAATTAAATACATTTTAATCTATTAATTTAAATCTTTCTAAAATATAAATTATCTTTCTTCCCATAGGTAGTAAGCTTAAATCTTCTCTTTTAAATCCACCTATAAAAGCTAGGCTAACTAAATAAACTATAACAGATACAAATATACTAATTAAAGTAGATATAGTATTGCTTTGGCTAATATAAAATAAACCTTTATAAGAAAAATAACAAGCTACACCCATAACGATAGAAGCTATTGTAGGTTTAACTAATATACCTTTATAATCTGGCTTTATTTTAGTAAATTTTTTAAGCTCCATAAAATTTAATATAGATGCTATTATATAACATACTGTTGTGCTAATTATAGCACCTATAACGTTTATGCTTGGTATAGCAATTAAAAAATAATTTATAGGTATTTTTATAAGAGAACCTATAAAAGCATTTTTTGCAGGTATAGTCATTTTGCCAATACCCTGTAAAATACCTGTTATTATTTGACATAAAGCTAAAAATATAATGCTTAAAGCTCCCCATTTTAAAAGGCTACCACCTTCAGAATAATTAGGAAATAATAAAAGCAATATTTCATCTGACAAAACTCCCATACCAATAGCGGCAGGTATTGATATTATCATAGTAAGCCTAAGACTAACATCTATTTTTTTTCTTACAGTTTTTATATCTTTTTGTATCATACTACTAGCTATACTAGGTAAAACCGCCGTTGCAAGAGCTGTTGATATAGAAACAGGCAAAGTTGTAAGCGTTACATATTTACCAGTGAGCTGACCATATAAAGATGTAACCTCTTTTTCTGTAAAAGCGTTAGAAGCTAAAAGCCTACTATTTACCATTTGCATATCTATAAGATTAGTCATACTAAAAATTGCAGTTCCTGCAATAATAGGGGCAGCTGTTTTTATTATTTTTATAGCTATCTCTTTATTAGTTTCTATTCTATATTTATGTGTCCTTTTAGAAAGTTTTCTATTTATATATGTTTTTCTATTTATATAAATAATAAAAATATATATAAGCCCTGCTAATGCGCCTATACCTGTTCCCATAGTGCCACCTGCCGCACCTAAAGGTAAGCTTATACCTACTAATAAATATGCTAAATATATGCTAAATATAGCATTAAATATTTGCTCTATAACCTGAGATAAAGCAGTAGGAACGGTTGTACCTAAACCTTGAAAATAGCCCCTAAAAACAGACATAATAGAAACGATAAAAACAGTAGGAGATAATGTGAGTATCGTATAATAGCTATCGGGGCTACCTATTATTTTAGAAAAACCTTTAGCTGATACAAACATAATTATAGAAAATATTAAACCTACCCCACCAGATAAAATAAGAGCTATTTTAAAAGTTTTTTTAACATTTCTATATTCTTCTAAAGCTATTTTTTCAGAAACTATTTTAGATATAGCGGCAGGCAAACCTGCTGAGCTCATAACAAGAAAAAAATTATATAAATAAAATCCTGCGCTATATATACCATTACCTTCATCACCTAACATATTTGTTAAAGGTAACCTATATAAAAATCCTAGTAATCTAACTAAAAGACTAGCTACTGCAAGTATTGCTGCGTGTTTTATAAACTTTGTTTTGCTCAACAACATACCCCCCTAGTAGATTTTAATATTTATTTTTATTTTAAAAGATTTTCATCTATAATTTCTGCATCTGCCCATATTCTTTCTATATTGTAAAATTCTCTGTCTTCTTCATTAAACAAATGTACTACTATATCACTAAAGTCTAATAAAATCCAACTTTTTGTTTGAACACCTTCAATATGTGTTTTTTGTATGTTACATTTTTTGTGCAGTTCTTCTTCTACCGCCTCTGCCATAGCTCTTAATTGGCTAGAGTTACTAGCACTAGCTATAACGAAATAATCTGCTATAGGCGATAAGCTGCCTATATCTATCACTTTTATATCAATGCCCATTTTATCATCTAAAGCTTTATATGCAACTTTTACCGCTTCAAAAACTTGTTGTTTATCCATTTTATCCCTCCTAATTTTTATAATAACTGTATGCTTCTATACTTAAAGGGTGTATAATTCGCCCCTTTTTTCTATTAAATTGTATAGTATTTTCTAATATATAAGACATAGCTCTATCTAAATTTTTATAAGCAAGCTCTCTAGCTTCATATATGCCATCAAAATATGCTCTTGTAGGCTCTATATAATCTGCTATATATATTATTTTTTCAAGCTCTGTCATATCTGTTTTACCAGTAGTATGATATTTTATAGCATTTAACATATTTTCATCATCTATATTATAAATATCTTTTGCTACATAATAACCTAAAAAGCTATGAGCTAAATCTGGTTGTTTTTGTAAAACATCATCTAATTTAAAATTATATTTTTCACAAGCTTCATATATTTTAGGTAAAGAAAAACATTTACAACAATCGTGTACAAGGCCTGCTAAAAAGGCTTTTTCTTTATCTAAATTGTGCTCTATTGCAAGTTTTTTTGCCTCTTTAGCAACCTCTATAGAATGATTAAATCTTTTTTCTGTAAGATTTTGTTTTAATATGTTTATCTCTTTTTCATATTTATTAAAATAGTCTGTTTTATATAAATTGTTTTCATAAATGTAGTTTTCTACATTTTTAGGTAATAAATAACTAATTGTTTTTTCTTGCTCTATTCTTTTTCTTATAATAGTAGAAGATATCTCCATCATTGGTGTTTCACAAAAGTATATTTTATCTTTATGTTTTTTTACCAAATCTTTAGTAAATTGATTTAAAGTATAGTTAGGCCTTGTTGTTACAATAAATTTTGTTAAATCAAATATAGCTTCTGGCTCTTTCCAACTATAAACTTGGCTTATTGTATCTGTTCCTACTATAAAATAAAGCTCTGTATCTTTATCACACATATTTTTTATTTGCCTTAATGTATCTATTGTATAAGTTGTTGTATGTCTTTCTATTTCCATATTAGATATAAAAAAATTAGGGTTATCTTCTATAGCTATCTTTGTCATATTATACCTATGTTTAGTATTAGCTACAGTTATATTTTTTTTGTGAGGTGGTTCTCCTGTTGGTATAAAAACTATTTTATCTAATTTATAGTTTTCTAAAACATAGTTGCTTGTAAATAAATGTGCATAATGTATAGGATTAAATGTACCTCCCATAATGCCTAATTTTTTTATATTTTTAAAATTTTCCATTAAAAATCAACTCCAACCTATAAATAAAATTTTTATATACTATATAATCTATATTTATACGCTATTTAAAAAATATGTATTTATTCTAATTATAAATTATTTAAAATAATATCGTGTAAATCTGAAACAATTTTACAAAATTGCTCTCTAGTTATTGTATCTTTAGGATTTATATTTCCTGAGCTTCCATTAACTATTCCTAAATTAACTAATACAGCTACAGCCTCTTTTGCATAAGGAGATATTTTATTAGCATCTTTAAAACTATTTAAAGAATCAACATTATTATCTGTATGTATACCTAAAGTTTTAATCACATTATTAATAACCACCATTGTATCTTGTCTAGTTATGTGACCAGTAGGGTTAAAGTTTGCATTTGAACCATATACAATTCCTAAATGACTTAAATTATTTACAGCTTGGCAATAATAACTATCAGAAGGTACATCTTTAAAATTATTATTAGTTGTTAAATCACCTAACCCTAATAATTTATCTATTATAACCATTGTATCTGCTCTAGTAATATTTGATTTAGGATTAAATGAAGCATCTTCATCTCCAGTAATTAAACCTAAGCTATACGCCTTTTTTATATAATCTGAACTCCAGCTATCATCAGCAACATCTTTAAATACCGGTTCTTTATTTTCAGTCTGTTTAGGTATGTTTATTACAACATTTTCTTTATTAGGTAATGTAATATCTTTTATAACATGTTGCTCATTACTTGCAACAGTTTTACCAGTAGTTTGTTGTGTTGTAGTTTCTGTCATTTTTTCTGTTGTAGTTTGTGTTGTTCTTCTTGTAGTACTCTCTGTTGTTCTTCTTGTAGTAGTTTGTGTTGTACTTTCTGTTGTTCTTTCTGTTGTAGTTTGTGTTGTACTTTGTGTTGTACTTTCTGTTGTGCTCTGTGTCGTACTTTGCGTTGTACTCTCTGTTGTACTTTGTGTTGTACTTTGTGTTGTACTCTGTGTTGTACTTTGTGTTGTACTCTGTGTTGTACTTTGTGTTGTACTTTGTGTTGTACTTGTTGTTGTAGTTACTCCTCCAATAGGGTTACCATTAAGAGTAATTCTACTTGCTTGGCTACTTTTAGGAATTTGAACCTTAAAGCTATTTTCCGTATCAGAACTAGGTGTAGCAATAATATTTATAGTACCTTGAGATGATGTAGAAAGTACTGTTTCAATTGTATTTATAATAGATGCTACTTCATTTTCATTTAATAAATCAAATCCTGTAAAATCTATAGGTTTATTTACTTCTATTTTGCATATTTTAACTTTATTGCTTTGATTAGAGTATGATTCATTTAGCTGTTTTATTAATTTATCACTTGTAGCCAGCATTAAATATTTGTTAGAGCTTTGTACAAAAGCATCTTTATCATATGGTGATACAAGAGAAGTTGTTCCATCATTATCTGCAAAGTTAAATACTATATCACTATCTGTAAAAGTATCAGGAGCTATATAAGATAATTTCGGTACATACATATAGTTTAACTTTTCATCATAAGTAAATGCATTGCTAGAATCAGTTGAGCCCCCGTTATTAGAGTCATATCCTATTGATTCTAAATTAGGAGCATTAACTGTTTCTAAATTAGGACAGTAATAAAAAGCACCACCACCTATAAAGTTTGCGTTTCCTAAATCTACCGTTTTTAAATTAGTACATCCTGCAAAAGCAAAAGGCATAACACTTAATTGAATTCCTACGTATTCATTATCATATACCCCTTTATTAGTTAAACCTGTAAAAGAAACAGAAGCCAAATTTAATAATCCCGTTCCAGATAAGCCACTTACATTTGAAAATGCTTTTCTAGGCACAGTTAATAACTTAGGCAATGATATGTGAGCGCCACCTTGAGAAATTGGTCTAAGGTCGCTATCACTTAAAAATTGGTTATTTCCTTCCATAAAAGCAGCATCATATGTTTTACCATTATATATTACTGTTGAAATATTTATTTCTGTTATTAATCCATTACTATCAAACTCTACTTTAGAGCCTTGCCCATAAGTAGCAGTTCCTTTATTTGATTTATCAAAACCAATTAATTTTGCCGCTAATTTAGGTGCACTATTAAGTTCTGTTTTATATTCTATAATTTTATATTTAAAACCATTAATATCCGAAAATTCAGTACCTACTTTTTGCTTATAAGAGATTCCTACATTATAGTTTGCATAAGCAGGTATTGTAGGAGTTATATTTGTAACCATAGCCACAGATAAAATTGGAATAATTATTTTGTAGTGTCTTTTCATTTTTTTACCTTCCTTCTCTATTGATGTCATAATATTTATATCAAATAACACAAAACAATAGTTTATGTTATATTTTGATAACTATTTATTAGTTTTGATTAAAATAAATTAGGTTTTAATTTATCCTCGTAAACTAAGATAGCTTTTCTATCCCCTTTTTAATTCTTGCTAAAGTTTCTTCTTTACCAAAAATTTCTGCCATTTCACTAGCCCCACAAGGTGAAGATGGCTTTCCAGATAAAGCTGTTCTAATAGGCCATAAAACTACACCATTTTTAACTTCCATTTTTGATACTAAATCTATCATAGCATTATAAATAGTATCATTATCCCAGTTTTGTATTCTTTCAAAAATAGGTAATATATTTTTTAATACTTCTAAAGATATAGCTTCATCTGTTTTCATTTTTTTGTGAATATAAAGCTCTGTGTTATAATCTGGTAACTCTTCTATAAAATCAACCATTTCTGTTATATCATTTATAGTACCTATTCTAGTTTTTATATGTTCTGCTATTTTTTTAAGATTATAAGGTTTTGATATAGCATTTTTTAAAACAGGCTCTGCCATCTCAAAAAATTTATCAAAATCCATTTTTTTAATATATTCCCCATTTAACCAAGTAAGCTTAACTATGTCAAATATAGCAGGTGATTTGCTAAGGCCTTTTATATTAAAATTTTGTATAAGCTCATCTAAAGTAAATATCTCTTGATTATTAGATGGTGACCAGCCTAAAAGAGCAATATAATTAACTATAGCTTCTGGTAAATATCCTTTATCTATTAAATCTTGAAAAGATGCATCTCCATTTCGTTTAGATAATTTTTCTGTTTGATTTTTCATAACAGGTGGTAAATGTACATAAGTAGGTATGTTCCAACCAAAAGCATCATATAAAAGGTTATATTTTGGAGTAGAAGATAAATATTCGCTACCTCTAACAACGTGTGTTATATCCATTAAATGATCATCTATAACGTTAGCAAAATTATATGTAGGTAATCCGTCAGATTTTATTAATATTTGATCTTCCATTTCTTCATTATCTACTGTTATTTCTCCATAAACTGCATCTATAAAAGTTGTTTTACCTTCTTTTATTTTCTGTCTAATAACAAAAGGTATATTTTCTTTTAATTTTTGCTCTATCTCTTCTCTTGATAAATGTGCACAATGTCTATCATATTTAGCTATGCCATCATTTCCCTTTAAACTCTCTAATCTCTCTTTATCACAAAAACAATAATATGCTTCACCTTTTTCTACTAATTGTTTAGCATATTGTAAATAATCGTTTTTTCTTTGGCTTTGTATATATGGGCCATAATCTCCACCAATATCTGGCCCTTCATCATGTTGTATGCCTGCCATTTTAAGTGTTTTATAAATAACATCTGTTGCATCGTCTACTAATCTTTCTTGATCTGTATCTTCTATACGAAGTATAAATTTACCATTATTAGCTTTTGCTATTAAATATTCATAAAGTGCCGTTCTAAGATTTCCTATATGCATATATCCCGTAGGGCTAGGTGCAAATCTTGTTCTAATCATAGTATCCTCCATTTTACATTAATTCATTATTATTCAATATATCATAACATTTTTATCTAAAAATTGCAATATTTATATAGTCTCTTTTTCAATTATTAACATAAATATAACATATTTAGCCTTATAAAAATTAAAATAATTTTATAAAAAGTGATATTAATATCTCTAAGTAATACTATTTATATTATTTTAACCTTTTTAAAGGCTGTAGACTTTGTCTACAGCCCTACCTTTCTATAATTATACCATGAGCTATACCTGCTATACTTTCTCCTTGTTGAATGCTTGTAGTACTCATTAAAGCACCTGTTGGTATAAATAAAATTCTGTTAAGCTCTCCTTTTTTAAGCTTACTATAAATCATACCTGCAAAAGTAGTACCTGCACAAGCACACCCACTTCCACCACTATGTGTATCTTGTGTATTTTGATCAAATATTTCTATTCCACAATCTGTATAGTTTTTAGATATATCATAACCTGCTTTTTGCACAAGTTCTATTGTAAGTTGTTTACCTACATACCCTAAATCTCCTGTAAAAATCATATCATAATAATCTGGTTGTATATTAAAATCTTTAAAATTATTTATAATAACATCCGCAGCAGCAGGTGCCATAGCGCTACCCATATTATTTGCATCTTTTATACCTAAATCTACTATTTTACCCGTTGTTATACCTTTTATTTTTACGCTCTTGCCTGTATCAGATAAAATTAATGCAGCCGCACCGGTTACTGTCCAGGTAGATGTTAAAGGGCGTTGTGTTCCAAGCCCTAAAGGAAATCTAAACTGTTTTTCCGCCGCACAAAAATGACTAGATGCCCCAACAATTATTTTCCTACCTATACCACTTTCAATATTAATAGCACCAAGCGCCATACCTTCTCCTATAGTAGAACAAGCACCAAATATACCAAAAAATGGCACTCCTAAATCTCTTATAGCATAATTTGATCCACTACTTTGGTTTAATAAATCTCCTGCATAAATATAATCTATATCGCTAAATTGTATTTTTTCTTTTTTTACAAGCAGTTTCATATTATCATTTATCATTTTACTTTCCGCTTTTTCCCAGCTATCTTGTCCACATAGGCTATCTTCTAATATAACATCAAAATAATCTTTTAAAGGTCCTTCTCCCTCTTTTTTGCCCACTGTAGATGCTGTATTTATTATAAAAATATCTTTATCAAAAATGGCCGATTGTTTACCTATATGCTTACCCATATATTACCTCCTATTTAACAAAATAATATATTAAACCAACTAAAACTGATGTAAGGGTGCCATATAATATAACAGGCCCTGCTACAATAAATATTTTAGCACCAAGCCCAAGTATAAAACCTTCTTTTTTAAACTCTAAGGCAGGTGATGTAACAGAATTAGAAAAACCTGTAATAGGTACTATTGAGCCTGCTCCGGCAAAACGCCCTATTTTTTGATAAATCCCTAGCCCTGTTAATAATGATGCTATAAAAATAAGTATCATAGATGTATACATACCCATTTCATTTCTAGATAAACCATATACATCTAAAAGATTTGTTATAATCTGACCTAAAGCACAAATAATACCACCTACTAAAAATGCTCTAAAACAATCTCTCACTATATGGCTATTTGGTGAAAGCTCTTTAACTCTTTGTTGATATTCTTGTTCTAATTGTTGTTGCTTTTTAGATTTTTCCATATTACCCTCCTACATATAATAAAAACTAGGTATTCTAGAATATATTATAGAACCTATTAGCTTACCTATAGCCACTGCTAATATAAAATATTTAAGGCCTGTGTGTATTTTTCCACGCCTTGTAAGTATAGGTAAAACATTTAATATTTCTGCTAAAGAAACTGCCAAACATCCAAAAAATATACCTATACACCCTGCATAAATAGCTGCAAAAATTTTACCTATAGGTAAATAAAAATCAAATATCATAGATGCAGTGCCTATTATACCACCCCATATAATAGCCTCTTCATAAAATCTTATTTTATCTTCAGTTCTTGTTTTTTGAGCAAGTCTTGGAACAACACCTATTATAGCTATAAACGCAAAAACCGCTCCCGATATTATTATGCCAGATGCAAAAGCTATTATTATAGCTAAAATACCTTTAATTATTTCCATTAGTATTATTACCACCTTTTGTTTTTTCTACATTTAGCGTATCTATAATATTATCTGTAACATTCGCCTCATAAGTAGACATCTCCACCTCTATAGGCGTTGGATCTTTTGTTATTTTTTTACCTACAAAATGATTAAAAAATACTATTATGCCCATAGCTAAGCCAATAGAATATGGTATATCTAACAACATAGGGTTTTCTACCCTTTCATTAAAAAATATATAATAATAATTTTCAAAAACTTTAGACATTTGTGCATCAGAATGAAAACTCATAATAGCAGTAGAAGAACCTGCCAAAAGTATAATAGTAACTGCTATAACTTTTAATGTTTTTAAAAAAGATTTTTCTTTTTCTTTAACAGGAGAATATTCTACAATTGTATCTATCTCTCCCACATTATTTATCGTATTCCCTGGCATAGATTTATCAATACGGTTTATAATATCTATAATAGATATTAAATAGTTTTTATCTTCTTTTGTATCTATTTCCATTAGTTTAACACCTTTTATCTTTTCTAATATTTCTTTAGGTGCATAAACTTCTGCAACATCTTTTAAATAAACTTTTTTAACCTCACTTAAAGATACCTTTTTAAAGGGCTTAACATATATATCCAATATTATCACCTACTTTAACAAATGTTCCGCTATATTCTTCTTTTTTATCAATTTTAAAAAGAAATATTAAACATACTATGCTTAATAAAAGTATTAATATTACTATACGTTTATGATTATAAAATATATTTATCCCTCCTTTTTAAAAATTATTATATACTAGTATTTTTTACAAAAAATATAAATTTATTCATAACAAAAATAAGTTTTAAAATATATAAAAATTAATTTTTTGCATAATGTTATATAAATTAATGCCATAAGGAGATAGATAAGATTATATATTTTAAACATTTTTTTACATAAAAATATAACAATTAAAAATAAACTAAAATAAAACAAAGAAGATAGCTTAAAAACTACCTTCTTTGTTTTAAAAGTTTTATATGTTCTATAATAAATTTTGGAGTAATTATTATAGATTTATAAGACTTAAGTCTTATAAAAAGGGATGGTTGACGGGATTAAATATATCTTAAATCTTTTTATATTATTTATTAACAAATAATATAAAAAGAACCTCTTTAACTTTACTATTTATAATTTAATTTTTCTAAAGCTTCCCAAATGCCTAACATATACATTGCACCGAGAGCTCTATCATATAAGCCATATCCTGGCTTACCAGTTTCTCCCCAAATCATTCTACCGTGATCTGGTCTTATATATCCTTTAAAATCTGTTTCTTTGTAAGCTTTTAACATTTCTACAACATCTAAAGAACCACAGCTAGATAAGTGAGCACTTTCTTCAAAAGAGCCATCTTCTAAAATTTTAACATTTCTTATATGAGCAAAATGTATACGTCCCATTTTACCAAATTTTCTTATAAGGCTAGGCATATCGTTAACTTTTGAACAGCCAAGGCTACCGCTACATAAGCTTAAACCGTGGTGTGTATCATCATATAAACTTAAAAATCTTTCTATATTTTCTTCATTAGTAATAATTCTAGGTATACCAAATATTGGCCAAGGTGGATCATCTGGGTGTATACCCATATTAACATCACATTCTATAGCAACAGGTATAATCTCTTTAATAAAATATTCAAGGTTTGCCCAAAGGCCTTCTTCTCCTTGTGCTTTATAAGCTTCTATAAGCTCTGTTATCTCTTCTACATCATATGATGAGTCCCAACCTGGAAGAGATAATTTAGTTGGATCCATTTTGTCTACATCTTCTTTATAATAAACAAGAGCATTAGAACCATCTGGCAATTGTTGATCTAATCTAGAGCGAGTCCAGTCAAAAACTGGCATAAAATTATAACAAATACATTTTATTCCGGCACTAGCTAATCTTCTTATATTTTCTTTATAATTATCTATATATGTTTGATAGTTACCTCTTTTTAGCTTTATATCTTCGTGCACAGGCACACTCTCTATAACCTCAAGCTCAAGGCCTTTATCTTCTACCATTTTTTTAAGCTCTAATATTTTTTCCATTGGCCAAACTTCGCCAACAGGTATATCATATATGGCAGATACAACGCCTGTCATACCTGGAATTTGTCTTATATATTCCAATGTAACAGGGTCATCTTTGCCATACCATCTAAAAGTCATTTTCATAGATTTCATCTCCTACAAATTATATTTTATCTTTTTACAGTTTGTAAACCACTATCCATTAAAGAATTTATAGTTTTTTCGTCTACAATATTTACATCTCCTGCTATAGAATGTTTTAAAACACTAGCACAAGTTGCAAATTCTACTATTTGCTCATTTTCCTTATTATTTAATATACTGTGTAAAGCTCCTGCTGTAAAGGCATCTCCTGCCCCAACTCTATCTAAAATATCAAAAGTATATAATTTAGATTTATATAAACTATTATTATTAAATAAATATCCTTGTAAGCTATTATTATTTATAGAATTTAAAGTTCGTTTTGTGCATAAAGCATATTTTAAATTTGGATATTTTTTAAATAATTTTTCATATAAATTTTTTAAACTAGTTTCAAAATCTAAATTTTCATCTTCTTTTTCAAAATTTAATATATTTACCATATCTAAATACCCTAAAAAGCAATAATCTACATACGGTAAAATTTCTTCTAAAACTTCTTTTGCTTCTTCTAAGCTCCAAAGCTTAGCTCTATAGTTAGAGTCATAAGAAACTTTAATATTATTTTTGTTACAATATTTTGCTATATCTATTATTAAATGTTTTAAATTTTTACTTAAAGCAGGCGTTATGCCCGATAAATGTACTAATTTTACATTTTTTAAAATTTTATCTAAATCAAATTCTTCTTTTTCTGCCATAGATATAGCCGAATATTTTCTATCATATATAACTTCCGTACTTCTTAACCCGTGCCCCATCTCTGCATAATATGTGCCTAATCTGCCTTCGCCTTTTATAATATGGCTAGTATCTACATCATATTCTCTAAGGGTATTTATAACTTTATCTCCTAAATAATTATTAGGCACTTTTGTTACAAATTTAGTTTTATGCCCTAAAATAGAAAGGCTTATTATAACATTTGCTTCTCCACCAGAATATCCTGCGTTAAAGCAGTCTGTTTGTATTATTTTTTTATTATTAGGCGGAGATAACCTTAACATTATTTCTCCAAAGCCTAATACACTTTTTAAATTTTCATTATTTTCTTTCAATATTAACACCCCTAAAAATTAACGTCTATTAAAATAATTTTTAGCATTGTTATAGCAAATATCTTCAATAATTTTTGCTAAAATTTCCTCATCATAAGGATATTGTCCGCTCTCAACTAAATCGCCTATATAGTTACATAAAATTCTTCTAAAATACTCGTGTCTTACATAAGATAAAAAGCTTCTAGAATCTGTAACCATACCTACAAATTGACTAATAAGCCCTAATTGTGATAAGGCCATCATTTGCCTTTCCATACCGTCTTTTTGATCGTTAAACCACCAGCCAGAGCCAAACTGAATTTTACCTTTTATACCGCCACCTTGAAAGTTTCCAAGCATAGTTGCTATAACCTCGTTATCTTTCGGGTTTAAACAATATAATATTGTTTTAGGCAATTTATCTTCTTTATCCATACTATCTAATATTTTTGATATTGTGTATGCAATTTCGCCATCATCTATACTATCAAATCCACAGTCAACACCTATTTTTTCAAACATTCTTGTATTGTTATTTCTTAAAGCACCTATATGTAATTGCATTATCATATTTCTTTTATGATACATTTTACCTAAAGATATTAATAAAGCACAAGAATATTTACAAGCTTCTTCTTTAGTTAAATTTTCACCATTTAAAGCTTTAATAAAAATATCATTTACCTCTTCATCATTAAAGCTATAAAAATTGAGCCTTTCTACGCTATGATCTGTAATTACACAGCCATTTTCATAAAAATAATCTAACCTATCTTCTAATGCCTTTTCTAAATCTTTAAAACATTTAATATCTATTTGAGAGCATTTAGATAAACTATTTATATATTCAACAAAACCTACATTTTGAATTTTTATAGCTTTATCTGGTCTGAAAGATGGTTCAACTAAACATTTAAAATTATCTTCTTTTAATTTTTTATGGTATTTTAAGTCATCTATAGGATCATCTGTTGTTCCTATATAATCTACATTAGACATTTGGATTAATTTTTTAGCCGTGAGCTTTTCTTCTTCTATTATTTTGTTACATTTTTCCCATATTTGTTTTGCTGTTTTTTCGCTTAAAGTTTCTTCTATGCCAAAAAATCTTTTAAGCTCTAAATGAGACCAATGGTATATAGGATTACCTATTAAATATGGCATCATTTTAGCAAATTCATAAAATTTATCATAATCACTAGCTTGTCCTGTTATATATTTTTCGTCTATACCAAAGCTACGCATAGCTCTCCATTTATAATGATCATAATATAACCACATTTCTGCTAAATTTTTAAATTCATAATCTTCTGCTATTTCTTTAGGCACTAAATGGCAATGATAGTCAAATATAGGCATTTTTTTAGCGTGATTATGGTATAATTTTTTTGCAACTTCATTGTTTAATAAAAAGTCTTCGTCCATAAACTTTCTCAATTTTATTCCCCCTAAAAAATAATAACAATTTTACATTTCTAGTTCTTTTATTAATTTAACAAACTCTCTTGCTGTTTTTTCTATATCTTCAGTAGAGCCTTTTATTAAAGAGCTACCTGCCCCAACACAAGACACACCGTTTTCAAACCATTCTTTAACATTTTCTGTTGTAACGCCTCCTGTTGGCATTATTTCAACATTAGGTATAGGTGCTTTTATAGATTTTACAAATTTTGCTCCAAATAAATCTCCTGGGAAAAGTTTAATCATTTTGTTGCCTGCGTCCATAGCTTTCATTATTTCTGTAACAGTCATACAACCTGGTAAATAAAGGATATTTTTTTCTTTACAAACTGTATTTACCTCTTCGCTATAACCTGGGCTTACAACATATTTTGCCCCTGCCTCTATAGCATCTAAAGCCATTTTTTTATTTAAAACACTACCTACACCTACTAATAAATCTTCTTGTTGGCTATATTCTTTTATAAGCTCACAAACATCTGGTATGCTATAAGTAAGCTCTAAAGATTTTATACCACCTTTAACACAAGCCCCTATATATTCTCTTGTTTGTTGGTGATCTTTCGCTCTAATAACCGCAACTATTTTATTTTCTTTTAATTTTTCTAAAATCATTTTTATCCCCCTAAAATTATACACCTGAATATGCTGAAAAAGCTCCATCTATAGGTATAACAACACCATTAACAAAACCTGATGCCTCATTAGATACTAAATATAATAACGTTCCTATTAATTCTTCTGCTTCGCCAAATCTTCCCATTGGTGTACTATTTAAAATTTTGTTGCTTCTTGCAGTAGGTGTTCCATCTTCGTTAAATAATAATCTTTGATTTTGAGCAGTAACAAAAAATCCTGGTGCCATTGCGTTAACTCTAATACCCACTTTAGACATATGAACAGCAAGCCATTGTGTAAAATTGCTAACAGAAGCTTTAGCTCCAGAATAAGCAGGTATTTTTGTAAGAGGTGTAAATGCATTCATAGAAGATATATTGATTATAGTAGCCCCTTCTTTGTTTATCATATCTTTGCTAAATTGTTGGCAAGGTAATAATGTACCTAAAAAGTTTAAGTTAAATACAAATTCTATACCTTTAGGATCTAAATCAAAAAATGTTGTTAATTCTTCGTTGTCTAAATCTTCTATTTCTAAATATTCTTTAGTTGTAGTGCCTTTAGGGTGGTTACCACCTGCACCATTTATTAAAATATCTACTGTGCCAAGCTTTTCAAGTATTATATCGTGTGCATTTTTTATGCTTTCTTTATCTAAAACATCTGTATGTATACCTATTGCTATTCCACCGTTGTCATTTATCTCTTTAGCTTTTTTATCGCATTCTTCTTGTCCTAAAGCTAAAATAGCTACTTTAGCACCACATTGTGCAAGAGCATCTGCCATTTTACCACATAAAATGCCTGTTCCACCTGTTACAACACAAACTTTATTTTTTAAATCAATATTAAAAGGTAATTTCATAATAAACACTCCTTATATAATAACTTTAATTTATTTAATTTGGTTCTATAACAAATATTAAAGTAAAATTATAGATTGATAATAGGATAGCTTTATCAATCTATGAGATGGGCAAGATTAAATATACGTTAAACCTTTCCTTTACCATTAAACCCCAATAATTAAATAAAGAACCTTTTTTAAATTTATATTTAATAACTTGTATACTAGTATACTAGCATACAAGTTTAAAACTTACAATATATTTTTTTAACTTTTTATTTTTTATATATTTTAACATTTTTATAATTAATTTATACCAATTATTTGTATATTTTTTATACTAACCCTAATAACTAAAAATTTTTTTAATATCCCATTAAATTAGGTAACCACATAGATATAGCAGGTACATAAGTTACTAATAAAAGCACTATAAATATAGCTATATAATGTAAAGATAAATCTTTAAATACTCTTTCTAATTTTATATCGGCAACTTTGGCACCAACAAATAATATATTACCAACAGGTGGCGTAATTGTACCTATACAAAGGTTAAATACTAACATTACACCAAATTGAATGCTACTCATACCTAGCTTTTCACATATAGGTAAAAATATAGGTGTAAATATTAATACAGCTGGTGTTATATCCATAAATGTTCCTACAAATAATAATGTTATATTTATAATAAGAAGTATTATTATAGGGTTATTTGTTATACCTAAAAGAGTAGAAGATATAGCTTCTGGTATGTTAGTAAAAGCCATAACCCAAGCCATTATACTAGAAACACCTATTAAAAGAACGATAATACCTGTCATTTTTGCACTTTCTTTAAATATTTCATAAAGCTCTTTTAAATTTATCGTTCTATATATAAATAAGCTTAAAATTAAGCTATATACAACCGCAACAACTGAGCCTTCTGTAGCAGTAAAGATACCTTTTATTATACCACCAATAACTACAACTATTAAAAATAAACTTGGTATAGCATCTAAACAAATTTTTAAACCTTGAGAAAAAGTTATTTTTTCACTGCTTCTATAACCTCTCTTTTTAGCTACAAAAAATGCAACTAACATACAAGCAAGTCCCCATAATATACCAGGTATATATCCGCCCATAAATAATGCTGCAACAGATGTACCACCACTAACTAAAGAATATGTTATTAAAACGTTACTAGGTGGTATTAATAAACCTGTTGGAGCTGTTGCTATATTAACAGCCGCCGAATAAGCCTCATCATAACCTTCTTCTTTTTCTACTGGCCCTATAATTGAGCCCATAGCAGATGCTGCAGCAACACCAGAACCAGATATAGCACCAAACATCATATTTGCAACTGAATTAGTATGAGCTAACCCACCTGGTATTCTACCTGTTAATAACTTTGCAAAATTGATAAGCCTAATAGCTATACCACCTCTATTCATAATGTTACCTGCCAATATAAAAAATGGTATTGCTATTAATGTAAATACTGATATACCAGAAAATACTCTTTGTGCACCTGTTATAACAGTTGCTTCCACATTTAATACAGGTAATATAGCTAATATAGAAGAAACACCTAAAGAAACTGCTATAGGTACACCCATTAACAATAATATTATTAAACTAATTGCTATTATGCTAGCAGATAAAATCGCTATATCCATTTTAATTTCCTCCTAACTTTAAGGCAGAAACTAAGTCCGCTATATTTAAAATATTATATATTAAAATTAAAACCCCTGTTATAGGTATAATAACATAAACATATCCCATAACTATGCCTAATGAAGCTGTTATTTGTGTCATAGTAAGGCTTGTTATTTTTATACCACCATATACTAAAACTATCGCCGCAAATATAAATATTATTATCTCTGTTATTATAGCTAAATATGTGGCCTTAGCCCCTGTAAGTTTGTCTGCTAAAAAAGACATTCTCATATGCTCTTTTTTACCAAAAACTAAAGCAGATGCTAATAAAGATAACCAAGTAAAAGAAAATATCAATAGTTCTTCTGATATTGTGCTAGGAGAGTTAAATACATATCTTGTAATAATTTGATAAGAACCTACAAGAGTTATAAAAACAAATAATAAAACACAAACTATCTCTAAAATTTTATCTAAAATTTTTCTAACTTTTATCATTTTTCATTCTCCTTTACTTCTTTATTAACATTTTGTATGTTGTTATATATAGGCTCTAATTTTGGATTTTCTGTTAAAATCTCTTTATGTAAAGGTAAAACTTTTTCTTTAAATAAATTTACATCAGGGTATATAAATTCTACACCCATTTCTTCTGAAGCTTCTTTTTTAGCTTGCTCTATACCTTCTTGCCAAGCTTCTATCTCAACCTCTGTGCATAATTTAGCTGCATCTTCAAAAACTTTGTATTCTTCATCTGAAAGGCTTTCTAAAAATTTTAAATTACCTACTAACATATCTGGAACCATTTGGTGTTGATTATATGTATAATATTTTACTATTTCACCATGTTTATTATTTGTAAGAGCTAGCTCATTATTTTCTGCCCCTTGTATAACACCTTGTTGAATAGCTGTATAAACTTCACCAAAGCTCATAGGTGTAGCTGCTGCACCAAAAGCTTCCATCATTTTTATATTTGTTGGGCTAGCTATAACTCTTATTTTTTTACCTTTTAAATCATCTGGTGTGTTTATTGGTGTTGTTGCATAAAAATTTCTAGTACCTGCATCAAACCAAGTTACCGCCTTAAAGCCAGATTCTTCTGTAGAATCATAAATAGGTGCTAAAATTTCTTCATCTTCCATAACTTTATGATAAGCTTCTACACTATCAAATAGATACGGCATACTAAATATTTGATATATATCGTTAAATGTTTCTAAATTGCTTGTACTACTAACAACAAAATCTATAGCTCCTGTTTGAACAAGCTCTATAGCTTTAACACTAGGTCCTAAAAGCTCATTAGGAAATATTTGTATATCATATTGTGGCAATCTTTCTTCTATATATTGTTCAAAAGCTTCTAAGCCTATATGTTGTGGGTGTGTTGTAGATTGGCCATGTGATATTCTAACTATTCTTTTACCATCATTTATATTTTCACAACCTACAAAACTTAACATTGCAAAAATTAATGTAAAACATAAAGTTATTTTTTTAAGATTAATTGACATAATTTTTTCTCCCTTCCATAATAATTTTTTAATATAACCTAACAAATCTAATTTAATAAATATAACCTAATAAAAACACTCCTTTAAAATATTTTTAGCCCTATAACAAATATTGAGGTAAAATTAGATAAATTTTTAAGAAATAATTTTAAAAATACCTAATGTTAAAAGAACCTTATTTCATACAAAGCAACAAAAAACTTGTATACTAGTATACTAGCATACAAGTTTAATTATTACAATAGTTTTGTTAATATTTTATTTTTTTCTATATATTTTGATATAATTTTATATTTTTCAACATAAAATTATAGTAATTTTTCACATTATATATATTGGTATATTTTTACAATCTAACATATTTAGATATATCTATATTGTTTTTTATTAAATTTTTCCAATTATTAATAGGCTCTTCTATATGTGTATATATTACACAATCCACCTCATCTATTTTTTTATCTTTTATAATTTCAAAATATTTAATATGTTGTTGTATTAAATCTTCTTTATTGTTGTTCATTTCATTTAACAATCTCATTCTATTATAATGATTACTAGCATTAGAAATTATTTGCCATACATTTTGTCTGCCTATCTCACTAAAAATTAATTTGTGAAATTTATTATCTAATTCGTGAAAAACTAAAAGGTTATCTTCTTTTTTACATATAACTTGTTGCTCTAATATATATTTTTCCATTTTTAATAAAGCCTCTTTAGAAAAATTTTTACAAGCTTCTTTTAAAGCCTGTTTTTCTAAATTATCTCTTATAAAGATACCATCTTCTATTAATCTCCAGTCTATTAAAGATACATAAGTACCTGTTTGTGGCTTAACCTCTATTAAATTTTCCCCTTTTAGCCTTATTAAAACTTCCCTAACAGGAGTGCGAGAAACATCTAATATATTTGCTAAATCGCTTTCACTTATTAAATCACCTGGTTTTAATTCTAAAAACATAATATTATTTTTTATATTTCTATATATGTAGTCTTTTACGCTTTCGTTTTTTTCTTTATTGTAAAGTATCAAAATTTTACCTCCTATTATCAAAGCTCCCTTTATTTATTTGTTAAATTTTTTACTATTTATACATTATATATCAAAATAATATTAACTTCAATATAATAACTATATTTTATAATTATGCTGTATAATAAATACTTTAATAATATTATAACATTTATATTATTAAAAGGTGTAGGTAGGCCACATTAAATATATGTTAAACCTTACCCTTACCACTAAGCCTCAATAATTAAAAAAGAACCTAATATTATTAAATAATTAGGCTCTATAATATTGTTAGTATAAAGTGGCAATAGGCTAATTAATAGTTAAAAATAAGCTTAATTATTAATGTTCAAAGCAACTTCCACCTATAAACTCTCTAATAATAGAATTTGGTGGTATGGCATCTAAACAGTTAATAGGTAAAAAGCTATCTAAAAATTTTATAAGCCTTGTAGCTTCACTATATTCTTCTTCCTCTTTTGTAACTTTATATAATAATGGCTCTGCAAAAGGTTTTAAAACCGCAAGCTCATATATTAAAGCAGAATTAAAAATAACGTCTGCTTCTTCTTGAAAAGGAAATATATTTTTAACTTCTCCTTTCATTACATCAGCCCATATTTGTATAGTTTTATTAACCCCAAAACCTCTAAAATAATGGTCTCTTACAAGCCTTCTAAAAATTCTAGCATCTGTTGTAGATATTCTATTATGGCTATCTATATTAAGCTGTGTTAAAGCGCTTATAAATATTTTAAATTTATCTTTTTTATCTATATTTTGGCTTATTTTTTCGTTAAGCCCATGTATACCCTCTATTATTATAACTTCATTTTCCTTTAATGTTATTGTTTTTCCCTCTTCTCTTTTACCTGTTATAAAGTTAAATTTAGGTATTTCTGTAGGTTGGCCTTTTATAAGACTTTCCATATCTTTATTAATTTTTTCAACGTCTAAAGATTCTAAACATTCAAAATCTGGTTTTCCATCTTCATCTAAAGGAACATTTTCTCTATTTAAATAATAGTTGTCTAAAGATATAACATATGGCTTAATACCGTTTACCTTTAGCTGTATACATATTCTATTAGCAAAGGTTGTTTTACCAGAAGATGAAGGTCCTGCTATTAATACTACTTTTTTATTATTTTTAGTTATCATATCAGCAATATTAGCTATTTTCTTTTCCTGTAAAGCCTCAGATATTAAAATTATATCTTCTATACGCTCCTCACATATAGCCCTATTTAAAGATTCTGCATAGTCTACCCCTATAATTTTAGACCATTTAGCAGATTCTTCAAAAACATCTATTATTTTTTTAATATTTTTATATTCTTTAAGCTCTTTAGGGTTACTCCTATCTAAAAAATTTAATGTAAACATATTACCATCATTTTTTATAAGCTTAAAACCAGATAAATCTTTTGTATCTACAGCCATAGGACCATATAAATAATCGTATGTATCTTCTAGTTTATATAAATTTATAGAAGATTTTCTCACAAAGCTAAGGCCATTAGCTCTATCATACATTTTATATTTGTTTAAAAGCTTAATACATTCGTTAGTAGGCATATTTATTTTTTCAATTTTTTTATTTTCTACAGTTGTATTAAGCATATAGTTTGATATTTTGCTAAGTAAATCTTCTGTTATTTCTACATTTTCTATTTCACAAAACCAATTTTGATTAATGGAATATTTTATAAATATTCTTATATCTTCTCCTAAAATTTTTCTTATAGCATTAATCATTAATAGTGCAACACTTCTTTTATATGTTAAATAGCCGTGCTTATTAGTTATATCTAAAAACTCTATTTCACAATCTTCATTTACTTCTTTAAAAAGCTCTATATTTTCGTTATTTATTTTTGCTAAAAAAATAGGATAATCAAATTTATCTTTAAGTTGTTCTTTTATATTATATAAAGTTATGCCTTTTTCAAAAGTTTTTTCTAAAATTTCATTTTTATTGTATTTTACTTTTATATTTATATTTTCCATAAAAATTTCCTCCTAAACAATGTTTAACGTTTGTCCATTTACATTAGAAACAATACATTCTATATCCATATTAAGCCTTCTTGCACAACTATTTATATAATCACATATAACAGGTAAAATTATGGCTTCGCTAGCATAATGGGTTGCATCTATAAGGCATAAGCCTAAATCATTTGCCACCTGAGAATTGTGATATTTTATATCGCCTGTTATATAAACATCACAACCTTTTGATATAGCTTGTAACATAAAATCTACTTCCCCACCTGCTCCTGTGCATATGCCAACCTTTTTAACAGGTGTATCTAAATCGCCAGATACTACTAAGTTACTTAAATTTAAAACTTTTTTAACATTGTCTATTAAATGGCTAAAAGTCATTGTTTCTGATAGTTCGCCAACTCTACCAAGCCCTACGCTACTATTATCTTTTTCAAACAAATTAGATATTTTTTCAAGGTTTAAAAGTTTAGCTAACGTATCGTTAGTGCCATTTCTAGCTATATCTAAATTTGTATGTGCCGAAAAAACACATATATTATTCTTTATAAGCTTTATAATTCTAGCCCCTAGTGTATCTGAAGCTTTTATAGATTTTATTCCTTTAAAAATAAACGGGTGATGAGTTATAATCATATCACATTTTTTCTCTATCGCTTCTTCTATAATTTTATCATCTATATCTAAGGCTACTAATATTTTATTTATATTTCTGTTTTCATCACCTACCATAAGCCCCACATTATCCCAATCTTCTGCTAAATTGGGATTTGCATATTCTTCCATAATATTTATAATATCACTACATTTTACAAACATTTTAATACCTCCTTATATGTTTTTATATTATTTTCTATTTCTAAAATACGATTTTGTATGTTAGTTTCTTTTATATTTTTTAAAACTATTTCCATTTTATACAATTGTTCCTCTATATATTCCTTTAAAATTGGGCTTTTATTTTCTATTTCAAATTTACCAAAAATATATTGTTCTTTTTTATATAAAGTATCTTCTTTACCTTTTATAGCAGTTATTATAGTATAATATTTTCCATCATCTTTTAATATTTCGTCATCTATTATTTTAAAATCATTTTTGTGTAAATATTGTCTTACTTTGTCAACATCTTTTTGTGGTTGCAATATTAGTTGTTTACTATTATTAGCTATATTTATACCTTTTTCTAATATATCTATCATAAGCATACCGCCCATACCAGCAATAATAATAGTATCTACATTGTCTTCTAACGTTATTTTTTCTAATCCATTGCCTAACCTTGTTTGTATATTGTTTTGTAAATTATATTTATTAATGTTATCTATAGCTTTTTGTAAAGAACCTTTAGATATATCACAAGCTATAGCACCTTTTATTTTATTATTTTTATATAAAAAAATAGGTATATATGCGTGATCTGTACCTATATCTGCTACAATGCTATTTTTTATAACTTTTTCTGCTATTTTATTTAATCTATATGATAATTCCATTTTTTCCCCTTCATCAATTATTATTTTTTTAATATTATCATAAATTAATAAAAAAAACAACAAAAATAGCATTTTATAACTTATTTTTGTTGTTTTTTACAAAATTATTTTATAGCACTTTGAAAGGCTTTCATCATAGCATCATCATCAGATAAACCTTCTTCTTTAGCAAGTTTTATTTGCTCTATAACCTGTTTATATGCTTTAGGTATAACTTTTATAAATTTATTAATTTCTATATCAAAATTGTTTAACATATTTTTAGCTTTTTGGCTATTTGTATATTTATAATGATTTTGTAACATTTGTTTTAAATCTTCTTTATCTTCATCATTTAATTTTTCTAAAATGATAAGCTCCATATTACATTTATTTTCAAAGCTACCATCTTCATTATAAACATAAGCTATACCACCGCTCATACCTGCACCAAAGTTTCTACCTGTTTTACCAATAATTAAAACTTTACCACCTGTCATATATTCAAGACCGTGCTCACCTATACCTTCAACAACAGCAGTAGCACCGCTATTTCTCACACAAAAACGCTCTCCTGCTATACCGTTAATATAAGCCTCTCCTTTTATAGCTCCAAACAATGCAACGTTACCTATAATAACATTTTCTTCTGGTATAATGTTACTTTTATCACTAGGGGTAACTATAATTTTACCACCACTAAGACCTTTACCTACATAGTCATTACAATCACCTAAAACTTTCATTGTAACACCACTTGATAAAAACGCTCCAAAGCTTTGTCCTGCCGAGCCTTCAAAAGTAAGATTAATAGTATCTTCTTTTAAACCTTTATCTCCTTTTATTTTTGCTATATCACTAGATAAAATAGTACCACAAACACGGTTAATATTAGTTATATTAAATTTGCCGTTAACTACTTTATCTTCATATATAGCAGGTTCACATAATTTTAATAATGTATTATAATCAAAAGATTTTTCTATATTATGGTTTTGTGGTGTATTGAAAAATCTTTCTTCATTAGAAACATTACCTTTAGGTTGATATAAAATGCTAGATAAATCTACTGTTTTAGCTTTATAATTATCTACCTTTTTAGGAACTAATTTTTCTACACGGCCTACCATTTCTTCAATAGTTCTAAAGCCTAACCTAGCCATTTGTTCTCTTAAGTCCATAGCTACAAATTTCATAAAGTTTTCTACATGTTCTGGCTTACCTTTAAATCTTTTTCTAAGCTCAGGATTTTGTGTAGCAACACCTACCGAGCAAGTATCCATATGACAAACTCTAAGCATAGCACAACCTATTGCAATTAACGGTGCGGTAGAAAATCCAAATTCTTCTGCACCAAGCAAGCAAGATACTAAAACATCTCTACCTGTAAGCATCTTTCCATCTGCCTCTAAAACTACCCTATTTCTAAGATTATTTAATAATAAAGCTTGATGTGTTTCACTAAGTCCAAGCTCCCAAGGAAGACCTGCGTGTCTTATACTAGTTCTAGGTGCTGCCCCTGTTCCACCATCATATCCACTTATTAATATAACATCTGCAGAGCTTTTTGCAACACCTACTGCAATTGTACCAACACCTGCCTCACTAACCAATTTTACGCTTATTCTAGCATTTCTATTAGCATTTTTTAAATCGTGTATAAGCTGAGCTAAATCTTCTATAGAATAAATATCGTGATGTGGTGGTGGAGATATTAAAGAAACACCCGGCGTAGAATTTCTTGCTTTAGCTATCCAAGGGTAAACTTTTTTACCTGGTAAATGTCCACCTTCTCCTGGTTTTGCCCCTTGAGCCATTTTTATTTGTATTTCGACTGCATTTTGTAAATAATTTATAGATACACCAAAACGTCCTGATGCTACCTGTTTAATAGCAGAACATTTAGAATCTCCATTTTCCATAGGTATAAATCTTTCAGGTATTTCTCCACCTTCACCACTATTAGATTTACCCCCTAATCTATTCATAGCTATTGCTAAACATTCGTGAGCCTCTTGGCTTAATGAACCATAGCTCATAGCACCTGTTTTAAATCTTTTAACGATACTCTCTACACTTTCTACCTCATCTATATTAATAGGCTTATCGTTAAAACGTATATCTAACATACTTCTAATAGTGCATAATCCTTCGTTGTGATTATCCATAAGCTCCGCATATTGTTTATATATGCTATAATCCCCTTCTCTAACTGCCTTTTGTAAAAGGGTAACAGTTTGAGGGTTAAACATATGATACTCTCCACCTTTACGCCATTTATAATCGCCGCCATATGTTAAATCTTCATTATTCAAAAAGGCTTCATTATGTCTTATTTGTGCCTCTTTTTCAATATGCTCTAAATCTATACCACCTATTCTAGTAGTAGTATTTGTAAAAAATTTATCCACAACATTTTCACATATACCAAGTGCCTCAAAAATTTGTGCCCCCTGATAGCTTTGTAATGTAGATATACCCATTTTAGACATTACTTTTATAATACCTTTTGTAACCGCTTTAACATAAGTTTTAATAGCCTGTTGTCCGTCTTCAAAAATCTCTTTTATAGTTTCAAAAGCTAAATAAGGGTTTATAGCATTAGCACCATAACCTGTTAAAAGAGCAAAATGATGCACCTCTCTAGGTTCTGCCGATTGTAAAACAATGCTTGTTTTTGTTCTATTACCTGTAGCTATTAAATGATGATGAACCCCTGCTGATATTAAAAGTAAAGGTATTGGCATATTGTCTTTATCTACACCTTTATCAGATAAAATTAATATATTAGCACCATTTTCTACTTGTTCATCTACTTGTTTAAATACACTATTAATAGCTTCTTCCATAGTTTTTTCATTTCTATTATAAACTATTGATATGTTAGCTACTTTAAAATCTTCATTATTAATATTTTTTATTTTAGCAAAATCTTCATTTGTAAGTATAGGTGTATCTAATTTTATTCTTTTACAATTTTTACTATTAGCCTTTAATAAATTACCTTCTCCACCTAAATATGTTATTGTGCTTGTTACTATTTGCTCTCTTATAGCATCTATAGGAGGATTTGTTACTTGTGCAAAAAGTTGTTTAAAATAATTATATAAAAGTTGTGTTTTTTCAGAAAATACGGCAAGTGGAGCATCATTTCCCATTGCACCTATAGGGTCTTCTCCTTTTTCTACAATCTCTTTTATAGTAAGCTCAATATCTTCTTTTACATAACCAAAAGCCTTTTGTCTTGTAAGTAAATCTAAAGTTTCATCTTCTTCTAAATTTTCACTATTTAAGCTATATAAACATATTAAATTTTCATTAAGCCAATCACCATAAGGGTTTTCATTTGCTATATTTTCTTTTATTTGGCTATCTTCAATGATTTCACCTTTTTTTGTATCTATAAGTAACATTTTGCCTGGTGTTAACCTATCTTTTTTAATAATATTTTCTTCTTTTATAGGTAAAACACCTACCTCTGATGATAAAATTATATAATCATCATTTGTTACATAATATCTAGCAGGTCTTAAGCCATTTCTGTCTAAAGTAGCCCCTATTACATCACCATCTGTAAAGCCAACTGCCGCAGGGCCGTCCCAAGCCTCTCCCATTAAACTATTATAAGCATAAAAATCTCTTTTAGCTTTATCCATATTTTCATCATTTTCCCAAGGCTCTGGTATAGCCATCATAATAGCTTTAGGCAAACTATATCCACAAAGGGTAAGCATCTGGATATAATTATCAAGCATAGCCGAGTCGCTACCGTCTTCATTTATAACAGGTAATATTTTTTCTAAATCTTCTTTAGAAAAAACCTCTGTTTCAAACATTTTTTCACGAGCTTTTATCCAATTAACATTACCTCTTATTGTATTTATCTCTCCATTATGTATAAGGTATCTATTAGGGTGTGCTCTTTCCCAGCTAGGAAAAGTGTTGGTACTAAAACGAGAATGCACTAAAGCTAAAGCACTTTCAAAATCTAAATCTAATAAATCTATATAAAATTTATCTACCTGCTCTGGTGTAAGCATACCTTTATAGACAATCGTCTTGCAAGATAAAGAAGTGAAATAAAAATAAGGGTCGCTATCTATACAGTATCTTATTTCTTTTTCTGCTCTTTTACATATTATAAAAAGTTTTCTTTCAAAGTCTTCTTCAGTTTTTAAGCTTTCATCTTTTTTAATAAAAACTTGCATAATATAAGGCATAGATTCTTTTGCAGATTTACCAATACAATCACTATATGTAGGTACTTTTCTAAAGCCTAAAAGTTGTTGTTGTTCTTCTTCTATTATATTTTTAAGCTTTTTTATAGTATTATTTCTTATATTTTCATCATAAGAACAAAAAAACATACCAACGCCATATTCTTTTTCTTTTGGTAAATTTATACCTTCATTTTTACAAACTTTCTCCATAAATTTGTGAGGTATTTGAGTTAAAATACCAGCACCATCACCTGTATCTTCTTCGCTACCAACCCCACCTCTATGTGTAAGGTTTTTAAGAATTTGTATAGCATCTGTTATTATATTATGGGTTTTTTTACCTTTAATATTAGCTATAAAGCCAATACCACAATTATCGTGTTCAAATTTAGGATCATAAAGCCCTTGTTTTTTTGGTAAGCTATAATGCATAAACTTCACCCTTTCTGAAATTAATATATATTCAAAATTATTTTATAAGCAATATTGTAAAAACTATTTTAATATACTTTTATAAAAAAATCAATTATTTTATATAATTATGATTTTTAATTTATAATTTAATTCATTTTAATATATTTTAAAATAAAAATCAATATTTTTTTGAAATTTTAATATAATCTTAATTCAATTTTCAGATAATTTATTTTTGCCACATTTCTACAATTTTAAACTTTATTTTTACAGGTATATCCTTTTCACTTTTAGCTTTTGTTACTATATCATATTCTGTGTCTGTTAAAACATTTTTTAATTTATTTTTATCTTCTTGTGGTACTTCTTTAACGCTAGCATCTACAAAACATAATGGAGGAAACATTACACACCACCAATTTTTACCTTTTGCCTCTCCTATTTCTACTTTTAAAGCCTCATATTCTCCTGCTGGTAAAACAACATCTCCATATTGTTTTGTAGGAAAATCTGCAAAAGATATTTTAGCAGTAACATTATAATTATATCCATTTTCTTCTATTATCTCTTTAGCCTTTTCTTCTATTCTATCTAAATTTTTTAACAATATAATTCTTGTTTCATCTTTAGACATACTGTTATGTAATTCATTTTCTAACATTTTGATTATACCATCTTTTACTTTAATTTTAAGCTGTTGATCATAAATTTCATCACTATTAGCTAAAACATGTAATCTAATAACTTCATTAGCAATACCTTTTTGTATGTTATAAGAATAACTTTTTGTAGATAACATAAAAATTATAGTAATAAATGTACCTATAAATATCGATAATAATAATATATTTTTTTCTTTTTTTAATATGTTCATAATATTTTCTCCTTAACAAATAATTTTATATTTATTATTACCATATTTTTCTAACATATACATAAAAAACACCCTTTTTTAAAAAAGGATGTTTTTTATGTATATGTTATTTATTTTTCCTTATATTATCAATCATATCTTTTTTTAGATTATAAAGCTTTAAAGATAAATCTACTGGTAAAATATGTGGATTTATAAGCCTTTTATATTCATTCCAAAGGCTATCTTTTTCCTTTTCACAATATTCTTTTATATCCATAGTTTCTCTCTTTTCAAAAACACATTTACCATTTATAAAAACAGGTTGTAAAAGCTCTTTTATATAATATTCATTAGCTTTTAAAGTCATTGTTTTCCAAGTATTTATCGGGTGAAAAATTGTTAAATCTTCATTTTCATTTAATATTTCATCTTCAAGGCAAATTAAATCTGCTTTAATTTTATTAGTAGCTTTATCATAAAGCCTAAATATTTTTTTAATACCTGGATTTGTAACTTTATCTGGATTTTCTGAAAGTTTAATTTTAGGTATCATTTCACCGTTAACTTCTTCTGCACAAAGTTTATAAACTCCACCAAAGGCAGGACAATCACTAGATGTTATAAGATTTGTTCCTACCCCCCAAACATTTATCTTAGTTCCTTGTTGTTTTAAAGATGATATAATATTTTCATCTAAATCGCTTGATGCGGCTATGCTAGCATCTTTAAAACCTGCATTATCAAGCATAGCTCTAGCTTTATCTGATATATAAGCTAAATCTCCACTATCTAAACGTATGCCATAGTTTTTAAGCTCTATCCCCTTTTCTTTCATCTCGTTAAAAACTTTTATAGCATTAGGAACACCACTTTTTAAAGTGTCATAAGTATCCACTAAAAGAAAACATCTATCAGGAAAAATATTTGCATAAGTTCTAAAGGCGGTTATTTCATCTTTAAAGCTCATTATCCAGCTATGAGCGTGTGTTCCCGATATAGGTATATTAAACATTTTACCTGCAAGAACGTTACTAGTAGAATTACACCCTCCTATTACCGCCGCTCTAGCACCATATATGCCTGCATCTGGCCCTTGTGCCCTTCTTAGCCCAAATTCCATAACAATATCGTCTTCTGCTGCCCATTTAACCCTAGCCGCTTTTGTAGCTATAAGGCTTTGATGGTTTATAATATTTAGAATAGTAGTTTCTATAAATTGAGCTTCTATTATAGTAGATTTTACTCTTATTAAAGGTTCACTAGGAAAAACTACTGTACCCTCTGGCATAGCATAAATATCTCCTGTAAATTTAAAATCTTTTAAATATTGTAAAAAATTTTCTTTAAATATATTAAGACTCTTTAAATATAATATAGTATCTTCATCAAATTTTATATTTTTTATATAATCTACTACTTGATCTAGGCCACAAGCTATAGCATAACCATTATTACTTGGATTTTTTCTATAAAACATATCAAAAACAGCTTTTTTATTATGCATATTAGCCTCAAAATAACCTTGCATCATTGTTAATTGATAAAGATCTGTCATAAGTGTTAAATTGTTATTCATATTATCCTCCATATATAATTAAACCCACCTAAAAAGGTGGGAACTTATTTGCTATATAATAAATATTAGTAATTATTAAAAAGGGGCAGGGCTAGATTTAAACCTTTCCCTTTTATTTATGCCCCTATAATTTAAAAATTATCTATTTGTTTACACGCACTCTAAATGTTTGATCATATTTTTTACCATTTTGGTCTTCTGCATATATAGTGTATCTTATGCTAGTGCCTACTTCTTCTGCTGCAAATTTAAGCTGCCAAGTATATTCATCTCCACTTACACTATCATAAGAAGTGCTTAAAGCTACACGAACACCATTGTTATCTTCTACCCAAACTTTAGATATAGCTTTGTTAGTATATATATCTACTCTTATATATTCATTTTTATATACTTCTGATGTTTTTAAATCAAAATCATATATTTTACCATCTGCTTGTATGTTTAAATAAACATTTAATTTTGTAGAGCTTTGATTTTCATTTTTATCATAAGCTACAACTCTTAATCTATCTTTATTAGATGTAGTAATATTTACTGTAGCTTCCCATTCTCTAATAGAACCACTACCAGAATAACTTGTAACTTTTGTTAATTCTGAGCTACCATCAAATATTTTTATATACTCTGCTTGTCCTGTTGTTCTTATAATAAATTTAACTTTATCTCCAGATATAGCACCTATATCTCTTTGCTGTGTATTTAATACTAATAAATCACTACTGCTATATGCGGAAGAACTAAAACTAAAACTTTCTCTTGTTTTATCTTTATCTTTATTATATGCCACTATATAATATCTATTTCTGCCACTATTTTTTACTGGTATATCCATTTCCCAAACATATTCACTATTATTTTTAATAGCTGCATATCTTGTATCATCTACAACTTTATCATTTTCATCTAGTATTTCTATTCTATCAATATCTGTTGTTGTTTTAACAATAACTTTAACTTTTTCATCTACATATATATCATCATTAATAACAAAAGAATCTTTTATTTTAAGTTTTTCATTTGAACTGCTACTACCTGCTCCACCAACTGTTATTTTTAATGTTTCATAAGTAGTTTCATAACCATTAGACGAGTTACCTGCATATGCTCTAAGCTCTATATCTCCTCTATCTTCCATAATCATTTCTGTTTCAAAAAGTCTACGGTTAGGGTTATTAGCTTCTACAAGTTTATAATGTGTTAACTCAATTAATTTGTTATTTTTTTCTGTACCTATTCTAACTCTATCTGTATTACCATTAGCCTCTATAGTCAATTTAATTTTATCGCCTCTACCAACCTCTTTTTTATCAGATGTAAAAGATATAATTTTGGGTTTTATATCTGCATTTACACTAATAGCACAAACTTTATAAGCTGTAGCATCTTCGTTATATGAAGTTAAATTTCCTGGAACTACTTTTAAAGTTTTAAATGTACTTTTTGTAACATTAGGTGTCCAAGGTACAGAAAATAGTCTTGTACCATCTGGGTTAGTGCTATATGTATTAGCTTCTGCAATAACATTATTATTTTCGTTTACATCTAATATTTTTATTCTATCTGTTGTAGATGAAGTAGTTACTGCAATATTAATTTTTTCTCCGCTATTAACAGTTGTTTTTTCTGGTACAATATTGATAACAGTAGTATTATCTGCAACAATATTAACAGTTCTTGTAGCGTTATCCCAAGTTACAACATTACCTAAAGCTTCACTTAACATTCTAACAGGCATCATTGTTCTATTATTTAAAACTGCGGAAGGCGTATCAAATGTAGATGCTTTTCCATTTACCGTAATAATATTTGTACGCATAGTATGTACTACTACTCTATCGCCTTTTATTAAAGTAGCTGTTTCTGTTTTTTTATCCCAATCTATAGTAGCACCAAGAGTTTCTGCTGTTTTTCTAAAAGGTACCATAGCTCTTTGGTTCATAATTTGTGGTTTTGCATCATCATAAACGATAGGCAGTCCATTTAAAGTAACATAAACTGGTTCTGCTGCAAAAATTGTAAAGCTAGGCATAACCATTGTTAAAACTAATATTAAAGATGTAATAACTCTTTTTAGTTTATTAAACATATTTATCATTTCCTTTCTAAAAAATATATAATCTTAAGTAAATTATACTATATATTATAAATTATAATATTTCCAATTAGTAACATATTTATTACATTTATATTACAATATTATTTTATACCATAAGTTTCTCTATAAACTATCATTTTATCTAAATATTGTTGCCCCTCTATAACACCAGACTTTATAGCTTCTATAATATCTATTATTGTAACTATAGGGTATACTTTTATGCCAAATTCTTCATAAACTTCTTGTATAGCAGATTTTTCATTGTTACCTTTTTCCATTCTATCAACAGATATAATAACGCTATCTACTGTTACATTAGCTGTATTTTTTAATATTGGTAAGCTCTCTCTTATAGCTGTGCCCGCTGTTATAACATCTTCTATAATAGTTACTTTATCCCCATCTTTAAGATTATACCCTACCATAACACCCCCTTCGCCATGATCTTTAGCCTCTTTTCTATTAAAACAATAATTTACATTTTTATTATAATCTTTATATAAAGCAGATGCAACTGTCACACAAAGAGGTATGCCTTTATAAGCTGGGCCAAATAAAACATTGCTATCTATACCGTTTTGTTCCATACATTTTGCATAAAAATATCCAAGCTTATTTATTTGTTCTCCTGTATTATAATTGCCTGTATTAATAAAATAAGGTGTGTTTCTTCCACTTTTAGTTACAAAATCACCAAAAGTTAAAACTCCTGAATCACACATAAATTTGATAAACTCATTTTTATAATTCATTTTTTACCTCCAAATTTATAAAATATTAAACTGTCTAGAATAATTATAATACATTTTAAAAATTTTACAATGTTTAATTTACATTTTTTTATTTTTATTATAAAATATTAATTGTGTTTTTAGAAAGGAGCTTATTATGACAAATAAAAATAAAGGAATATTTCTTATTATATTATCTGCTTTAGGGTTTGCTTTTATGAGCCTTTTTGTAAAACTATCTGGAGATATACCTTCTATGCAAAAAAGCTTTTTTAGAAATTTAGTTTCTCTATGTTTTGCTTTTTATATTATAAAAAAATCTAAAATAGGATTTAATCTAAAAAAAGAAAATTTATTAGGCCTAATACTTAGATCAACTTTTGGCACACTGGGTATAATTTTTAATTATTATGCAATAGAAAATTTAATTTTATCTGATGCTACTATGCTTAATAAACTTGCTCCATTTTTTGTAATTATTTTTTCATTTTTTATACTTAAAGAAAAAATTAAATTATGGCAAGTTATGTCTATATTAATAGCATTTTTAGGTAGCTTATTTATTATAAATCCTAATCTTATAATAGGTTTATTAAATAATAATATACCTGTAACAAGCCTTAATAGCTTGCCTGCTTTAATAGGTGTTTTAGGTGCTATGTGTGCTGGTATGGCCTATACAATGGTAAGATTTTTAAGCCTTAGAGGAGAAAAAGGCCCTTTTATAGTATTCTTTTTCTCTTGCTTTTCTTGTTTAGCAATTTTACCTTTTGTTATTTTTAATTTTTCACCTATATCTGTTAAACAACTAATATATTTATTATTAGCAGGTATATTTGCAAGCCTTGGCCAATTTAGTGTTACCGCCGCTTATGCCAATGCTCCTGCTAAAGAAATATCTATTTTCGATTATTCTCAAATAATTTTTTCAGGTATTTTAGGTTATATAGTATTTAATCAAAAACCTGATATTTATAGTTTTATAGGTTATATAATCATTTGCTCTGTTGCCATATTTATGTTTTTTATGAATAATAAAAATAAATAGCATATAAAGTATATAAGGCTTTAGATAAAGTTTATAACCTTTCAAAAAAATAAAAATAATAAAAATTTACTTTAAAGTATTTTATCTTTATTTTTGTATATATATTTACTTTTATGGTTAAAATATTTATATAAATATTTTAAATAGAAGGTGAATATATGTCAAATTTAAATCAAATGGAAATAAATGCAATAAGAGAATGTGTTTCTAATAATATAACTATATCTTCTAAGCTATCTTGTTATGCAACAAAAGCTTGCGACACAGAGCTTAAAGAAATGTTTAAATCTTCTAGTATAAAGGCAGAACAATTAGCCCAAAAGCTAATACAATTATTATAGGAGGTACTTATGAACGAAAAAGATATGGTTTTAGATATTTTAACAGGTTTAAAGGCTAATATAGTTAATTATGCTAAAATAATAACTGAATGTAATGATCTAAATTTAAGACAAATTTTTCAACAAATGAGAAATGAGGCAGAAGAAGCCCAATATAATTTATATAAATTTGCAGAAAAAAAAGGATATTATATACCTTCCCCTAAAGACACAGATTATGAAATACAAACATTAAAAACAAAATTAACACAAGCTTTAACGGCTAAAAATGGTGCTGGGCCTATGCCTGTTATAAAATAATTTTAATAACATAAAAAAACAAAATTTTATTTTAAATTTTGCTGTAGAATTTATCTAAATCTAAGGTTGTAGACAAAATCTACAACCTTTTTATTATAATAAATAATTTAGATAAATAATAAAAAATTATATTTTTTTAAATATTTATTGACTTTTGTATATTATTAGCTTATAATTATTATATAACAATTATTATTAACTAGGAGGTATTATTATGAATAACTGGGATAATTTTAAAGAATTAATTTTGATTGATAAAAAAGATGTTTGTGATACTATAAAATCATTTTATTTTAAAGCAAAAAACGGTGAAAAATTACCTAAGCATACACCAGGCCAATTTTTACCTTTCAGAATAAAAACAGATGATCCTAAAATGAGAGATATTTTTAGAGTATATAGTTTATCTGATTTACCTAATGAAGATACATATAGAATTAGTGTTAAAAAAATTGATGGTGGTGTTATGAGCTCTTATCTTCACGATAATTTACAAGTTGGGGATATTATAGAAGCTAAAGCCCCTTGTGGTATTTTCGTTTTAGATGAAAATTTACCAAAAGATACGCCTATCGTTTTATTATCTGGTGGAATTGGTGTAACGCCTTTATTATCTATGTTACTTGCTAATGCTAAAGATAGAAATATAACTTTTGTACAAGCTGTTCAAAATTCTAATATGCACCCTTTTAAAGAGGATATAGAAAATATTTGTAAAGAAAATAACCTTAAAAATACTGTTTTTTATTCTAATCCTTTAGATACAGATGAAGTTGGTAAAAATTATGATGTTAAAGGTTTTGTTACAAAAGAATGGATTAAAGAAAATTTACCTTTAAATGGTGCTTTTTATTTTTGTGGACCACCTATATTTATGGAATCTTTAGAGAAAAATCTTTTAGAGCTTGGTGTTTCACAAGATAAAATAAATTATGAAAAATTTAGCTAATATTTTAAGTAGCTCTTTCATATTTTATGTAAAAATTTAAATTCCAGCTTTCTTATAAAAATTTAATTTATTAACATTTTAAATTTAATACTATATATTATATTAAGCTACTTTAAAAAGGGTAAGTTTTTATATAATAAAACCTACCCTTTTTATTTCTATACCAATAGCTAAATAAATTATTATAGATAAGGACTTTCTGCTCTAGCTTTTAATCTTTGCCATCTTCTATCTATCTCCTTTTGTATAGATTGTACTATATCATTATATTTTTCATTTTTTAAATGTTTTGTACGTCCCATTTTAAATAAATAATCTGTAATAGGCAATTTTTCTCCTTTTTCTTCTGGATTATAGCTTATAGTTGTTATGCCGTGTTCTATTTCATATAAAGGGTGATAACAACTTTTAACAGCACTTTCTATTACACCTCTTTCATAGCGTGGTTCATCTCCCCAGTTTAAAGGGCAAGCAGATAAACATTTTATATAAGAAAGTCCAAATTTTTTGCTATACTCTTGAGCTTTTCTCGCCTTTTTTACAAAATCTGTTATATGACTTTCTGCTACGGTAGCAATATAAGGTATATTAGTGGCCGCAAATATTTGAGGGTTATCTTTATGAAATAGCTCTTTACCATATTCATATTGGCCTATATTACTTGTAGAACTTTTAGCACCTTTAGGCGTAGAATATGAAAGCTGATAACCTGTGTTCATATAACCTCCATTATCATATTCAAATATTATCATATTATGGTTTCTTATAGCCGTACCTAAAGCAGAACCAAGGCCTATATCAAGACCACCATCACCAGATACCATTATAAATGTAATATCCTCATCTATTTCTCCTCTTTTCTGCCTTTCTTTATACATTTCTAAAAGGCCAGATAAAGTGGCACTACCATTTTGAAAAAGATTATGAACATAGTTTACTTTAAATGATGTTTTAGGATATGATGTGGTAACAACCATTCCACAACCAGTTTGAAAAAGTAACACTACATTTCCTTCTATACCGCTTAACAAAAGATTTAAATTAACAGGTATTCCACAACCTGGGCAAGCACCGTGTCCTGGTGCTATTCTTTTAGGCATAGCAGATATATCTTTTATGGAACCTCCTGTAACATTAAATGTTTTTGTATTTTCATTATATTCTACTTTTGTTATATTAAGCTTTGTATCTTCTTCCTTTATATTTTCAAAAGGCTTAACATTTTCTATACTTAAGTTTCCTTCATAGTTACCTAAATAGTCAAATCTTTTTATTTCTTTACCATCCAAACAGTCGAAGGCATCTTGAAAAAGTTTAACCCCATCTTCTGCATAAAAATCTTTCCCACTTAACCCATATATACGAGTTATAACTTTGGTATTTAGCTCTTTTTCTTGTAAGCTAGCTTTTATCTCTATACTCATATTACCACCGTTAGCCCCATAGCTATCTTGTCTATCTAAGCATATTAAAATTTTGCTATCTTTACAAATATTATATATATCATCTGTAAACCAGGGTCTTAAAACTTTAATTGTAAAAGCTCCTACCTTTTTACCTTCTTTTCTCATTTTATCTACAGAATCTTTAACTGTTTCAAAGGTAGAGCCTAAAGCAAATATTAAAATATCAGCATCTTTTGTTAAATAGCTTTCTGTTGTTTTATATTCTCTACCTGATATATTTTTATATTCATCAAAAATCTCTATCAAATAATCTTTAGCTTCTTTCATAGCTAAATTTAATTGAAATTTATTATTTATTAAATCAGGCTCATTCATATAAGATCCAATTGTTATAGGACTATCCATATTAAGAGCAGAATATTCTCTTTTACATTCTCCTATAAAATTTTGTATGTCTTTATCATTTTCAAAAATATGTGCTTTTTTCTTTTGGTGGCTTGTAAAAAAACCATCAAAAGCTATTATAACAGGCAAATTAACCTTTTCTGCCAATTTTAAGCCTATAATATTAAAATCATATACTTCTTGGTTATCTTTAGCAAAAAGTATTATCCAACCTGTATTTAAAGTATACATTATATCGCTATGATCACCTTTTATAGATAATGGTGCAGAAATAGTTCTACAAGCAACGTTTAAAACCATAGGAAATCTCGTTCCCGATTGTACTGGTAGCTGCTCTAAGCTATATAAAAGCCCATTAGCACTAGTAGCACTAAAAACTCTACCACCACCAACAGATGCTCCATAGCAAATGCCCGCCGCACTATGCTCTCCTTCTGCAGCTATTAGCTTTGTTTTACTCTCTCCTTGAGAAAACATAAAATCTAAATTTTCGGCTATTTGTGTAGAAGGTGTTATAGGATAATAACCCATTATATGGTAATCTATTTGTTTACAAGCTATTGTTGCAAGTTCATTTCCACTTTCAAATACAACCTTTTGTTTTAACATAAAATTTCTCCTTAAATATTAATATTTTCTGTGTAGCTTTCACTTGTTACAAATGAGCTAGCCCCTGTTTTTTCAAAATCTAATTTATCTACAATCAAATCTTTATTTCTTTTATGGCTTTTAAATATGTCTACATCTTTTTCTAAAGCTTTCTCTAAAGCTTTTGTTGGGCATATTTCAACACATCTCATACAACCTTTACAATGGTGATAATCTATACCTAAATTTATCATACTTTCTTTATCTTTATATTTTCCCCTTACAAATTGAAAGGCAAAGTCAGGACAAGTTGTATCACATAACCCACAATTTATACATTTTTCCTTTTTAAAAATAGGAACATAACCTTCTCTACTAGCAGATATATCGTTACATACGCTATTTCCAAATAAAGTATTTATACCGCCTATAGGAGCATTTTTATATCCCCATCTACTTTCTATATCTTTAGCTACAATATAATCATATTTATTGTCTGGAGATATATCTTTAAATATTACATTTTCATATCCACATTGTATAGCATTTATATTTTGCTCTAAAGCTTTAGGATATTTTTTACCTATTGTATTTTCTATACATTGTTTTAGCTTTTCTATATCCATAAAATCATTAGTTTTAGCTATTGCACCTAACATAACCATATTTATACGGCTTTTTGTTTCTAAAGCTATTTTTAAAGCATCTATACAATAGAGCTTACCTGCATACATTTTTAAAATATCTCTTACCTCATCTGGCTGCTTATCTGTATTTACAACAACAGACGTATTTTCTGATACACCTGCCATAATATTCTCTTTATCTGCTAAAGCTAAATGAAAAATAGCTAATATATCTGGTACTTTAACAGGACTATTTGCTCTTATAGGTGTATTTTCTTTGGCATATCTTATATATGCTTTAACGGGAGAACCTCTTTTTTCTGAACCATAGCTCGAAAAACTAGAAGCATTAAGCCCTAAATATAACGCTCCATATTCTCCTAATATTTTGCCAGATAAATTTGCACCAAGCCCTCCTATACTTTCTAATCTTATTTCAAAATAATCTCTTTTTAAACTCATAAAAAAACCCCTTTCAAAATATATACTAAAATTAGTATTTATTTTAAAAGGAGAATTTATACATTTATTATTTTATTATTTTTATAATTTCTTTTTAACCATTTTTTCAAATTTTGTTCTAGGTACCATAACTATATGACCACAACCTAAACATTTTATTTTAAAATCTGCTCCAATTCTTATAACTTCCCATTGGTGGCTTTTGCAAGGGTGAGGTTTTTTAGTGTATACAATATCGCCTACTAAATATTCCATTTTAAGCTTCCTTTCTTTTGTTTTCTACTATTTCTATAACTCTTTTTGGATAAGGTATGTTAATATTTTCTTTATCAAAACGTTTTTTCATAAGCCTTCTTATTTCTCTTTCGACATGCCAATTTTCACCTATGTCTGTATCTGCAAGTATTCTTATAACAACAGCACTATCGGCCAAATCTATTATACCTAAAACATTTGGCTCTGCTCTAAGCCCTTCTATCATTTTATTTTTAAATATTTTGCTTGTTTCATCTTTCATAACCGCTATAACATTGTCTATATTTTCTTCATATGCCACCCCTATATCTATAGTAGCTCTATTAAATTCTTTAGACATATTTGTTATAATTTTTATCATACCGTTAGGTATAATGTGTAAGTCTCCATCAGCACCTCTTATTCTTGTACTTCTAAGACCTATACTTTCTACAGTTCCTGTTAATGTATCTACCGTTATAATATCGCCTACACCAAATTGATCTTCAAATAATATAAACATACCAGTTATAATATCTTGAACTAAACTTTGAGCACCAAAACCTATAGCAACACTACCAACACCTGCAACAGCTATTAAAGATGCAACATTTACCCCAAAATTAGTAAGCACACTACAAATAGCAATGAACCAAACTGTATATTTTACAACACTAGATAAAACCTCAGATAAAGTTTGTTTTTTTCTATCGCTAAGCTTATTATTAATTTTGAAAGACTTTTTTATAAAGCTTATTAAAATTTTTATAATAATACCTGCTATTATTATTTGTATAATACTTATACCTATGTTACCTATTATTTCTATAAGCCAATCTAGGCTTTTTATAGCTTCTATTTTAGCATTAAATTTCTCCATATTCTTGCTCCTTTTCTCTTGTTTTATATTATTATTTTATACTTTTTATAAAATATGTAAATATTTTTTTACTACATTCATCATATAAAGCTTCTGGATGCCATTGTAATCCTACAAAAAATAAATCTTTATTATTATATTCTATAGCCTCAATAACATTATCGCAAGTGCCACTTATTTTAAAATTTTTAGCCACCTTATCAACCACCTGATGATGAACAGAATTTACCTTTATATTATCTTTACCTATTATTTTATATAAATTTGTATTTTCTTTTATATTTACATAATGTGTGGCTATATTTTTATCTTCTTTTTGCATATGGTTATGTATATGTTGGTTTATTGTTCCACCAAAGGCTACATTCATTATTTGCATACCTCTACATATAGCTAAAGTTGGTATTTTTCTATTTAAAGCCTCTTTTAATAAGTTTATCTCAAAAATATCCCTATCTGTACATATATCTTTTGTTTCTTCTCTTTTTTCACTTTTATATAATGTAGGATCTATATCTCCACCACCTGTTAATAAAATACCTCCTATATAATTATAATTAATATTTTTTATATTATAATCGGTAATATAATACGGTATGTTAAAATTTTTTATATTGTTTATATAATTTTTATTTACAAAAAACTTTTCATCATCATTAGAAGAAACTATTAAAATAAATTTTTTCATAAAATCTCCTTAATATTTTATAGTATATATTTATTATAATATAAAAAAAATATTATTATTTTTTAGAAAATAGTTTGCAAATTTAGTTTTTTATGTTAAAATTATTATACTATAATTTGTTAATAATGTAAATTGATTAAATACTTAAGGAGTTTTTTATGAGTAACTTAAATTTAATGGATATAGATATGTTAAAAGAAGTTGCCAATATTGGTACTGGTAATGCTGCTACTAGTTTATCAAGTCTTGTTAATCAACGCATATCTATGAGTGTTCCTACTGTTAAAATGCCTGAGTTTAAAAATCTTCCTGATATTATAGGAGGTGCCGATGCTTTAATCGTAGGTTTATTAGTTGGTGTTAGTGGTGATGTTGATGGTATGATGATGTATCTTATGGCAGAAAAATCTGCCTGCACTTTAGCTAAAGAAATTATGGGCAGAGATAAAAATAGTTTATCTGAGTTTGATGAGGTAGACTATTCTATGCTTACAGAAATTGGTAATATACTTACTAGTTCTTATCTTACTGCCCTATCTCAGCTTATGAACTATAAAATAAACCAATCTGTCCCATCTTTATCTGTTGATATGGCAGGAGCTATATTAAGCGTACCTGCTATAGAGTTTGGCCGTGTTGCAGATAGAGTTTTATTTATAGAATCTACATTTAACCAGACCTCTGAAGATCAAGGAGATTTAACAGGATACTTTATGTTTATTCCAGAGGTTAAAGAAAAAGAGTAAAATTTTACAAATTAAGAGCGTAGACTAAGTCTACGCTTTTTCAAAATAAAAATAACCTTTTAATAAAAATATATAAAATCAAATTATATAACTATATGGAGGATTTTTTATGAATAATATTAAAACTTGTACATATAACATTAGATATGATAACATAGGAGATGGCGACTGGAGTTGGAATGAAAGATGTCCACATATTTTAAATATGATAAAAAGAGAAAATTTTGATATTTTAGGAATACAAGAAGCTTTGCCCCACCAATTACAAAACCTAAAAACTATAAATACTTATAATTTTTTTGGAATATCTAGAGATGGAGATAGCAAAAAAGATGAATATAACGGTATATTATATAAAAAAGATAGATTTGATAAATTAGATGGAGGCTATTTTTGGCTTTCTAAAACTCCTGATGTACCATCTTTTTATCAAGATGCCGGTTGTAAAAGAATATGCGTTTGGATACTTGTTTTAGATAAAATAACTAATAAAAAAATTATATTTTCTGTAACTCATCTTGATAACTCTTCTGAAGATGCTCGCATTTATGGTGGCAACCTTATATTAGAAAAATTAAATAATCATTATAAAAATTATCCTTTTGTTTTAATGGGTGATTTTAACTCTTTACCAACTGATAAAATCTATAAAAATATGTCAAACATATTTTCAGAAGTAAAAACAATTTGTAATCTTAACCCTAAAGGCACTTTTACTTGCGATGCAGATTTTAATATATCATCTAATTGTGAAGAGCTAGAAATAGATTTTATATTTATAAATGAATTTATAAACGTTGAAAATGTGAATATTTTAAGAGATAGCTTTAATGGTAAATATATATCCGATCATTTCCCTGTTGTTTGTAATTTATATATAAAATAACTGGCTAAATAGCCAGTTATTTTATATATATGCCTATGCCTTTTGACAAATATTTTTCTTTTGTAGCTAATCCACCTCTTATATGCCTTTCAGACTTATTAAGATCTAAAACTTTTTTAGCCTTATTTGCAAGATTAGGATTTATACTTAATAATCGTTCTGTAACATCTTTATGTACAGTACTTTTACTAATTCCAAATTTTTTAGCAGTTTCTCTAACAGTAGCATTTTTATTAATAATAAAGTTAGCTACATCTACTGCTCTTTGCTCAATATAAGGTTTCAAAAGAGCTCCTCCTAAAAACTAACCTGTTTAATTATATGAGGAAGCTATTATTTTATTACATTTAATTTATATTATATCTAACTTTAAAATTTTTACATCCATTATATTATGCATATTTTTCTAATATCTTTAATATATTATTTTAAAAGTTATAATATGATTTCTTTAAAACTTTCAAGCCAATATTAAAAAAATAACTATAAATATTATCATATTCTTTGCAACTTCTTATTACATCATCTTTATCACTATATAGAACAAAAATAACTATACCTTGTATAGCCTTAGTTAATAATACTCTGTAAGTATTTTTTAAATATAGTCTATTTTCTTCTTTATATATATTTTACCATTTTGTACATTTAAAGCTATAATATTCAAATCCATTATTATATCTTAAATTTATATACCAATATAAAATGATATAATATGTAAAATTGTGTAATATTTATATAAATTTTTTAGCTTTAGATAAAACTTCTTTTTTACTTATATCATTTCTTTTATTATTCTTTATTATACAATATAATTACATATTAAAGAATAATAAAATAAAAAGTATGGCAAAGCCATACTTTTTATTTTATTATTCAGCGATAGGATGAACAGAAAGTTGTTTTTTATCTCTACCTTTTCTTTCATATCTAACGATACCGTCAACTAAAGCGAAAAGTGTATCATTACCGCCTTTACCAACGTTTACGCCAGGGTGAATTTTTGTACCTCTTTGTGTATAAAGAATATTACCAGCTTTAACAAACTGTCCGTCAGCACGTTTAGGCCCTAATCTTTTAGACTCAGAATCACGACCATTTTTTGTAGAACCTACCCCTTTTTTATGAGCGAAAAATTGAAGATTAATTCTAATCATTGTTGCACCTCCTTATATTTTAAAGAAATATCTTTTGGATACTCTATCTCTATACCTTTAAGACCAAGCTCCAAACTAGATAATAGCAAGACAGCTTTATCACAAAGGCTGTCTTCATTTATAATACATTTTAAATAACCACCATTAGTATCATAATCTATATTATATTTAGCATCTGTAAAAGCCTCAAGGCTATTAACGGTATTTAAAGATAATATAGAGACGGCAGAACAAACAATATCTCTACCGTGGTTTTTAATTTGAAAACCTGTTATATTTTTATTATGTTTAAAAAATATAGCTTGTATCATTTTAAAAACCTAATTAACCATTAATTTTTTCAATCTTAAGCATAGTGAAAGGTTGTCTATGACCTTTTTTCTTGTGGAAACCTTTTTTAGGTTTATATTTATAAACGATAACTTTTTTAGCTTTGCCATCGCCTATAACAGATGCAGTAACAGTTGCACCAGAAACAACAGGAGCACCAAATTTAACGTCATCACCATTAGCAACAGTTAAAACTTTGTCAAAAGTGTAAGAAGAGCCAGCTTCTACCTCTAATTTTTCAACTTTGATAACGTCTCCTTCAGAAACTTTATATTGTTTTCCACCAGTTTCGATAATTGCGTACATTAGTACACCTCCTTAAAAATAACTCGCCAGATACGGTGCTAAGCTTAAACCTCTCTGTGCGGCAAACAATAAATATTATAACATTATCCCCTATTTTTGTCAACATAAAAAATGCTTAATTTGGCTAAAATCTAACTTTTGTATAAATTTTCACATAAATAAATTGTTTTTTCACAAATTATATTTATTTATTTTATTTTTGTGATATAATAAATAAACTATAAAATTTTGTGAGGTAAGTATGGATACAATTTTTAATTTTGATAAAAGCGTTATACTTTATATGAATGATACAATATCAAACTATCCCATCATAAAAGATATGTTTTCTTTTATAACTCATCTTGGAGATGCAGGCCTTATATGGATAGCTTTTGGTATATTTTTAATAATAAAAAAATCTACTAGAAAAAATGGTATTATAATGCTTTTTTCCTTAATTTTAGGCTCAATAATAGGCAATGGCATATTAAAACATATCTTTGAAAGGCCTCGCCCTTTTATAGAGCTTTCACTAATACCTTTTATAGCTCCACCAGGTGGTTTTTCTTTTCCATCTGGCCATAGCATGTCATCTTTTATTGGTGCAACCTGTATATACTATACAAACAAAAAATGGGGTATAATAGCATATATATTAGCTTTATTAATAGCTCTTTCAAGGGTTATATTATTGGTTCATTATCCTACAGATGTTTTAACAGGGGCTTTATTAGGCATAATAGTAGCATTATTTGTTATAGCTATATTTAAACATAAAGTTTTAAACTTTAATAATAAAAATAATTGATTTTTATTTTACCCTATGTTATAATTAAGCCATATGTAATTTACTATATGTAATTTTTACCAAGATTTTAAGGAGGAAAAATAAATGAATAATGTTGAAAATATAGACATTAATAAATACAAATTAACATTTTCTGTTAGTGCTGAAAAATTTAAAGAAGGTTTAGACTATTCTTTCAATAAAAACCAAAAACATTTTAATATTAAAGGTTTTAGAAAAGGCAAAGTTCCTAGACAAATTATAGAAAAAACTTACGGTGTTGAAGTATTTTATGATGATGCCTTTAACTTTGTTTTAAAAGATGCTTACCCTAAAGCTGCCAAAGAAAGCAAATTAGAAATTGTTTCAAGACCAGAAATAGACGTAGAAAGCGTTTCTAAAGAAGAAGGCGTTGTATTTACTGCTATTGTTTATACTAAACCTGAAGTTAAAATCTCTGAATATAAAGGCCTTATATGTGAAAAACCTAGCACTACTGTTAACAAAGATGACGTAGAAGCTTACCTTAATAGAGAAAGAGAAAAACATTCAAGAATTAACCCTGTTACAGATAGAGCAGTTAAAAAAGGCGATTTAGTAAATATCGATTTTGAAGGATTTATTGATGGTGTTGCTTTTGAAGGTGGCAAAGGTGAAAAATATGACCTTGAAATAGGCTCTAAAACTTTTATAGACACTTTTGAAGATCAAATTATTGGTAAAAATATTGGTGATGAATTTGACGTTAACGTTACTTTCCCAGAAAACTATGGTAAAGAAGAATTAGCTTCTAAACCAGCTACATTTAAAGTGAAAATTAATGAAATTAACGAAAAAATTCTTCCAGAATTAAATGATGAATTTGTTCAAGATACTACAGAATTTGAAACTTTAAAAGATTATAAAAAAGACATTAAATCTAAGCTTACTGCTATGAAAAAAGAAGAAGCAGACAAAAAAATGAAAGAAACTGTTTTAGAAGCTTTAATAGAAAAAGTTGAAGTAGACATACCTGAAGCTATGATTGAGCTTGAAATTGATAATAAAATTAACGAATTTAGAAACGGTATTGGTGCTCAAGGTTTAACTTTAGATGCTTACTTAAATTATATGGGACAAAGCCTAGAAAATATGAGAGAAGCTTATCGTATAATTTGTGAAAAACAAGTTAAAGGTAGATTAGCTTTAGAAGCTGTTGCAGAAGCAGAAAAGGTTAAAGTTTCTGAAAAAGACATCGATGCAGAATTAACTCGCATTGCAGAAGCTTATCGCATAGATAAAGAAAAAATTGAAAGTATCTTTGGTGAAGAAGAAAAAGAAAATATTATTAAAGACTTAAAAACTCAAAAAGCTCTTGACTTTTTAGTAAAAAATTCTGTTCAACCAGAAGCTGAATAATATTAACTTAAAACAAAAAGAGGTTTTTTTACCTCTTTTTGTTTTATAAAAAATGTTTTTTCAATTATTGAAGTTTAAATAAAAAGGTAAGGTTTAAGATATATAATCCTAACCACAGCCAATTTTAATAATACTATCATGTTATCAATCTATATACTACGATATTTATATAAAACTTAAAATTTTGGATTAAAATTATTAATTAAAAGCATAATTTACATAAATTGGGATATAATATTTTTAGAAAATTTTATATATTACACTTTAAGGAGGATTTTTATGAGTTTAGTACCTATGGTTGTTGATCAAACTAACGCTGGTGAACGTTCTTATGATATTTATTCAAGACTTTTAAAAGATAGAATTATATTTTTAGGTGAAGAAGTAAACGATACTACTGCTAGTTTAGTTGTTGCCCAACTTTTGTTTTTAGCGGCAGAAGATCCTGATAAAGATATTAGCCTTTATATAAATAGCCCTGGTGGCTCTGTTACAGCAGGCCTTGCTATATATGATACTATGCAATATATTAAGCCTGATGTTTCTACTATTTGTATTGGTCTTGCGGCTAGTATGGGTGCTTTTCTTTTAGCTGGCGGTGCTAAAGGTAAAAGATATGCTCTACCTAATGCAGAAATTATGATACATCAGCCTTTAGGTGGTGCTAGAGGCCAAGCTACAGATATGCAAATTCAGGTAGAACAAATATTAAAAATTAAAAATAAATTAAACCAAATGCTTTCTGAAAATACTGGACAATCTTTAGAAACTATTAAAAATGATACAGAAAGAGATAACTATATGTCTAGTGAAGAGGCTAAAGCTTATGGCCTTATAGACAATGTTATTACAAAACCACAATAATTAAGGAGTTGAAATAGATGCCTTCAAAAGATGATCATAAAATAAGCTGTTCATTTTGTGGAAAATCTCAAGATGAGGCTAAAAAATTAGTTGCAGGCCCTAAAAATATATATATATGTGATGAATGTGTAGATCTTTGTTGTCAAATAATATATGAAGAGTTTCCTGCCGAGCCTATACATTCTGAATATTCTTCTGACTTTAATTTACCAAAACCAAAAGAAATAAGAGAATACTTAGATCAATATGTTATAGGCCAAGATGACGCTAAAAAAGCTTTATCAGTTGCTGTTTATAACCATTATAAAAGAATAACTTCTAATCCTATAGAAAGCAATGTAGAGCTACAAAAAAGTAATGTTTTATTAATAGGCCCTACTGGTACAGGTAAAACCTTACTTGCTCAAACATTGGCTAGGCTTATAGATGTTCCTTTTGCTATTGCAGATGCTACAAGCCTTACAGAGGCAGGATATGTTGGCGAAGATGTTGAAAATATACTTTTAAAAATAATACAAGCTGCCGATTTTGATATTGAAAGAGCTCAAAGAGGTATTATTTATATAGATGAAATTGATAAAATAGCTAGAAAAGCAGATAACCCATCTATAACAAGAGATGTTAGCGGAGAGGGTGTTCAGCAAGCTCTTTTAAAAATATTAGAGGGTACTATTGCTTCTGTTCCACCACAAGGTGGTAGAAAACACCCTCATCAAGAGTTTATTCAAATAGATACATCTAACATATTGTTTATATGTGGTGGTGCATTTAGCGGCCTTGAAAAAGTTATTCAAAAAAGAACTAAAAATAAAGTTATAGGTTTTGGTGCTGAGGTACAGTCTAAACAAGAGCTTATATCTGGAGAAATATTAAAAGATGTTTTACCACAAGATTTGCATAAATTTGGCCTTATACCAGAGCTTATAGGCCGTATGCATGTTGTTGTTACTTTAAATAACTTAGATGAAGACTCTTTAATATCTATATTAACAGAGCCTAAAAATGCACTTATTAGACAATATCAATATCTTTTCCAATTAGATGGTGTAACATTAGAATTTGATGAACCTGCTATAAGAGCTATAGCTAAAAAGGCTATATCTCAAGAAACAGGTGCTCGTGGTCTTCGTGCTATTGTTGAAAGCTTTATGACAGACATTATGTATGAAATACCTTCAAATGATACTATTGAAAAATGTTTAATAAATGAAAAAGTTGTTAATAAAGAAGAACAACCAGTTTTTATATATAAAAATAACCAAGAACTTGCATAAATAAATTATTTTTAAATTGTTAATATTAAAATAATAACGTAATAGTTAAAATAAATATAACTCTTACCTTTTATATAATATTACTTAATTATTAATTTAGGCTGTAGATTTTATCTACAGCCTTTTATAAATTTACATTTATTCAAAAATATATAATAAATGTCCATAGCCTTTTTCTTCCATTTCATCATATGGGATAAATTTTAAAGATGCACTATTAATACAATATCTTACACCATTAGGGCTTTCTGGATCATTATAAAAAACGTGGCCTAAATGAGCATCTCCCGAGTTACTCTTAACCTCTGTTCTATCCATTCCAAAAGATTTATCTTCTTTAAATGTTACATTTTCTTCACTTATAGGAGCTGTAAAGCTAGGCCAACCGCAGCTACTTTCATATTTATCTAAAGAAGAAAATAAAGGTTCACCTGTTGTTATATCTACATAAATACCTTTTTCAAAAAAATCCCAATATTCACCTGTAAATGCTCTTTCTGTTCCCGCATTTTGAGTTACATTATATTGTATATCTGTAAGGTTATTTTTTAATTCTTTATCACTAGGTTTAACATAGTTATTTGATTTAGGCACATCTTTAATAATATCATTTATTTCATCAAATGTTTTTGGCACAATATGGCAATATCCATTAGGATTTTTATATAAATAATCTTGGTGATATTCTTCTGCTAAGAAAAATCTGCTTAAAGGTTCTATCTCTACTACAAATTTTTTATATTTTTTCTTTTCTTCGTTAACAAATTTTTCAACTATACTTTTAGATTCGTCATCTACAAAATAAACACCTGTTTGATATTGATCTCCTATATCATTACCTTGTCTTTTTTCTACTGTAGGGTCTATAACATAGAAAAATGCTGTAAGAAGCTGCTCTAAAGTAACTTTAGATGGATCATATACAACTTTAACAGTTTCTCTATAACCTGTATCACCTCTTAAAACTATTTCATAGTCTGGAACAATTTCTTCTTTTCCATTTGCATAGCCGCTTTCTGCTGTTAAAACACCATCTATACTTTCAAATAATTTTTCAATACCCCAAAAACAACCACCAGCAAAATAAATTTCTTTAGCATTTTCAACGTTAACATAAGATTGTGGCATATCCATTTTTTTAACCTCCTTTTGATTATTTTCAGATTTAGTACAACCAGTTAAAATTAATAATATAAAATAAGAAAAAATGAAAAAACCTATTTTTTTCATATAAAAACCCCTTTCATTTATTATGTCTTATATTAATAATTTTAATTTAAATTTTTAAAATTTTTAATTATTAAAAATATATAATAAATTAGCTCTATAATAAATGTTAGTTAAATATTATTAAAAAGAAAAAAATATACTATAATAATAAAAAACCAATAAAGCTAAAAATTTTTATATAATTATGTTTAACATTAAAGCTGTAGATTAAAACCTACAGCTTTACATATTTTTTGTATTTTTAAAAACTTTTCCAACTTCTTCTATAAAAGAATCTATATCTTTAAACTCTTTATAAACAGATGCAAACCTAACATATGCTATAGGATCTATTATTTTTAATTTTTCTATAACCATCTCACCTATATCTCGGCTATTAATTTCTTTTTTACCACTAGTATATACTTTATTTTCTATTTCTTTTACTAATTGTTCAATATCATTCATAGATATAGGCCTTTTGTTACAAGCTAATAAAATACCTTTTAAAAGTTTATCTGTTTCAAAAGGTTCTCTTGTCATATCTCTTTTTACAACCGATATAGGTATAATATCTAATTTTTCATAAGTGTTAAATCTTTCATTACATTTTTCACAAAGTCTTCTTCTTTTAATAATAGTATTATCTTCTATACTTCTAGTATCTATAACTTTTGTATCTTCATTGTAGCAAAAAGGACACTTCATTATATAATATCCTCCTTAAAATATAAATTTTATTACATTATATCATATTTTTTTTGAAATTGATAGTCTTTTCTACATATAAGTTGAAAAAATGACAATTTTAAAGTATAATCCAATTATATTGACTAATGATAAGCAGGAGGGCTTATATGATTAATATAGCAATTTGCGATAATAATAATAATTTTTGCTCTGAGCTAGAAAAAATTTTTATTCAATATTCTAAAAAAAATGTTTTACCTTTTAATATTGATATTTTTTATTCTGGTGAACAGCTCTATAAATATTTAAAAAATGGTAATAAATATGATATTATATTTCTAGATATATATATAGGGGAAATTAACGGCTTAGATATTGGCCTATATATAAGAGAACAACTTAAAGATGAAACAACCAAAATATTATATATATCATCTAACGAATATTATAATTTAAAATTATTTGAGGTAAGACCTTTTAATTTTTTTATAAAACCTGTATCTAAAAATAAAATTTTAAAAAATTTAGATAAAATGATTAAATGTTTAAATGTAGATTTTGGTATTTTTTATTATAAAAAAGATAAATTAATAAGCAAAGTTTATATTAAAGATATTTTATATTTTGAAGGTTATAATAAAAATACAAAATTGATAACAAATAATGAAGAAATAATTATAAATAACAAATTAAAAGATATATATATAAAATTAGATAAACATAAGTTTTTTTATGCTCATAGATCATATATTGTAAATTATAATGCTATTTCAAAGTTTTCTACAGATAAACTAATTATGCCAAATAATCATATTATACCTATAAGTAAATCAAGACGTAAATATTTAAAAAACTTAAATAATATATTTGAAAAATAATTTTTTACAAATAAAATTAAAGTTTATAATATGTTATATTTTAATATCAAAAAAGTTTTAAAATATTACATATTATTAATTAATATAAAGTAAAATATAGTTTTATTTTATATAATATACTTTATTTATTATTAGTATTATTTGGTTATTTCACACTACTTTTATAGCATTTCACTCTTATTTTTATTTTTTTATAATATTTTATGTTATTATATATTTATTGACTAGTATTTACAATTTTTTATTGATTATAAAAATTTTATATAAATAGATTTTATTTTATTTTTACTTTTTGAAACTTTATAATTTATATCTTTTTCTATTATTTGCGTTAGCTCTATAAATTTTAATAATTATCTATTATAATTTTTGTATATATTTTAGGTATAATTAAAATTTATTTGCTATAAATTATACTATTATAATCCAAACTCCATCTTATTATTTTAAAATTTATAATTATATTATTTTTTGGGGAAAGTTTTAATATAATAAAAACTAATAATAAGATATAACAACCTTAAAAGGCTATAGATAAAAATCTATAGCCTTTTAAGGTTAAAAATATTTTTAGGACATAATCTAAAGTTTAGTTAGCTGCATAATATAAATAAGAAAGGAGTTGTTAAAATGATTTTTGGCATATTAGGTGGCGACTTTAGATATAAATTTTTATATGAAATGTTAACTAATGAAAATTATATAGTATATACACATAATAATAAATTTATAGATGATGAAAATAATATTAAAAATTTAGATAAATTTTTAGAAAAAATAGATATTTTAATAGTTCCTATACCATTTACAAAAGATAATAATAATGTTTTTAATATTGATAATGAAAATATAAATATAAACTTACTTATAGAAAAATCTATAAAATATAATATAAAAATGTTTTTAGGTGGGGTAATAAATAGCCAAATAAAAGATACCCTTTTAAAAAATAATATAAAAACATTTGATTTTTTTGAAGATAATTCTATAGCTATATTAAATGCTATACCTACTGCCGAAGGAGCTATCCAAACAGCTATGGAAAAAAGCTATAAAACTATATTTAATAGCAATAGCCTCGTTTTAGGTTATGGAAGATGCGGAAAAATTTTAGCAAATATGTTAAAAGGTATAGGTGCTAATGTAGATGTAACTTATAGAAAAGATGAAGATTTAGCCTATATAAAAGCCTATGGTTTAAATCCTATAAATTTATATAAAATAAAATCAAATATAAATAAATATGATTTTATTTTTAACACTATTCCTTATGAAATATTAGATAAAGATATACTTTTAAATGTAGATAAAAAATCTATAATAATAGATTTAGCTAGTGCTCCTGGTGGTCTAGATTATAACTACGCTAGAGAATTAAATTTACAAGCTATATATTGCCCTAGCTTACCTGGAAGAGTTGCACCATATACAGCAGGTGAAATATTAAAAGATAAAATAATAGATTTTTGTTTTAATAAAAACTAGATTATAGCTTAAATAAAAAAGTTGTAGTAAATCTTTAACTACAACCTTTTTATTTTTAATATTATAAGTTTTCAAAAACATGAACCATATCTAATTTTTCCCAAGGTAAATCTAAGTCGTTTCTACCAAAGTGGCCATAAGCAGCTGTTTGTTTATATATAGGTCTTTTTAAATCAAATTTTTCAATAATAGCCGCTGGACGTAAATCAAAGTTTTCTTTTACAAGCTCTGCTATTTTATCATCAGATATTTTACCTGTACCATAAGTATTAACTAAAATAGATAAAGGTTTAGCAACGCCTATAGCATAAGCTATCTCTATTTCACATTTTTTAGCTATTTTGCTAGCAACAATATTTTTAGCAACATATCTAGCAGCATAAGCACCAGAACGGTCTACTTTTGTAGGATCTTTACCAGAAAAAGCACCACCACCGTGGCTAGCATATCCACCGTAAGTATCTACTATTATTTTTCTACCTGTAAGACCACAATCTCCTTGTGGGCCACCTATAACAAATCTACCTGTTGGATTTATGTAATATTTAGTTTGGCTATCTAAAAGCTCAGCAGGTATAACAGCCTCTATAACGTGTTTTTTAATATCTTCACATATTTGTTGGTGGCTTATATTTTCATTATGTTGTGTAGATATAACGATAGAGTCTATTCTTACAACTTTATCATCATCATATTCTACAGATACTTGGCTTTTACCATCTGGTCTTAAATAACCTAATGTACCATTTTTTCTAACCTCTGAAAGGCGTCTTGTTAATTTATGTGCAAGATATATAGGCATAGGCATATAATCTTCTGTCTCATCACAGGCAAAACCAAACATCATACCTTGATCGCCTGCTCCTGTATCTTGCTTATCATCTTCTCTAGTTTCAAAAGCACTATCTACACCTTGAGCTATATCTGGAGATTGGCCTTTTAAAGATGTCATAACAGCACAAGTATCACAGTCAAAGCCATATTTTGCTCTGTCATAACCTATTCCACGAACAGTTTCTCTAGCAATACTATCTATATCTACATAACAATTTGTAGTTATCTCACCTGCAACCATAATTAAACCTGTTGTTGCAAGAGTTTCACAAGCTACCCTAGCGTTAGGGTCTTTTGCTAAAATAGCATCTAAAATAGCATCTGATATTTGATCACAAATTTTATCTGGGTGTCCTTCTGTAACTGACTCAGAAGTAAATAATCTTCTCATTTGTATTCCTCCTAAAAAATATACTATTATAAAAGGCTATATTTTATTAATATATAATATTTATTAAAATTTATTGTTCTTTAGCTCTATAATTAATAGATTATATAATATTAAATCTAATAATTTAAGAGCTTACTATTTTTATTAATAAAAAAAAGCCGTTATGGCTTATACAAAAAATCCTCATCTTCCGTAAAAACGGGGGATTTAGCACCAATGCTAAAGCTGGTTGCTGGGTATCACAGGGCCCTTATCCCTCCACCTCTCTTGATAAGACACATATTTATTACTATAAAAGTATAACATAATACAAAAAAAAAGTCAATAATCATTTTTATAACAATTTTTTACAACCTAATTAATATACTTTAAACTTATATTTTAAAAAGGCTGCATACTTTATTTAAAAATATAAACAAAATATACAGCTTACTAAATAGAAACAAGGAGCTTTTTTCTTATTTTATATTAAATTGCATTATGTGTAAAGCTTGCTATTCTACAAATAGGAATTTCTGTAACAGAGCCAAGCCAATTACCACAACCACAACCTTGATTATAATTATAGTTATAACCATATCCTGAGCAGCTAGATCCTAAAGGACAGCTAGGTGCTGCTCCTATATTTGTTATTAATTTTACATAGTTTTCATTTACACTAGCTAAAACGCCAGTAAAACCGCTACCAGAACAACCACCGCTTGTTGTAAATATTGTTACTGTTTGGCCTATATAACGCGTTAAACTATCTATTAAATAGCTATCATTCATAAAAAATCCTCCTTTCAAACGTCTTAATGTATAATATGGTTTTTTATTATTTTTTGTTACAAATATTTAAAATAAATATATTTGTTACAGTTGTAACCTTTAATTTATATTTACATAATATGTTATATAAAGAAAAAAGGAGGTTATAAATATGGAAAATTGGATGGGCTCTTTAAGAGAAGATCTTTGTAGATATATAGGCCAAACTGTTACTATTTTCACTACAAGTGGTGGTTGCTCTGGTAGTGGCTTTACTGGTGTTTTAGTATCTGTTAGTGATTGTGTTGTAAGGCTACTTGTTAGCGCTGGAGAAGCTCCTGCTTGCCCTATAGGCTCTAGTTGCTCTGGCTATGGCTATAACAATTATAACTATGGTTATTCTGGCAACCCATTAGGTGCTATCGCTGTTATACCTACAAATTCTATCGCTGCATTTACTCATAACGCTATTTAACATTTTTTAAAGGGGCAAAATAAAAACCAAAAAGCTTACGTTATTTTAACATAACCTTTTTGGTTTTTATAATAAATTTATATTTTATTTTTTTAAATTATTGGAGTTTAAATTAAAAAGTAATCTTTAAAGTATATCTAATCACGCCAATCATATCTTTTGATAAAATTATTCTCTTATAAATCTATATAACGTTACCCTAATATTTATTATACAACCTATATTTTTAAACTTTCTCTTCTATAAAGTAAATATTGTGCTAATATCATACAAAATACTACTACTATAGATGTATATTTTAAACCTTCTAAAATATATGGTAAAATGGTAGATATAGAATTTAAAATATTTTGTAAGTTTATACTTTCAAAAGATACGTTAAATATATTGTTAAAAAAGTTATAATAAGTGTTTAAAACTGGTAATTTTTCTGGATTAGATAAAAATACATCTTTATTTAAAGATATTATTAAAAATAAGGAAAATACTAAAGATGTCATACCTAAAAATACATATGCTACCATATTTTTTTTAGATTTTTCTCTAATATATGTTGGCTCTATATACTCTATTTTTTCCATAATCTTTATTTCAAAATCTTCTGGTGCTTCTATAATATTGTCTGCATCTAATGAAAACTCTTCTAATATTTCTGTATATAATTGAAAGCTTTCTTTACATTCCTCACAATCTTCTAAATGCTTCTCTAATAAAAAATTATCTTCTTCTGATATGTTAAAATCCATATAAGCCATCATAAGCTTATTAGCTTTGTTGCAATCCAATATCTTCACCCTCTTTCATTTTTAAAAGCTCCTCTTTTAATATTTTTCTACCTCTAAAAATACGATTTTTTACTTTAGATAAAGGCTCGTTTATAGCTTCTGCTATTTCTTGATAGCTAAGTCCTTGTTGATGGTATAAAATAATAGGAACTTTATAAATATATGGCAAATTGTTTAATAATTGATTTAATACCTGTCTTTCTTCTTTTTCTAAGCAATCTTGCTCTGGTGTGTTTTCTTCTATAAGTTTATATTCTACCTCTTCCATAGGCACTGTTTCATATTTTTTCTTTCTTCTATAGTCTATAACGTGGTTAGTTGTTATTTTTACAATCCAAGTAGAAAATTTAAAATCTGGAAAATATTTATCTAAATTTTTATATACTTTAATAAAAACCTCTTGAGCTAAATCGTTAGCATCATCTTGGTTATTTACCATTCTTAAAACAACCGAATAAACTAAATTTTTATGTCTAGTTATTATTTCTGAAAAATACTCTTTTTCTCCGTTTAAGCATTTTTGCACAAGCTCATAATCTGTCAAGTCTTTCACATTCATTTGTTATCACTCCATCTATATAAAATTCTTTCTCTAACTATCAATTGTTAAAACTAAAAATAAAATATTTACAATTAACATCATATATAATATATAATATATACGATAAAATTTTTAAAAAGTTTATTAATTTTTAAAATAAATAGTTTTTGAAATTCTATCATACCCAACAAAGGTATTTTCAAATATATTTTTTGCGTTGTATAAAAATTGTTGTGGCTCTGTTAAAGCTGGGCTAAAATGTGTAAGCCATAGCTCTTCTACATTACCATATTTTGCCATAGTTGCCGCTTCGCTAAAAATCATATGCTTTTTAGCTATAGCCCCTTCTTTTTTATCTTCTTCACCATACATACCTTCACATACAAATAAATCTGCTTTATTTATAAAACTATGCATTCTATCTAAAGGCCTACTATCTGTACAATAACATACTTTTATACCATCTCTTTCTTGGCCTAAAACCATATCAGGTTTTAAAATTTGCCCGTTATATTCTACGTTATTTCCTTTTTGTAAAATACTCCAAAATTGGCGAGGTATATTTAAACTAATAGCTTTCTCTGGTAAAAATTTACCACTTCTTTTAACTTTTATACTATAAGAAAAACAAGGTATTTTGTGATCCATAAACATAGCTTGTATGTTAAAACCGCTAATATTTATTTCTTCACTTATATTGTTTTCATCATCTATGTTAAGCTCTTTTATATCCACATTAAAAGGTAGTTCAGGAAATATAGTAGATAAACCCCCGTATGCTTTTTTTAACCCTTTAGGGCCTATTATTTTAAGAGTATCTTCTCGTCCCGAGTTGCCTATCGTAAGCAAAAGGCCTGGTAAACCAGAAATATGATCTGCGTGAAGATGGGTAAAGCAAATTACATCTATATTTTTAAAGCCCCAGCCTAACATTTTAGCTGTAACTTGAGTTCCTTCTCCACAATCTATAAGCAACATTTTACCGTTTAATCTAAATAACATAGATGTTAAAAATCTATCTGGCAAAGGCATCATACCACCTGTGCCCAACAAACAAACATCTAACATAATATCACCTAAAATCTATTTAAAATTTACTATTTTACTATATTATAACAAAATTTAACTATCTTTTAAATAATCATTTAAAAATTTTCTTTCTTTTTCTGTCAAATTATATTTTTCTAATAAATCTGACCTTTTTTTATACGTTCTAATTAAAGATTGTTCATTTTTCCATTGTTCAATTTTTTTATGGTTGCCCGATAATAATATTTCTGGAACTTTTTTTCCATTAAAAACAAAAGGCCTTGTATAATTTGGGTGCTCTAACAAATTATTGCTAAAACTTTCATTTAAAAAGCTCTCTTCTTTGCCTAAAACATTTGGAACTAATCTTGATATACTATCTATAAGCACCATAGCAGGTAGCTCTCCACCTGTTAATATAAAATCTCCTATAGATATTTCATCTGTAACTATCTCTTCTATAACTCTCTCATCTATACCTTCATAATGGCCACATAAAATAATTAAATCTTTTTCTTTTGATAAATCTTCCGCCATTTTTTGATTAAAAGGTTTACCTTGTGGTGTCATATATAAAACTTTTGTGCCTTTTTTTACCTTTTCTTTTATGCTTAAATAGCTATTATAAACAGGCTCAGGCTTAATAACCATACCTGCTCCACCGCCGTATGCATAATCGTCTACTTGGTTATGTTTATTATTAGAAAAATCTCTTATATTAATACAATTTATATTTATTATTTTCTTTTCTATAGCCTTTTTTATAATACTATGGTTTAACCCACTTTGTATCATGTCTGGAAATAAAGTTAAAATATAATAATTCATTATCTTAGCCCTTCTAAAAGATGTACTTTCATAATTTTTTCTTCAACATTTACATTTAAAATACATTGTTTTATAGCAGGTATTAAAATTTGGCTCTCATCTTTTTTTACAACATAAACATCATTAGCACCTGTAAATATTATATCTTCTATTGTTCCAATATTTTCATCTGTATCTGTAATAACTTGCATACCATATAAGTCGCTAATATAATATTCATCTTTCTCACAAGGTATAGCTAAATCTTTAGGTATTTTTATTTCACTATTTTTAAGAAGCTCTGCCTCATTCATATTATTTACACCTTTAAATTTTAAAAGTACAAATTGTTTATGAAATCTAACAGACTGTATCTCATATAAATCCATATTTTTACGGTTAGCTATATATACTTCTTTTAAATTTTTAAATCTATTTATATCATCAGTTGTAGGAACTACTCTAACTTCGCCTTTTATACCTTGTGTATTAACTATTTTACCTATAACAAAATAATCTAACATATATTTTATCTCCTTAAATATTATCTTTTTATACTATTGTTTAATTTTATTATAAAAAATATATATTGTCAAATAAGTACAATATTAATAAAGAAAACAACATAAAAAGGTATGATATTTATATACCATACCTTTTAAAATTTATTTTATTTATTCAAAAGTTGCAACAATATCTTCGCCTGCTTTAGCATCAAAACCAGTTTTAAAACTAATATTTTTAGCAGAACCTTCGCCTGTTACAACTAACATACTTGTAGTGCTATAACCTGCTTCTTTAATTTTTTCAGGATCAAAAGTAATAAGAGTTTGACCAGCTTTAACCTTATCTCCCATATCTACAAGACATTCAAAGCCATCGCCTTTCATATTAACAGTATCAATACCAATATGGAGAATCATTTCCATACCATTGTCTAGTTTTAAAGCACAAGCGTGTTTAGAATCTTTCATAACTAAAGCTATTTCTCCATCAGCAGGAGCAACAACCTTGTTATCAGTAGGTATAATACCAATACCATCACCCATACTTTTGCTAGCAAAAGCTTCGTCTTCCACTTGGGTAATAGGAATAACTTTACCACTTAAAAAAGCTTTTAAATCTTTATTTTTATTTTTCTTTAAAAATGAAAACATAAGCTCATACCTCCCATAAAATTATGTTATTTTTGTAAAAAGTCCATAACGCTCTCAACAGTTGTTTTAGCTAAAACTTGGTTAGCATAATTTTTAGCATCTTCAAAAGAAGTTTCTAAAATTTGTTTTTTAACGTTATTTATTTCAGATGCAGACATAGAAAATTCGTCTAAGCCTAATCCTAATAATATTTTAGCTGCTCTAGCATCACTTGCAAATTCGCCGCACATACCAACTTTGATATTTTCTTTATGGCCTGCCTCAATAACCTTTTTGATACTTTGTAAAACAACAGGGTGGAAAGAATTATACATATTAGAAATTCTTTTGTTACCTCTGTCTACAACAAGCATATATTGAGTTAAATCGTTAGTACCAATGCTAAAGAAATCTACATATTTAGCAAATTCTTCTGCTAAAATAACAGATGCAGGAGTTTCTATCATCATACCAACTTCTATATCTTCATCAAACTTAATATTAGCATCTCTAAGCTCTTGTTTACATTCTTCTAAAACTTTATTCGCCTCTACTATTTCTTCAATAGAAATAATCATAGGATACATTATTCTAATATAACCAAAAGCACTAGCTCTTAAAATAGCTTTTAATTGGGCTTTAAAAACATCTTTAAGCTCAAGAGATATACGAATAGCTCTCCAACCTAAAAATGGATTTTCTTCAAAATCAAATTTATAATAAGGTAAAGATTTATCTCCACCAATATCTAATGTACGAATAGTAACCTCTTTGCCATCACATAAAACAGCTGCTTTTTTATAAATTTCAAATTGCTCATCTTCAGTAGGAAAATGAGTATTTTCCATATAAACACATTCGCTTCTAAAAAGACCTATACCATCTATATTATGTTTAACAGCCATTTCTATATCTAATATGTTACCAACGTTAGCACATAATTGAACTTCTCTACCATCAGTAGTAACCGCTTTTAAATCTTCAAGTTTTTTGAGCATTTCTTCATCTTTTTTAAATTGCTCTTCAAGAGCTTTATATTCTTCAAGCTCATTAGCCTCTGGATTAACAATAATGTTACCTTTAGAAGCGTCCATAGCGATAATATCATTATTTTTAACAGTCGACATAATACCATTAACGCCTACTAAAGCAGGTAACCCTAAGTTTCTAGCAATAATAGAAACGTGGCTAGTAACACCGCCTAGCTCAGTTATAAAACCTTTAACAAGGTTAAGATCTATTAAAGCAGTATCAGAAGGTGTTAAATCTTCTGCTATTAAAACTACCTCTTCTTTAATATTTTCAAAAGGATTAATGCTAACACCTTTAAGCTTAGACATAATTCTAGCGCCAACATCTTTAACATCAGCTGCTCTTTCTTTCATATATTCGTCTTCCATCATTGCAAATATAGCAGATATTTCTTCTATAGCGTTAGAAAGGGCTATTTGAACATTTTGTCCGTCATTAATTTTGCCTATAACGTTATCATATAAAGTAATATCTTCTACAATCATTTGATGGCCGCCAAATATTTCAGAACCTTTAGCCAATTGTGCTATTTCTTCTTTAGCTTGATTTAAAGCAACTTCAAATTTGCTAGTTTCATCTTCTTTGTTAGAAATAGAATAATTTTCAGGTGTTAAATCTGCCTTTTCTATAACATAGGCTTTACCTATAACAATGCCCTTAGAAGAAGTTTTTTCAACAAAAAGTTTTTTTGACATAATAGCACCTCTTATTCGCCTAAACCGCTTTCAACAGCTTCAACTAAAACTTGTAAGTCTTCTGTTTCGCTAGCACCATCACATTGGATAGTAATTTCGTCGCCACATTTAATAGCTGCTGCCATAATGTTTAAAACGCTTTTAGCATTGATAGTTTTTTCTTTGTGGATAATTTTAACATCAGATGCACATTTTGTAGCAACTTTAGCAAATTCTCCTGCTGGACGCATATGTAAGCCTGCTTCATTTTTTATAGTTATAGTTTTTTCTACCATAATAACAATCTCCTTTTAAATGTAATATAATATTTTATTTTTTTTAATTTTAAAAAAAATATACTGCAAAATTTAAAACAAATAATTTTTAGTATAAATAAACATAAATATTTATATATCAATAAAAAAAGTATATCGCTATTTTAGAAAAATGTCAACTATTTTGGTATTATCAGCGATAAAATGGTTGTTTTATACAATTTTATTAGTATATTTTTGTTTATTTCGCACATAAAAATATACTAATATATGATAAAATAATTTTGTATATTTTTAATAAAAATATTTGAAATTAAATTTTTTACTTTATAATTAAATTTTTTTATATATAATTTGATTATAAACTATATTTTTTATATACATTATTTTAATGCTATATTATTTATTTTTAATCTTTCTTTTATATTCCCACCAAGGATATAAATTGTCTTTATCTACAATAAAACTTTTTTTTGCAAGTTCTGCTAAAGGTTCATCAGAAAAAGAATCAGAATAAAATTCTTTAATAATAGTGTTTGGTCTTTCTTTATTAAGCCTTATTACCTTTTCTTTACCATAACAATTAAGCCCTATATATTTTCCTGTATATTTATCTACCTTAGATGCTATAAGGTGATTTATGCCTAATCTTTTACATATAGGCATAAGTAAAAATTCTGGCGAGGCAGATATAATAATATCTGTATCTTGTTGTTTGTCATAATACCATTGTTTTATACCTTTTATATTTAAACTCCAAAAGTTTTCTACCTCTTCATCAATATTTTTAACAATGTTAAAACAGCTATAAAATCTTTCCTTAAACTTTGTTTTTTCTAAACGTCCTAAACCAAAAGGTATAAAATAAAAAAGCTGCTTAGGTAAATATAAGGCAATTTTAGGTTGTCTTTTTAAAAGATATAAGTAAAATTTTTGTGTGCTATCTCCATCAAATATAGTTTTATCAAAATCGTAAACATTAACTTCCATAATTTAACCTAAGCTAATTTTAAAGATTTTAGCTCTTTTCCTTGTAAATTTTTTATAATGAAATTTTTATTTTCATATATCATATAGCTATTTTCTTGATTTTCTTTAGGCATACATATTGAGCCTGGGTTTATATAAGTAGCTTTTTCTAATTTTTCTATAGTATGGATATGTGTGTGCCCGTGTATTAAAAAGTCTCCATCATTTATATTAGGCATATTATCCTTATTATAAAGATGTCCATGAGTTAAAAATAAATTTATATTATCTACATTTAAAATAGTATAATCGGCCATAATAGGAAAATCTAAAACCATTTGATCAACCTCAGAATCACAATTACCACGCACACAAATAATTTTATCTTTAATGCTATTTAAAGCTTTAAAAACATCTTGTGGGTTATAATCTTTAGGCAAAGGATTTCTAGGTCCGTGATAAAGAATATCTCCTAATAAAACAATTTTATCTGGATTTTCATTTTTTATAATATCTAATAAACAATTACAATAAAACATTGAGCCGTGAAGATCAGATGCAAATAAAATTTTCATTTAAAAACCTTCTTTCATTTTTCTTTATTAATGATAATATATTATATAACAAAAATAAATTATCTTCAATATATTTGTATCAATTTTTTGAATACTTTGTATTCAAAAACAGATGTTCCTAAATATTTTATTCATAAAAATTAAAACAAAAAACCGGTTATAATTTTTCATCTAAAATATTAAGTCACATCTTAATTGTATAAATAAAAAAAGAACTGGTTATCCAGTTCTTTTAGTTTGTTAATATTTATTAACCTAATAATTGAGTTATGCTTTGTGGAGCTTGGTTAGCTTGAGCAAGCATAGATGTAGCTGCTTGTTGTAATACGTTAGCTGATGTTAAGTTCATCATCTCTTTAGCCATATCTGTATCTTCTATACGAGATTTAGCTGCTGATAAGTTTTCACTAGTAATATTTAAGTTGTTTATAGTGTATTCTAATCTGTTTTGATTAGCACCAAGCTTAGATCTTTGTGTAGTTACGGCTTTTAAAGATTCATCAATATTATCTAATAATTTAGAAAAATCTTTACCTTGATCTGATACATCTTTTGAACTTACACTGTATGTACCTGATAAACCACTATTTTGATGATCTACTGTATCTAATTGTAAAATATCAGTACCAGCAGCAGCACCAGCAGCATTCTTCTGAGAACTTGTTATTCCTTCATTTGCAAGAAGATTTTGTAACTCATCAATAGTACTAAAAGAATTAGCCTTTTCTCCAACTTTATCAGCTGCAACTTTAGTAAATGTTTTTCCTGCTATAGTTATGGTTTCACCTTCAGCTAAATTTTTAAAATCTATTCTATTATGATAACCTGTAGCCGTTGTACCTGCACCAGCTTGACCTGCACCTACTGTACCTGCAGCTGTCGTACCTGTAGCATTATCATATGTTATTTTAAAATCATTAACAGTAGTACCAAAAACAATCTCTCCACCATTATCAATTGTTTTTATAGTCAAATCGCCACCATTACTACTAAATTCAAATTTTCCATTTACATCTGTATTTTTATTTAACTGATCTGCTAACGCATTTGCTATATCAGCAGCATTAAATTGATTCTTATTAGCCCCATCAACTTTAACAGAACTTAAATCAACTTTTAAATTTAATTCTTTCGCTTCTCCATTTTCAGTATATTTAAATGTTACTGTTGCTGTAGATAGTTTAGCATCATTATTATTACCTGTTAGTGTGGCATTTGCAATAGTTATTTTTGAGCTAGATTGAACACCATCTGCAACAACTCCAACTTGAGATGAAGTAGTGTTTAATTCAACTTTCTTCTCAACACCAAAAGTCTCCATAATTTCATCCATACCAATACCAAATACAGACATATTACCGATACCTAAATCTAATTTTTGCCCTGCATTAGCACCAATTTGGAAGAAACCATTTTGGAAAGAGCCATCATTAAGTTTTTTCTCATTAAATTCTGTTCTGCTTGAAATAGAGTCAATTTCTGTTAAAAGGCTAGCTACCTCTTCTGCTATTTTAACTCTATCTTCTTGTTGGTTAGTATCGTTAGCTGCTTGAACAGTAAGCTCTCTAACTCTTGTTAACATATTGTTTACTTCTGTTAAAGAACCTTCAGCTGTTTGGATTAAGCTAATAGCATCTTCAGAGTTTTTAGAAGCCATATCTAAACCTTTGATTTGAGCTTTCATTTTTTCAGAGATTGCTAAACCTGCTGCATCATCTGCTGCAGAGTTGATTTTTTTACCAGAAGATAATCTTTGGTTTGCTTTGTTTTGTCTAGCACCTACTGTTGATAGGTTTCTATGAGCTGTAAGAGCTCTCATATTAGTATTAATAACTGTATTCATTGCCATAATAATTTTCCTCCTTGATTTAAAAAGCAACATTCCTTTGTTGCTATCATTTAATTGCTTAATTAAAATGATAATATATAATAATAGTCAAATTATTTAATCAAAAGGTTATTATACATACAATACAAAACAAATAAACCAACAAAGCAAACCTCTATTATCTTCTAAGCTACATTAACTCAATTATAAAACTAAAGAACTATTTATTAACCTAATAATTGAGTTATACTTTGTGGAGCTTGGTTAGCTTGAGCAAGCATAGATGTAGCTGCTTGTTGTAATACGTTAGCTGATGTTAAGTTCATCATCTCTTTAGCCATATCTGTATCTTCTATACGAGATTTAGCTGCTGATAAGTTTTCACTAGTGATGTTTAAGTTGTTTATAGTGTATTCTAATCTGTTTTGGTTAGCACCAAGCTTAGATCTTTGTGTAGTTACTGTTTTTAAAGATTCATCAATACTATCTAATAAATTTGAAAATTCTTTACCTTTATCACTTACATCTTTAGAGCTTACAGAGTATGTACCTGATAATGAACTTCTATCTTCTGCATAGTTTAATATAATTTCACCAGCACCCGCTCCATTAGATGCAGAAACACCATCTGCCTTTAAAATTGCTGTCAGTTCATCTCTAGTATTAAATCCTCCAGGAACTTTATCTGGATTTCCTGCCTCTACTTTAGTGAATGTCTTTCCTGCTATAGTAAATTTTTCCCCAACTTGTAGTTTATCAATATCAATTGTACCATAACTTCCTTTTGTAGAATTAGCAGCTGCATAAGTTAAATTACCACCGGCAACATTATTAGCAGCACTATCTTTACCATATGTAATTGCAATATCACCAGCTGCCCCAGTACCTTGACCAACCGTCACTTCTCCACCAACATCTAATGCTTCAAAACTAACTTTACCAGCTGCAGAAGTTGCTTTAAAATACTTGCTGAAATCTTCATTCTTATTTAATTGATTAGCTATTTCTGCTGCCAATGTTGTTTCACTTGCGTTAGCTTTAACTGCACTTAAATCAAGATTTAACTTTAATTCTTGATTTTGACCTTTTACCTCAATTTTCATGGTAATTGTAGCTGTTGTTAAATCGCTAGTACCTTGACCTGTTAATGCAGCTACCGTAAAACTTGAAGTAGTTTTAGCTACACTATCTGGAACAACAACACCCTTAACATCAGATTTAGGATCTAAATCAACTTTTTTTTCAAGTCCAAAAGTATCCATAATTTCATCCATTCCTATACCAAATACAGACATATTACCGATACCTAAATCTAATTTTTGGCCTGCATTAGCACCAATTTGGAAGAAACCATCTTGGAAAGAACCATCATTAAGCTTTTTCTCATTAAACTCTGTTCTGCTTGAAATAGAATCAATTTCTGTTAAAAGGCTTGCTACCTCTTCAGCTATTTTAACTCTATCTTCTTGTTGGTTAGTATCGTTAGCTGCTTGAACAGTAAGCTCTCTAACTCTTGTTAACATATTGTTTACTTCTGTTAAAGAACCTTCAGCTGTTTGGATTAAGCTAATAGCATCTTCAGAGTTTTTAGAAGCCATATCTAAACCTTTGATTTGAGCTTTCATTTTTTCAGAGATTGCTAAACCTGCTGCATCATCTGCTGCTGAGTTAATTTTTTTACCAGAAGATAATCTTTGGTTAGCTTTATTTTGTCTAGCACCTACTGTTGATAGGTTTCTGTGAGCTGTAAGAGCTCTCATATTTGTATTAATAACTGTATTCATTGCCATAATATTTTTCCTCCTTGATTTAAAAAGTAACATTCCTTTGTTACTTGTTATTAAATGTTATTAAAAGTCATACCCCCCCCCCGAAAATTTGTTCGAGGGAAAATACGGGAGGTATATATTCGCAATTGAAATGATAAATTTTAATTTGACTATTTTATTATCATCTACAATTTATATATCGGTGTTTTTTTTATATACTTAACACCTTTTTTAAAATTTTTTAAAATTTTTTTAAATATATTAAAATATTTAATGTTATATAATAATTTATGAGCTAATAGCCTTATAAAAAGGACATTAAAAAAGGGCTAAATAAAATCTTTAGCCCTTTAAATTTTTTATATTATCTAGAAGCTCTTGCTATTTTCATAGCCTCTTTCCAAGTATCTCTAAATAATCTTATATGATCTATCACTTCGTTTAATATTTCCAAGTCTTTTTTAATATTAGCCTGTGTTAATCTATAGTGCATATATTCATATGCCTCATATAGCTGTGTTGATATTTCATAGTCCATATTTAAAGTAATCTGAAACTCTCTTATTATATCCTTTGTTTTTTGGATATACATGTTAGCATCTGTATAATTTTTCTTTTCTATAGCTATAGCAGCTCTATTGGCAAATTTTAAAGCACCATCATATAACATTAATGTTAAATCTTCTGGTGTAGCTGTATTTATAGCATTTTCCTTTATCTTAGTGTATGGATTTTGTCTATACATTTTTACCTCCTAAAATGACATTAGCTTTTTTCGTCTACTAATAAGCCTGCCATTTCTAACATTTTAGCAAAAAAATCTAAGCTTTCCTCTGAAGGTATCTCTCTTATTACTTTGCCAGATTCTGTATCTTTAACTGATACAATAAATCTATTTGTTTTTTCATGTACTTTGTATTGAAACTCTCTGTTAGCTATTTTAAACTTTTCGTTTACCTCGTTTAAAAGCTTATCTACTTTTTCATCATACCCTGTACCTTTGTTACCTTTGTTATCGTTATCTAGTTTCGCTTCCTTGCTTACACCACTTACGGCTTTAACATTTTGTGTGTTAGTAACATTTTTTGTCATATTATTTCTTGCCATATTTTTTGCAGCATTATTTTCTGCTCCACTAAAATTAAGTTGTAATTTATTAACTTCCATTTTAATAATCCTCCTTAGTTTAGCTTTTACTATCAAAATAACTTCCCATCATATGGTTTGTATAAGCTCCATAATAACTTTTATTTACCTTACTCGTATTTTTTACAGCCTTTACATTTCCTTTTAACATATCTGATATTTTGCTAAACTTTTCTTCATTTTTTTTGTCTAGTTCCAATATTTCTGATATAATATTATCATTTTCTTTACATATAGTCAAAACAATTTCATTATTTTTTTCTTCATTTGTTACATTTATATTTTTAATATCATTTTCTATAGCTTTTAAATCTTTTAAAAGGCTATCTCTCTTTTGAAGATAATTTTCTATATGTTGTAATTCTTCTTCAGATATTTTAAAGTCTTTGCTAGAAACATAGTCTAAAAATTCTTTAAGATTATTTTTTTTTATATTTAATTTTTCTATATAAAGGCTCAATTTATTACCCATAAAAATCTCCCAGTCTATTATTGTCCCGTCATACCTAATAACATACTCATTTGAGAGTTTTGTTTATTCATAGCCATTTCCATTCTAGCAAACATATCAAAATATTTCATTTCCTTAGTATATAGTCTTTCTTGCTCAGCTTTCATTCTTTTAGCAAGCTCTTTCATCTCTTTGCTTATATCATTACTATGTACAGATGATGTATTTTCTATACCTGCTTTTTTTCTAAGGCTACCCTTTGTACCTATAGCATCATCTACAACTTTTTTCATTTTGTCGGCAATACCTGTTTTAGGCGTTGTAAACATTTTTGTTATATCTTCGCCTCTTTCAGCTATTGCTTTTTTAAGTTTCTCTTCATCTATAGTTAATTTTCCAGAGTTATAGTCAGATCCTGTAGTTATACCTATTTCATATAAAGATATTGTTTTACCACCACCAATATCTATATTATCATAAATCATTCCACGAAAATCTGATAAAATACCACCTAATATTTCATCATTATGCAGTAAGCCTTTTTTTGCGTGTTCTTCCCACTTTTTAACTTCATCTTCGCTCATAGCTTTTTTCTGTTCATCTAAAAGTGGTTCATAATATCCATATTTACCAGATTTTTCTCTTTTTTCATTAACAGTTTTTTCTAAATCTGTTATTAATTTATTATAGTCGTCTACAAATTCTTTTATTTTTTTAAATGTAGCATCTACATCTTGTTTAGATTCTATAGTAATTTTACCACTAGTAACACCATTTATTGTAAATTGTAAACCATCCATATTAATGTCATTAGTAGGTTTCTTTACTTCTATACCGTCTATTATAAATTTAGAATCTTGCCCTTGAACATAGTGATCATTTTGTTGTTTATTATCTACATCAATACCTAAAACGTTTAAAAACTTTTTAGCATTTGCGTCTGATATATTTACAGCACCATTTTCACCACTTTGAGTAGACTCTACTTTAAAGCGTCCTGTAAGTCCATTAAAGCTTAATTCAAAGCCTGCTGCTGCATCATTTACTTTTCTTATAAGTCCACCTATAGTGTCATGTTGAGATATAGTGATAGTTTTTTCTCCAAGTTTAAATTCTAATAAACCCTCTTGATTAAGCATACCATTAGGTGGTGTTTGATTTTTATCAAATAATTTAGTAAATTCATCACCTATTGCTTGAGAAAGTGTTGTATTTTCCGTTATTTTAGTAGAAACTTGACTTTGAGTAAATCCTAATTTATCTAAGTTACTACTGTTTCTTATTGTTTCAGTATTAAATGTGGTACTAGAAACACTACCATTAGTAGCAGTAAAACTACCAGATATTTTATAATCATCTAAACCAGATAAATTTGTTATTTTTAAATTTTCTCCCTCTTTTTCAAGCTTTAAAGATACTTTTTTACTTATATCTACGGTCGAACCGTCAGCCTTTTTAGCAGTTTTAAATGCTTCTGTTAGTTTGGATATTCTTTTATCAGCATCATCACCATTTGCAAAATTTGCTTCTATTGTATATTCTTCTCCACCAAATTCTAGTTTAAGTGTATATTTACCTTCTGCATCACTTTTTAAAATATCATTATGTGTTGTACTAGTATTTTTTGTTATAGGTTTACCTTCTTTAATAGTTACTTCACTACCTGCTTTACCTTTAAACACTAGTTTCTTGTCTTTATTTGTTTCTACAGTTACCTTACCTTTACCAAAAGCATCATCAAACTTTTTATTTAATACTTCTTTAAGTTTTTCTTCCTTACTTGATCCTTGAGCAGCATCCAAGTCTTTTTTAGTAATTTGTATATCTTTTGCTACACCATCTACCTCAAACTTAAAGTTAAGTTCTTCTAAATCTTGTACATTTTGGTAAATTTGGTCTGCTGTAGCACCTGTCGCAAGTTCATTTTGAAGAACATCTTTACCAGTCATACTTTCAGTTTGAGCAACTTGAATAACTTCCATTTCATATTTACCTTCAGCAGTAGCATTTTTTATAGTAATAGCACTACTATCTTTACCAGCAGAATCTTTTACAGATGTAACAAAATTGTTCCAAGAAGAAGTAAGCCCTATGTTATTTGCAGGGTTTGTGCTAAACCATTTATCTTGAAAAGCCTGCATACTTTTAATCATTTGTCTGTATGCCTCTTGACGCCAAGTTAAGGTAATCTCCTCTTTTTGCATTCTTTCATATTTAGCACTTTCTGCTTTCATCATTTTGTCTATCATACTTTCAGTATCCATACCTGATAAGCCTGTTACACGATTCATATCGCCTGTATAAATAGCCATATTATTTCCTCCTTTAAAAAAATATTCTTTATTTATTTATCGGTATATACGCCTATTTACATTAGCTATTAGTTACATATTTTTATTTTGTCGCATTTCTTCAAACCATTTAGCAGTTGCGGGATCTAAATTGTCAAAAAGCATATTATTTTTTATAGGCTTTATTTCTTCTATTTTTTTAGCAATTTTTTTAGCGGTAAATCTTACATCTGCTCTAAGATCCGTAGCAGAAACTCTTATAGCACCAGATCCCATTATAATAACTTGCTCTAGCCTATCTGATGTGGCCACTTTAACGTTATAATCTTTTACCAAATCTTTCGTTATACGCTCTATATAGTTATCTGCTGTTTCTTTTTCTTTTGTATAAACTATGTATGTTTTACCTATTTTATCTATGCTACCTCTATTTCCTTTTACTAAATGAGCATCAAAAACTATTATAAGCTCTATACCTTTTGCCCCTTGATAATTTGATAATATAGCAACTAGTTTATCTCTAGCATCTTCTAGAGATTGCTCATCCATTATTTTTTTTAAATCTTCCCAAGCGTGTATAATATTATAGCCATCTACAAGCAAATATTCTCTTTTCATAACACAAACTTTCTTTGTCTTACAACCTCATACATTAAAAGCCCTGCCGCAACAGATGCATTTAAAGACTCTATGTTGCCATACATAGGTATTTTAACAGAGTAATCACAGCTTTCTTTAACAAGACGAGAAACGCCATCTCCTTCATTACCTATCACTATACCTATTGCGCCTTTTAAATCTGCCTTAAAACAATCTGTACCTTTCATATCAGCACAAGCTATCCAAAGGCCTTGTTTTTTTAGCTTTTCAATTTCTTTAGATATATTATTAACCCTTGCTACAGGAACATATTCTAAAGCACCAGCAGATGTCTTGCTAACTATAGCCGTTAAAGATACAGCTCTTCTTTTAGGTATAATCACCCCGTGAGCTCCAGCTGCATCTGCCGTTCTTATTATAGCACCTAGATTATGAGGATCTGTTATTTCATCTAATATTATAACAAAAGGATCTTCTCCTCTTTTTTTAGCATTTTCTAATATATCTTCAACCTCACAATATTCATGAGCGGGGCAAAAGGCTATTATACCTTGTGGATTATTTGTTCTCTTCATTTGTTCCATTCTCATTTTATCTACTTCTTGAACAATAATACCTCGCTCTAAAGCTTTAGCAACTATTACTTTTAAAGTTCCTTCAACCTCACCTTTTTTAACAAATATTTTATCAATTGTTTTGTTATGATTTAAGGCTTCTAAAACGCTATTTCTACCTTCTAGTTGAAAGCCATCTTCTTCAAAATCATCTTTTCTAGATATTTTTTTAGTATTAGGTTTATTATTTTTACCTACCGTTTTGCGTTTGCTATTTTTCTTTTGTTTTTTCATATTTTCACTCCTAACTGTTTATTATATTTAAGCAAATTTTAAAAAGTTGGTTTATTCTTTCTTGATCGCCTTTTAAATATAAATAGCCAAAAAGTGCTTCCAAACCTGTTGCATTTTTATAGTCTATCATTGTAGCATTTTTTGCTCTTGTGTTAGAGCTTGCGTTTCTACCTCTTTTAAGTATAGCTCTTTCTTCTTCTGTTACTATATCTATAAGCTCTTTATACATTTTAGATTGGCTAGTAGCATTTACTACAGCTTTAGCTTTTTGATGCAATTTATTAGCTGGCATATTTGCTTGCTTTAAAAGGTAAGTCCTTACGCAAAGATCAAATATACAATCGCCCATATAAGCGAGAGCAAGAGGAGAATATTGTCTTATATCTATTTTATCTTCCATTATTCTCTGCTCCATACAACACCTGCTGATGTATCTCTTAAAATAATACCTTTTTCTTTTAAGCTATCTCTTATTTCATCTGCTAGCTTATAATCTTTATTTTTTTTAGCCTCTTGTCTTTTAGCTATAAGTTCTTCTATTTGGCTTTCATCTATATCTAGGCTTTGTTGCTCTGTTTCATATAATATACCTAATACATCACAAAGGCTAGTTATTTCATCTAATAATTTTTGTAAAAATTGTTTAGAAGATTTATCATTAGCTACACTATTTATAAGCCTTACTATTTCAAAAATACAAGTTATAGCATTAGATGTGTTAAAATCGTTATCCATTTCATCTTCAAAAGCATTTTTGTAACTTTCTATATTTTTAACTACATCTAAAGAGGCTTCTTCTTCTGTAATATTTTGTATAGTTGTATTGTTAATAAGATGGTTAAGATTATTAACACAATTTTTTATCCTATCTAAACTTTTTTTACTAGCCTCCATAGCCTCTCTGCTAAAATTGATAGGTGCTCTATAATGACCACATAAAATAAAAAATCTTATAACATCATAAGGAACTTCTTTTGCTATATCTCTAACAGTAAAAAAGTTACCTTTAGATTTACTCATTTTTTCATTATCAATATTTATAAAACCATTGTGTAGCCAATATTTAGCAAATGTTTTATGATTACAACATTCACTTTGGGCTATTTCATTTTCGTGGTGTGGAAAAATTAAATCTTCTCCACCTGCGTGTATATCTATTTCTTCGCCTAAATATTTTTTAGCCATAACAGAACATTCTATATGCCAACCAGGACGTCCCTCTCCCCAAGGAGATTGCCAAGCTATTTCCCCTTCTTTTTTAGGTTTCCATAGTACAAAATCTGTTTCATTTTTTTTAGCTTCATCTAGCTTTATTCTAGAGCCTATTTCTAGTTCATCTAGTTTTTTACCAGATAGTTTACCATATTCTTTAAAAGATTTTGTATCAAAAAATACTGTGCCATCTACCTCATAAGCATTTTTTTGCTCAATTAAAGTTTGTATCATTTCTATTATTTCTTTTATTTCTTGAGTAACTCTTGGTGCATAAGTAGGCTCTTTAACGTTTAAAGCTTTAGCATCTTTCAGAGCTTCTTCTACATATCTGTCTGCTATAGCTATAGCATCTACACCTTCACTATTTGCTCTATTTATAATTTTATCATCTACATCTGTAAAATTTTGAACATAGTTTACATCATAACCTTTATATTCAAAATATCTTCTTATTGTGTCAAAAACAACATAAGGCCTAGCGTTGCCTATATGTATAAAATCATAAACAGTTGGCCCACAAACATACATTTTAACTTTCTTTTCTTCAAGTGGCAAAAAATCTTCTTTTTGTCTAGTTAAAGTATTATATAGCTTCATATCTTCCTCCTATTTTATTTATGCCTTTTATTTTTTTATAACAAGACAAACCGCATTAGCACTTATACCTTCTAATGCACCAGTAAAACCAAGCCCCTCTTCTGTTGTAGCTTTTATGTTTATCTGGCTTTTATCTATATTAAGACACATAGCAATATTTTCTTCCATTTTATCTATATAAGGACGCATTTTAGGTGCTTGTGCAATAATTGTAGAATCTATATTTATAATTTGGTATCCGTCTGCTTTTAAAATGTTATATACTTTTTTTAATAGCTCTAAGCTACAAATATTTTTAAAATTGTTATCATTATCTGGAAATAGCTTTCCTATATCTCCTTTTTTAGTAGCTCCAAGCAAACTATCCATAATAGCGTGAACAAGTACATCTGCATCAGAATGACCTAATAATCCTTTCTCATAAGGTATTAAAACACCACCTATTATGAGCTCTCTATTTTCAACAAGTTTATGCACATCATAGCCGTTACCTATTCTAATATTCATAATAACACCTCGCTTTTTATCCCTATATAAATTATACCTTAAATTACTATCCTTTTCAACATTAATTAAAACTATATATAAATAATTTTAAAAGTTATACACATTGTTTAAAAACTAGCTAAAAAATTTAAAAAATAAATTTATAATAATACACATTGTAGCTCCTACTAATGTTGGTATTATAAATGATAAAAAAGTCCATTTTTTGCTTTTTGTTTCTTTATAAATAGTAAGACAAGTTGTAGAGCAAGGCCAATGAAAAATACAAAATATAACCATACATATAGCTGTATTTAAGCTCCAACCATTTAATAGTAAAAGCTCTTTTAATTGGTTTATATTATCTATCTCCATAAGAGTGTTGCCACCTAAATAACTCATTATTATTATAGGAAAAACTATTTCATTAGCAGGAAAACCTAATATAAAAGCCATTAATATTACCCCATCTAAACCCATAATATTACCAATAGGGTTTAAAAAATCTGTTACATATAATAATATTGTTTTATCTGCTACTGTTATGTTGGCCATAAGCCATATTATTATACCTGCTGGTATAGATACAACAATAGCTCTACCTAAAACAAACAAAGTTCTATCAAAAATAGATCTTATTATAGTTTTTAAAATTTGTGGTTTTCTATAGGGAGGTAGCTCTAACGTAAAGTTGCTAGGTATACCTTTTAATATAGTTTTAGATAAAATGTTAGATATTATTAAAGTCATACATACCCCTAATAATATTATAAATATTAAAAATATTGCTGATAAAAAAGAATTATAAAATCCTATTGCACCACCTATAAAAAACATTGATATAATAGATATTAATGTGGGAAAACGGCCGTTACAAGGTACAAAATTGTTAGTTAAAATAGCTATAATTCTTTCTCGAGGGCTATCTATTATTCTACAACCTGTTATAGCACAAGCGTTACAACCAAATCCCATACACATAGTTAAAGCTTGCTTACCACAAGTATTACATTTTTTAAACATTTTATCCATATTAAAAGCTATTCGTGGTAAATATCCTAAATCTTCTAATATAGTAAATAAAGGGAAAAATATAGCCATAGGCGGTAACATAACAGAAATAACCCAAGCTACAACTTTATAAATACCATCTACAAGTATATTGACTATAAAATTAGGCAAATTTATATATTGTAAGCCATATCTCAAGTTATTTTCTACACTAAAAAACAAATTAGACAACATACTTGAAGGATAATTAGCCCCTACAATAGTTATCCAAAAAACTAAACATAATAAAGCTAACATAATAGGTATGCCTATATATTTACTGGTTAAATATTTATCTATTTTAATATTTTTGTTATAATAGTTTTTATCTTTATAATTTACTACATCTTTTACAATTTTTTCACAACTGTTATATATTTCTTTTGTTATACTATCTATAATATTTATATTGTTTTTATCTAAATATACTTTAGATTCATTTAATGCATTTGTTATATTTTCATCTTTTAATAAATTTATATTTATATATTGGCTTATATTTTTTATTAGTTTTTCATCATTTTCTAATAATTTTAAGCAAATAAATCTTTTATCTAAATTTTTTGTATTAACATTTTTTAATATTTTTTGTAAATTTAAAATACAATTTTCTATATGCTCATTATATTTAATGTTATAAGTGGCACTATTTTCATTTTTTAATGTTTGTAAAAGGTTTTCTATACCTTGTTTTTTTATAGCAGTTATACCTACCACATCTATACCTAATATTTTGCTTAATTTATCTATATTTACTGTTATATTTTTATTTTTTGCTTCATCTAGAAAATTAACACATAAAACTACATTTTTTCTGGCTTCTATAGTTTGTAAAACAAGGGGTAAGTTTCTCTCTAAAGTTGTAGCATCACAAACTATTATTATTTTATAAGTATCGTTAAAACAAATAAAATCTCTTGCTACCTCTTCGTCTTTAGATTGGCTTATTAAAGAATAAGTTCCTGGTATATCTATTAAAGTATAATTTTGATTATCGTATTTAAAATATCCTTTTGCATTAGTAACAGTTTTACCTGCCCAGTTTCCTGTATGTTGTTTCATACCTGTTAAAGCGTTAAAAACGGTGCTTTTACCAACATTAGGATTACCTGCAAGAGTTAATATTTTATTTTCTTTCATATTATACCCTTTCTACTAATATATTTTGTGCTATTTCTTCCCTAAGAGCTATTGTAGTCCCTTTTACAAAATAAGCGGTAGGATCATCAAAAGGGCTTTTTAATATACATTTTACAAGGCTACCTTTTACAAAGCCTAGCTCCTGTATTCTTCGTTTAGCCTTTTCTTCTAAAAATATTTTAATTATATAGCAATTTTCTCCAATTTTTAAATTATTTAACGTTGTTTTGTTCATAATAACTCCCCCTTTAAATATATTTAGTTTAAGGAAACTTTTATACATAATATGAAAAATTTTTTAAAGTGTTACAAAAATAAATATTTTATTATACATAATAAACATATATTTTAATATATTTAACTAAAAAGGGGTTGATATTATATTTAAAACACAAAAAGCCTATGATTTAGAACGAAAAAATGTTATAACTTTTGCTATGGAAGATTACATAGAAATGATTTATAGAACAAACAAAGAAAATATTAAAATAACACAATTAGCAACTTTGTTGAATATTAATGCATCATCTGTATCTAAAATGGTAGAAAAATTAAAAGACTTAAATTTAGTAGAAAAAGAAAAATATAGACAAATAAAATTAACAGAAGAAGGTAAAAGTTTAGGCCAATATCTTTTAAAAAGACACAATTTATTATATAAATTTTTCAATAGAATAAATAATAAAGATAACTTACATTTGGTAGAACAAATAGAACATTTTTTTGATAAACAAACAATAGAAAGTATAGAAAAGTTTTTAAAAGATTTGGAGGTAAAAAATGTTTAAATATAAAAAATTAATAATTAATATTATCATATTTATAATATTATTATTTAGCCTTATATTTTCTTTTAACTATCTTTATAATAATGCTAAGCCTTGCTATAATGAAACCTCTAATAATGTAAAATTACCTATTATTATGTATCACCACATATCAAAAAGTAACGCTAGGCTAAATGATTTTACCATTAGCCCAGAACAATTTGAAAAAGATATGTTATATTTAAAAGAAAAAGGCTACAATACAATAAGTGTTAAACAACTGTTAGATTATGTATATAATAATACACCTTTACCAAACAACCCTATTATGATAACTTTTGATGATGGCCACGAAAGTTTTTATGAATATATATACCCTATGTTAAAACAATATGATTTAAAAGCAGTTTTATCTATTGTTGGATCTTTTACAGATACATATACAAAAAATGAAGATCATAATATAAATTATTCTTATTTAACTTGGCAACAGGTAAATGAGCTATCAGACAGTGGCTATGTTGAAATAGGTAACCATACATACGATTTACATAGTATGGATAAAGGCCGTAAAGGTTGTAGCAAAAATAACGGTGAAGATATAGAACAATATAAAAATATATTAACAAAAGATGTAATGAAATTGGAAGATGAAATATTAAATTATACAGGTGCAAATTCTAAAATATTTACATATCCTTTTGGTAGATATACAAAAGAAACAAAAGAAATAATAAAAGATTTAGGCTTTTCTGTTATATTTAATTGTGCACAAATAATAAATGTTATAGATAAAAATAACCCTGATTTTCTTTATAATTTAGGTAGATTTAACCGTCCTAATGGTATGAGCTCAGAAGAATTTTTCAAAAATATTTTAGATTAAATTTATACAATATAAAAAATTTTAATAATACTTATTATAAACTTATATAATCTTAAAATTTATGGTATTTTATGGGCTATACACCAATTTTCAAATATATCTGCTATTGTAATTATATTTAAATTATATTTAATATATGATAGTATATGTTTACCATATATTTTAGGAGGTATAATTTATGAAAAAAAATGGTAAAATAATTATTTTAGGATTGGTAACTGCAAATATTTTATTAAATTCTTTAAGTGTATTTGCAGATAACAATAATAAAAAAACTGTAAAAATTAGTATAAATAATATAAATGCAACAGTTAATAATACAAATACTAAAATGGACGTAGCACCATATATACAACAAGGAACTAATAGTACAATGATTCCTTTAAGATTTGTATCTACCGCTTTAGGCATAGATGAAAATAATATTAAATTTGATTCTAATACAAAAATTATTACAATTACTAAAGATTCTGATGTTGTAGAGTTTCAAGTAGGCTCTAACGGATACAAAAAAAATGGTACTTGGGTAAAAAATAATAAATCTAAAACAGAAATAAAAGATGGTAGAACTTTTGTTCCTTTTAGAGTTCTAGGCGAAGCTTTTGATTTAGATGTAGATTGGGATTCCAATACAAAAACAGCTATATTAATAGATGATGATGTAAATGACAAAAATGATTTAGACGACAAAAATGATTCAGACGACAAAAACGATTCAGACGACAAAAACGACAAAAATGATTCAGACGACAAAGATAATTAAATATAAAAAATGAAGGTTAATATTATTTATTAACCTTCATTTTACTATTATAATGGATTATTTTCCATATGTTTAATAAGTTCATCTACTGTTGTAAAGGCTATACCTGTTACAGAATCTGCACAAC
>CAMMIW010000006.1 GCA_946497035.1 uncultured Eubacteriaceae bacterium | reverse complement strand
AGCAGCTGACTTGTAATCAGCAGGTTGGGGGTTCGAGTCCCTTCATCGGCTTATAATTTTATCAAACAAGGGTGGATTCCCGAGTGGCCAAAGGGGGCAGACTGTAAATCTGTTAGCTAGTCTTTCGAAGGTTCGAATCCTTCTCCACCCACTTTTTTCACTAAAAATCAAAATATAAATAATTTAATGACGCGGGATGGAGCAGCCTGGTAGCTCGTCGGGCTCATAACCCGAAGGTCGTCGGTTCAAATCCGGCTCCCGCAACTATTTTAATTCAAAGCCATATTATATGGCTTTTTTATTATTGTATAAATAAAAGCTAGATTTAGTTGCTTTATTAATTTATAATGTTATTTAAACATTTTATTATGAGAATTATTATTAATATTTATTATATAACTTTTTATATATCTTGAAAATATATTTTTTTTATGTTAAAATAACTTGACTATATTTAAAATTTTATTAGAGAGTAGGAAAATATTGTGAATAAACGAGAAGATGTAAGAAATATTGCTATTATAGCACACGTAGACCACGGTAAAACGACACTTGTTGATGAGCTTTTAAAACAAAGTGGTACTTTTAGGTCTAACCAAGTTATTAGAGAAAGAGTGATGGACTCTGGTGATATAGAAAGAGAAAGAGGTATCACAATTCTTTCTAAAAATACTTCTGTATATTATGAAGATAAAAAAATTAATATTGTAGATACACCAGGACATGCAGATTTTGGTGGTGAGGTTGAGCGTGTTTTAAAAATGGTAGATGGTGTTGTACTTGTTGTAGATGCCTATGAAGGTGCTATGCCTCAAACAAAGTTTGTTTTAAAAAATGCTTTATCTTTAAAGCTACCTGTTGTTGTATGCGTTAATAAAATAGATAAGCCAGAGGCCAGACCAGATGAGGTGGTAGATGAAATATTAGAGCTTTTTATAGAATTAGATGCAACAGATGAACAATTAGATGCACCTTTTGTTTTTGCTTCGGCAAAGGCAGGTAAAGCATCTATGGAGGCAGATAAAGCTATGGAAGCTACTGATATGAAATGCCTTTTCGATACGATAATAGATTATATACCAGCACCAGTTGGAGATATGGAAGCAGGTGTTCAAATGCTTGTTACCACTATCGATTATAATGACTATGTAGGTAGAATAGGTATAGGTAAGGTAGAAAATGGAACTATAAGAGTAAATCAAGATGCTTGTGTTGTAAACTATAACGATCCAGATAAAAATTATAAAGTGAAAGTAAATAAACTTTACGAATATGAAGGGCTTGAAAGGGTAGAGGTAAAGTCAGCAACAGTTGGCTCTATAGTAGCTGTTAGCGGTATACCTGATATACAAATAGGAGATACTATTGCTTGTATAGAAAATCCACAACCTATAGAGGTTAACAAAATTTCTGAACCTACAATAGCTATGACTTTTTCTGTAAATGATAGTCCATTTGCTGGTATGGAAGGTAAATTTGTTACAAGCAGACATTTAAGAGATAGATTACAAAAAGAGTTAAATACAGATGTAAGCCTTAGAGTTGAAGATACAGAAAGTGCAGATTCATTTAAAGTTAGTGGTCGTGGTGAGCTTCATTTATCTATATTAATAGAAACTATGCGTAGAGAAGGGTATGAATTTCAAGTATCACGCCCTGAGGTATTATTTAAAGATGTAGACGGTAGCCGTTATGAGCCTATGGAGATAGCTACAATAGACGTACCAGAAGAGTTTGTAGGTAATGTTATAGAAAAGCTAGGCACAAGAAAAGGCGAAATGATAAATATGGTACCATCTAAAGGTGGATATACAAGGCTAGAATTTAATATACCTGCTAGAGGTTTAATCGGTTATAGAAGTGAATTTTTGACAGATACTAAAGGTAATGGTATATTAAATACAATATTTAATGATTATGAACCTTATAAAGGTGAGATAGTAAGCCGTCCGCAAGGCTCTTTAGTTGCTTTTGAATCTGGAGAAGCAGTAACATATGGCCTTTATAATGCACAAGAAAGAGGAGATTTATTTATAGGCCCTGCTACAAAAGTATATTCGGGTATGGTTGTTGGTAGAAATGCTAGAAGCGGAGATATGGAAGTAAATGTTTGTAAAAGAAAACAGCTTACTAATACTCGTTCATCTGGTGCAGATGATGCACTAAAATTAACTCCGCCTATAAATATGAGCTTAGAAAAATGTATCGAGTTTATTACAGATGATGAGCTTGTAGAAGTTACACCAGAAAATCTTAGAATAAGAAAGAAAATATTAGATTCTAACCTTAGAAAAAAAGCAAGTAAAAAATAAATATTTTTATTTAGTTTAAATAAAATGTTAAATGTCAATATATATAATATAAAAAAGGCTATAGACTTTATGTCTATAGCTTTTTTGTATTATTTACTACATTCATTTAAAAGGTTTATTAAATCTTGTTCATTAAAATTGTAATCTTTATTACAAAAATGGCAATGTAATGTTGCTTTTTTGTCTTCTTCAATTATATTTTTTAATTCTTCTTTACCTATGCTTATTAGAGCTTTTTCTACACGCTCTTTAGAGCAATTACAATAAAATTCAGTAGGTATTTTATCAAGAATATTAACACCAAATTCATCTAATAGCATATCTAAAATATCTTCTATTGTGTTGCCTTCTTCTAAAAGAGTAGTAAAGGATTTCATTGTTGCAAGTTTATTTTCTAGGCTATTAATTATATTCTCATCAGCATCAGGCATAACTTGTATTATAAAGCCACCTGCTTGTTTAATAGAGTAATCTCTATCTACTAATACGCCAAGGCTAACGGCAGAAGGCGTTTGTTCAGATTTTGCAAAATAATAAGTTAAATCTTCTGCTATCTCTCCAGATACAAGAGGTATTTGTCCTACATAAGGTTCTTTAAGCCCCATATCTTTTATAATAGTAAGACTACCTTCACCTAAAGCAGCTTGTACATCTAGTTTACCATTAGGTTTTAAAGGTATATCTACAATAGGGTTAAAAGGGTAACCTTTAACTCTTGCTTTATTATCTCCTGTAACTATTAAGCCTTTTCCTGGCCCATCTCCGTTTATTCTTATAGTTATTAAATCATTATCAGATTTTAACATACTCCCCATAATAGATGAGGCAGTTAATGCTCTACCTAAAGCGGCAGACATAACAGGTGATGTTTTATGATGTAAAAATGCTTGTTGCACCGTTTCTCTAGTATTAGCTATAAATATTCTAACGCTGCCTTCTCCAGCAGTTGCTCTTAAAATATAGTCCATTTTTATCTCCTTTGTATTTAAAATTTTTAGGGTGTAAAATTTAAAATAATTAATTTTTATTTACCATTTTCACAAGCTACAAAAAATACCCTTTGGCTATCTTCTTTAGGTTCATCAAAAGTAAGCTCATCATAAACCCCTAAAAGATTTAAACCAGATTTTTTTATAAGCTCTTTTATTTTTTCTATTGAATAGGCTTTTTCATAATGAATTTCTTCAAATCTATGATAAAGACCTGTTTTTTCATCTTCTATAAAAAAGTTTGTGTAAAACTCATTTATCATTTCATTGTTATCAAAATAGTTTTCTAATGTATATGCCGAGTTTTCATTAGTTTGAGAAAAGCTATTATCACCTAAAATATTTTCAAATTTATATATTGTGTTTATATCAAAAATAAAAAGGCCTTTAGGCTCTAAATAGTTATTTACCCATTTAAAAACTTGTAAAAGCTCACTTTCTTCTAGTATATAGTTTATGCTATCACACATACTAATTATACAATCTACTGTGCCATATAGCTCAAAATCTCTCATATCTTGCTCTAAATATAATATGTTAACATTTTCTTTTATAGATTTTTCTCTAGCTTTTGAAAGCATTTGGTAAGAAGCATCTATACCTATTAGCTCATAGCCTTTTTTAGCAAGAGGTATAGTTATATTTCCTGTACCACAACCTAAATCTGCTATTAGATGTGGTTTTAGATTAAATTTTTGCCATATTTTTTCTATATATACAAGCCATTGGTCATAAGGTATATTTTCCATAAAAGTATCATATACCTCTGCAAAATTTTCATAAATAGACATTTTTTATCTCCTAAAAAATTAGTATTTTAAATAATTATAACATATTTTAAATTTACGTCAATATTTATGCCAAAATAAAGGTATACTACAATTTAGTAGTCATAAAAGATAATATTATTTTTATAAAAATATATTTTTGACAAACTAGTTTTATAATACTATAATTATATTTATGGAAAATAAAAACTATATATTTTTTATAACTTTATATAATTAACAAATTTATGAATAGAAGGGTGATTTATTATGAAAAAAACAATTTATTATAATGGTACAATTATTACTATGGAAGAGGATAACTTAAATGTAGAGGCGGTATATGTAGAAGATGGAAAAATTGTAAAAATAGGTACTTTAGAAGAAATACAATCTAAAAAAGATGAACAAACAGAAATGGTAGATTTACAAGGAAAAACAATGTTGCCAGGTTTTATTGATCCTCATGGACATATTGTAGCTATAGCCGAAACTCTTGTGATTACAAATTTAAGCGAAGCGAACTCTATAGAAGAGCTAAAATCTATGTTAAAACAGTCTTTGGAAAAAAATAAACCATCAGCCGAGGAATGGTTAATAGGCTTTGGCTATGATAATACAAAATTTAAAAATGAAGAACACCCAACAAAATTTGATTTAGATGAAGTTACAAAAGATTTTGCTGTTTTTATTAGTCATGCTTCTGGTCATTTAGCTGTTGCAAATTCTAAAGCTTTAGAAAAATTTGGATATGTGGGAGAAGATTATACTGTGCCAGAGGGTGGTGTTGTTAGAACAATAGATGGAACAAAAGAGCCAAATGGTATATTAGAAGAAAATGCTTGTTTAGATCCAGAAAAACGTAAATGTATACCAGAACCTTCTCCACAAACTATGTTAAATTGTATATATAAAGCACAAGAGCTTTATGCAAGCTTTGGTATAACAACTTGTCAAGATGCAAGCGTAGATGAAAGTATTAATAAATTGTTACAAGAGGCATCAAAAAAAGGGATGTTATTTTTAGATATTGTTGGCTTTGCGGTACAACAGACAACAATGAAATTATTAAAAAATGAAAAAACACCAAAAAGAGAATATATTAACCATTATAAATTGTTAGGGGGTAAAACTTGGCTAGATGGTTCTCCACAAGGTAAAACAGCTTGGCTAACAGAACCATATTATGAAGCTCCTGAAGGTCAACCAGCAGATTATTGTGGATATGGAACACAAGAAGATGATGAGGTAACAAATTATTTTAAAACATTAATTGATAATAATATTCAAGTAAATGTTCATTGTAATGGAGATGCAGCAGCAGACCAATATATACGTTGTTATCGTAAGGCATTAGAACAAAGTGGAAATAAAACAGATTTACGTCCTGTTATGGTACATGCACAAACTGTTCGTAAAGATCAATTAGATGAGATGAAACAATTAGGCATTATACCAACATTTTTCTTAGATCATATTTGGTATTGGGGAGATTATTATTATAGTTCCATTTTAGGACCAGAAAAATCAAAACATATTAGCCCAGTAAAATCTGCTTTAAAAAGAGGTATGAATTATACAGTCCATCAAGATGCACCAGTAAAAATGCCTAATCAAGTTTTAGCTATTCATAATGCGGTAAACAGAGAAACAGAGAGCGGAAGAGTTTTAGGTGAAGATGAACGTTTAACACCGTTAGAAGCTTTAAGAGCAGTAACTATTAACGGTGCATATCAATATTTTGAAGAAGATATAAAAGGATCTATCAAAGAAGGCAAAGTTGCCGATTTTGTAATTTTAGATAAAAATCCTTTAGAGATAGATAAAAAATTATTAAAAACAATAAATGTTTTAAAAACAATTAAAGGTGATAAAGTTATTTTTGAAAAATAAGAGATTTTAATAACTTTTTGTATAAATTAAAATTTATATTGAACCAATTTATAATAGTTAATATCTGTTATAAATTGGTTTTTAAATTGTTGTAGTTTAATTAAAAAGGCAAGGTTTAAATATATTTAATCCTGCCTATTTTTCATATTTATAAATATTTATTATATAACTATATTTATGTAAATTGCTCATTATTTTAACCTTTTTACTTTGTAAATTTATTAAAATATTTATTACAAAATGTAAATATCTAATAAATATAAAAGTATATTTAATTTATTTGACAAAGAATATTATTAATTATATAATAAATTAAGCTATTAAAAAATTTTATAAAAATAGAAAGGTAAAATATGAATAATATAATAAATGGTACAGAAATAGCTAAAATTATTAAAGATGAAATTAAAAAAAATATAGAAGATTTACAAGGTAAAAAGCCTTGTCTTGCCGTTGTTATAGTTGGTGATGATTATGCAAGCCACGTATATGTAAAAAATAAAAATAAAGCTTGTGAATATGTAGGTATAAAAAGTGATACATATTTTTTAGATACAAATATAACAGAGCAAGATCTTTTAACTTTAATAGAAAAATTAAATAATGATGATAATGTAAACGGTATATTAGTTCAGTTACCTTTACCAAATCATATAAACGAAAAAAACATACTTTTAAAAATAAACCCTTTAAAAGATGTAGATGGTTTTCATCCATATAATATAGGTATGTTATCTACAAATAATTCTATGTTAAAATCTTGCACGCCAGCTGGTTGTATAGAGCTTTTAAAAAGATATAATGTAGATATAAAAGGTAAAAATGCCCTTGTTATAGGTAGGAGTAATATTGTAGGTAAGCCATTATCTATGATGCTTTTAAACGAAGATGCAACAGTTACAACAGCTCATACAAAAACAAAAAATTTAGAATATTTAACAAAACAAGCAGATATTATTATAGTAGCTATAGGTGTTGCTAATTTTTTAAAGCCTCATATGATAAAAGAAGGAGCTATACTTATAGATGTAGGTATGAATAGAGATAATGATAAACTATGTGGTGATATAGATTTTAGTTGTAGCCAAAAGGCTAGCCTTATTACACCTGTTCCAGGTGGCGTTGGGCCTATGACAATAACTATGCTTATGAAAAATTGTTTAATAGCATATAAAATACAAAATAATATGAATGTATAGGAGGATTAAATTGGATAATAAAGTAAAAATAGCATTTGTTTCTTTAGGTTGTGATAAAAACCTCATGGATAGTGAAATAATGCTTGGGCTTATAAAAGAAGAAGGATATATAGTTACAGAGCAAGAAGAAACAGCAGATATAATTATAATAAATAGCTGTGGCTTTAAAATTGATGCAAGCGAAGAAGGTATAGAAAATATACTAAGAGTTGCAGATTATAAACAAACAGGTAATTGTAAAGGAATAATAGTTACAGGTTGTATGGCACAACGTTATAAGGAAGAAATTTTTGAATCTTTACCTGAGGTAGATGCGGTAGTAGGCACAGGAGATTTTGAAAATATAGGTAACGTTATAAAAGATATATTGAAAGGGCACAAAAAAGTGCAGCTTATAACAGATAATAATAAACCTTTAGATGAAAAAAATTCTCTCAAAAGAATAGTTACTACAACAGGTGGTTTTGCTTATCTTAAAATAGCAGAAGGTTGTGATAAAAGATGTACATATTGTACTATACCATCTATAAGAGGTAAATTTAGAAGCCGTACTATAGAAAGTCTTTTAGAAGAGGCTAAGCTTTTAGCTAGCCAAGATATTAAAGAAATTATACTTGTTGCGCAAGATTCTTCTTTATATGGTACAGATTTATATGGTGAAAAAAAATTGCCAGAGCTTTTAAGAAGATTATCTGAGATAGAAGGTATAAAATGGTTAAGGATTTTATATTGTTACCCTGAGCATATAGATGATGAGCTTATAGAAGAAATGGCTAATAATGAAAAGGTTTGTAAATATATAGATATGCCTATACAACACGCAGATGATAAAATATTAAAGCTTATGGGCAGAAGAAGCACAAGAGCTAAGCTTGAAGAAACTATAGGCAAATTGAGAGCTAAAATGCCAGATATATGTATAAGAACTACATTTATAGTTGGGTTTCCTAACGAAACAGAAGAAGCTTTTAATAATCTTTATGAATTTACAGAAAAAATGAAATTTGATAGGCTTGGTATATTTACATATTCTAGAGAAGAGGGAACACCTGCCTATAGTATGGACAACCAAATAGATGAAGATGTTAAAGAAGAAAGAAAAGAAAAGTTAATGTTGTTACAAAAAGATATATCTTCAGATATATGCAGAAACTTTATAGGTAAAACGTTAGAGGTTATTGTAGAAGGCAAAATAGAAGGTGAAGATAATGTTTATTGTAGTAGAAGCTATAGAGATTGTTATGAAATAGATGGTTTTGTATTTTTTAAAGCTCCACAAAATATGGATCTTATAGCAGGAGATTTTTATAATATAAAAATAACAGATGCCTATGAATATGATCTCATAGGGGAAATAATATTATAACAAATATATAAAATCATTAGATCTAGGAGGGGGATAAAATGAATTTACCTAACAAATTAACGGTATTTAGAATAATATTAATACCATTTTTATTAATTTTTATATTATTTGATATTATACCGTTAGATATACAAATAAGAAGATATATAGCAACAGCTATATTTATTACTGCATCTTTAACAGATGCTTTAGATGGATATATAGCAAGAAAATATAATCTTATAACAAATTTTGGAAAATTTATGGATCCGCTTGCAGATAAACTTTTAGTTACATCTACTATGATAGCTTTAATAGCTATGCCAGATGCTATAGTGCCATTAGATGCTTGGGTTGTTATATTAATAATAGCTAGAGAATTTTTTATGACAGGGTTTAGAACTATAGCTATGGAAAAAAATGTTGTTATAGCAGCAGGTAAATCTGGCAAGCTAAAAACTATTTTTCAAATGTTTATGATAATATTTTTATTATTAAATATTAATAATATTATATTTACATATATAAGCTATGGCTTAATAGCTATATCAGTATTTTTAACAATATATTCTTTAATAGAATATGTTATAAAAAATAAAGATATTTTAAAAGGGTAGTTAATGTTTTTATAAATTAAAGGGGAAGCATAATTATATGGGTGTTTTTAATAGAACATATCTAAAGTTAGCTTTAGTTTCTGTTAGTTTTACATTAATATTTTATTTTTTTTGTAGCATTATGATAGATTATATACTTCATTCTAATATGAATTTAGTTTTTGATGTATATTATAAACAAATATCTGAAAAAGTAAAAAATGATATATTATTATTAAAATTATCTAATGAGTATTTAGCAGAAAATGGAGTTATAATAGAATATTTAAAACAAAGTAGAGAAGATTATGAGAATACAACGATAAAAAAAGAGCAAGTTTTAGATGAGGTTAAAGATATAGAAAAGGTTCTTAGTACGATAAGCTTTGTCGATTCTATAAATATAGTAGATTTAGCTAATAAACATTTATTTGCTAAAGGTAGAGAAACAAAAGATTTTAATATAACATTAAGGCCTTGGTATGATAAAAACTTTTTCACATCACATAATAAAAACTCTAAGCTTACTCATAAACATAGAGATTATATGACAGGTAAAGAAACAATATCTATAGTATCTCTTATATATGATGATGAAGACGTAACAAAATATTTTAGACCTATAGGCACAGCTATTTTAGATATATATGTAGAAGATTTATTGCGTTATATAGATAATTCTTTTTATGCGGGGGTTTTAAAAACAGCAATATATCCAGAAGATACAGATATAGCTAAGCTTAGAAAAGAAAATAAAGATTATAGCATATATGTAAACAAAGATATATTAAATAATGGAGAATATTTGGTTTTTAAATTTGATAAATCTTCACTATTAAATGGAGCTGTAACAGAAACTTCTTTACAAAAAATGAGATTTGTTTTACTATGTGTAGGTATATTTGTATCAATACTTTTATTTATAGCTATTAGAGTTTGTTTTAGCTCTGCCTTAATGTCTATTAATAAATTAAAATCTATTTTAGATAAATTAAATAATAATAGCTATTTTGTAGAAGGTAAAAATGAATTTAAACAGCTAGAAATATTAGCAGATACCCTTAATAAATCTTTTGATGATAAAATACAAGAGCTTATATATTATGACGAACTGACAGGATTACCTAATAGAAAAAAATTAGAATATGTTTGTCAAGACCTTATTAATAATAATGAATCATTTGCCCTTATTTTTATAGATCTTAATAAATTTAAATATATAAATGATGTTTTTGGCCATAGCGTAGGTGATGAATATTTAATAAAATTTAGCGATATGGTAAGCCAATTAATAGGTGAAAGAGGCATTATGACTAGATATTCTGGAGATGAATTTATAATTATTTATAAAAATTACATAGATAATAAAGAACTAGTTGATTTTTATGAAGAAAATTTAGTAAAAGCTTTTATAAACCCTATTAAAATAAACGAGGAGCTTACAACAGATATAGGCTTTTCTGCTGGTGTTTCTGTATACCCTAAAGATGCCAGTAGCTTTGAAGAGCTAATAGATAAAAGTGATTTTATGATGTATGTTAACAAGAAAAATTTTGTTAATAGAAGGATAGCTTTTTTTGATGAAACTATGTATGAAAGCTTATTATATAGCGAAAAAATAAAAAAAGAGCTAAAAATGGCTTTAAAAAATAATGAGTTTTATTTAAATTATCAACCTATAGTAGATAAAAATAAAAATATTTTAAAAGCAGAAACTTTGATTCGTTGGAACAATAAAAACCTTGGTTTTGTTCCACCTGACAAATTTATTAAACATTTGGAAGAAACAAGGCAAATAGTGCCAGTTGGTTATTGGATAATAGAAAAAGTATGTGAAGATATAAGAGAAGCACAATTAGAAAAAAATAATATACAAATAACTATTAATATATCGCCTTTACAACTAATGTTAAAAGATTTTGTATCTAATGTAAAAAACATTATAGATAGATATAATTTAGATTATAAGCTAATATGTTTTGAAATAACAGAAAATGTTTTATTAGATAAAAAGCAATATATTTTAGAAAATATTAATAAAATTAGAGAACTTGGCATTCAAATAGCTTTAGATGACTTTGGAACAGGTTATTCATCTTTTAATTATTTAAGAACATATAAATTAGATATATTAAAAATTGATAGAACATTTTTAAAGAAAAACCAAAAGTTAGATTTTGATATTATAAACCAAATAAAAGAGCTAGCACATTTATTAAATATGAAGGTCGTAATAGAAGGTGTAGAAACAAAAGAACAATTTGATATAATGGGCGAGATTAATATAGACTATTTACAAGGTTATTATTTTAGCAAGCCAGTTTTATTAGATGAGTTTAAAAAAATGTTAAAAGGTTAAAATAATTATTATATTTAACATTAAAAAGAGGTGTCTTTATGAAAGCAGAAATTTTTTCTATTGGTACAGAAATATTATTAGGTGAGATAGTAGATACAAACTCAAAACATATAGCATATGAATTAGCTAGTATGGGCATAGATGTTTTTTATAAAACATCTATAGGAGATAATGAAAAAAGGCTTTTAGATGCTATAAATATTGCTTATAAAAGGGCAGACATAATTATATCTACAGGTGGACTTGGACCTACAGATGATGATTTAACAAAAGAAACTTTTGCTAAATATTTTAATAAAAAATTAATAACACATAAAGAAAGCTTAGAAAATTTAAAATCTTATTATAAAGAAGAATATATGCCTAAATCTAATTTAAAACAGGCAGATATGCCAGAAGGATCTATCGTTTTGGTAAATGAAAATGGCACCGCATCTGGTTGTATTATAGAAAAAGATAATAAAATAGCAGTTATACTTCCTGGACCACCTTCCGAATGTTTACCTATGTTTAACAAACAGGTTAAGCCCATTTTACAAAAATATACTAACAAAGTTTTATTATCTAAAAACCTTAATTTATGTGGTATAGGAGAAAGCAACGCATCTGAAATGATAAAAGATTTGATGCTTTCTTCTACAAACCCAACAATAGCCCCTTATGCAGGTAACAATGAGGTAAGATTTAGAGTTACCGCTAGCGGTAAAACAAAAGAAGAGGCTAATAAAATTTTAAAACCTACAGTTGATAAGCTATATAATATTTTTGATGAATATATATATGGAGAAGATGAACAAACTTTACAAGATGTAATAGTTAAAAAGCTTATAAAAAATAATATGACAATATGTACGGCAGAATCTTGCACAGGAGGCCTTTTAGCATCTACTATAATAAATGTACCTTCTGCATCTAAAGTTTTTTTAAACGGTGTTATATCATATTCTAATGATAGTAAAATATATGAGCTTAACGTATGTGAAGGCGATTTACAAAAATATGGTGCGGTTAGTGAAAAAATAGCTATACAAATGGCAGAAGGTATAAGAGAAAAATGTAATAGCCATATAGGTATATCTACAACAGGTATAGCAGGCCCAACAGGGGGAACAGATGAAAAACCAGTAGGCCTTGTATATATAGCTATATCTATAAAAGGGAAAGAAACATTTTGTAAAAAGCTTATGCTAACAGGCGATAGACAAAAAATAAGAGAAAAAACAGTTCATATATGTTTTAGCAATTTGTTAAAATTAATATAAAAAGGAGATTAAAAATGGCAGATAAAAAATCTAAAGATAGTGTTATGGATAATATAGCTAAAGGGAAAGAAACTGCTCTAAAAAATGCACTTGCCCAAATTGAAAAACAATTTGGTAAAGGAGCAGTTATGAAACTAGGAGAAACTACTAATAAAACTGTTGAGGTTATACCAACAGGTTCTTTAAGTTTAGATGTTGCTCTTGGGGCAGGTGGTGTGCCAAAAGGTAGAATTATAGAAATTTTTGGGCCAGAATCTAGTGGTAAAACTACTGTGGCTCTACATATGGTAGCAGAGGTGCAAAAAGCAGGTGGTATAGCAGGGTTTGTAGATGCAGAACACGCTCTAGATCCTGTTTATGCTCAAAAAATAGGTGTTAATATAGATGAACTTTATATATCTCAACCTGATGATGGAGAGCAAGCCCTTGATATTACAGAAACTATGGTTCGTTCTGGTGCTATAGATATTATTATTGTAGACTCAGTAGCGGCTTTAGTTCCAAAATCTGAAATAGATGGAGAAATGGGCGATTCTCATATGGGTGTTCAAGCTAGGTTAATGAGCCAAGCTCTTAGAAAGCTTACGGCTATTACGGCTAAAAGTAAATGTATTGTTGTATTTATCAATCAGCTTAGAGAAAAAATAGGTATAACTTATGGTAGCCCAGAAACTACAACAGGCGGCCGTGCATTAAAATTTTATGCCAGCGTTAGAATAGATATAAGAAAAGGAGACGTTATAAAAAGCGGTACAGATATAATAGGAGCTAGAACTAAAGCAAAAATTGCTAAAAATAAAATAGCTCCACCTTTTAAAACGGCAGAATTTGATATTATTTATGGACAAGGTATATCTCACGTAGGAGACGTTTTAGATTTAGGTGCAGAGCTTGGTATAGTAACTAAAGGTGGTGCTTGGTATTCTTATGAAGAAACTAGATTAGGCCAAGGTAGAGAAAATGCTAAAAAATTTCTTTTAGAAAATCCACATTTATTAAGAACTATAGAAAATGCTGTTAGAAAACATTATGAAATGCCTGAGCTAGATGAAATAAAAGAAAGTATAGCTAATACAGAGGCTAAACCTATTAACGATGAAGAAGCAGAAATAGCTATAGAAGATACAGAATTTAAAGCAGACTTTAACGAAGAAGATGCTTTAGAGCTTGAGCTTTTAGATGATGAAGAATAATCATTTTAAAATTTTCATTTTAAGCTCAAAAAATTAAAAAAGATAAAAAAGTAAGTAGAAATATAAAATCTCTACTTACTTTTTTAGTTTGTATAATAAATGTTAGTAATTAATAAGCTAATAGTTTGTATTTTAAATTAAACACCAATATTTTTAAAAATAATCATTAATCTATCGGAGCTTGATAAAATCTTCCATAAAACTCTTCAGTTTTAAAACTATTTATTATTATATATGGATCGACAATTTTCATAGTTTCTACAATATCAGGCACTTCATAAGAAGATACAACAGTGTGTATTACAGTAACATTTTTTTTGCTATATCCACCAATACCATCTATACAGGATAAGCCGTGTCTAAAATTTTTTATATAACAGTCTATAACTTCTTTTGGTTTAGATGTTGTCATTTGTAATGTAACACGAACATATCTTTGATGGAATGTAGATATTGTTCTAGTTGAAACATACTGAAATAATATAGAGTAGCCAGCTTCAGTCCAACCAAATAAAACACCGAATATACATAAAAGTATTACATTAAATATAAATACATAATTCCAAATAGATTTACCTTTTTTATTAGATACATATAAAGCTATAAAGTCTGTACCACCTGTAGATGCACGCCCTTTTAAAGCTAATACGATAGATATACCATATAAAAAGCCACCAAATATAACGTTTAATATATCATCATTTGTGCTAAAAAAAGCTTCAAAATTAAAAATTTTTAAAAAGGTACTGTTTAAAAATACTTGTAACAAAGAGTAAAATACAAAACGTTTGCTAATAGCTTTATAACATAAAAGAGCTACAGGTAAATTTAAAGCTATTAATAAAAAAGAAATAGATATAGAGTGGCCAAAAAATGACGTAGATATTTTATCTATTAATAATGCTATACCTGTAAACCCACTTGAAAGTAAACCAGCAGGTTGGATAAAAGCTTGTATTACAAAGGTTTGTAATATTGATGATATTATTACAGATACTATAGTAACTATATGTGCTAGTTTTTTGTTGTTTTTAGTATATTTGCTCATTTTTTATTCTTCAAAGCTCCTATTTTTAGTTATTATTTTAATTATTATATAAATCTTCCATTTTTATCTCTTGTCTATTTTTATAAACACGCTCTAACTCTTGGGAGAGTCTTTCTTCCATATTTTTCGTTATATAGTTTATTTCGTTTAAAGAATCTTGAAGTATTTTTTCTACATCTAAAAGGCAACTATCAGCATAATTTATAGCACCGTCTCTCATTTCTGTAACATATTCTTTCATTTCTTTTCTTTTATTTTCTTCCATCATTTTAGCTAGCTTTGTTATGTTATGCTCACTAACCATAGCTTGTGCTTCTTCTTCTGCCATTTTTATTATTTTGTTTGCCTCTAGGTTAGCATCTTGTAAAATTTTATCAGCATTATCAATAATTTTTTTAGCTTCTTTTAGTTCTCTAGGTAAATTGTATCTAATATCTTCTAAAATGTTAAAGGCTTCATCTTTATCTATGCCTCTACCACCAAAAAGACTACCACTTTTACTTTCGCTAATTAAAGTAAATAGTTCGTCTATTAAATCATCTACTTTAGCATATTCTTGCATACTAACACTCTCCTTTATTAACTTTTTTTTCTAATCTATCTTTTACAATTTTAGGAACCATTTCATCATATTTTCCACCAAAAGTAGCAATTTCTTTTACAACGCTAGAGCTTAACCAAAGGTTTTGGGTATCTGTTGGCATAAAAAGCGTTTCTATATTTTTATTCATAGTTTTATTTGTAAGAGCTATTTGAAATTCATATTCAAAATCTGTTAAAGCTCTTAAGCCTCTTATTATTATTTGACAATCTGTTTCTTTGCAAAAATCTACTAATAGGCCAGAAAAGCTAGCCACTTTTACATTATGCATATCTTTAGTGAGAGCCTGCAACATTTCTATTTTTTCTTCGGTAGAAAACATAGGCTTTTTTGATGGATTATTTAAAACTGCTACAATAAGCGTATCAACCAATTTGCTAGCTCTTGTTATTATATCTAAATGTCCATTAGTAGGCGGATCAAAGCTACCAGGATAAACCGCTTTCAAAAGATAACCTCCTTGTTAGTTTTTATATTCTAAAAAAACCATTTTTGTAATTTTATATTTTTTTATTCTATATGTACATAATTTATCCAAAATAATTTCTGGTTCATTTATATGTTGCTCACAAATAATAAAGCCATCATCTTTTAGTAAATTTTTATCTTCTATTTTTTTTAAAGCAGGTATTAATAGCCCTTTATCGTAAGGGGGATCTAAAAATATTATATCAAATTTTTTACCATTGTTAGATAGTAAATCTATAGTGTGTAAAACATCTATATTATATATATTAGATTTTTCTTCAAATTTGGCTAATTTTATATTTTGTTTTATTATATTTATACTATTTTTATCAAAATCTACAAAGGTAGCATCTTTAGCACCTCTAGATAGAGCCTCTATACCAATTGCACCGCTACCACTAAATAAATCTAAAAAAGAACAATCATATAAATATGGAGCAATTATATTAAATAAAGATTCTTTTATTCTATCTGCGGTAGGCCTAGTGTTTAAACCATCTGGAGCTTTAAGCTTAAGGCCTCTAGCAGAACCAGAAATAATTCTCATATGTAATTCCCTTTCAATAGTTAATAATATAAATTAGTTATAAATAATAGCTAATTTATTCTTTTTAATTATAACTAATTTTTATATGTTAGTAAAGGAAAAATTTATAAAAATATATACAATTTTTATAAAAAATAGACAAAAAAATACAATATAATAAATAGTAATTTATGGTAATATTACTATAAGGATACAGTATTATCAATATCATTAAAAAATTGGTTAATTTTTGCTTTTAAAAGCTTATTTTCATCATTTAAAAGCAAAGGATCTTTTTTATATAATTGCATAGAAACTTTTTGAACTTGTTTTAATATTTGTATATCTTTATATAAATTTGCTATTTTCATATCGGGGACACCATGCTGTTTAGTTCCAAAAAAGTCGCCAGTGCCTCTAAGCTCCAAATCTTTTTCGCTTAATATAAAACCATCACTATATTTAACCATAGTTTGTAAGCGTTGTTTAGATTGGTTATTTTTGCTATCGCTAACTAACACACAGTAAGATTTTTCACTACCACGGCCAACACGCCCTCTAAGCTGATGTAACTGAGATATACCAAACCTTTCGGCATTTTCTATAATCATTATTGTAGCGTTAGACACATTTATACCAACTTCAATAACTGTTGTAGATATTAAAATGTCTATTTCTCCTTTATAAAATTTATCCATTATATTTTGTTTTTCGGTATTTTTCATTTTTCCATGAATACATTCTACACTATAATTTGTAAAAATTTCATTTTTTAATTTTTCTGTATAAGATAATACGGCTTTTAACTCGGTTTTTTCATTTTCTTCTATCATAGGACATATAATATAAGATTGTTTTTTTTCGTCAGCATTTTTTTTAATAAAATTATATATTCTAGGGTAATATGTAGAGTTTACATAAATAGTATCTATCTTTTGCCTACCTGGTGGCAATTTATCTATAATAGATATATCTAAATCGCTATATAAAATGAGAGCAAGTGTTCTAGGGATAGGTGTTGCTGTCATAACAAGGGTATGAGGGTTTTGGCCTTTTTTAGATAAAATTTCTCGTTGTTTAACGCCAAATCTATGTTGCTCATCTATTATAACTGTGCCTAAATTTTTAAATATAACTTTATCTTGTATAATAGCGTGAGTGCCTATTATAATTTTAGCTTCACCAGATTGTATGAGAGCATAGTTTTCTCTTTTTTCTTTAGCTTTTTGGTTGCCAGATAAAAAAACACATTTTATATTTAATTTATCAAAAATTTTTTTAAAACTTTCAAAATGTTGGCTAGCTAAAACATCTGTAGGTGCCATTATAGCTGCTTGATAGCCATTAGTAACAGTTATATATGCAAGTATTTGTGCTATAACAGTTTTACCAGAGCCTACATCTCCTTGAATAAGCCTATTCATAGCTTTATTTTGATTTAAATCGTTAATTATATCTTTTAATACGCTGTTTTGGGCATCTGTAAGATTAAAAGGCAAAATATTTAATATAGGGTTAATATTTATATCTTTTATAATTATATTACACTTTTTATGCTCTAATATACCTTTTATTTGCAAAAGTTTTATTTGTAATAAAAATAATTCTTCAAAAACAAGCCTATATCTTGCCATAAAAAAGCTATTGTTATCTTCAGGAAAATGTATATTTTCTATTGCAAATTTTCTTGAGCAAAGATTATTTTGTTTTAATATTTCATTTGGCAAAAATTCTTCTATTTGTTCTTTAACATTATTTAAAGTTTGGTTAATCACTTCTCTAAAAAGCTTTTGTGGAAATTTATATGTAGAGGCATATATAGGAACGATACGCCCATTAGATAAAAGCTCTTTTTCATCTATTATTTCATAGTCAGGTGCTTCCATTTGTATTCTACCATATTTTTCTACAACCTTTCCTGTAAATATATAATTTGATTTATATTTTATGCTATTTTTTAAATAAGGTTGGTTAAACCATAAAATTTCTAAAAAGCCTGTGCCGTCATCTATACGAATTTTTGTAATAGATAAATGTTTTATTCTAGTTGTTTCTGGCTTTGTTATAACTTTTCCTTTTACTGTATTTATTTCATTAATATTAACATCTTTTATATTGCATACATTGCTTCTGTCATCATAATCTCTGGGAAAATATTCTATAAGATCATTTATTGTATATATACCTAATTTTTGTAATTTTTTAGAACGTTCTTCACCTATATTTTTTATGTTTATAATATTATCAGATAATAACATTTTTATCCTCCTTAAATTTGTAGGCTTAATAATAAATATTAGAGTAGTTATAATAGGCTATAGACAAAGTCTATAGCCTAATTTTTAAAATAGTTATATAATAAACAGTAGGGGGATATTAGATATATGTTAAACCTTGCTTTTTTCTTTAAACCCCAATAGTTGAAAAATTATTCAACAGATATTACATAGTAATATAAAGGTTGGCCACCATATATAATCTCAATATCTAAATAATCATATTTTTGGCTAATATAATTTTCTAAATCGTTAGTTTTTTCCTCTTCTATATCTTCACCAAAATATATAGTTATAATGCTAGGATCTTCAATTTTTTGTATCATAGCATCTATAAGCTCTTTTGTACCATCTTGTATATTTTTAGACACATTGTTAATTTTACCTTCAAGCATACATAAAATATCATTTTCTTTTATATCAAAATTATCTAATTTTGTTTCTCTAACGGCAAAAGTAACTTGACCTGTACATATACTTTTTATAGCTTCTTGCATATTTTCTATATTTTCTTCTAAAGTAGCAGTAGGTAAAAAGCTAGTTAAAGATGCAAAACCTTGAGTTATACTAATAGTTTCTATAACGCAAATATTTTTTTTATTGTAAGCCTCTTTAGCTTGTTTAGCTGCCAATATAATATTTTTATTATTAGGTAATATAAATACATTTTTAGCGTTAACTTTTTCAACAGCAAGTAAAATATCTTCTATGCTAGGGTTCATAGTTTGGCCACCTTGTATAATTTGATCTACGCCAAATTGTTTGAAAAGGTTGTTTAAACCATCTCCTATAGATACGGCAACAAAGCCAAATTCTTTTTCATCTTCTTTTGTTTCTTCTTTAACATTAAAATCTATAAGATTAGTATGTTGTGTTCTCATATTTTCTATTTTTATATTATCAAGGCTACCAACCAATAAAGCTCGTTCTAAAACTTTACCAGGATTATCTGTGTGAACGTGAATTTTTATAAAATCATCATCACTAGCAATAACGATAGAATCTCCAATAGTTTCTAAAAAGTCTTTTAAGTCTTTTTCTGTATTTTCATTATTGTTATTAAGGTTAATAAAAAATTCTGTGCAGTAGCCATATTTTATATCTACATTTTCTATATTTTTAGGTAAATTAATTTCTTCTTTAGGTTGATTTAAATCAAGCTCTATATATTCGCCATCATCAAATAAGCCGCCTTCTAATATGCTTAAAAGCCCTTTACCACCAGCATCTACAACACCAGCTTGTTTAAGCTCAGGCAACATATTGATAGTTTTGTCCAAAACTGTGTTAGCATAAGATATTACTTCTTTCATCATTTCCATAATATCTTCTGTTTTATTTGTCATTTCTAAAGATTTTTCGCTTATAGCTTTAGATATGGTAAGTATAGTGCCTTCTTTTGGCTTCATAACCGCTTTATAGGCTGTTTCCATACCTTTTGTGAAGGCATTAGCTATATCTTTAGCATTAGCTATATCTTTACCTTCTAAAGCTTTAGAAAAACCTCTAAAAAGCTGAGATAATATAACACCCGAGTTACCTCTAGCACCTCTTAAAGAGCCAGCAGATAAAGCTTTAGCAACATCATAAACATTAGGAGAGTTTATTTTAGAAACCTCTTTAGCAGCAGATAAAACAGTTAAAGACATATTTGTACCTGTATCACCATCTTGAACAGGAAAAACATTTAGAGCATCAACCATTTCTCTATTCTTATTAAGCCTATTAGCTCCAGAAATAATAAATTTTTTCAATTTATGTCCATCTATCATTAATAACTTCAATTTTTATATCCTCCTAGTTAATCGTTTACTTTTATGCCCTCAACAAATATGTTTATTGCGGCTACTTCCATACTTGTAGCTTCTTCAACTTTGTATTTAACTGTGCTAATAATAGTTTCGGCAACAGCTTTTATATTAGTTCCATATTTTACAATAATATGTAAATCTATAATAAGCTTGTTATCTTCTATATTAAGCTTAACACCTTTTGTAAGACTTTCAATTTTTAAAAGCTTAACTATACCATCTTTCATATTTTTACTAGCCATACCAACAATTCCGTAACATTCTGTTGTAGCAAGGCCTGCTATTTTAGCAATAGCTTCAGATTCTATATTAATTGTACCTAATTGATTTTTTATATTAGCCATTATATATTTTACCTCCATATAAACTTTTATTATATTATACACCAAATAATATATATTTATCAACATAATTGTATACATAAACTAAACTTTATATGTATAAATAAAAACAGTAAAAAATTTTAATATAAAGGTTGATTTTTATAAAAAAATCTGTTATAATTTTAAGCGATGATTTTTTAACCTATTTAAGGAGGTGTAGTCAATGGCTAAATGTGAAATTTGTGAAAAATCAGTTCGTACTGGTCATAGAATTAGCATTAACCGTAGCCAAGTTTCTCGTCGTGCTAACAGAACTTGGAAACCTAATGTTAAGAAAACTAAAATTATTGAAAATGGGACTGTAAAATCTATCAATATTTGTACAAGATGTTTACGTTCTAATAAAGTTACTCGTGCGATATAATATTTTTTAGGCTTTTTGTTAATTGTTTTTACATTGACAAAAAGCCTTTTAACTTATACGAGATTATAGACAAAGTATATAACTTTTAAAAAAGAGAAAACTTATAAACATTATTTTTAAAAGAGGGATAATATGAAAAAACCACTTATAATTATTGCAGGGCCTACCGCTTGTGGAAAAACAGATTCATCTATATTATTGGCTAAAAAAATAAATGGAGAAATAATATCTGCAGATAGTATGCAAGTTTATAAATATATGGATATAGGCACTGCTAAAATAAAAGAAGAAGAAAAACAAGGTATAAAACATTATCTTATAGACGAGTTTTACCCTGATGAAGATTTTTCTATTGCTATATTTAAAGAGATGGCAACAAAATATATAGAAGAAATACAAAATAAAGGAAAAATACCTATTTTAGTAGGTGGTACAGGTTTTTATATAAATTCTGTTATATATAATAACGATTTTAACAAAATAGATAAAGATGATAGCTACAGAAAAGAATTAGAGCAACTAGCTATAAATAAAGGTAAAGATTTTTTACACAATATGTTAAAAAATGTAGATGAAAAATCGGCAGAAGCTATTCATCAAAATAATGTAAAAAAAGTTATAAGAGCATTAGAATATTATAAACTTACGGGAGAAAAAATTTCAGAGCATAACGAAAGAGAAAAACAAAGAGAAAAAGCATATAATACTACATTTTTTATTTTAAATATGGATAGAGAAAAGCTTTATAACAGAATAAATTTAAGAGTTGATATAATGGTAAAAAATGGCCTTGTAAATGAAGTTAAAAGTTTATTAGAAAAAGGATATAAGAAAAATCTTGTATCTATGCAAGGTATTGGCTATAAAGAAATAATAAAATATTTAGAAGGAGAATATAGCCTAGATTATGGGGTAGAAATAATAAAAAGAGATACAAGACATTTTGCTAAAAGGCAGCTTACTTGGTTTAAGCATCAATCACAAGATGCTATATGGATAGATGTAAACAATTTTAATAGCCCAAATGATTTAGCTAATTATATGGCAAATATTTTTACAGATGAAAAATAAAGAGGAGAGAAAAATGGATATAGCATATAACTATATAAAACAAAATTTTAACGTAGATGAAAAAGTTTTAGCTTTATGTGAAAAAGCAGAAAAAAGTATTGAAAATATATTTAATAGCATAGATAAAAATGCAGAGATAAACCAATATAAAGTTTTACAAGCTATGCAAAAAAATAAGCTTAGCGATTGCCATTTTGGTATGACAACAGGCTATGGATATGACGATTTAGGTAGAGATACTTTAGAAGAAATATATAAAGATGTATTTAAAGCAGAAAGTGCATTAGTAAGGCCACAAATAATATCGGGAACACACGCTTTAACAGTTGCATTATTTGGTAATTTAAGATATGGAGATGAGCTTTTTTCACCAGTGGGAAAACCGTATGATACTTTAGAAGGAGTTATAGGCCATACAAGAGAAGAAAAAGGCTCTTTAAAAGAACACGGCATATTATATAGACAGTTAGATTTATTAGATAATGGTAAAGTAGATTTTGATAATATAGCCAAAAATATAACAGATAAAACAAAAATGGTTACTATACAACGTTCAAAAGGATATAGCTATCGTCCTAGTCTTACATTGGAAGAAATTAAAAAAATAATAAAGATAGTTAAAGATGTAAGAGAAGATATTATATGTATGGTAGATAATTGTTATGGAGAGTTTGTAGATATTATAGAGCCAACAGAGGTTGGAGCAGATTTGGTGGTAGGCTCTTTAATAAAAAATCCAGGTGGTGGCCTTGCACCTGTTGGTGGATATATAGTAGGTAAAAAAGAGTATGTTGAAAACTGTGCTTATAGATTAACTGCTCCAGGGCTTGGTAAAGAGGTAGGACCATCTTTAGGTATTAGTGGTGCTTTAATACAAGGGTTATTTTTAGCACCAACGGTAGTAGCATCTAGCTTAAAAGGTGCAGTATTTTGTGCTAAAATATTTGAAGATTTAGGCTATGATGTAGAGCCTAAGCCTTTAGATAAACGTAGCGATATAGTTCAAGCTATACAAATGAAAGATGCAAACAAGGTTATAGCCTTTTGCCAAGGTATACAAAAAGGAGCACCTGTAGATAGCTTTGTTGTGCCAGAGCCTTGGGATATGCCTGGATATGATTGTCCTGTTATAATGGCGGCAGGGGCTTTTGTTCAAGGGTCTTCTATTGAGCTTAGTGCTGATGCACCTATAAAACCGCCTTATACTGTTTATATGCAAGGAGGCCTAACTTGGTTTCATAGTAAGGTAGGTATAATACTTGCTATAGATGAAATGTATAAAAATGGTGTAGATTTAGGTATATAAAAATAAAATTTTTATTTTAACATTTATTATATAACCAAAAATAATAAGCATATAAAAAGATTTTTTTAGTATATTTATATAAAAATATATAAGGAGAATAATATGAAATTATTAAAAAAATCTTTTTTTGTTGCACTTACATTTTTATTGGTAGGTTGCTCAAAAGGTAATAGCTCAGAAGATTATGCAACTATACAAGATAAATTTGTTAATATGGAAGCATACTCATCTAATGCAGATGTAACTTTTTATTCTAACAAAGGAGAAAATACATATAAAATAAAACAACAAGCAAAAAATGATGGTAGATATTATATAGAAACAATAGAACCAGATAATCTAAAAGGTAATATAATTATTTTTGATGGAAATATGTTGTGGCAATATAATCCTAATTTAGATAGTAAATTATCTGTTGGAGATAAAGATAAAATGGCAAGAAAAGAAATATGCCTTTTTACATTTTTAGAAAATCACTTAAAAAGTAAAGATATAGCGTTAGAAACAGCTAATATAGATGAAAATATATATTCTGTATTAGAAGCTAAAATACCTGGTGGTAATAAATATTTTGATACAGAAAAGCTATGGATAAATAATGAAACTAAACAACCAGAAAAATTAGTTATATATGATGTAGAAGGTAAAGAAAGAATTTTAGTAAAATATGATAATTTTGTTTATAACCCTAAAATAGAAGATAGCGAATTTGATATAGAAAATATTGCAAACATACGCCAAAAATAGTATTATAATTATTATAAACTTTAGATTTTAGAAGGTGAACAATAATGATAGACTATGAAAGAGTAGTAGCAGAAATAAATTTAGATAATATAGCCTATAATGTGGCTAATATTAGAAAGACTATAGATAAAAAAACAAAAATAATGGCAATTGTAAAAGCAGATGCCTATGGCCACGGGGCAATTGAGGTAGCAAAAACTGCTCTTTATAATGGAGCAGATTGGCTAGGAGTAGCTATAATAGATGAAGCTATAGAGCTTAGAAAAAACAATATATTTGAGCCTATTTTAATTTTAGGCCACACTATAGAGCATAAGCTTTTACAAGTTATAAAATATAATATTACACAAACGGTTTTTTCTTATGATATGGCTAAAAAGCTATCTGATGAAGCTAAAAAAATTGAAAAAACTGTAGATATACATATTAAAATAGACACAGGTATGTCTAGGCTTGGTTTTTTGCCAAATGATAAAACAATAGATGAGATAATAGCTATAAAAAATTTACCATATATAAATATAACAGGTATATTTACACATTTTGCAACAGCAGATATGAAAGATAAAAGCTTTACAAAAGAACAATTTGAAAAATATATGTGGGTTATAAAAAAATTAGAAGAAAAAGGTATTAATAACCTTATAAAACATATATCCAATAGTGGTGCTATTTTAGATTTAGAAGAATATAGGCTAGATATGGTAAGGGCAGGAATTATACTTTATGGTATGTATCCTTCAAAAGAGGTTTTAAAAAATATAGATTTAAAACCTGCTATGAGCTTAAAAACTCATATAAGCTATGTTAAAGAAATAGAAGAAAATATTAGCGTAAGCTATTGTCGTACATATTTTACTAATAAAAAAACTAAAATAGCTACAATACCTGTCGGTTATGCAGACGGTTATTCTAGAATATTAAGCAATAAAGCTAGAGTTTTTGTAAATGGTAAATATGCAAATGTTATTGGTAATATTTGTATGGATCAATTTATGATAGATGTAACACATATACCTAATGTAAAAGAAGGAGATATAGTTACCCTTATGGGGGAAAATATAAAAGCAGAAGAGCTAGCTAACCTACAAAACACTATAAATTATGAAATAGTATGTAACATAGGTAAAAGGATACCCCGTGTTTATATAAAAAACAACCAATTTTTAAAAATAAAAAAATAATATTAGTTTGAAGATAAAATATTAACCATAATAAGGAGCTTTGCTTCAGCTTATGTGAAAAGCCATATTTTTAGGGGCTTTATCGCCTTTGGAAGAAAATAATTTTTTTATACAGGTTACTTAAAAAGATAAAATTTTATCTTTTTGAAGGGCTATAGACTTTGTTTATAACATCTAATTTAAAAATACACTCGCAAAATAATATAATTAACGTAAGTATAAATATTTTTTAATATGTCCATAATAAATATAAGAAATTATTTAGTAGGTGATTTATTATGAACATATATATAAACATTAAATATGATGCGGAGTGTGAAAAAAAATGATTGTGAAAAGAGGGGATATTTTTTATGCAGATTTAAGCCCTGTTGTAGGCTCCGAGCAGGGCGGTGTAAGACCTATTTTAATTATTCAAAATGATATAGGCAATAGATATAGTCCTACAGTTATTTGTGCAGCTATAACGTCTCAAATAAATAAAGCAAAGTTACCAACACATATAGAGATAGATTGTAATAAATATCCATTAATAAAAGATTCGGTAGTTTTACTTGAGCAAGTAAGAACTATTGATAAAAAAAGAATGAAAGAAAAAATAGGTCATTTAGATGATACTATAATGAGTAAGGTAGACAAGGCGTTATTAGTTAGCTTGGGACTTAATACATAAGCCATAAAATAGCCACAATATTTTTATATTGTGGCTATTTTTATATTATTTAATATTAATTATAATTATAAGTTTAAGAAATATGTATTTTTTTATATTCGGCAGGAGATACACCATAGTATTTTTTAAAGCTTTTACTAAAATGATAAGCATCTTCATATCCTACGATAGAAGATATTTCTTTTATGCTTAATGTTTGATTGTTAATTAATAGGTTTTTTGCCGTTTCTAGTCTTATTTTTATAAGATAATTTATAGGGGTTTCGCCCATTTCTTCTTTAAAAACTTTAGATATATAAAAAGGGCTTAAATATAAATTTTTAGCTATTTGCTCTAGAGATATTTTTTCAGAAAAATGCTCGTGAAAATATGTTTGTATCTCTTTACTTATAGTAGACTTTTTAGTTTCAGAAATAGGTATATTTTCTTGTTGCTTTTCTCTAATAGATAATAGTATAAACTGTTTAAGGTAAGATTGGAGCATATAATCTTTGCCTGTTTGGTTTAGATTATTTTCTTCCATTATAGCATCTATTAAATTTAAAAATTTTTTCCTAGAAGATGTATTAGTTTTTATAATAGGATATTCGTTTAAAAATAGTGTATTTTCTATCATATTGTTAAATTTAAAATTAGAAAAACCTACAAAAAATTCTAGGCTAGGTTTTTTTATAGAAACAGGCATTCCATAATGTTCTTGCTCTGGGTTTATTAATATAATATCTCCTTCTTCTACCTCATAAGAATTTTTATTTATATTAAAAATAGCCTTACCAGATAAAATATACGCTATTTCCATATGGTTATGCTTATGGCTACATTCTTTTGTTTGTCTAATACCTTTAACACAAAAAAGCATATTTGGGTTAAAATCTTTAAAATCTATATTTGTTATGTGCATAAAATCACCTACGATCTGTGAGAATATATTTTGCTAATTATATTATACAATACAAAAAAATAATTAGCAATTAAAGAATAAAATAGTAATAGTTTTGTAACAAAAATATATAATAAAATATTAGTTGTTTTTATAGTTAATGTAGCCAATATTATTATATTAATAAAGTGTAAAATAAAAAACAATATATTACATTATAAGGGCAAGAAAGTACATTTTTTTTTTAATAAATAAGTTTATAATGTAAAAATAGATTAAGTTTAATATATACTTAAAATTAACAGGAGGAGAAATTATTATGGAGTCTTTTAAATGGTTTTATTCATTTTTTAAGCCCTATAAAAAAAGATATGCTTTAGGTTTATTTTTAGTTACTATAGCTACATTATTATCATTTGTAAATCCTTATGTAATAGGTATATTTGTAGATGATGTAATGAACGAAGGTAATATAAGTATGTTAAAGTATGTATTAATAGGCTTATTAGGTTCTACTATAATAAAAACATCTATAAGGTGGAAATATTTAGTTTTATTTGAGCAGTGCTCACAAGATATTTTATATAATATGAGAGATAAAGTTTATAGAAAATTTATGCGACAAGATTTTGCCTTTTTTAATAGAAATAGGACAGGAGATTTAATGTCTAGGCAAATAGGTGATATGGACGCTATAAGGCATTTTACAGCCACATTTTTTGCTATTTATGAGGCTATTATATATTTTGTTGTAGCGCTTATTATGTGCTTTACAGTAAATGTAAAAATAGGCCTTTATATGTTAATGGTTTTACCTTTTACACTTATTTTAGCACTATTTCAATTTAAACACGTTGAAAAATGTTTCTCTAAAATAAGAGATTGTTTTTCTAGCTTAAATTCTTTTGTGCAAGAAAATATTGCAGGTAACCGTATGATAAGAGCTTTTGCTAAAGAAGATTATGAGATAAAAAGGTTTAACAAAGAAAATGAAGCTTATAGACAAAGCCAATTAGATGCTACTAGAGTTTGGAGCAATTATATACCTATATTTGAATTTTTATCTAATGCATTAACAGTTGTTTTAATGTTTATTGGTGGTAAAATGGCTATAGATGGTAATATAACAACAGGTGATTTAGTTGTAGTATATAATTATCTTTGGATGTTAAACTATCCTCTTAGAATGTCTGGATGGTATATAAACGATACTCAAAGATTTTTAACATCTTTAGATAAAATACACAAAACAATAAAAGATAAACCTAACATAAGAAAACCTATAGAGGCTATATCTAACCCTAATTTATATGGAGATATACAATTTAAAAATGTATCTTATCAACCAGAAGATGATGAAAACTTTGATATATTAAAAAATGTTAGCTTTTCTATTAAAAAGGGGCAAACATTAGGTATAATAGGTGCTACAGGCGCAGGTAAATCTACCGCTATAAACCTTTTATGTAGGTTTTATGATGCAACAGAAGGAGAAATAACGATAGATGGTATACCTATAAAAGATATAGATATATATTGGCTTAGAGATAATATAGGTATGGCTATGCAAGATGTGTTTTTATTTTCAGATACTATAGAGGGTAATATTGCTTATGGCGATCCTAATTGTTCTTTTGAAAAGGTGCAATGGGCAGCTAAAATGGCAGGTGCTCACGATTTTATAGAAAAAATGCCAGAGGGCTATGATACGATAGTAGGTGAAAGAGGTGTAGGCTTATCTGGTGGGCAAAAACAAAGAATATCTCTTGCTAGAGCTTTATTAAAAGAGCCTTCTATACTTATATTAGATGATACAACGTCTGCTCTTGATATGGAAACAGAACATATGATACAAGAAAACTTGAAAGCACTTGACAAAGAATGCACAAAAATATTAATAGCTTATAGAATTTCTTCTATTATGGAGGCAGATTTAATACTTGTACTAGATAAAGGAAAAATAGTAGAGCAAGGTACACATCAAGAGCTTTTAGAGCAAAAAGGTTATTATTATTCTGTATTTCATCATCAATATGGAGATTTTAGAGAGGGGAGGTTTTAAAAATGGCTAGAAACACTTATGAAATAGATGAAAATTTAGAAGCTCCTTTTGATGCGGAAAAGCTAAAGAGAATAGGCAAATATGTAGCACCTTATAAAGGCACAATAGTTTTAATATTATTTTTAATGGCTTCATCTAGTATATTAACTATGTTTATACCTATTATTTTTATGGAAGCGGTAGACGTATCTATACCAAACAAAGATATGCAAGAGGTAATAAGGTTAAGCATATATATTTTAGCTATATCTTTATATGTATCTATCGTTTTAAAAATAAGGTCAAGGGTAATGACTAAAATGGGGCAAAATATTATTTTTGAAATAAGAAAAGATATTTTTGAACATGTTCAAAGGTTGCCTTTCACATATTTTGACAATAGGCCACACGGTAAAATACAAGTAAGAATAGTAAACTATGTAAATAATTTAAGTGATTTATTATCAACAGGGCTTGTAAATGTTTTAACGGAGATAGGATCATTATTTTTTATAGTATGTTTTATGCTTTATGTTAATGTTAGATTTACTATATTATGTATGTTAGGTTTGCCTATTTTATCTGGCCTTATATGGTATATTCAATCTAGACAAAGAAAAGCTTGGCAAGAAGCTAGTAACAAACAATCAAACCTTAATGCTTATATATCTGAAAGTATAAATGGGGTTAGAATAACTCAATCTTTTGTTAGAGAAAAAGAAAATAGACAAATATTTAACCGCCTTAGTAACAATTATAGAGATAGCTGGATGAGTGCTGTTAGATATAATTTTTTATTAGGCCCAGCTATTGAAAATATATCTGCTATAACAACGGCTATTATATACGTATTAAGCGTATATTGGGTGTCAGGTGGTTCAGAAACTATAACGGCAGGGGTTGTTATCGCTTTTATATCTTATATAGGCCGTTTTTGGGCACCTATTAATACTATAGCAAGTTTTTATAATAGCATATTAACATCTTTATCTTATCTTGAAAGAATATTTGAAACTATGGATGAGCCAATAGATGTAAAAGATAGAGAAGATGCAATAGAAATGCCTGAGATAAAAGGAGAAGTTAAATTTGAAAATGTATGTTTTGCCTATGAAGAAGGGCAAAATATATTAAATGGTATTAGCTTTAAAGCTAACGTAGGTGAGAGCTTTGCTATAGTTGGTCCAACAGGTGCAGGTAAAACTACTATAGTAAATTTATTAAGCCGATTTTATAATATAAATTCTGGTCATATATATATTGATAATATAGATATAGAAAGTGTAACTATAAAATCTTTAAGAACTCAAATGGGGGTTATGATGCAAGAGAGCTTTATATTTTCTGGAACTATAATGGACAATATAAGATATGGAAACCAAGATGCAACAGATGAACAAGTTATAGAAGCGGCAAAAATAGTATGTGCCCACGATTTTATAATGGATATGGAAGATGGGTATAATACAAAGGTAAAAGAAAGAGGTAGCGGTTTATCGGCAGGACAAAAGCAACTTATATCTTTTGCTAGAGCTTTACTTGCTAATCCTAAAATATTAATACTTGATGAGGCAACATCTAGTATAGATACAGAAACAGAAATAGCTTTACAAGAAGGGCTTAAAGGGTTGCTTAAAAATAGAACATCTTTTATTATAGCTCATAGGTTATCTACTATAAAAAATAGCACTTGTATACTTTATGTAGATAAAGGACAAATAGTAGAAAAAGGCTCACACGAAGAGCTTATAGCTAAAAAAGGTGCATATTATAAACTTTATATGTCTCAATATGAATTTTTGAAAAAAGAAGATAAAAACACAAAAAGCATAGATTAAAATCTATGCTTTTTATCTTCTTATAATTCTATATAAAATTATTGTTACTAGTGAAAATAGTAATAATAAACAACTATAAAAAAATACTTTTAAATTTTCTAAAATTAAAAATGCCTCAAAGCCACCTATAACATAATTATTATAACTAGCAACACCATCATATCCTATAGAAGATAAATAAATTATTAATAATACAATTAAATCTATTAAAGCTAAAATACCTAAAAATAAGTTAAGCTCGTCTATTTTCATAAAAATTCTCCTTTCAATATTTACATTTTTTTAGAAACCTATAAATATTATGTTAAAACTTAAGGAGATAAAAAATATAGATAACTAATTAATAACTATACATATATATTATCACATTTAATAAATTAATAGAGCAAAAATAATATACAAATATTAAATTTGTAATAATAACCAAAAAAGTAATTATAAAAACTGTTTTAAATAGTTGTAAATTAACGAATAGTTAAAATTTATTTATAAAAATATACAAAATTAATAATTATATATTGACAATGTTGGAAAAATGATATATTATCAACATATACGTACAAGTTAAACGAAAGGAGTATTTTTATGGGTAAATATGTAGAACAATCTAAACAATTATTAGAATATGTAGGCGGAAAAGAAAATATATCTGCTGTTACACATTGTATGACTCGTATGAGATTTGTCTTAAAAGATTCTGAAAAGGCAGACAAAGAAAAAATAGAAAGCCTAGATTTTGTAAAAGGTACATTTTTACAAGCAGGTCAATTTCAAATAATTATAGGAAATACGGTATCACAATTTTATAACGACTTTATATCTGTTGCAGGGATAGAAAGTGTTAATAAAGAGCAATTAAAAGAAGAGGCAAAATCTAATATGAAGCCTATGCAAAAATTGATGGCTAATTTAGCCGAGATTTTTTCTCCTCTTATACCTGCTATTATAGTTGGGGGGCTTATATTAGGCTTTAGAAACATAATAGGAGATGTAAAATTTTTTGAAGATGGTACAAAAAGTTTAATAGAAATTTCCCAATTTTGGGCGGGTATGCATAGCTTTTTATGGTTAATAGGTGAAGCTATCTTTCATTTCTTGCCAGTAGGTATCACTTGGGCAATATCTAAAAAAATGGGTACTACTCAAATACTTGGTATAGTTTTAGGTATAACTTTAGTATCGCCACAGCTTTTAAATGCTTATGCCGTTTCTACGGCTACAGAAATTCCTTTTTGGGATTTTGGTTTTGTAAAAATAGATATGATAGGTTATCAAGCACAAGTTATACCAGCTATTTTAGCAGGTTTTGTATTAGTTTATTTAGAGAGATTTTTTAGAAAAATATCTCCACCATCAATATCTATGATTATAGTTCCTTTTTGTTCATTAATACCTGCCGTATTAATAGCACATACAGTTTTAGGCCCTATAGGTTGGAAAATAGGCGATATAATAGCACAAGTTGTATATGCCGGGCTTACATCTACATTTAACTGGTTATTTGCAGGTTTATTTGGCTTTATATATGCACCGCTTGTTATAACAGGGCTACATCATATGACAAACGCAATAGATTTACAATTAATGGCACAGTTTGGTGGTACTATGCTTTGGCCTATGATAGCTTTATCTAATATAGCGCAAGGTTCTGCGGTTTTAGCTATGATATTTTTACAAAAAAATGATGAAAAAGAAAAACAAGTTTCTATACCTGCTTGTATATCAGCATATTTAGGTGTTACAGAACCTGCTTTATTTGGTGTAAACTTAAAATATGGGGTGCCTTTTATATGTGGTATGATAGGCTCAGGTTTAGCCGCTGTAATATCTGTTAAAAGTGGTGTTATGGCAAATGCTATAGGTATAGGTGGTTTACCAGGTATATTATCTATACAACCTAGCAGTATGTTATTTTTTGCCATTGCTATGTTAGTTGCAATATTTGTACCATTTTTATTAACAGTTTTAGCTTATAAAAAGAAATATAAATTAGAAAAAAGATAATATATTAAGGAGCGGTTATTAATGAATAGTTTTAAAAAAAGTGTAGTTTATCAAATATATCCTAAATCTTTTAACGATTCTAATGGAGATGGCATAGGCGATTTACAAGGTGTTATACAAAAGTTAGATTATTTAAAGGAGCTAGGCGTAGATTATATTTGGTTAACACCATTTTATAAGTCGCCTCAAAAAGATAATGGCTATGATATATCAGATTATTATAACATAGATGAAATTTTTGGAACTATGGAAGATTTTGAAAGCCTTGTAAAAGAAGCTAAAAATAGAGATATAAATATAATGCTTGATATGGTATTTAACCATACATCTACAGAGCATAAATGGTTTAAAAATGCTATAAATGGTGATGAAAAATATAAAAATTTTTATATATTTAAAAAGGGCAAAAATGATGAACCACCTACAAATTGGATTTCTAAATTTGGCGGTTCTGCTTGGGAATATGTAGAAAAATTTGACGAATATTATTTACATCTATTTGATGTTACACAAGGTGATTTAAACTGGGATAACAAAGAGGTTAGAGAAGAAATATTTAAAGTTGCTAATTTTTGGTTAGAAAAAGGCGTAAAAGGGTTTAGATTAGATGTTATAAATTTAATATCTAAACCAGAAATATTTGAAGATGACAATATAGGAGATGGTAGAAGATTTTATACAGACGGTATAAATATACACAAATATTTAAAAGAGCTTAATGAAAATACTTTTGGTAAATATGATAATATAGTAACCGTAGGTGAGATGTCTTCTACATCTATTGAAAATTGTATTAAATATTCTAACCCAGATGAAAAAGAGCTTTCAATGGTATTTAATTTTCATCATTTAAAAGTAGACTATAAAGACGGAGATAAATGGACTTTAATGGACTTTGACTTTATGATGTTGAAAAAAATATTTAAAGATTGGCAAGAAGGTATGGAAAAAGGTAACGGTTGGAGTGCTACATTTATGTGTAACCACGACCAGCCAAGAGCATTATCTAGGTTTGGAAACGACAAAAAATATCATAAAGAAAGTGCTAAAATGTTAGCTACAACTATTCATATGATGAGAGGAACACCTTATATTTATCAAGGAGAAGAAATAGGTATGACAAATCCTTATTTTGATAGTATAGATAAATATAGAGATGTGGAAAGTATAAACTATTATAATATATTAAAAGAAGAAGGTATAGATGAAGAAACTATATTAAATATATTAAAGGCTAAATCAAGAGATAATTCTAGAACACCTATACAATGGACAGATGAAGAAAATTCAGGATTTACAAAAGGTACACCGTGGATACCTGTAGCAGATAATTATAAAGAAATAAACGCTAAAAACTGCTTAAATGATGATTTTTCTATATTTTATCATTATAAAAAATTAATACAACTAAGAAAACAATATGACATTATATGTAACGGAACATTTAAAATGATTTTAGAAGATAACAATAAAATATTTGCTTATATTAGAGAATATGAAAATAAAAAACTATTAGTTATAAACAATTTTTATGGGGAAAATGTTAATATAACTTTAGATACACAATTAATAAAAGATAATGAAATATTAATATCTAATTATAAAGAGTTAAACATTTTAAAAGAAAATATGAAAATAAAACCATACGAATCTATAGTATATCTTATTAAAAACTAATAATTTTTAATATTTCAGTTAAAATTAAAATGTGATAAAATATTTATTGGGTGATTTTATGAATAATAAATATTTAACTATATATAACGATTTGGCAGAAAAAATAAAAACAGGCTATTATAAAGCAAATGATTTGTTACCTTCAGAAAGTAAGCTTATGAAAGATTACAATGTATCTAGAGATACTATTAGAAAATCTTTAAATATTTTAACACAAGAAGGATATATTCAAAAAGCTCAAGGAAAAGGTTCTTTTGTTTTAGATATAAATAGATTTACTTTTCCTGTATCGGGGGTAGTTAGCTTTAAAGAACTTGGCAAACAATTAGGCAAAACCTTTAGCACAGATGTAAAAATATTACAATGTATATCTCCAGATAAAAATGTTTGTAATTATTTAAATATTAATAAAAATCAAAAGGTTTGGAAAATATTTAGAACGAGAAAAATAGATGAAGAAAATATTATATTAGATAAAGACTATATTTTACAAAAATTTGTTAGTGATTTAACTTTTCATATTTGCCAAAATTCTATATATGAATATATAGAAGATACTCTTCATTTAAAAATAGCTTATGCAAAAAAACAAATAACAGTTGAAAAATCTACAGAAGAAGATAAAAAATATTTAGATTTAAAAGAATATGATATGGTTGTTGTTGTTAGAAGCTATACATATTTAGAGGATACAAGCCTTTTTCAATATACCGAATCTAGACATAGACCAGATAAATTTGTTTTTGTAGATTTTGCAAGGAGAAATAAACTATAAAAAGAGTGTAGATAAAGTCTACGCTCTTTTTGTAATTATTAAAATATTTTAAGATAAGTTTTTTAATATTTATTTTATATTAAAACGAATAAAATAAAAATGAATAAAATAAAAATTTTAGTAAAATATAAATTTATAGGTAAAATTTATGGGAGGTTATTATATGAATAAAAAAATATTAATATTTTTTATGCTATCAATATTTATATTTACTAATAGTTTTATAACATTAGCTAATGAACAACAACCAAAACAACAAACAGAAAATTTAGATATCTTAGCAAAATCTGCCATACTTATGGAGGCTACAACAGGTAAAATATTATATGAAAAAAATCCTGATGAAAAGCTACCCCCTGCTAGTGTTACAAAAGTAATGACGTTATATTTAATATATGAGGCTATAGAAAATGGTAAAATAAAATGGGAAGATACGGTAACTGTTAGTGAATATGCTGCAAGTATGGGAGGTTCACAAATATTTTTAGAGCCTATGGAAAAACAAGATGTAAAAACTCTTACGAAATCTATAGCTATAGCATCTGCCAATGATGCGGCGGTTGCAATGGCAGAGCATATAGCAGGTGGCCAAGAAGAGTTCGTTAAGCTTATGAATCAAAAGGCAAAAGAGCTTGGTATGGAAAATACAAATTTTGAAAATGCTTGTGGGTTAGATACAGATACAGTTAACCATTATATGAGCGCTAGAGATATAGCTATTATAAGTAGAGAGCTTATGACAAAATATCCTGAGGTAAAAGAGTTTACTACAAAATGGCAAGATACAATTACACATAAAACAAAAAAAGGCGAAACAGAGTTTGGTCTTACTAATACTAATAAACTATTAAAAATGTATGACGGAGCAACAGGCTTAAAAACAGGCTCTACAAAAAAAGCTTTATATTGTTTGTCAGGAACAGCAGAAAGAGATGGACTTTCTCTTATAGCAGTTGTTATGGCATCACCAGACCCTAAAGTTAGATTTCAAGAGGTAGCTAAGATGCTTGATTATGGTTTTGCCAACTATCAAGTGGTACAATTAGATGAAGAAGGTAAAAATATAGGCTATACAAATGTATATAAAGGAGAAAAACCTGTTGTAAATGGTGTTATAGAAAAACCAGCAAGCTTTGTTATAAAAAAGGGAGCATCTACCGATATACAAAAAGATATACAAATGGTAGAAGGTATAAAAGCACCTATTATTAAAGGTACTAAAATAGGAGAGGCCATTTATACTTATGAAGGTGAAGAAATAGGTAGGATAGATATTTTAGCAGAAGAAGATGTAAATAAGGCATCATTAGGCGATATATTTAGAAAGCTAATAATTGATTGGGTAGTATAAATTTTACAAAAGTAAGTATAAATATTATTTATACTTACTTTTAATTTTGTTATAATTATGTTATAATCACAATAAAATTAAAAATATGGAGGTGTTTATGAATATAATTTCTAATTTTATAAAATTTATAAAAGTTTTAATAAAAAAAACAAGTGAAAATGAGCTTATGTTAATGTCTAATGCTTTAACATATAGCTTATTGTTATCAATATTTCCTTTTATAATATTTATTATGACATTAGTTGGGTTTTTTAATTTTGATATAGAAATTTATGTGGTAGAGGCTAGCAAAAATTTACCAAAGCCTATAGCACAATTATTATTATTATTTTTAGATGAGGTTATAAATACAAAAAGTGTAAGCTTATTATCTACCAGTTTTTTGGTAACCATATATAGCTCATCTAACGGATTTAATTCTATTATACAAGGACTTAATAGGGTATATGAGATAGAAGATAAAAGAAACTTTTTGTTAAAGAGAATAACCAGCATTATGTTAGTTTTTTTATTTACAATTTTAGTTAACATATCTTTATTGTTATTTATATTTAGCGATTATATAGAAAGCCTTATTATAAAATATACTTCATTAGAATTTATACCTTATTTTTTAGATAGTGCTTTTTTACATACGTTTATAATATGTGTTTTATTAGTTATGGTATTGGTTATATATAAAATAGCAATATGTAAAAAAGTTACATTAAAGGGTATATTGCCAGGGGCTATAATATCTGTTTTAGGTTGGCTTATTCTTTCTAAAGGGTTTAATATTTATATAAATAATTTTTCTAGGTATTCTAAAATTTATGGAAGTATAGGTAGTATATTTGTTTTAGTTATATGGATAAATATGATATCTTTAGTTCTTTTATTAGGCGGACAAATTAATGCGATATTAGAAAAAGTAACATCTTTAAAACTAGATAAATGTTGAAAAAATAGATAAAATGTGTTAAAATACTAATAGGTGTTTTATTTTGATATTTTTTGTTTTTTATAATATTTGATAAAATATACATAACCTAGTAAAATATTATTAAGACAATATTTATATAGGTATTAAATAATATTTTATGAGGGGATATTATGATAAATTTTGATAATCAGCTAGATATTACAAAAAATATTAAAATGATAGAAATATTAAAAGGGCAAATATTAGCAGGTGTTTCAGATTTACACAATAGCTTTATACAACCAGATAGCACAGAGGCAGATAAAATAGAAATATTTGCAGATTTAACTATATTAATATATATACTTGCTAAAAAAATTGGTATAAGCCCAGAAACTTTACTTTTAAAAATAAATAAAAAATTAAAAATAGGCGTTTTAGACGAAACAGATATTTTCAACGAAGATGTTAAAGAGCTTTTAAGATATTTTAACAAACTATAACATTAAAAATTGTTTTTCTTAATCTTTTTAAGATTTTATAGAGAGAGGATTTATTATGAAAAATTTTGATAATATACCTTTTAGTGCTTTAAAAATAGCACCAGATGGAATGTTTATTTCTTATAACAATGTTTTTGAAAAAGATATTTTGCCTCATATAGAAAATAAAAACAACATTAAAGAAATATTAGAAGATTTTAATTTTGATAAAGAAGAATATCAATGTATAATAAACCAAAAAGGATATAATATTTTTATAAAAAAATGTGAGCAAAACTATCATTTGTTTTTTAGTGAAATAAAAATAATGGATAAATATAAAACATCTGTAGGTTTGATAGTTATTGATAATTATGATGAGGTTTTAGATAGTTTAGAAGAATTTAGACACCCTCTTATACTTGCTATTGTAGATAGAAAAATAAAAAAAATGGCAAAAGATTTGGGCGGTGTTGTTAAAAAATTTGAAAAAGATAAATATATACTTATTATATCTAAGCAAAGTTTAGAAGAGCTTAAAGAAGAAAGATTTAATATATTAGATAACATTAGAGAAATAGATATGGGTAATACTATACCTATTACATTGTCTATAGGTATAGGCACAAACGGCGAAAATTTAGATGAAAATATGGAATTTGCTAGAGTATCTATAGATCTTGCCCTTAGCCGTGGCGGAGATCAAGTTGTTATTAAAAATGGTGAAAATTATCAATTTTTTGGTGGCCACTCTAAAGAGGGTAATAGAAACTCTAGAGTTCGAGCAAGGGTTAAAGCATATGCATTAACAGAGCTTATAGAAGATGCATCAAACGTTATTATTATGGGGCATAGATATACAGATTTAGACTGTATGGGAGCTGGTATAGGCGTTTTTTCTATTGTTTCTGCTCTAGATAAAAACTGTAAAATAGTTTTAAATGATGTTACCTCTTCTGTATCTTATTTATATGATAGAGTTATAAAAGACGAAAAATATAAAGATGCTTTTATATCTTCAGAAGAGGCCTTGAAGCTTGTTAATAGAAAAACTTTGTTAATTATAGTAGATGTTTATAAGCAAGGTCTTTGTGAATGCCCTGAGCTTGTAGATAAAGTTAAAAAAATAGTAGTTTTTGACCACCATAGAAAAGGGGTAGATTATATAGAAAATGCTGTTTTAACATATCACGAGCCTTATGCCTCTTCTACCTGTGAGCTTATAACAGAGATGCTTATGTATATTAATAAAAATATAGCTATAAAGCAAGTTGAGGCAGACTCTATATTAGCAGGCATTATTGTAGATACTAAAAATTTTGCATTTAAAACAGGTATAAAAACTTTTGAAGCGGCGGCCTTTTTAAAGAAAAAAGGTGCAGATACAATAAGAGTTAAAAAGTTATTTAAAAATAGCCTAGATTGTTATAATGCTAGAGCTAGCGTAGTTTCTAATATGAAATTATATAGAGATAACCTAGCTATATCTATTTTAGATATTGATGTGGAAAACCCTCTTTTAGTTGTTGCACAAGCCTGTGATGAGCTTTTAAATATAGATAATATTAACGCTAGCTTTGTGCTTTGTAGGTTAAATGATAAAATATCTATTAGTGCTAGAAGCTTTGGTGAAGTAAATGTTCAAATTATAATGGAAAAACTTGGCGGAGGTGGGCATCAGTCTATATCTGCCACACAAATAAAAGATGTTACTATTGATGAGGCAATAAATATGCTAAAAGAAGCAATAGATGAATATTTTAAGGAGGAAGAATAGAATGAAAGTTATATTACTTGAAGATGTAAAAGGTGTAGGTAAAAAAGATCAAATAATAAACGCTAATGATGGTTATGCTAAAAACTTTTTGTTACCTAAAAAATTAGCAGTACCTGCCGATAAAAATAACCTTACAAAAATGGATAATATTAAAAAAATAGAAGATGCTAAAAGACAAGAAGAATATGACAATGCGGTAGCTCTTGGCAAAGAAATAGAGGCTAAAAATTTACAAATAAATGTAAAGCTTGGTAGTAATGGCAAACTTTTTGGAACAGTTACAAATAAAGAGATAGCCAATGCTTTAAAAGAACAAGCAAATATAGAGGTTGATAAAAAGAAAATTATTTTATCAAGTCCTATAAAAGCTTTAGGTGAAAAAGAAGCCACTGTAAAATTACATCCAAAGGTTACAGTTACATTAAAAGTTACTATTAATGAGCAAAAATAGGTAAAATTATGGCAGAAAAAAATATTAATTTTAATATAAATCCAGAAATACCACCTAATGATTTTGAAGCAGAACAAGCGGTTATTAGTAGTATGATATTTGACATAGACGGTATTTCTACTGCCTATGAATTATTAAAACCAGATGATTTTTATCGCCCAGAACATAAAATATTATTTGATGCTATTATAGATATGTATTCTAACAACCAATCTGTAGATATTATTACATTAAAAAACAAATTAGAAAGTATGAATATGCTTAATAATGTAGGTGGCTATGAATATATAGTGGAGCTCTATAACATAGTTTCTACAAGTGCATTAACAAAACAATATGCAGATATTGTGAAAGAAAAATCTATAAGAAGAAAAATTTTAAAAGCCTCTAAAGATATTAATGCTTTAACTTTTGATAATACACAACCTATAGAAAATATTGTTGAAAAAGCAGAAAAAATTATAGACAGTGTAGGCGATAACAACAATTTAGATGATTTTTCGCCTATTAGTCAAGTTTTAGAAACTTCTATTGAAAAAATAGAAGCCCTTTTTAGAAATAAAAGCAAAGTTACAGGGATAGAAACAGGTTTTATAGATTTTGATATAAAAACGTCTGGCTTACAAAATTCAGATTTTATACTTATTGCAGGTAGGCCATCGATGGGTAAAACAGCTTTTGTTATTAATATAGCACAACACGCCGCTTTATATAAAAAGGTTACAACGGCTATATTTAGCCTTGAAATGTCTAAAGAACAGTTAGTTAACCGTATGATTTGTACAGAGGCTTTGGTTGATGCTCAAAAGCTTAGAACAGGAGATATACAATCTGATGATTGGTATAAAATAGCTGAAGCCGTTAGCTCTTTATCAGAAGCCCCTATATATATAGATGATAAATCTTCTATAACTATGCCCGAGCTTAGAGCAAAGTGTAGAAGGTTAAAAAAAGAAAAAGATTTAGGTCTTGTTGTTATAGATTATCTCCAGCTTATGAATGGTAGCGGTAAAAATGAAAATAGACAACAAGAAATATCTAATATATCTAGAGGGTTAAAAGGTTTGGCTAGAGAGCTTAATGTACCAGTTGTTGCTCTTTCTCAGCTTAGCAGAGCGGTAGAACAAAGAAAGCCACCTAAGCCTATGCTATCAGATTTAAGAGAATCTGGAGCTATAGAACAAGATGCAGATTTAGTTTGTTTTTTATATAGAGAGGAATATTATAACCCAGAAACAGAAAAAAAAGGACAAGCAGAGGTTATTATTGCTAAACAAAGAAATGGTTCAGTTGGTACAGTAAATCTTAGTTGGCTTGGGCAATATACAAAATTTGCTAATCTAGAAAGAACATATAACGACTTGTAAAAATTGCCTTTATCTTAATTAAGATAAAGGTTTATTTTATATATATTAGTTGTTCATAGCTAACATTATTTTACATATAATGAGATAATATTATGAAAAAGAAATTTATAGTTATAATTTTATTTGTAATAATTTTAGATATTATTAGCTTACATAAAAAACATAAAACTATCATAATATGTCCTGGATCTATATAAAATATTGGTATTAATTATGAAGATAATCATATAAAAAATTTAGCTCAAGCAAATGAGGCAATAGTTGCAACAATAACTTTTTTTAATGAAGAAAAAATGGAGAAGACATACTTAATGAGGAATAATATTAAAAATTTAAGAAAACAAAAAATTATTATATTTTTAGGTATAATATTGATATTTATATTATTGTTATTTTATACTAATAAAAAAATAACAAGTAATAGTATTTACATAAAAAATATAACAAGAAATAAAAATTCATCTGAAAATATGTCTAGCGAATTTAGATGTAAAATAAATGAAAATATTAATGCTATGTATATTAACATATGGGAAAAAGAAGGGAATAGCTGGAAAAATGTAAAAACAACTTTTAGTCAGATAAGTAGCCAATATATAAACGATAATTTATATTTAAAATTAGATATATCTAGTAATTTTATTAAAATATATAAAACTGTAAACTCTCATACAAATTTAACTAACTATAAATATAGTACAGATTTTAAAAATATGGAAAATATTTTTAGCTTTTTAGATGATAAACAAAAAATAGAGCTAGATAAAGAAATAATATTATTTAAAAAATTTGGATTTAAAGATTATAGCAAATTAGAATTAGAACATAACCAAGATTTTAGGGATGTAGATTGTGATAAAGGTTTAGTAGTTACAGTAACTTTTTTAAATACAATAGAAACTAATAAAAATAATTAGTAAAATATTAATTAATATGATAAATTATATTATAGATATAACATTAAAATTTACAAAAAGTTGACATATATAGGTGTATTTTATATAATTAATATTAAGAAAAATTTTATGGAGGATAATATGAAAAATTTAGGTGTAAATGAAATTAGAGAAAAATATTTAAGCTTTTTTCAACAAAAAGGCCATTTAAAAATGAATAGCTTTTCATTAGTACCACAAAATGATAAAAGCTTGTTACTTATAAATTCAGGTATGGCTCCTTTAAAGCCATATTTTACAGGGCAACAAATACCACCAAATAAAAGGGTTACTACTTGTCAAAAATGTATTAGAACAGGTGATATAGAAAATGTGGGTAAAACAGCAAGACACGGTACATTTTTTGAGATGCTTGGAAATTTTTCTTTTGGAGATTATTTTAAAGAAGACGCTATACCTTGGGCTTGGGAGTTTTTCACAAAAGTATTAGAGCTGCCAGAAGAAAGACTATATGTATCTGTATATGAAGATGATGACGAAGCTTTTGAAATATGGAATAAAAAAGTAGGCATACCAGAAAAGAAAATAGTACGTCTTGGTAAGGCAGATAATTTTTGGGAGCACGGCACAGGTCCTTGTGGCCCTTGCTCAGAGATTTATTTTGATAAAGGGGAACAATATGGCTGTGATAACCCTAATTGTTATGTTGGTTGCGATTGTGATAGATATATGGAAATATGGAATTTGGTTTTCACACAGTTTAATAGAGAAGAAGATGGCACATATTCTAACCTTGCAAACCCTAATATAGATACAGGTATGGGGCTTGAGAGGATAGCAACAGTTATGCAACAGGTAAACTCTATATTTGATGTAGACACAGTTAAAGCTATTAGAGATGAGGTTTGTAAATTATCTAATAGTAAATACGGAGAAGATGCTAAAAGAGATATATCTATAAGAGTTATAACAGATCATATTAGATCGGTTACTTTTATGACGGCAGATGGTGTTTTACCTTCTAATGAAGGCCGTGGATATGTTCTTAGACGTCTTTTAAGAAGGGCAGCAAGACACGGAAAAATTTTAGGTATAGAAGATTTATTTTTAGCAGATTTAAGCAAAATTGTAATAGAAACATCTAAAGATGCATATCCAGAATTAGAAGAAAAAAAAGATTATATATATAAAATTTTAACAGTAGAAGAAGAAAGATTTTATGCTACTATAGATACAGGTATGGAGCTTTTAAAACAAAAAATAGATGAGCTTAAATCTAACAATTCTACAATGTTAAAAGGGGAAGATTGTTTTAAACTTTATGATACTTATGGATTTCCACTTGAGCTTATGAAAGAAATTTTAGAAGAAGAAAATATGCTTTTAGATGAAGAAACTTTCTTAAAAGAAATGGAAAATCAAAAAAATAAAGCTAGATCTGCTAGAGAAGAAGATACTTATATGGGAGCTAAAGAAACAATTTTCCATAAATTAGATCCTGCTATGAAAAGTGAATTTTTAGGCTATGAAAATAGCAATTTAGAAAATAGCAAAGTTTTAGCTATTGTATGTGATGATAATATTGTAGATATGGCTAAAGAAGATGACAAAGTTGTAATAATTGTAGATAAAACGCCTTTTTATGCCGAAATGGGTGGCCAAGTTGGAGATAAAGGTACGATAGAAAACGATAACCTTTTAATAGAAATAACTGACACTACAAATTTTGGTGGAAATAAAATTTTACACCATGGTATTGTTAAAAAAGGCACAGTAAAAATAAATGATAAAGTTGTATTAAAAATAGACGAAGATGATAGATTATCTATTGCAAGAAATCATACGGCAACTCATATTTTACACAAAGCTTTAAAAGAAATTTTAGGTAACCATATAGAACAGGCAGGTTCTTTAGTATCTAAAAACCGTTTACGTTTTGATTTTACACATTTTGAAGCATTAACAAAAGAAGATTTATCTAAAATAGAAAAAACAGTTAATACTTATATTTTAAAAGGTCTTAATGTATGTGTTAAAGAAACAGATATAGAAACGGCTAAAAAAGAAGGTGCTACCGCTCTTTTTGGTGAAAAATATGGAGATATTGTTAGAGTTGTAAGTATTGGTGATTATTCTATTGAGCTTTGCGGTGGAACACACCTTACAAACTCTGCTCAAATAGGTAGCTTTAAAATTGTAAGTGAGAGTGGTGTTGCTGCTGGTGTTAGACGTATAGAGGCAGTTACAGGTTTTGGTGCTTTAAATTATTATGAAGAAAGAGAATATTTAATGCATAGCATATTTGATGCTTTAAAAGCTAATAATAAAAATGTTTTAGGTAAATCTTTATCTTTAATAGAAGAAAATAAAAGACTTTTAAGAGAAATAGAAAGCTTAAAATCTAAACTATCTTCAGGGCTTTTAGATGATATATTAAACCAAAAAGAAAACATAAACGGTATAGATGTTTTACTTGCTAAAGTTTCTAATATGGATATGGATACACTTAGAAATATGGGAGATAAATTAAAAGAAAAACTTACAAACTATGCTATACTTTTAGCTAGTGATAATGACGGAAAAGTTAATTTTATATCTATGTGTAGTGATAGTGCTATAAAAGCAAATATTAAATCTGGAGATATAGTTAAAGTAGCTGCAACTATTTGTGGTGGCGGTGGCGGTGGCCGTCCTAATATGGCTCAAGCAGGTGGTAAAGATGCTACTAAAATAGATGAAGCTATTAAAGCAACATTAGACTTTATAAAAGAAAAAATGTAATAATATAACTTAATTAAAATATAGCCACTTCTAAAGAAGTGGCTATTATAACAAAATATTTAAAAGTTTGGAGAGATTAATATTAATAATACAGAAAATAAAACATTAGCCTTTAAAACAAAAGAAATTATAAATAAATATGATTTTGCATTTAAAAAAAATTTTGGACAAAACTTTTTAATAGATCAGCTTGTTTTAGATAAAATAGTAGCCTCTGCTAATATATGTAGCGAAGATATAGTTATAGAGGTAGGTCCTGGTATAGGCACATTAACTGCTTGTCTTGCTAAAAATGCAAAAAAGGTTATAGCTGTAGAGATAGATAAAACCCTTATACCAATTTTACAAGAAACTTTATCAAATTTTAATAATATTGAAATTATAAATGAAGATATATTAAAGGTTGATATAAAAAAAATAGCAGAAGAAAATAAAGGAGCTAATATAAAAGTGGTAGCCAATTTACCTTATTATATTACAACACCTATTATAATGAATATATTAGAAAATAGGTTACCTATAGATAGTATAACTGTTATGATACAAAAAGAGGTTGCATATAGAATGGAGGCAAAACCAGGCACTAAAGATTATGGATCTTTATCTGTTATAGTTCAATATTTTTGTGAGCCTTACCTTGTGGCCAATGTTCCTAGAAACTGTTTTATGCCTCGTCCTAATGTAGATTCGGCGGTTATAAGGCTTACAACTTTAGATAAACCACCAGTTGATGTAGATAATCTAGAGTTATTTTACTATGTTATAAAAGTTGCTTTTTCTCAAAGAAGAAAAACTTTGTTAAATTGTATATTTAATGCAGAAAATTTTAAATTTGATAAAGAAAAAATAGCTAATATTTTAGAAGAAGCAGGTTTTGATGCAAATATTAGAGGTGAACGTCTTACTATAGAAGATTTTGCCAATCTTACAAAAGTAATAGAAAAATATTTATAAAACTGAAAATAAATGTAATTATTTTTGTGCAAGAAATTAGCATTATTGGATATTTTTTCTCATATAATATTAATACACGAAAGATTAAATATATGGGAGGAGATATTTATGAAAAACTTTTTTTACTTAAGCCTATCTGTTATAGGCTGCTATCAACTAGGATACTTAATAGGAAAAATTATATTTTAAAATTAAAGAAATGGTGTAGACTTTGGTCTACACCATTTTTTATTCTTCACCGCCAAGCTTAAAGGCAATAATAAAACCTACAATAGCTGTTACAACTGATAAAATAATGCTAAATATAGGTATATTACCGCTATAGCTACTATATGTCATAGGGTCTTTAAAAATAGAAAATATAGAGCCGAAAATAAGCCCTAAAATAGAAAAATATGTTATAGAAAAGGCTTTTTCTAATAAAAATGCTATAAGTTTAGATATAAGGATAACACCAAATACTATACCAAGGCCACCTACTAAAAGTGTTATAAATACATTTGATGTAACTATGTATTTTACACCTTCAAAAAAGCTATTTGTAGACATCATTTTAAAGCCATCTATCATAGTAGGAATAAGCTTGCTAATAGATGTTAAAATTACGTTATATACACCAAGTAGTACCATAACAAATGAACCACTTATACCAGGTACAACCATAGCCGCACTAGCTATCATACAATATACAAATATTTTTATAAGCCAAGGGATAGTTACAACAATATCTGTAGATGTAGATGTAGGCTCTTTCATAAAAGATATAATAACAACTATAGAAAAGCTTATTAAACTAGCTAAATAATAAATAGGTTTAACTGGCTTTGATTTTGCATGTCTAAAAATAAGGGGTATGCTACCAACAACTAGCCCAACAAAAAACATACTTGTAGGTAAAGATTGTTTAGCTAAGCTAACTTCTATTATTTTGCTAAATATTAATATACCAACGATAGAGCCTAAAAATAATGGAATTAAAAAATTTATATGTTTTTTAGGATTTTTAAAAAAGTTATTGATAGCATCTATCATTTGATCAAAAATTCTAAGTACAACGGCTATTGTACCACCACTAACACCAGGTATAATGTTTGCTATACCTACAAATATACCTTTTAAAAATAAATTTAAAAATTTATTCATTTTATTTCTCCTTTAAATTTTATACTTATTATATTATATACGTTTTGGTAAAAAAATCAAGCTTTACATAAGCTATCTATTTGTTCTAAAACTATATTTATAGCATTATTTAATGAAGATGTATTCATAGTATTAATATAAACCTTTTGTTGTTTAGATAATATATATATATTTTCTATTAAGCTATCTTTACATAAATCTTCTTCGTATAATACATTGCTAAATCCTTGTTTTTTAAATGAATTTGCATTTAATATTTGATCGCCACGACTTGCATTTTTAGAAAGAGGTATTAAAAGGTTAGGTTTTTTTAGGGCTAATAGCTCACATATAGCATTTGAACCTGCTCTAGATATTACTAAATCGGTAGCTGCTAAAAGGTGCTTAAGCTCATCTGATGCATATTCTAATTGATAGTAGCCTTCTTTGTTAATATTTTTATCTAAGTTATTTTTACCGCATAAATGTATAACATTAAAATCTTTTAAAATTGTGTCTAAACACTCTCTTAAAACATTGTTTATTTTTACTGAGCCAAGAGAACCACCCATAACTAATATTATAGGTTTATTTATTTTAAATTTACATATTTTAAGCCCTTGCTCTTTAGAGCCTTTAAATAGCTCTTCTCTTATAGGCGTGCCTGTTAATATAGCTTTATCTTTAGGTATATTTTGTAAGGCCTCAGGAAAGGTTGCACAAACTTTTTTTGCAAAAGGTATACATATTTTATTAGCAAGGCCAGGAGATATGTCAGATTCGTGTATTATAACAGGTACTTTATTAAAATATCCTCCCATAACAACAGGCACACTAACAAAACCACCTTTAGAAAAAATTATATTAGGTTTAATTTTTTTTATTATAGATGTTGCATCAGAGATACCTTTTATAACTCTAAAACTATCTGTTACATTTTTAAAATCTAGATAACGTCTGAGTTTACCAGTAGAAATTTCATAATAATCTATACCTAAAGGCTTTATTAATGTTTTTTCTATTCCATCTTTGCTTCCTATATAGCTTATATTATACCCTTTTTCTTTTAAAAAGGGTATAATAGCAATATTTGGATTAACGTGGCCTGCTGTGCCACCGCCTGTTAAAACTATTTTTTTCAAAATATCACCTCATTAATTTATTTTTGTAATTATGTTGTAGTTTTGTTGCTCTTCATATTGTAAGTTAATATTATCATTTAAGCTATAGCTTAATATGTTTAAGTCGTTTTTTATAGGTATAGCAAAATATTTTTCATTGTTGTTAATTTTTATAAATATAGTAGTGTTGCCATCTATAACAACCTCTTTAATATAGGTTATCTTTCCGCTTATTTGTTTATCAGAATAATTTTTTGTTGTTTTTATATTGTTGCTAGCTAATAAATTTATATAGTTTTCTTCACATTCTTCTACACTATCACCAATAGCTACTATTTGATATTTTTCTACATTTACCATAGCATATTTTTTTACAAGTCCTGCAACATCTTTTAAAGGCATAAAATATGTTGGCTGGTTAGATATATTAAGAAGGATAGGGAAGGTAGCTTTATAGCCTAAATGTTGAACTTGACCTTCGGCAGAGGCCATAGCAGATGTTTCTTGAGCACCAGATATAGTATAATATTTTGACTCACCAGTACGTTGGTTCATAAGAACAAAGCCAACGTTAGAGTTATCTCCTGTAACAGATGTTACACCTGTATATACATAAACGTCATCATCTAATGCTATGTAATTATAGCCATCTGTTGTTTTTAGGCAACCCTTTTGACTTAATATACTGTTAAAATAGCCATTTTTTAACATACCATAATAATTATAATAAGATATTAAAAGCTCGGCAGAATAAACACAATCTACCCAAGTTGGAACATCTTTTACATTATATTCTGTAAGCTCGCCTGTTATAGCATTTAATAAAACAACTTTTTTTATAATAGGCCCACCAAATAAGCCTATAGAATAAGATTTAACAGGGCATATCCAATAAGGTGTGCCATTATCATCTATTTCAAAGTTTATTTTATCAAATATATAGGTAGGATAATTGAATCTAAGGTAGCGATTTACATTTCTATTTAAAGGCTCTGAAAAAGAATATTTTATACCTTCATCAAGTTTTACTAGTTTTACTTCTTGTGTTGCCATATCTATCATCATATATGCAGGTATGCCTTCTTTACGGTTTGTAAACCATTTAAATAAATTGGCATAATCAAGAGGGGTAACTCTTGTAGGTTTAGAATTATAATTTATTTGGCTATATAAATTGTTAACCTCAAATTGAGATACCATATCTATCATACTGCCCATTTTTCTAGAGCCTAAATTTATAGCAGTATCTTTATCTAATATAGGTATTTCGTTGTAAGATATTTCTTTTATATCTTTGTTAAAATCGCTATCTTTAATATTTATTAAAGATTGATATTTTTTAGCATTTATAATAGGTGATGAAAGCAAATATCCTATTAAATAAATAGCAAAAAGTGTTATAGCTAAAAAGACAACACCTTTAATAATTTTTGGGTTAGCTGTTTTAAATTTTATAATTTTATATGTACCAGCACCTAAAAATAATAAACTTATAACAAATATCCATAGATTAGGAGAGTGTATATTTATAACGGGTAGGTAAATATAATAAAATAAAAATAGTGTGAACAAAAAAGCTAAAAGGAAAGAAATTTTTAAAAATATTTTTTTCATTTAATCACTCCTTATACATATATATGATATAGTAGCTAATTTAATAATATTTGTCAAATTTAAAAGTTATATACAAAAAAATAATTAAAAAAATAGTATATTTTTAAGTAAAATTTATGTTTTAAAAATTTTTTAAAAAATTTTAAAAAAAGTGTTGACATTTTATTGGTTATATATTATAATTTATTTTGTCGTTAGCAGTTAACGCTAAGGCCCAATAGCTCAGTTGGTTAGAGCGCTGGCCTGTCACGCCAGAGGTCGAGGGTTCGAGCCCCTTTTGGGTCGCTTTATGGGAGCATAGCTCAGCTGGGAGAGCACTTGCCTTACAAGCAAGGGGTCACAGGTTCGAGCCCTGTTGTTCCCATACTTAGCCCGAGTGGCGGAACTGGCAGACGCACAGGACTTAAAATCCTGCGGTAGAAATACCGTACCGGTTCGATTCCGGTCTCGGGCAGTAATTTTTAAACCACCTTAAAGGTGGTTTTTTTGTGCTTATTTTTAGTTATATAGGTTTAGTTTATTTTTTAATAGCTGATGTATGTGAGATTTAATAAAAATAAAATTTAAAGGTTGTAGACAAAGTTTACAACCTTTAAAATATGTAATATTAAAGTTAATTTTTGCTATTTTTTAGTTTATCAAGTGTATTTTTTAAACATTCAAAAGTTTGTTCGCTTATTATGTGTTCCATTTTGCAAGCATCTTCAGAAGCTATATTTTTATCTACACCTATAATTGTTAAAAACTCTTTTAATATACAATGTTTTTCATATATTTTTTCGGCAATTTCTCTACCTGTTTCTGTTAATATTATTTGATTTATATTACCTATTTTTATGTGTCCAGAGGCTTTTAACAATGACATAGCTCTACTAACACTAGCTCGCGAAAAATTAAGCTCATTTGCTATATCAACAGAACGAGCTATACCATTTCTTTTTTGTAATATAAGGATAGTTTCTAGATAATTTTCTCCAGATTCTTGAATTTTCATTAAAACACCTCACTTATAATAGTTTGAATATTATAATAACACAAAAAAAGTAAATTTTCAAGTTTATTGTTTATTATTTTTATCAACATTTAAACTTTTTAATGTTGAAAATAATATTAAAAAAGAAGCAAAAATTAATATATGGGCTATACCTGATAAACCAGATATAGATGCATTTAAACCGTTTGATATGTTAATATTTAAAACTTGGACTATACCCCTTACAATCATATTTATAATCATAAAAGGTAAAGCAATATTATAAATTTTTAAAAATAAACTAAACTTTTTTTGGCTTAATAAATCTGTATGGATAGAAAATAAAGCTAATATCAAAAAAACTATTGTTCCTAAAGTTAGAAGATGGGTATGGGCAAAAGCTAATGTTGTTTTACCTGTAAAATCAAAAAATTTTGTAAATTCTCTATAAAAAACACCTGCTATCATAGCCAAAATAAAATATATAAAGGAAATATTTATTAATTTTTTCATATTTAATCCCCCATTTTTAAATATTTAAAATAGTTATAACCAAATAATAAACCTGCTAAAAATAGAGCAGAGCCAAGGCCTGTATAAAAAACTGCTATAAATACATCTGGTGCTAAATTTAATTTTCTTATTAAAACACCAAAAGTTATCATAAATATCATAATTATAAAAGATTTTTTATCGAAAAATTTTAAAAAGAAATGTAGCTCATCTTTAAAGCTTTTTATTCTGTGGGTATGTTTAAAAACAAGCTTGCTAAATATCATAAACCAAAATATTGAAAAAACAACTAAAGATAAAAAAATGTTAATTATAGTAACATAATTTTTGTAAGTATTTAAACCTATGTGTAAAATATTAAAGCCAGCTATTAACCAAACAATGCTAGCTATTAACAATAATGTCTTTTTTTTAACTTTCATATAGTAACCTCCTTAAATAATAAGGTTCTATAATAAATATTAGGGCATTTGCACTAATAATTAAAAAGAACCACTAATAAATGCTATTTTCAATTAATTTTATTAAAGCTTTACAATTTGATTTTTTATCAAATATACAAGCTATTAATAAACTAAATATATAATCAATAAAAATATTAGGTGTTAAATGTTGGTTAAAAGCATTAGGGTTAACATTTTTATCATTTTCTAATATTTTTAATAAATTGTTTTTTATATTTTGTAAAAAGGTATCCATAGTTTTTTTACCTTTAAATTTATTGTTATCGTTAAAACTTAAAGAATGTAAGGTAAAAAAATCTGGATAATTTTTTAAATTGTTATTTACTGTTTCAAAAATATAGCTTATAGCATCTGTAAATTTATCAAAACTAAAGCTATTTTTATCAAATTTAAAAATATCTTGCCAAATAGATTGGATAGTAGCTATAAGCAAGTCAGATTTAGAAGGAAAATAATTATATACAGAGCCGATAGAAATATTACATTTTGAAGCTACTAAACGTATATTTATAAAACTAAGCCCTTGATTTATGGCTATTTTTTTACTTTCATTTAAGATAATATTATATAAATTCATATAGCACCTCCTGAACAAAGTTCATTATACACTAAACAATATTTATTGTCAACAGCATATTATTATTGTAGAGGCTATAAAATTTTTTTATTGACAAATGATGTTAGTAGATATAAAATTGAGTTAGCTTAAGCTAATAGGGGTGTTAGTTTTTAGGTTTTTTTGGGGGTAAATTTATAAAGGAGTAAAAATTATGAAAAAATTAAGTGAAATAAAGGTCGGTAAAAATGTTAAAGTGTTAAAAGTTGTAGGAGAAGGGGCTTTAAAAAGACGAATTATGGATATGGGCATAACAAAAGATGCCAATATTTTTGTTAGAAAAACAGCTCCTTTAGGCGATCCTATAGAAATATCTATAAGAGGATATGAGCTTACTATAAGAAAAGAAGATGCAAAAATAATATTAGTGGAGGAGTGTGAATAAAATGGGTATAAATATAGGCTTAGTTGGTAATCCTAATTGTGGTAAAACAACTATGTTTAATAATCTTACAGGGAGCTTTCAATATGTTGGCAACTGGCCTGGCGTTACTGTAGAAAAAAAATCAGGTACAGTAAAACATAAAGAAAACGTAAACCTTATAGATTTGCCTGGTATATATTCTTTATCTCCTTATACGTTAGAAGAAGTTATAACAAGGGATTATATTATAAATGAAAAACCAGATATTATAATAAATATTGTGGATGCTTCTAATATAGAAAGAAACTTATACCTTACAACACAAATTATAGAAATGGGGATACCTACAATAATTGCCCTCAATATGATGGATATTGTTAAAAAAAATGGCGACTTTATAGATATTGATAAATTGGAAGAAATAATAGGTTGCCCTATTGTAGAAACAACTGCCTTAAAAGGTGATGGATTAAATATACTCATAGAAAAAGCCTTAAAAATTATTAATAAAAAGAATAAAGAATTAGATATATTTTCTCAAAAGGTAGAAGAAGCCATATCTCAGATAGAAAATATTATACATATAGATGATGAAAAAAGATGGCATAGTATAAAAGTTTTTGAAAGAGATAAAAAAGTTTTAGAAAAATTAAATTTATCAAATGATGAATATAATAAAATAGATGCTATAATAAAAGATGTAGAAAAACACTTTGATGACGAAAGTGAAAGTATAATCATTAATGAAAGATATAGCTACATAACAGATATTACAAAACAGTTAGTTACAAAAAAAGTGACAGCAGATGATGAGATGTCTACCAAAATAGATAATATTGTTACTAACAAATATTTAGCATTACCTATATTTTTTGGTATTATGTATTTAGTTTATTATATATCTGTAACATCTATAGGTACTATCGTTACAGACTGGACTAATGACGTATTTTTTGGAGAATATGTTACTAATTTTATAGGTGGCATTTTAGAAAGTTTAAATGTATCAAGCTGGTTATATAGCCTTATTATAGATGGTATAGTAGCTGGTGTTGGTGCTATATTAGGTTTTGTTCCTCAAATGTTTATTTTATTTTTCTTTTTATCATTTTTAGAAGATTGTGGCTATATGTCAAGGATTGCATTTGTTATGGATAGAATTTTTAGGAAAGTAGGTTTATCTGGTAAATCTTTTATACCTATGCTTATAAGTACAGGTTGTGGTGTTCCTGGTATTATGTCATCTAGAACTATTGAAAATGAAAGAGATAGAAAAATAACAATAATGGTTACTACATTTATACCTTGTGGAGCTAAGCTACCTGTTATAGCATTATTTGGTGCAGCTTTATTTCCACAAAATTCTTTAATTGGCCCATCTATATATTTTTTAGGTATTGCTATGGTTTTAGTATCTGGCTTAATACTTAAAAAATTAAAAGCATTTAGTGGAGATACATCTCCATTTATTATGGAATTACCTAAATATCATTTACCATCTGCTAAAACTGTTTTAAGACATATGTGGGATAGGGTAAAATCATTTATTATAAAAGCAGGTACAGTTATTTTTGCAATGTCTATTGTATTATGGTTTTTAAGTAGATTTAGCTTTAACCTTACTATGGTGGAAGATGTTGAACAAAGTATACTTGCAAATATTGGCAAGCTAATAGCACCTTTATTTACACCTTTAGGGTTTAATAATTGGCAAGCGGCTGTTGCTACAATAAATGGCCTTGTTGCTAAAGAGCAACTAGTTTCTACCTATGGCGTTTTATTAGGCTTAGGTGATGCAGTTACAGAAGGTGATGCAGGCTTAATAGCTCAAATATCTTCTATGTTTACAACAGTTAGCGCATATTCTTTTGTAGCGTTTAATATGTTATGTGCCCCTTGTTTTGCGGCTATTGGTGCTATAAGAAGAGAAATGGGCAATATGAAATGGACTTTAATTGCTATAGGTTATCAAACTTTGCTTGCTTATCTTGTAGCTCTTGTTATATATCAATTAGGTAGCCTTATATTTTTAGGTGGTAGCTTTGGTATTGGAACTATAATAGCAATAATAGTTATATTATTTACACTTTATATGATGTTTAGAAAAAGTAAATATTAATTTTAAAGAAGGTGATTTTTTTGGCAACATATATTATTTTTGGTTTAATAATTTTACTTTTTATTTTAGCAGTTATAAAAATTGTTAGAGATAAGAAAAAAGGTAAATGTTGTGGTTGTGATAGTGGCGGAGGTTGCTCTGGTTGTGGTTCACATAATGATAAATAATGCTTGCTACCTTTTTTAATCTTTATTATGGATATTAAAATATAGGTTTATTAAACAAAATTTGTTTAATAAACCTATATTTTTGTAACTTATTTTGATATATTTCATATTATTAAATATGGAGGTGGTAAGATGGATTTACAAGGAATAAATATAGGATATGCATTAACAGGTTCTTTTTGCACATTTAGAGAAACTATAAATCAAATGAAAAGCTTAATAGATTTAAAAGCAAATATTTATCCTGTTTTTTCTTTTAACTCTCAAAATATAGATACAAGGTTTGGAAAAGCTAAAGATTTTATGGAAGAGATAGAAGAAATAACAAAAAATAAAATTATAAAAACTATAGAACAAGCAGAGCCTTTGGGCCCTAAAAATTTTTTAGATGTATTTGTTATAGCACCTTGCACAGGAAATACTATTGCTAAAATGAATAGCGGTATATGTGATACCCCTGTTTTAATGGCTAGTAAAGCACATATAAGAAATAATAAGCCAGTTGTAATAGCCATATCTACAAATGATGGGTTAGGAGCTAATATGCAAAATATAGGAGATATGATAAATAAGAAAAATGTATATTTTGTACCTTTTGGCCAAGATGATTATGTTAAAAAGCCTAGATCTTTGGTGGCACATTTTGATAAATTGTCAGAAACTATATTTTATGCTTTAAAAGGCCAACAATTACAACCTATTTTAAGGGAATATATTTAATTATGTATATTTTTATTATTATAAATCAGGTATTTCTATTATTTTTTATAATAGAAATACCTGATTTATAATAATATGGAAAAAAACTGTATATTTTTAAAAATAAAATATAATGTAAAAATTTTTATATTATAAAACAATTTGTTATTATAAAATATTTAAATAAAAATAATTATTGTTAATATATAGAGATTTACAATAAAAAAATGAAAATTTTTCTAATAAAAATATAAAAAGTGTCGATAAAATAAAAAGACAAATATTACATTTAATATATATAAATAAAAAAACTTTACAATTTTAAAGAAATAAGTTAAAATATATAAGATAAAGGAGAGTTGATTATGGTTTTTGATAGATTGTTTACTCAAAATAGAATATTAGAAGCAGCTATGCAAGCTACTCAATATAAAAATCAAGTGATCTTAAATAATATGGCTAATATAGATACACCTAATTATAAAAGAAAAACTGTAAATTTTGAAGGGGCTCTTGCTAGAGCTATTGATAAAACTAAAGAAACAGGTGTTGACCATATGGGTAGCGTTATGCCTAGTTTACAGGTAGAAGTAAAACCAAATAGTACAACTATTGATGGAAATAGTGTAGATATAGAAACTGAGATGATCGAGTTTTATAAAAATTCAACAAAATATGATTTTATAGTAAATAGTGTTCTTTCTAATTCTAATAGAACAAGCACTGTTTATTCTACGTTTAAATAATTATTAGGAGGATAAGTGTATGTCTTTTTTTGATAGCTTAAATACGAGTGCTACAGCACTTACAGCCCAAAGTTTAAGAATGGACATTATAAGCCAAAATATGGCAAATATAGATACTACAAGAACAGCTGAGGGTGGACCTTATAAAAGAAAAACAGTAATTTTTAGCGAAATATCTAACGATAAAAACTCTTTTAGACATTTATTTAACACAGAGCTAAATAGAAAGGCTAATAGCAACAATCTTTCTGGTGTTAAAGTGGAAAGAATAGCGGTAGATAATACAGAAGGCCCTAAAGAATATAACCCTAGCCATCCAGATGCAGATGCTAATGGATATGTTACAAAGCCTAACGTTAACGTAGTTGAAGAAATGGTTAATATGATTTCTGCTAACCGTGCTTATGAAGCCAACATCACTGCTGTTAACATTACTAAAGGTATGATAAATAAAACTTTAGAAATAGGTAAATAGATATTTTTTATAGGGGGAAATAGATAATGCGTATAGAAAATAATATACAGCCTTTTAGCAATGAGCTAAAATTTAGCACAGAAGCTAATGTGCAAAAAATGACTAAAACAGATCCTTTTGGCGATTTTTTTAAACAAGCAGTTGATGTTTTAGAACAAACAAACGCAATGCAAAAAGATGTAGAGCAAAAGCAAATAGATTTTATAACAGGAAGATCTGATGATATGATAGGCCTTTCTATGGCTCAGTCTAGAGCAAGCTCTGCCATACAATTTACTTCACAAGTTACTAATAAAATATTAACTGCGTATCAAGAGATTATGAGGATACCTATTTAACAACTAAAATATAGCTTAATTTATAAAAATATTTGTATGAGGTGTGAATATGCATGAAAAACTATTAAGCTATAAGGCGAAAATTGCTGAAAAATGGAACAATATAGATAAAAGTTTAAGAACTAAAATAATTGTTATAGCAATAGGTCTTATAGTCATATTAGGTCTTTTATTATATATGAGTTTTAAACCAAAATGGATTGTTTTAAAATCTAACGCAGATCCTGCTTTAGTAGGACAAATAGAAAAGGTATTAAACGATAACCAAGTGAAAAACAAGCTTTTAGATAGGGGTACCGGTATAGAGGTATTAGAAAAAGATGAAAGTAGAGCTAAAATTCTTATAGCTAGTAGTGAGATTGGCAAAGAAGGTATAACATTTGATGATGTATCTGCTAATATTAGTATTGGTATGACAGAGAATGACAAGAAAGAGCAATATCAAAGGTTAAAAGAAGCAGAAATGAAACAGCTTATAGAAACTTTTGATAATGTAAAAGAAGCAAGTGTTAAGTTAGCTTTACCAGAAGACACAGTTGTATTTAATAATAATAAAAAAGAAGCAAGCGCTGGTGTTACTCTTAGCGTTGATGATACTTTTACAGAAGAACAAGGAGCTATTATAGCAAACCTTATCGCTAGTAGCGTTGAGGGTGTAAAAGTTGAAAATGTTACCATTGCAGATACTAAGGGTAAAATGTTATACTCAGGTAAAGAGAGTACAGGTGTAAGCCATACTAAACAACAAGAAATTGAAAATAACAAAAAAACTGAAATAGAAACTAAAATACAAGATACTTTAAATCCTCTATATGATGAAGTTAAGGTTATATCTAGTGTTAAATTTGATTGGAACAAAGTTCAAGAAAGAAATCTTACTTTAACACCTCCTGTTGCAGATGCTACTGTAGGTGTGCCTAAAGTTCAAAAAGAACAAACTGAAAGTGTTGTTAACGGCGAGGTAGGGGCTGAGCCAGGTGTAGAATCTAACGATCAGACACCTACTAACTATGCTATGGGCGGTGGCAACACAGGCACTTATGACGGTGCTTCAAAAGAAACAGAATTTGGCTACAATGAAAATGAACAGCTAAAAGAGATCAACGGTGGTAGCTTTGTTCCTGAAGAGTCATCTGTTGCTGTTACAGTATATAAATATAAATATTATAATGAAGAAGATTTAATTAAAAACAAAACAATAAACAAAGAAATGAGCTGGGAACAGTTTAAAGAGCAAAACAACACACCTAATTTAATAGAAATGGATCAAGAGCTATTAGATACTATAAAAACAGGTACTGGTATAGATAATGTTACTCTTACAGGTTATGAAAAACCTATATTTATAGATAAAGTTAAACAACCTATAAATGTACAGCAAATAATTGTTTTAATCATATTAGTTGTATTAATAGCTTTACTTGCTATTGCTCTTATTAAAAAAGCTCAACCAGATGAAATTGAAGAAATTGAACCAGAAATATCTATAGAAGATCTTATAGCAACTAACAAAAGAGAAGATGAAGAGGTTGCAGATAAAATTGCGGGCATTAATGAAGTAGAATCTGAATTTAAACTCAAAATTGAGAGCTTTATTGATGATAACCCAGAGGCAGCAGCCCAACTTCTTAGAAACTGGCTTAATGATGAATGGGAGTGATAATATATGAGTAAACTATTAGAACAATATGGTGGCAAAACAAAGGCCGCTATGTTGTTAGTATGTTTAGGTCCAGAAAAATCGGCAAAAGTTTTTAAACATCTTAAGGAAGAAGAAATAGAAGCTTTAACTCTTGAAATAGCAAGCCTTAGCACTATATCACCAGAGGTAAAAGAAGATATATTAGAAGAGTTTTATCAAGTTTGTATAGCTCAAAAATATATTGTTGAAGGTGGTATAGGCTATGCTAAACAGCTTTTAGAACAATCTTTTGGTGATGATAAAGCTAATGAGATTATATCTAAACTTACTGTTTCTTTACAGGTTAAACCTTTCGATTTTATTAAAAAAGACGATATTACCCAAGTTATAAACTTTATACAAAATGAACACCCACAAACAATAGCTTTAGTATTATCTTATTTAAAGCCACCTCAGGCAGGTGAGGTTTTATCTTCTTTACCAGCAGAAAAACAAGCAGATGTTGCTAAAAGAATAGCTGTTATGGATAGAACAAACCCAGATGTTATAAAAGAGGTAGAAATTGCTCTTGAAAAGAAAATAGCTACTCTTATGACAGGAGAATTTGCCGAAGTTGGCGGTATAGACGCTATCGTAGAAATTCTTAACTCTGTTGATAGAAACACAGAAAGAAACATTATGGAAACTCTTGAAAAAGATGAAACGGAGCTTTCTGAAGAAATTAAAAAGAAAATGTTTGTATTTGAAGATTTATTATCTCTCGACAATAGATCTATACAAACAATTCTTAGAGAAGATATTGATCAAAAAGATATTGCAACTGCACTTAAAGGTGCATCAGAAGATTTACAAAATCTTATATTTAACAACTTATCAAAACGTTTAGCAGCTATGATAAAAGAAGATATGGAATTTATGGGGCCTGTTAGAAGAGCAGATGTTGAAGAATCTCAACAAAAAATTGTTAACATTGTTAGAAGGCTTCAAGAAACTAACCAAATTGTTGTTGCTAGAGGTGGGGGAGATGATATAATTGTCTAGGATATTAAAGGCTTCATATATAAACCTTGAAAATAATATTATTATAGATAATACATTTTCTCCTTCTGGTAAAACAGAACCTACTCAAGTTATTGAAAGTGAACCTTACAATCCATACAACGAAGAGCTTGAGGCAGAAATAGAACAAATAAAGCAAAATACCATAGAGCAAGCTAACGAAGAAGCCGCTATTATAATAGAAGAAGCTAGACAACAAGCACATATAGAGGCGGAAAATATAAAAAATGAAGCTCAACAACAAATGGATATTAAGGCAGAAGAAATTTATAAAGAGGCTTTTGATAAAGGCTATCAAGAAGGCAACGAAAAAGCAGAGGCAGACTGTGAGTTAATGAAAGAAGAGGCTCAAAGTATAATAGAAGAGGCTAAGCAAGAAAGACAAAATATGATAGATAGCTTAGAAGCTGAAATAGTAAATTTTATTATAGATACAACGCAAAATATATTAACTAGTTCTTTTCAATTTAATCCAACTATTATATCATTTCTTATAAAAAAGGGGCTAGGTGCTATTAAAGAAATAAAGAATCTTAAAATTTTTGTATCTGAAAATAATTATGATTTTGTAGAAGAAAATAAATATAATATATTACAGGTGGATACAGAAAGAAACAATGTAGAAATAGTAAAAGATGTTACATTAAAAGATACAGATTGTATTATAGAAACAGATATAGGTACTATTCAATGTAATTTAGATGATCAATTATCTTCTATAAAAGAGGCTTTACATTATATATTAAATTAATAAGGTGAAAATATATGTTTAATGTAGATATAAATAAATATAAATATGTATTAAAAAAAGATTATATAAAAAAGTTAGGTAAGGTTTCTAGGGTGGTTGGTCTTACAATAGAGGCTGATGGGCCAGATGTTAGCATAGGTAATTGTTGCAAAATAAATACCAGAGATGGTAAAAGTGTTTTAGCTGAGGTAGTAGGCTTTAAAGATAAAAAAATATTATTAATGCCTTATGGAGATATAGAGGGGGTAGGGCTTGGTAGCATTGTTGAAGGTTTTGATTATCCTCTTAGTGTGAAAGTTTCTAATGATCTTTTAGGTAGGGTTTTAAATGGTCTTGGAGAACCTATGGATCATAAAGGGCCTATAACTGCTTTAGACGAAGTGCCTACCACTAATGTTCCACCTGATCCTTTAGCTAGAAAACGTATTAAAGATCAATTATCTTTAGGTGTTAAAGCTATAGACGGCCTTTTATCTATTGGAAAAGGACAAAGAGTTGGTATATTTGCTGGTTCTGGTGTTGGTAAAAGTACTTTAATGGGTATGATAGCTAGAAATACTAGTGCATCTATTAATGTTATAGCATTAATAGGTGAGCGTGGTAGAGAGGTTAAAGAATTTATAGAAAAAGATTTAGGCGAAGAAGGGCTTAAACGATCTGTTCTTATAATAGCTACATCAGATCAACCTGCTTTGGTAAGGCTTAAAGCTCCAGAGGTTGCTACATCTATAGCAGAATATTTTAGAGAGCAAGGAAATGATGTTTTGCTTCTTATGGACTCTTTAACAAGGTATGCTATGGCTCAAAGAGAGGTTGGGCTAGCTATTGGAGAGCCACCTGTTTCACGAGGTTATACACCTTCTGTTTTTGCTATTATGCCTAAGCTTTTAGAAAGAGCAGGTAACTCAGATAAAGGCTCTATAACAGGTCTATATACCGTTCTTGTAGACGGGGATGATTTAACAGAGCCTGTTACTGACACGGCTAGAGGTATTTTAGATGGGCATATAGTTTTATCTAGAAAATTGGCTAATAAAAACCATTACCCGGCTATAGATGTATTAGCTAGCGTATCCCGTGTTATGAGTGATATTGTTACGAAAGAGCACAAAAAAAATGCCTTTGAAATTAAAAAACTTATGGGAACTTACTCTGAAGCAGAAGATCTTATTAACGTAGGGGCTTATGTTTCTGGTAGCAACGAAGATATAGATATGGCTATATCAAAAAGGAAGCCTATTTTAGAATTTGTAACACAATCTACAGATGAATGTTTCTCTTTAGAAGAGATAGACGCTCAAATGAATAAAATTTTAGAGGACTAATAGTATGGCTAAATTTATATTTAATATGCAAGGGCTTTTAAATATTAAAGAAAAATTAGAAGAGCAATGCAAAACAGAATATGGTAAAGCCTTAAATAAATTAGAAGAAGAAAAAAATATACTTTTAAACCTTGAAAATAAAAAACAACAAAATGTATTAAGCTTTAAAGAAAGTATTAATAATAGTGTTAAGCCAAGTTATATTGACAGTATTAATAAATATATTAGTTTTATAGATAAAAAAATAGAGCAACAAATGTTAAACATTAATAAAGCTAAAGAGCTTGTAGAAGAAAAAAGATTAGCTCTATTAGATGCTATGAAAGATAAAAAAGCTCTAGAAACTTTAAAAGAAAAAGCAAAAGAAGCATATTTTAAAGAAGAGCTACAAAAAGAACAAAAAATAATAGATGAAATAGTTAGCTATAAATATAATAAGGCTTAGCTTGGAGGTTTGATATGGCAAAAAAAGATAAAAAACAAAAAAGTCAAGATGAAGAGCTTGACTTAGTAGATGAAGAATTAGACGAAGATGATGAGGAAGGCGGTAAGGGTGGCTGTTTAAAAAAATTAATAATATTTATTATTATAATAGCTATACCTATTGCTCTTATTAGTTTTAATGTTGGTGGTGTTAGAGATAAATATTTAAGGCCAATGCTTGAAAAAATACCTATTGTTAAAAATTTGTTGCCTCCTGTAGAAACAGAAGAAGGCCAAACAGAACAACCAATAGATGAAAATCAACAAGCTATAAACTCTCTAACAGCAGAGATAGAGGAGCTTAACAAAGAAATAGCTAGGTTAAAAGAATTTGAAAATGCACAATTAAAATTTAAAGCTGAAAAAGAGCAATTTGACAAAATGATAGCTTTAAATGATCCTAAAGCTTATGCTACTTTCTATGAAACTATAGCTCCAGAAAATGCAGAGAAATTATATAAAGAAGCTGTTAACAAACAGGTTGTAGATAAAAAATTTAAAGATTATGTACAAACTTTTGAAAATATGAAAAAAGATGCAGCTACTAAAATATTGGAGGAGCTTATTACAACAGATATGGACTTAGTTATAACTATACTACAAAATTTATCAAGTGAGAAAAGAAGTGAGATCTTAAGTACAATGGATCCTAAAAATGCAGTCTCTTGCTCTAAACTTCTTTATCCAGCACAATAATATTTGAAAGGAGGTGAAAATAAAATGGAATTGACAAGTATGTTTTTAAACCTATTAACTAACAAAACTAATAGCAATATGGTTGGAGCTAATAAACTACAAAATGGTAGCTTTAACGAATATTTTAACAAAGCAGAAACTAAATTTAATAACCAAAATGAAAACACAAGCTATAAAAAAGATAATAGCTATAAAACAAAAGATAAATCATATACAAACAAAAAAGATTTTTATGAAAAGGTTGAAAATAAACAAGATTTTAAAGTGGAAGATGATAAAGCTATAGATGATGAAATGGAAGGAAAAGACAAAGCTATAGTTATTGATGAAGATACTTTAAATAAATTATCAGATGTTTTGGGCATACCTAAAGAAAATATTATGGATATTTTAGCAAATTTATCTATGTCTGTTTCTATGTTACAACAACCAGAACATTTAATTCAATTTTTACAATCTGCCTTTAATACAAAAAGCCCAGCAGATTTATTAGCTATTAATAATATTAAAGATATTATGAGTGGTATTACGGATATAGCTAAAAATATAGGTTATGAAGATATAATACCTGTAGATGAAAATATGCAAAATAAATTAAACCAACTTATGAATCAAAATAATTTAAAAGATGTATCATTATTAAGCGATAATAAAGATATTAAAGAAAGAATAGATGAGTTATTAAGTCAATTAAATGGTTCTGTTCAAGAAAGCACAGTTAAAAAGCTTGGTGTTAATATTGAAGCAGAAAGTGCAGAAGAGTTAGTTAATATTGACGAAATAAAAAATGTTAATTTAGATAATAAGTCTGGTTATTATCAAGGGGAAAACCAAAATAATATGAGTAATAATCAAAACTCTCTTTTAGGTGAAAATTTAAAACAAAATAATTTAGAAGCAAATGTTAAACAAGAAGTTTTTAATATTTCTGAAATAACTAATAATTCTAAAATTTTTAATACATCTTTACCTAAAACACAAGCTTTGAGAAATATTAATAACACAGAGATTATTAATCAAATAATGGAAAAAATAAAAGTTTCTATTAAACCTGAAATTTCTGAGGTTAAAATGTTATTAAAACCTGAACAATTAGGGGAAGTTACTCTTAAAATAGCTACACAAAATGGAATTGTTACAGCACAGTTTATAGCAGAAAGTCAAAAAATTAAAGAAGTGATAGAGGCTAATTTTAACCAACTTAGAGATATGTTATCTGAGCAGGGCATAAATGTTGGTGCTTTGGAGGTTAACGTATCGGATAGTGATGAGCAACAACCTAAATATAATATGTTTGAACAATCTACTGAAAAAACTGAAAAAAGAATAAACGACTTATTAGAAAAAAGTTTTGAAGAAGAAGAAAAACAACAAAAACAAGTTAAAGAAGAGCATATTATAGATTCACAAGTTAACTATTCTATATAAATTAAGGAGGTGAAATTATGGACAATAAAATAAATGATAATGTTTATAATATGATGAACTATCAAAAAGCTAGCAGTAAAAAATCTACTAGAACAGATTCTTCTAAAGATGAAGGTAAAGAAGATTCATCAGGCCCAACAGTTGGCTTACCTGAAAAACCAGAAGAAGGTATAAAAAACCCTAGTAACGTTAGAGAAATAAAAACTCAACTAGGTAAAGATGATTTTTTAAAACTTTTAGTTACACAGCTTCAATATCAAGATCCATTACAACCAATGGATAATACAGAATTTATTGCCCAAACAGCACAATTTACCGCTTTAGAGCAAATGCAAAACTTAAATAAAACAATGACAAATGCACAAGCTTTTTCTACTATAGGTAAAGGTGTATTTATGAACACTATGAATGAGCAAACAGGCCAATATGAAATGATATATGGCATAGTACAATCGGTTGATATTATAAATGGTAAACCTTATTTAAACCTTGGCGATAAAACTGCACCTTATGAAGATATATACAGAATTCAAGATGTTAACTTTGGCGATAACTCTGAAATGGTTTCTCAGGCTATGTCTTTAATAGGTAAAACTATACAAGGTATTAGACTTGATGATGAATTAAAACCTAGCGGTTATGTTGAAGGTAAAGTAGATTTTGTTAAATTTGTAGAAGGTGTGCCTGTATTAAGTGTAAATGGTAAAGATGTATACTTAGGCGAAGTTGTTGCTGTATCTGAAAATACGTTACTTATCGGTTCACATATTAGTGCGGCAGTAGGTGACCAAGGTTCACAAACGATAAGTGGTAAAATTGAGGATATTTTATTAAAAGATGATAAAGTATTTGTAAAATTAGAAGGATTAGAAGACCAAGTAGAGGTAGAAGATATAGGTTCTTTAGTAAGTTCTCTCTCTCTTGTAGGACAAGATATAACTGCCGGTGAAGTTAGTGGTAAAGTATCTGGTGTAATTATTAGAGATAAAAAAGTTTACTTACAAGTTGGTGATAAAGAAGTATCTTATAAGGACATTAAATAGGTGGTGATTTTTTGACTATAATTAATAATAATTTAATAAACCCAAATTTAGTAAATAAAGTTAAAAAATCTGATCCTAATAATATTTCTAATATTAATAACAAACAACAAGATAATAAAACTTTTAAACAAATATTACAAAATAAAGCAGAAGAAACAAATGTTTCTTTCTCTAAACACGCTTCTATGAGGCTTAATTCTAGAAATTTACAGTTATCTAATTCTCAAATAAAAAGAGTTGAAAATGGTATAAAAAGAGCAGAAGAAAAAGGAATAAAAGATTCTCTTGTTTTAGTAGACAATATAGCTCTTTTGGTAAATGTAAAAAATAAAACCGTTGTTACTGCTATAGATAACAACGTTGACAAAGTTTATACTAACATAGATGGTGCTGTTATAGTTTAGGCCGGACCTTTTGGAAGCCTATTTTCTTTGAACGACAGATAAGAAAAAGCACCTATTATTTATTAAGGAGGAAAATATTATGATGAGAAGTATGTACTCAGGCGTATCTGGCTTGAGGGTGCATCAAACAAAAATGGATGTTATATCAAATAACATAGCAAACATTAATACGGTAGGTTTTAAAAGAAGTTCAGTTTCTTTTAAAGATAGCTTTAGCCAAACTTTGAGTTCTGCTGGCGCTGCTAATGCAGATAGAGGTGGTATAAACCCACAACAAGTAGGTATGGGTGCAAACGTTGCATCTATAGTTAGCGTTATGGGGCAAGGTGCTGCTCAAAGAACAGACTACGGTAGCGATCTTATGATAGATGGAGATGGTTTCTTTATCGTTCAAGATGCTACAGGTTTTTCTTTCACTAGAGCAGGTGTTTTTGAAATAGATGCTAGAGGCAACCTTGTAGATCCCAATGGATTTAACGTTTGTGGTTGGAAAGCAGTTCCTGATCCAGATAATCCAGGACAACAAAAAATAGTTCAAGATAGAGTTACACCTATTAATATATATGAAGGGGATAATTTATACTCTCCTGCAGAAAAAACAACAAGTATAGAATTTACAGGTAACTTTAACCAAACAACTAATAAAGAACAAAAAAATACTATGTCTTTTTATGATAGCCAAGGTAATAAATATACTATAAATGTGCAGTTTACAAAAGATGATAATTTTAACCCAGCTCCACCCGCAAATAATAGCTCTTGGAATGTCACTTTACCAACAACTCAAGTTAATAATACTGACTTGATAGAAGTTACAGTTAATGGAACTGATAAAGCCTACTTAGATCCTGCACAGTTAAATTTTCCTAATAATTTAGCTTTAAGATTTGGCCAAGATGGGAAATTAACAAGTGTAGAGGGTGGTAATGGTACAGGTTTCACATTACAAAATATAAATTTAGGTGCATTACAAAAACTTGATGGAAATGGCGCACTTACAAATGCTAATATAACAGGTGAAACTTTACAAGGTATTAATGTTGATTTTTCTACAGTAACACAATTTAACTCAAAAGTTACAGTTACATCAGAAACAAAAGACGGTAATACAGCAGGTAATATGACAGGTTATAATATAGATGCAAATGGTATCATTAGAGGTACATATTCTAATGGTAAAACTAAAATTTTAGCTCAAATACCACTTGCAAACTTCAAAAACCCAGCTGGTTTAGAAAAATATGGTAACAATCTTTACAAAGAAACAGGAAACTCTAGTGAATTTGACGGTATAGGACAAGAGGCTAGCTCTTTAGGATCTACTTTACAAGGTGGAGCTTTAGAGATGTCTAATGTAGACTTATCTTACGAGTTTAGTGAGATGATAACTACACAAAGAGGCTTCCAAGCTAATTCAAGAATAATAACAACAAGTGATGAAATGATACAAGAATTAGTTAATTTAAAAAGATAAAATATAACTAAAAATAGTATATAGCTTTTAAAATTTTAAAAGCTATATACTATAAATATGTAAAAGTGAAAAAAATAACACTTGAGAAAAACTTTAAAATAATGTATATTAATTAGCGTATAAAACTTGATAAAAAGTTTTGGTTTAATAAAGGTTTATATTTATAAAAAAATATAATTTAAAATGTAAAAAAAGGTTAATAATAATGATTAACACTAGGTTAATTTAAAAAATATAAAATAATAATAAATTTATATGTTATAAATATGTAAAAAAAATAAAATAATACTTGAGAAATTGTTTAAAATAGTGTATATTAATAAGATAGAAAAATTTAAAAATAACATTTAATTTTAGGGGAGCTTATATTATGATTGTATTAACAAAATTAAATGATACAGAGATAGTTATTAATTGTGATTATATTGAAATTATGGAAGAAACACCCGATACGACTATAACATTAACTACTGGCCGAAAGATTATAGTAAAGGAAGCAGTTGATGATATTATAGATAAAATTATTACATATAAAAAATGTTTAAATAACTAGAGGGGAGCAAATGGAAAATGGAATTAGGTTTAATTATAGGCTTAGTTGCAGGTATGGCCTTTACTATTATATCAATTATTATAGGTGGAGGTAATATAGGAAGCTTTATAGATCCACCATCATTTATGATTACTGTTGGTGGTGCTATGTCTGCCGTTATAGCATCATATCCTTTACCAAGCTTTTTAAAAGCTATGAAAAGTACAGGTAAAATATTTAAGCCAGATAATGTAGATCCGATAGCAGCTATAAAAGATGTTATAGAGCTTGCAAACGTTGCTAGAAAAGAAGGTTTATTAGCTCTTGACGATAAATCTGCAGATATGAATGGGTTTTTAAGAAAAGGTATAATGCTTGTAGTAGACGGTACGGATCAAGAGCTTGTTAGAAATGTATTAGAAACAGAAATGGGCTATATAGAAGATAGACATAAGGAAAATATAGAAATTTGGGAGCTTATGGCATCTCAGTTTCCTGCTTGGGGTATGGTTGGTACACTAGTTGGTCTGGTTATAATGCTTCAAAACCTAGATGATCCTACAACTATCGGTCCTAAGATGGCCGTTGCCATTATAACAACATTTTATGGGTCGCTTTTTGCTAACTGGTTATCTACACCTATTGCTAATAAAATGAAATATTACAGTAAGCAAGAAATGTTAGTTAAAGAAATTATTGTAGAGGGTATATTATCTATTGCTGCCGGAGAAAACCCTCGTATAATAGAAGAGAAACTTAAAGTTTTCATAGCACCATCTCTTAGAGATTCTTTTGGTGAAGGCTCTAGTGAATAGGAGTTGATCATATGGCAAAAAAAGAGAAAAAAATAGAAATAAAACAAGGTCTTGCCGAATGGATGGGGACTTATGGCGATATGGTTACCTTGCTATTGTGTTTCTTCGTTCTTATGTTTGCAACCTCAACTCAAGATGCAGAAAAATTTGCACAAATTGCCGCATCATTTAAAAATAGTAAAATATCTATATCTCAAACACAAGCAGCGGGTGTTTTAGAGGCTTTAGGTAATGGTATTGTTGAAATGCCACAGGTTCAAGGAAGTTCAGACAAAGAGTTTGAAAATAAGGGCAAAGAAGAGCTAGATAATATGGCAGAAGAATTTAAAACTTATTTTGCAGAAAATAACCTTCAAGATAAAATAGAAGTTGAACAAAACGACAGATATATAACTTTAAATTTTAAAGATGGTATTTTATTTGAAAGTGGTAGCGCAGATTTAAAGCCAGATGCTACTAACATACTATCTCAAGTAGCAGATCAATTATTACAGTATCCTGATAACAATATAAAAATAGAAGGACACACAGATAATAGGCCTATTAATACGGCTAAATATCCAAACAACTGGTACTTGTCAGCAGCTAGAGCAATATCTGTAGCAACGTATTTTACAGATATAAAAAATTTTTCTCCCGATAGAATATCCACAGAAGGATATGGCGAATATAGGCCAAAAGCTCCTAACGATACACCAGAAAATAGGGCTATCAATAGGAGAGTTGAGATAAAAGTAATTAGCAAATACTATAATAATGAGCTATAATTAAGGAGGACAAGTAAAAATGGGAAAAAATAAAATGGGGATGATATTAATAATTGTACTATTAGTAACATTATTAATTTTATTTGCTGTAGGATTTGGTTTTCTTTATAAGGCTATGAATAAAACTGGTGAACAAACAGATAATAACATCACTGTTCAACAAACAGTGCCTATTGAAGATATAACACCTTTTCCAATAGGTGAGCCTATTTTAACAAACTTATTAGAAGGGACAGATAAAAAAGAGCATGTTATAAAAGTTAATGTTAGTTTAGGTATAAACACAAGCAAAGATACTTCTAAAGAGGCACAAAAACTTTTAGCTACTTTGGAATTGCAAAAATCTGCTATAAAGGATATAATAATAGGTGTTTGTAGAAGTAAAACTTATGAAGAAATGAAAGCACCAGATGCAAGAGTTGTTCTTAAAGATGAAATATTATTAAAATTGCAAGAAGCTTTTGGAACTAATCTTATAGTTGATGTGTACATTGATGAGTTGTTCTACCAATAATTTAAGATATTTTAGGAAGGTAGGTGATATATAAATGAGTGAGATTTTATCTCAAGACGAAATAGACAAGTTGCTTAATGCTATGGCTAGCGGTAACGACGTTATAGAAAAAGATCCTATAGATGAAAAAAAGGTAAGCTTATATAACTTTGCTAGGCCATCTAAATTTGGTAAGGAGCAGCTTAGAACATTAGAAATTATATTTGATAACTTTGCTAGAATATCTTCTTCATTTTTAACAGGTTATTTGAGAACAACAACTAATATAGAAGTTATAAGTTCAGAACAAGTTACTTATGGAGAGTTTAATAACTCATTATTAAATCCGGTTGTTCTTAGCATAATAAATTTTAGCCCTTTTAAAGGCTCGGTTATATTAGATTTATCTGCTAGCACCGGTTATGCTATGATAGATAGAATGCTTGGTGGATCTGGCGAAACTATTAATAAAACAAGAGAATTTACAGAAATAGAGGTTACTTTGCTAAGCAGAATTATGGATAAGCTTGTAGAAAGGCTAGAAGAACCTTGGCAACAAGTTTGTGAAATAAAGCCATATTTAGAAAAGCTAGAAACAAACTCTCAATTTGCTCAAATTATGTCGCCTAATGAAATGGTTGCATTAGTAACTTTAAGCATCAAGGTAGGAAATGTTGAAGGCTTAATGAACTTTTGTATACCTTATATTGTTATAGAGCCTATTGTTGGAAACTTAAATACGAAACATTGGTTTGCTAACTCTAGTGAAAACAGTGATACCCAATATAGACCTTTTGTGGAAAGACAATTAGAAGAGGCTACTATACCTATATCTGTTATAGTTGGTAAAACCAACATTACTGTCGATGAGTTTATAAACATACAAGTAGGTGATGTTATACCTCTCGATTCTTATGTAACTTCTGACTTTAAAGTACAAGTTGGAGATATAACCAAATTTTATGCTAAGCCTGGTGTAAATAAAGGTAAAAATGCAATACAAATAACTTCTATTATTAGGAAGGGGGAATAAAAAATGAGCGATATGCTTTCACAAGAAGAAATAAATGCGTTGCTAGGCGATAGTGTAGCTACAGGTGAAAATAATAGCTCAGATAACGAATTATTAACATCACAAAATAGAGATATACTAGGTGAAGTTGGTAATATTAGTATGGGAACAGCTGCTACCACTTTATCTGCTCTTTTAAACAATAAGGTAGAAATATCTACACCTACAGTTAGTATGGTTTATCCAAAAGAACTATCTAGTAAATATGATAAGCCTTGTGTTGGGCTTAAGATTAATTATAAAGAAGGGCTTATAGGTTCAAACCTTCTTATATTAAAACAAGAAGACGTAAAAATAATAGCTAACCTTATGATGGGTGGAGATGGCAATGTGCCTTTAGATGAAGAGCTTACAGAGTTAGACTTAAGTGCTATATCTGAAGCTATGAACCAAATGGTTGGTTCTTCTTCTACATCTTTATCGTCTATGTTAGGTTATAAAATAGATATTGATACACCTCAAGCTTTTATTTTAAAGTTTGATGATGATACATTTTTTGAAGATTTTACCGCTAATGATGAGCATATGGTGTGTAATTCTTTCAGAATGGTTGTGCACGATTTTATTGATAGTGAGATAATGCAATTGCTACCAATAGAATTTGCCCAAAGTATTATAGATAAGCTTACAGGAAGTAATAACCAAACAGATACTCAAACGCCAGAGCCTACTACACAACCAACACCTCAGGCTGCTGCGCCTCAACCTCAAGTTGCTCCAGCACCACAACCTGCTATGCAACCACAAATGCAGATGCAGCCGCAAATGCAGATGCAACCACAACAAAGTAATATTATGCATAATAACGTAAATGTTCAAGCTGCTCAGTTTCAAAGTTTTGATATGAATGAGCTTGCTCAACAAAAAGAAAATATTACTATAATTAGAGATGTACCTTTAGAGGTTACGGTAGAGCTAGGTAGAACAAGAAAACCTATAAAAGAAATTTTAGAGTTTAACCCTGGTACGGTTATAGAGCTTGATAAATTAGCAGGTGAGCCTATAGATATACTTGTTAATGGAAAGTTTATAGCTAGAGGAGAAGTTGTTGTTATTGATGAAAACTTTGGTGTGAGGGTTACCGATATTATAAACGCTGAAGAAAGAATATAGCAAAAATATAAAAATATAATTATATATTATATAAAAAATAAAAATTTTAATAATAAGGAGTGTAAAAAAAATGTCAAACAATATACTTTTAGTTGATGATGCTGCTTTTATGAGAATGATGTTAAAGGATATACTTACAAAAAATGGTTACAATGTAGTTGGTGAAGCTGAAAATGGCGCTCAAGCTGTAGAAAAATATAATGAGCTTAAACCAAATTTAGTTGTTATGGATATTACTATGCCAGAGATGGATGGTATACAAGCTGCTAAAGCTATAAAAGGTGCAGATCCAAATGCATTAATAATTATGTGTTCTGCTATGGGGCAACAAGCTATGGTTATTGAGGCTATACAAGCAGGAGCTAAAGACTTTATTGTTAAGCCTTTCCAACCAGACAGAGTTTTAGAGGCTGTTAAGAAAGTTATAGGATAATTTATGGCAATATTATCTAATATAGTGCAAAAAAGCCAAAGTACAAGTTTTTTGGAAATGGCTTTTCAGCTTATATTTCTTATTTTTATTTTTGTGCTTGTTATATTTTTAGCTTATTATGCTACAAGGTTTATAGCAGGTGCAAAAATGAAAAATATGACTAAAAATAATATGAAAATTTTAGAAACTATATCTATAGGTTTTCATCATATTCATATTATACAAGTGAATAAACAATATTTTTTAATTAGTTCTTCAAAAGAAGGCATAAGAATGTTATCTGAAATAGATGGGGAAAATTTAGAAATAAATAATAATGAACCATCTTTACCTTTTGAAAAACAACTAAAGCAATATATGAATAATATAAAAACTAAAGATAAAAAAGGAGGTAAATATGAAAAATAAAAAAACTTTAGCAAAACTAGTTAGTTTTATAGCTATTATTTTTTCTTGTATAGTATTTACCTCCTATACTGTTTTTGCAAATAATATTTTACCAGACGTTAGCATTACTCTTGGTGGAGATTCAAACGGAGGTGTTTCAACCTCAGTTCAATTAATAGTTTTATTTACTATAATAACGTTAGCACCATCTATAATAATAATGCTTACATCATTTACCAGAATTATTATATCTTTACATTTTTTAAGAAATGCTTTAGGTACGCAACAAATGCCACCTAACCAAATAATTATTGGTATAGCTTTATTTTTAACTATATTTATAATGTCACCAACTATAAAACAAATAAATGAAAAGGCATTTAAGCCTTATTCTGAAGGTAAAATATCTCAACAACAATTTATAGATGAATCTATGAAGCCTATAAGAGAGTTTATGTTTACACAAGTTAGTGATAAAGATTTAAAGCTATTTACAGATTTAGCAGGGATAGAATCTTATAATAGTCCAGATGAAGTGCCTAATTCTGTTCTTATACCTTCCTTTATAATAGGTGAGGTTACAAAAGGTTTTATAATAGGTTTTATAATTTATATACCTTTTATAGTTATAGATATGGTTGTATCTTCTGTTCTTATGGCTATGGGTATGATGATGTTACCACCTGCTTTAATATCGGCACCATTTAAAATAATATTTTTTATAATGATAGATGGTTGGAACTTGATTGTTGGTAGTATTATAAAAACATTTACAGGATAAGGGGGATTTTTATGTCAGAAGATGCTGTTATTAATATTATGCAAATGGGTATAAAAACAATTATACTTGCTTCTGCACCACCTTTGTTATTAGGTCTTATAGTTGGTATAGTGGTTAGTATAATACAAACTATAACATCTATTAATGAACAAACTTTAGCACTTATACCTAAAATATTAGCCGTTTTTTTATCGTTGATAATTTTTGGCCCTTTCATAATAAGCACTATAAAAGAGCTATTTTTGGCCTTATATGTAGACCTTGTTAGGTTTGTACGTTAAGGAGAGATAAAATGAATTTAGATAATGCCCAAGTTTTAATTGATATATTTAATAATGCAGATTTATATATGTTAATATTTGTTAGAATTATAGGGTTTTTAGTGTTTATGCCTGTTATAGGCGGTAATAATGGTATAGCAATGTTAAAAATAGGACTAGCTATGGCTATATCTACCATAATATTTACCTCTGGAAATGTTACAGAGGTTGTATATGTTAATAGTATTATGGGCTATTTTATGTTAATTTTAAAAGAGTTCTTTGTTGGTGCTATAATAAGTTATATAGTATTTTTTGTATTTAACTCTGTTTATTTTACAGGACATATGACAGATCAACAAATAGGTTATTCTATGGCAAATGTGTTTGACCCTATGACTAATAATCAGGTGCCTATAACAGGTAATTTATACTATTTTTCATTATGTGCTTTATTTATAATAAATAGAGGGCATCATATGGTTATTACTGCCATATTTTATAGTTATAAATCTTTACCAATTGGCAAATCATATATATTAGGCAATAGTGGTTTATTTTTTGGTATTATAAATATAATGGTAGAGTTTTTTAAAATAGGTTTTTTATTTGCTTTGCCTATTATAGGTGTAATATTAACAATGGACGTTGTTCTTGGTGTTTTGGTAAGAGCCGTTCCTAAAATGAATGTTTTTGTTGTTGGTATGCCCCTTAAAGTTATAGCAGGTTTAGCAACTTTATGGGTTATAGTGCCAATATTTTCTGAGATATATTATAGGATATATAATTTAGTTTCAGAGCTTATATTAAATTCTATAAAGGTTATGATGCCATGATAGTTTCTAAAATAAAAGATGAAAATAGTTTTTATATTGATATAAATTTAAGCTTTTTTGATGGTGAAAAAACAGAAAAAGCAACACCTAGAAAAAAACAAAAAGCAAGAAGCGAAGGGCAGGTAGCAATGAGTAAAGAGATTGCTACAGCTATAACGTTGATTGTAGGTTTTTTAAGCTTAAAAATGTTAGGTTCTTTTATGTATGAGCAGATAGCTAGTGTAATGAATTTTAACTTTACATTAATACAAGATGCTGATAAAATAATAAGTGATGACTATTTATTAGATTTATTTATATATTTAATGATAAGATGTATGGTTATAGCAGGGCCAATTTGTATAGTTGCTATGCTTGTGGGGATAGTAACTAATATTATGCAGGTAGGTTGGCACCCTACAACAAAACCTTTACAACCAAAATTTGATGCTTTTAACCCTGCTACAGGTTTTAAAAGGTTATTTTCTTTTAAACAAATAGTAGATGCTCTTATATCTATTATAAAAATAGCATTTTTAATAATAGTTGTATATAATTCTATAAAAGATGAGATATATCCAATACTTAATTTAGCATATATGGATTTATTTTCAGGGGTTTTATATATATGTAACCTTTGTATAAATATTGGTTTAAAAATAGGCTACTTTTTTATAATAATAGCTGTTTTAGATTTTGCTTACCAAAAATATTCTCACAACAAAAAGCTTAGAATGAGCAAGCAAGAGATAAAAGATGAATATAAACAGGTAGAAGGTGATCCTATTATAAAAAGCCAAATTAGACAAAAAATGAGAGAATCTGCCTTAAAAAGAATGATGCAAGAGGTGCCTGGTGCAGATGTTGTTATAACTAACCCAACTCATTTTGCTGTTGCTATAAAATATGATAGGGAAAAAGAAGGTGCACCAATTGTTTTAGCTAAAGGCGTTGATCATTTAGCTCAAAAAATAAAAGATGTAGCTAGAGAAAATAAAGTTGAAATTGTAGAAAATAAGCCATTAGCAAGAGCTTTATATAGCACGGTAGATGTTGGTAAAGAGATACCACCAGAGCTATACCAAGCTGTAGCAGAAGTGCTTGCTTTTGTTTATAAGCTTAAAAATATGGTTTAAACTTTTAATATAGATTTTATGGAGAATTTTTTATGAAAATAAAAGAAGCATTTTTAGGTATTTTTATTATACTAATAGTGTTAGTATTAATCATACCAATACCATCAATTTTACTTGACTTTTTATTTATGATTAATGTATTTTTCGCTGTATTAATTCTTTTAGATGCGATATATTCTAAAAAAGCTCTTGATATGAGTATGTTTCCAACAATATTACTTGTAACAACATTATTTAGGATAGCATTAAATTTATCATCTACAAAGCTTATACTTTTAAAAGGTGATGCAGGTACAGTTATAGAAACATTTGGTAACTTTGTTGCTGGTGGTAATATAGTTGTTGGTACAATTATATTTTTAATTTTGGTTTTAGTAAACTTTATGGTTATTACAAAAGGTTCTGAGAGGGTATCTGAGGTTACAGCAAGATTTACGCTTGATGCTATGCCAGGTAAACAGATGGCTATAGATGCAGACTTAAACACAGGCCTTATAAGTGATGAAGAAGCTAAAGCACGAAGAAAAGAAATTCAAGATGAAGCATCTTTTTATGGAGCTATGGATGGTGCTTCTAAGTTCGTAAAAGGTGATGCTATAGCAGGTATTATTATTACTGTTATAAACTTAGTAGGTGGTATAACACTTGGTATGACAGGTCTTGCTACAGGAACAAAGCTACCTTTTGGCGAAGCGGTGCAGGTTTATACCCTTATGACGATAGGTGATGGTTTAGTAGGCCAAATACCAGCTATATTAATATCTACAGCAACAGGTATATTAGTTACTAAATCTAGCGAAGATGATGGTATTACACAATCTCTTACCAAACAATTATTTAGCATACCTTTAACACTTTATATAGCAGGTTTTGTTATGATGGCTTTAGGTTTTACACCATTACCAACTATGTTTTTTGTTCCATTTGGTATAGTTTTAATATTCTGTGGTTATCAATTAGACAAAGCCCAAAAGGTACAAGCTATTACAGAAGAGATTACTACAGAAGATGAAGAGGTTGAAGAAATTAGACGCCCAGAAAACGTTATTTCTTTATTAAATGTAGATCCTATATTATTAATATTTGGTTATGGTCTTATACCTCTTGTAGATAGCAGCCAAGGAGGAGACCTTTTAGATAGGGTTGTTATGATTAGAAGGCAAATAGCTTTAGAGCTAGGTGCGGTAGTTCCTATTATAAGGCTTAGAGATGATATAAAGCTTGCACCTAACCAATATAAAATATTAATAAAAGGTGTAGAAGTAGCCGAAGGAGAAATATTATTTGATCATTATATGGCTATGAACCCAGGTTATATTGATGAAGAGATAGACGGTATAGAAACTATAGAACCTTATTTAGGGTTACCTGCTCTATGGATAACAGAAACTCAAAGAGAGCGTGCAGAAGCTTTAGGTTATACAGTTGTAGACCCTCCAGCTATTATTGCAACGCATCTTACAGAAGTAATAAGAAATAGCTTAAGCGAGCTTTTATCAAGACAAGATGTTCGAACATTAATAGACAATGTGAAAGAGCATCACCCTGTTCTTGTAGATGAATTAATACCAAAATTATTAGGTATAGGTGAAGTTCAAAAAGTTTTAGCTAATTTGCTTAAAGAAGGTATATCTATTAGAGATTTAGTAACTATATTAGAAACTTTAGCAGACTATGCTCAGGTAACTAGAGATACAGATATGCTTACAGAATATGTAAGACAATCTTTAAAAAGAAGCATATCCCAAAGATATTTTGCAAATGGAGAAAATAAAGTTATTACGTTAGATCCTCAGCTTGAGCAAGAGATAATGGAGAGTGTTCAACATTCTGAGCAAGGCTCTTTTATAGCTTTAGATCCAGAAAGAACACAAATGATATTTAATAGCTTAAACACACAATTATCTAAGCTTACATCTCTTGGTATACAACCTATTATACTTACATCTCCTGTTGTTAGAATTTATTTTAAAAAGTTAGTAGAGCAAGTAGCACCAGATTTAGTAGTTATTAGTTATAATGAAATAGATCCTAGTGCAGAAATTCAATCTATTGGAATGGTGGGAATTTAATGAAGGTAAAAAAGTATCAAGGAGAAACAGAGGAGCAAGTTATAGAAATGGCAAAAAAAGAGCTTGGCAATGATGCTATTGTTCTTAGTATAAAAAAAATAACACCTACAGGCATATTTTCTATAATAAAAAAGCCTTATATAGAGCTTACAGCTTCTTATGATGAAAATAAAGTTAAATTAGAAGAAAAACCTAAAAGCTTTTTTTCTAAGGCTTCTTCTAATAATTTAGATGACAAACTAAAAGAGAAAGATAATACTATCCAAAGGTTAGAAAAAAGGATAGCAGAGCTAGAGAGCTATTTAGAAAAGGCTATGAAAAGCTTATCTTTAGAAAAGGGGGCAAATAACACTAAATATAAAAATCAATTAGTACAATTTATATATGAAATGTTAGTATCAAAAGGTGTGAACCCTGCTGTTTGTAGCGATATTTTGTCATCTGTCGACAAAGATAACAATCAAAATATTGATTTAATTGTAAAAGTAGTATATAATAAAATAATAGAAATATTAGATAAAGCTGTTTGTGAAGATTTGGTTATAGAAAAAGATAATAAAAGTAAAGAGGCTAAAAGCATAGTATTTTTAGGCACTACTGGTGTAGGTAAAACTACTACTATAGCTAAGTTATCTTCTGAACTTATTATGAATAAAGGTAAAAAAGTTGGCTTTATAACATCCGATACCTACAGGATAGCTGCCGTTGAACAATTAAAAACTTATGCCGAAATATTAGGTAGCCAAGTTGAGGTTGTTTATACTATAGATGATGTTAAAGAAAAAATTAAAAAGCTAAACCTTATTAATGACTATATTTTCTTCGATACAGCTGGTAGATCTCATAAAAATGAGAAAAATATGGAAGAAATAAAAGAGTTGTTAAAAGAAATAGAAAATCCAGAAATATATCTTGTTATTAGTTCTACAAGTAATTTTGAAGATATTGAAAATATAATTAATACTTACTCTAAATTTACAAAATTTAATATTATTTTTACCAAAATAGATGAAACAGACACTATAGGTACAATATTAAATATAGCACATAAAACTAAAAATAAGATAGCTTATGTTACAGTTGGTCAAAATGTTCCTTCTGATATAGAAAAATTTTCTGGAGAAAAAATTGCTAAAGTATTATTAGGGAGTATGTATAAATAATGGATCAAGCTAAAGAGCTCAGAAATTTAATAAACAATGCACAAAATTTAAAATTAAAAAATAGTCTTAACTCTAGAGTTATAACAATTAGTAGTGGAAAAGGCGGGGTTGGAAAATCTAGCTTTTCTGTAAACTTGGCTATATATTTAGCAAGCCTTAAAAAGCGTGTATTAATAATAGATGCAGATTTTGGATTAGCTAATATAGAGGTACTTTTAGGTATAAGGCCTAAATATAACTTTTATCATATGTTAAAAGGTGAAAAAAATATATCCGAAATAGTTGTAGATACAGGTTATGGCATAAAATTTATATCTGGTGGTAATGGCCTTAAAGAGCTATCTAATATAAATAGTACAGAAATAAGATATTTTATTGAGCAATTTGAATATTTAGATAAAATAGCTGATATTATTATAATAGATACAGGTGCTGGTATATCTCCAAATGTTACAAACTTTTTAATGGCATCTGACGAAAACATAATCGTAACAACACCAGAGCCAACATCTTTTACAGATGCTTATACCCTTATAAAAATTATAAAGGAACAAAATAGAAATATAGATAAGGTTAATATTGTTATAAATAAAGCCGATGATAAATATGAGGCAGATAGGATATTTACAAAAATATCTCACGTTTGTAGCAAATTTTTAGGTATAACTATACAAAATATAGGTTATATACCTTCAGATGTTGCCCTTATAAAAGCGGTTAAACAACAAAAACCAGCTATTTTATCTTTTCCTAATAGTGAATTTTCTAATGCGGTAAAAGATATAGGAAATAGAATAATAAATGAAGAGGTAATTATAGATAATAATGGCATTAAAAACTTTATGCAAAAGCTAATGGGTATTTTTAATAAGTAGAGGTGGATTTTTTGCAAACAGGTAACCGTGTAATTATACAATATAACGATAATTTGTTTATATCCTTTATTGACGAAGTTTTATCAGAAAATAAAATTTTAATACAATTACCTTATGTTTATAAAAATGAAACTTTATTAAATGAAAATGAAACATATAATATAATTATAAACACTAAAGATAAAGTAATTAATGCTTTAGTAAAAGCAGTAGGAATTAAATTTACTAATAGGAGAAAATATTATATAATAGATATATTAAATTCTATATGTAAAGATAATCAAAAACGTAAATACGAAAGATATTTTTGTAATTTACATTATAAAATAAATTTATTATTAGCTCCACATAAACAAGAAAATATAAATGTTATAATAAAAGACATTAGTTTAGGTGGTATTAGATTTTTAACTAATAGTAAAATAGAAAATTATTTATGCTTTAAGATGAAAATATGGTTTGAAAACGATTATTTTATAGCAGATAGTAAAATAGTTCAAAGCCAATATTATCCTAAAGCCAATTATAAAAATCAATATAGAATAAAATTTGAAAATACAGAAAATGAGTATTTATTAAAAAATTATTTTGAAAATTTTGAAGAGGAAAAATTTAGATTTACTCTAAGATAGGGGAAGTTTGTTATGATAAGTTCTGGTTCTTTAATAGTTGGTATGGCAGATCTTAATGTTGCTAAAAATACAGGCGTTTTAATAACTTTAGGATTAGGTTCTTGTGTTGGTATAGCCTTATATGATCCTGTATCTAAAGTTGCCGGATTAGCACACGCTATGCTACCAGATAGTAAAGAAATAAAAAATAATACAAATATTGCTAAATTTGTAGATTTAGCAACTATAAAGCTTACTAAAGATATGATTAGACAAGGTGCACAACAAAGCAGAATTGTTGCAAAAATAGCAGGTGGTGCTCAAATGTTTGCTTTTGGTTCTACACAGCAAAACATGCGTATAGGTGATAGAAATGTTCAAGCGGCAGAGCATATGTTGAAAAGGTTAGGTATAAAAATACTTTCAAAAGATGTTGGTAAAACTTTTGGAAGAACTGTTGAGTTACACGCAGCAGATGGTAAGTTTATTATAAAAACTATTGAACACGGAACATATACTATATAAAAAGGTGGTATTTATGTTAGAAAAGCTTAGAATAAAAATAACAATACTTGCAAGCTTAATCGTTACAGCATATGCTTATTTATATAAAATAGATTTTTTAAAAACAGGATATACACTAATAGTTACAATAGTTGTTTTTTATTTTTTAGGTGGTTTTATTGAAATTTTTTTACAAAATCAATTTAAAAAAATTGAAGAAGAAAAAAAACTAGCCGAAGAAAATATATTACAAGAAGCTAATGAGCAAGAAGAAATATATGAACAAGAAAATGAAGACATTGAAAATATTGATATGGAAGAAAATAACATAGGCAATATACAATAAGTATAAAAGTGTGGTGAATAACTTGGAAGATATTAAATTATGGCAAGAATATGAAAAATCTAAAAGCTTTGCTATAAGAGAACAAATAATAAATAAATATGCCAGTTTGGTAAAAATTGTTGCAGGAAGAATGAATATATATACTAACTCTCAAATTGACTATGAAGATTTAGTAGGATATGGCATATTTGGGCTTATTGATGCTATAGAAAAATTTGACTATAAAAAAGGCTATAAATTTGAAACATATGCTTCTCTTAGAATAAGAGGTGAGATAATAGATAACATTAGAAAAATAGACTGGATACCTCGTTCTTTAAGGCAAAAAAATAAAATTATAGAAGAAACTATAGAAAAATTTGAAATAGAGAAAGGAAAAAACCCAACAGAAGAAGAACTAGCAAAAATCTTAAATATGCCTTTAGATCAGGTGAAAGATTATTTAAAAAACTATTCCTTATATAATTTAGTATCTTTAGATAGTTATTTAGAGCAAAACCACGAAAAGCCTGTAGACACATTAATAGAAAATGAGAAGTATTTACCAGAAAAAGTTTTTGAAGAAAAAGAACACAAACAAATTTTAATAGACGCAATAAATAGTCTTACTGAAAAACAAAAACAAGTTATTACATTATATTATTATGAAGAGCTTACTCTTAAAGAAATAAGTAAAATATTAGGTGTATCAGAATCTAGAGTTTCTCAAATACATTCTAATTGTATGAAAATATTAAAAAGTAAGTTGGGTAAAAGCTATAATTTATTATATTTATAATTTATATTATATTTATAATTTATATTATATTTATAATCTATTAATAGACTGACTATGAAAGTAGGAATTTTTATGAATAATATTTTAGATAGAATAGAACCACAAGACGACGGATTATATTTTTTAGTAGATTATAAAAAATCTAACCCTAAAGATGATATAATAGAAATAGTTAAAGGGTATAATATAAAAAATTTCAATTATTTTGAATTGGAAAAAGACATAGAAAACGGCGAAGAATATGTTTTTTTAACTAAAGATAAAAATGCTATTAAAATAGATGAAACTATAGATGTTTATATATCAGATGATAAAATGGTAGCAGAAGCAAGATTTTTTCCACCTTTTAGAAGAGGTAAGCTATTAACAAAAGAAGATATTTTACAAAAAATAGCAGACTTAAATATTGTATTTGGTATAAATTTAGATGATCTAAACAAATTTATAACATCTAGAGATTATTCAAAAACATATATTTTAGCTAAAGGTATATATCCTGAAGAAAGTAAAGATGGGTATTTAGAGTATTGTATTGATACATCTAAAAAAAGTACAAAGCCTAAAATTTTAGAAGATGGTAGCTTAGATTACAAATCTTTAAATATATTTAGAAATATACAAAAAGATGCACCTCTTATTAAAAAAATACAACCTGTAAAAGGGGAAAATGGAAAAGATATTTATAATAACGAAATAGAGAGCAAAGATCCTAAAGAAACACCAGATTTTCCTACTGGCAAAAACATAAAAATATCCGATGATGAAAAAACATTATTGGCAGCTATGAGTGGGTGTGTAATGCTTAAGAAAAATTCTATAGATATCGTGCCTGTTTTAGAAATAGAGTCTGACGTTGATCATAGCACAGGTAATATAGATTTTGTTGGTAGCGTTATTATAAAAGGTAATGTTTTGAGTGGATTTACTGTAAATGCCAAAGGTAGTGTAGAAGTTCAAGGAAGTGTAGAAGCAGCTACAATTATATCTGGTGGTAGTGTTTATGTTGCTAAAGGGGTTCAAGGTGGTGGAAAAGCCAAAATAGTTTCAGGCGAAAATATGACTTTAAATTTTGTTGAAAGTGCAACCCTTATAGCAGAAAAAGATATAAGTTCAAATTCTATTATGCATACAGATATATTATGTAACGGCAATGTTATTGTAATGGGACAAAAAGGTTTAATAACTGGTGGTAAATCTATGATAGCAGGTGATTTAGTAGCAAGGTATATAGGCTCTACTATGTCTAGTAGCACTGATATAACAGTTGGTATAAACTATAAAGTTTTAAATCAATATGAAGATTTAGTTAAAAAGGTAGATAAATCATTAGAAAAGTATGAAAAACTAGAAAGAATAGTTGAAAAATTAATGGCAGAAGATATTGAGAGATTATCATATGAAAAAAGACTTATTTTAGAAAAGTCTATTAAAGAAAAATTAGAAATAAAGAAAAAAATATTAATATACAAAAAAACTATAAAAAAACTAATTCCATTTTTTACTTCTAGAATAGCTAAAATACAAGTTGTTGAAAGCTTATATGGAGGAACAAGAATAGCTGTAAATAATGCGGTTATTTATATAAAAGAAGACCTAGATAAGTGCACTATAACTAATGTAGATGGAAAGATTAAAATTTATCGATAGAATAGAGGTGTTTATAATGGATATAAGACCTGTTGATGTTCAAATGTTTATAAACAAATCTTCTCAACTTAATAGAGGAGAAGATTTTGATCAAAAAAATATGGATCAGAATCTTATGTTTTCTGAGCATCTTAAAAAAAATATAGAAACAGAAAACAGAAAAACTATAGAAACTAACAAATCTGAAGAACAAAATATTAATAAAGATGGTAAAGGTAACAGTAGCCATTATAAAAAACAGCAAAAAAATAAAAACATAAATAATAAAGAAGAAAAAAGTAAAAAAACTAATAGTTTGAGCTTTTTAGATATAAGTATATAGAAGGAAAGTATTATATGGATTTATTTAACTTGATTTTTATATTTTTAATGATTTTAGGTTTTATAATTATTATTATATCTATTGTAAAACTTAATAAATATAGTAATTCTACACCTATATCGAATGTGGATAATTATATTAAAGAGATGAAAGATACTATCGATCAAGCAGATTTAGCTATAGATGATTTAAACTTAATGTCTGAACAAATATTCAAAAGATTTGATGAAAAACAAAGACAACTTTTATTTTTATATGAAACAATAGAAAAGAAAAAGGCTATATCTGGTAGTAATGTAGATATAAAAATAGATGGAGATTCTCTACCTAATAATAAACCTAAAAAGAAATATATTAGTAACCACCCTATGGTAAATGAGATAAAAGAGCTTCATAAACAAAATATGTCTATATCAGATATAGCAAAGACTTTAAATATCGGTAAAGGTGAGGTAGAACTAATAATTAAATTTGGAGAGGATAGTTTATGAAAGAAAAAAGTATTTTTTTAATGGGTTTGGGCACAGGCCTAGTAATAACTTCTATCGTTGCACTTTTTTCATATAATATTTTAAGCTTAGATAATAGCTTTAATGATAGCATAGATATTTCTTCTACCACTATGTTAGAAACAGAGCAGTTACCAAATATTGAACCAACTGGACAGACTACCTCTCAAAATATTGATAAAAAGCTAGAGCTATCATCTAAGCCTAATTTAGAAATAACAACAGAAAAGCCTTTTGAACTATCAAGCCAATAAAACTAGGTATATTATACCTCTTTACAATGTGCAAAATATTATGTATACTATATTTATATATTTTAAATTAAATTCTCACTATTAAAAATAAGGAAGTGATTTAGTGAAAATAGAAAAAATAAATGAAAATCAAATAAAATTTTTGCTTACAAATGAAGATTTACAAGAAAGAGAAATTAAGCTATCGGAACTTGCTCAAGGATCTGAAAAAGCCCAAGCCTTTTTTAGAGATATAATGACAGAAGCTATGTTAGATTGTGGCTTTGATGCTACTAATACACCTCTTATGATAGAGGCTATGCCTGTTACTATGGATACAGTTATGATAATTGTATCTAAAGTTAATAAAGATATGGATATAGATAGAGTTATATCTTTAACGCCTAAAAGCCTAGAAGATAGAAAATATAAACAAAGTACTATAAAAACTTTTGATGAAAACCAAGATATTTTTATTGAAGATGATGAAGAGATTTATATTTATTCTTTTAAAACTTTAGATGATATTATTAGTCTATCTGAAAGATTAAATGAGAGCTATGAAGGTAATAACATATTGTATAAATATCAGGACAGATACTTTTTATCTATGCAAAAAAATGATACTTTTGTAACTAGCTTAGATTCTGTTGTTTCTGAATATGGACAAAAACATATATCTAATATTATATCAAAATATTATTTAGATGAACATGGAGAAGTTATTATAAAAAATAATGCTTTGTCTATTTTATCTACAATTTAATTTTTATTTATGGCTATAGATTTTTCTATAGTCTTTTTGATGTGGTTATTTAGGCTATTTTTAAGTTATTTAAGTGTTGCCCTTATTAATAAGACTATATATGGATCTTTTAAGATCGTAGAAAAGCTGTAGAAAAATCTACAGCTTATTAAATCTTAATTAAAATAGAATATTTAGCATATTATATTGAGTTTGTTGTCTATTTTTTTCAGCAAATATACCATATTGTGATAAAGCTTTGTTTGTTTGTCTATTAATAGTTTCTTTAGCAATATCTGCATCTTCTATTTTACTTTTTGAAGATATTGTATTTAAAGCAGCATTTGAATTAGAGCCAATAGCATAATCAAATCTGTTTATTTGTGCTCCAATTTGAACTCTTGCAGTAGATACACTATCTATAGCTTTATCAATAGCATTTAAGTCTATTTTATCTTGTAAAACACTAAAATTACCTAAACCTAAAGCATCTGAGCTAACTTCTCCTATAGATATTGTTGTGCCAGAGCCATCTGGGTTCATAGCTACGCTTTTATTAGTAAAGCTACCATCTAAAAGATTTTGCCCGTTAAATTGAGTATTATTGGCCATATCGTTAATGCCTGCTAATGTTTGGCTTACTTCTTCTTGTATTAGTTTTTTATCATCATCATTTAAAATACCACTAGAAGCTTGTAAGCTAAGCTCTCTTACTCTATTTAGGCTATCGTTAATATTATTTAAAGATCCATCAGCTGTTTTTAATGCATTTTTCATATCATAAGTGTTATTAATGCCTTTACCTATGCCATTAATAAGATCTTCCATTTTTTGCGCAATAGCAATGCCAGCTGCATCATCACCAGCTTTATTTATTTTTTTACCAGAAGATAAACGTTCATTGTTTTTTTTTTGTTGTTTTTCTATCTTATGTAAATTATTAGAATAAGAGTTTGTCTTTTGGTTTTGGTTTGATAGTTGATTTAATATTTTCATAATCATACCTCCTTTACAATAATTATGCATCTTTTTGCTATATTTTTCAATAATAATATTATACAAATATTATTAAAAAAAATTGATTTTGTTATATAAATAGCAACAATAATAAACATATAAAATAATTGAATTTTAAATATTTATATGCTATAATCTATTAGGTGTTAAATAGGTTAAAATTTGTATATAGGAGGTAAAAAATGTTTGTAGATAGAGTAAAAATTCATATAAAAGCAGGTAACGGTGGCAACGGTTGTGTATCTTTTTATAGAGCAAAATATGTAACAAATGGTGGGCCAGATGGTGGTGATGGTGGAAAAGGCGGAAACGTTATCTTTATAGCTGATGAAGGTATAAACACATTAATGGATTTTAGATATAAAAAGTTATTTAAAGCCGAAAATGGCGTAGACGGTGGAAAAAGAAACTGCACAGGAGCAAATGGTAAAGATGTTATTATAAAAGTACCTGTTGGAACAATAATAAGAGAGGCAGAAACAGGTAAGATAATGGCAGATATGGTAATACCTTTTGAAGAAAAAATACTTATAAAAGGCGGAAAAGGTGGAAAAGGTAACCAACATTTTGCCACACCTACAAGACAAGCACCTAGATATGCTGAAAGAGGAAGAACAGCAAAAGAATATGATGTTATATTAGAGCTTAAGCTTATTGCAGATGTAGGACTTATAGGTTTTCCTAATGTTGGTAAATCTACTCTTTTATCAATGGTTACAAATGCTAATCCTAAAATAGCAAACTATCATTTTACAACATTATCACCTAATTTAGGCGTTGTAAGAAGCAAATGGGGAGATGATTTTGTAATGGCAGATATACCAGGCCTTATAGAAGGGGCTAGCGAAGGTATAGGCCTTGGCCATGAATTTTTAAGACACGTTGAAAGAACAAAAGTATTTATACACGTTGTAGATGGAGCAGGTTTAGAGGGAGTATGTCCTTTAGAAAATATAGAAAAAATAAATGAAGAGCTTAAAAAATATAACGAAAATCTTTTAGATAGACCTATGGTAATAGCTTGTAACAAAATGGATATACCAGAAGCTAAAGAAAACTTTGAAAAGATTAAAGCTGCTTATGAACCAAAAGGTATAAAAGTATTTCCTATATCTGCGGCTACTAATGATGGCTTAGATGAGCTTTTATCAGCGGTGGCAGATGTATTAAAAGATTATCCAGAAGATATTATATTTGAAGAAGATTTTGTACCATATGTAGAGGTAGATATGGATAATGAGCCATTTACAATAAATATAATAGATGAAGGATATTATGCGGTAGAAGGTGTTGGGGTAGAAAAAATGATGGGCTATACTAACATTGATACAGAAAAAGGTTTTGCATTTTTCCAAAAATATCTTAGAGATAAAGGTATTATAGATGCTTTAGAAGAAAGAGGTATACAAGAAGGCGACACTGTTAGAATATACGATTTAGAGTTTGACTATTATAAATAATAATATAGAAAGGATAAAATTATGTTAAACAGCAAACAAAGAGCATATTTAAGAGGTTTATCTAATAAGATGGATCCAATTTTTCAAATAGGAAAAGGTGGGGCAAGCCCAGAAATTATACAAGCTATAGACGAAGCTTTAGAAAATAGAGAGCTAATAAAATGTAATGTGCTTAACAATTGTATGGAAGATATAAAATATATAGCATCTGCCATTAGCGAGAGAACAAAATCAGATATTGTTCAAATAATAGGTAAAAAAATAGTTATATATAGAAAATCAAAAGAAAAACCAACAATACAATTACCTAAATAATATAAAAAGAAGTAAAAAAAATAGCAAGTTTCATTTTTTAGAATTTTCTGAAAAATTAAAATGGTATTAATAATGTATAAAATTAATTTTATATAAGATACAACCTACATTATTTTATATAGATTTAATTTTATTTTTAAATTAAATTTTATTAAAAAGCAACTTTTTTTAAAAAAATTGCAAATATATAAATTTTTAGGTAAATATAATGAAAAATAGTATAATAAAAATTTTTATAATATAGATAAAGTATATACTATTTATAAAATGTTAAATATAAAAAGTAAAAATTTACAATAAAAATAGATATTTTTATATAAAATTATTAAAAATGTTAATTAAAACTTAGTGGAAAAATTATAGTTTTAATTGACATTTTTTTGTTTTGCTTATATAATCTACACATATTAATAATAAGAAAATAAAAAATGTTATTTATATCAGAAAAAACAAAATGTATATATATTAGTTTTATTGTATATATATAATATTAGTATTTTTTTATAGGCGAGGAGGATTTGCAAATGAAATTTAAAAAATTTTTAGCAATGGCACTTATAGGAACAATGACTATATCGTTGGCAGCTTGTGGTTCTAGTGGCAATACGGGAGATGCAAATGCTACAGAGCAATCACAAACAGAATCAAACTCAGAATTTGATACATTAGTAGTAAGTGTAAATGAGCTTAATGGTATATTTAATCCGTTATTTTATACAACGGCTTTTGATAGTTATATATTTGGTCCTGTTTTTTCATCTGTTTCTATTTTAGATGATGACAATAATCTCATAGATGATGCAGGTAACATATCTACTAAAGAGATAAAGGATGATACAGGTAATACTACTCAAGTTGAATATACAGTAAAATTAAAAGAAGGTATGACATTTTCAGATGGAAAACCTGTTACGATAGATGACTATATATTCACTCTATATGCACAGTTAGACCCTGCCTATGATGGTATGAGCACTCTTTCAACTTTAAATATACAAGGTTTAAAAGAATATAAAGAAGGTGGCGACGCTGTTACAGAAATTTCTGGTATAAAAAAGGTTGACGATTTAACAGCAACAATAACAGTTGATGGTGTAAATATTATAGGAGATAAGCTTCTTGCACAACAACCAATATTACCTAAGCATTATTATGGTGTAGCAGAGGATGGCACAGAATATAAAAAAGGTGATATGACAGTATTAAAATCTAGAAATACGTTACCTATGGGTAGTGGTCCTTATGTATTTAAAAGCTATGATAATAATATAGTTACTTTAGAGGCTAATAATAATTATTTTAAAGGAGCACCAAAAACACCTAATTTAAAATTTCAAGTTGTAGCAGAAGCTAATAAGGTTGATGTTGTAGCTAAAGGTGAAATTGATATATCAGATCCTTCAGCAAGTAAAGAAACTATGGCAAGACTTGAAGCAGAAGGAATAGAATATAACTTAACAGATAACAATGGTTATGGATATATAGGTATAGATGCTAACCGTATATCAGATATAAATGTAAGAAAAGGTTTAATGCATCTTATGAATAGAGAACCAGCTATTAAATCTTATTATGGAGATTTAGCAGAAGTTTTAGAAAGACCTATGACTAGCACTTTACCAGAATATCCACAAGATGCAGAACCTTATTATCCATATGATAAAGCTAAAGCTTTAGAATATTTTACAGCTGCAGGTTATAAAAAAGATGCAAATGGTAAACTTGTAGATGAAAATGGTAACCAGCTTAAAGTTGAAGTTGGTGTAGGCGATTTAAAATCTCACCCTACAGCAGGTATTTTTTCACAAATGAAAATAGACATGGAAGAAATGGGTGCAGAGCTTATCGTATCAGATTTACAGTTTAATGTTCTTTCAGATAGGATGAATAGCGGAGATTTAGATATGTTTGCTCTTGCTTGGGGTAATTCTAATAACTGTGATTTAACTCAAATATTCCATAGCTCTTCAGCAGATGGTGCAGGTTCTAATAGATATAATTTAAAAAACCCTGAGGTAGATAAGCTTATAGAAGAGGTTGCTGTTACTTTAGATTTAGAAAAAAGAAAAGAGCTTGTGGCAAAAGAGCTTGATTTAATTATGGAAAATGCAGTAGTTATGCCAGTTTATCAAAGAAAAAATCTTAATATATTTAGTGAAAATGTAAAAATAGATACTGTTTATAGATCAGATTCTCCATATCATACATTTAGAGATGAATATTATGCTATTGAAATGAAATAATTTTTTACAATAAGCCTTATTTTATAAAATAAGGCTTATTCATTAAATATAATTATTTTTATTATTTGGTTTAATAGAGAATGAAAGGTTTATAATACCCTTATTATAAGGCGTTTTTTAAAGCTATCTTAAAATTTTTCTTTTAGATTATTAGTTTAATGTAATAGTTAGATATAGAATTAAATTATTTTTAGTTTTCAAAAGCGTCTTAAAATTTAAAAAATTTTAATATTTTGGTATAAACCTATTTAAAATATTAAGGAAAGGAATGTTTTTAATGAAGCAATATATAATAAGAAGAGTTTTAATAAGCCTTATTGTTCTTGTTGGTGTTTCATTTTTATTATATGCAATTATATATTTTATGCCAGGAGATTTTGTAACAACAGTTACATCTGGCAATCCTTCTATAACAGAAGAAATGAGACAAAAATTAAGAGAACTTTATGGTATTGATAAAGGGCTTTTAGAAGGTTATTTTGATTGGGCTATGTCTGCCTTAAAAGGAGATTTTGGTACATCTTTTGTATTTCAACAACCTGTTATACAAGTTATAAAAGATAGAATGTGGATATCATTTTGGTTAGCCTTTATAGCATTTATTATACAAATTGCCTTAGCTCTACCTTTAGGAACTATCGCAGCAACAAAACAATATTCTAAAATAGATTATACAATAGTTGCTTTGGCTCTTGCGGGTATATCTTTACCTTCATTCTTTTTTGCAGCAGTTTTACAAAAAATATTTGCAATAGATTTAGGTATATTACCTTTGCAAGGTATGGTTACTGCTCGTAAAAATTTAGAAGGAACAGCTCTTATATTAGATATGGGAAAACATTTTATATTACCTATAGTAGTATTTGTTGTTACTAGTATGGGAGCGTGGCTTAGATATACAAGAAACAATATGTTAGAGGTTTTAAGCGCAGATTATGTTAGAACAGCACGTGCAAAAGGTGTTCCAGAAAGAGTTGTTATAGGCAAACACGCTTTTAGAAATACATTAATACCTATTATTACTATGATAGGTGGTAGCTTACCGGGCTTATTTGCTGGTGCTATTATAACAGAAGGTTTATTTTCTATAGATGGACTTGGTAACATAGCTATAAAAGCAGTTAACCAAGGGGATATACCTTTCTTAATGGGTTATTTTATGTTTTTATCGGTTTTAACTCTTTTAGGAACTTTAATTTCAGATATATTATATGCGGTAGTTGATCCGAGGGTTAGATACAATTAGAGAGTAGGAGGTTTGTTATGGAAGGTTTAAAAGAAAGAGAAGAACAAGATAATGTTTTAGCTATACAGACTCCTGGTGCTTTAATAATGAAAAGATTTTTAAAAAATAAGTTAGCAGTAGTAGGTTTAGCTATAATAGGTTTTATATTGGTATTTTGTTTAATAGGGCCATTTTTTTCTCCTTATGGAGAATATGAAATATTTTATAAAGATGCAAATGGTAAAGAGGTAAGTATTAATAGTGAAAATTCCACTAGTGAACAACAATCAAGTTTAGAGATTAATCTTAAAGCACCTATATCTAAAGAACATATTTTAGGTACAGATGCAGATGGTAGAGATGTTTTTACACGCCTTATGTATGGTGGTAGAGTTTCTTTAATGTTTGGTTTTTGTGTTGTTTTATTGGAGCTTTTAATAGGTGTTACCCTTGGTGGTATAGCAGGTTATTATGGCAAATGGGTTGATATGGTTATAATGCGTATCGTAGATATATTTTATTGTATACCGTTTATGCCGCTTATGCTTATGATATCTGGTGTTATGGCTAGTATGAAAGTTCCACCACAACAAAAAATATATGTTCTTATAATTATAATGGGGGCTTTAAAATGGGCGTCTGTTGCAAGGCTTGTAAGAGGGCAAATTTTATCTATACGAGAGATGGAATATATGCAGGCGGCTAAAGCTTGTGGACTTAAAACTTCTAGAATAATTATAAAGCATCTTATACCTAATGTTACATCTATAATAATAGTTATGGCTACTATGGATTTAGGTAGCGTTATATTAACAGAGTCTGCTTTAAGCTTTTTAGGTGTTGGTTTATCTTTCCCATATGCGTCTTGGGGTAATATGGTTAATGCAGTGAATAATTCTGTTATTATGCAAAACTATATTAACATATGGTTGCCACCAGGTATTGCTATTTTACTTCTTGTAATGGCATTTAACTTTGTTGGTGATGGTTTAAGAGATGCCTTTGACCCTAAAATGAAAAGGTAGGTGAAAGATATGGCTTTAAATAGAAAAGAAATAAAATTGAGAGAAAAAGAAATTAAAAAGTTTAATAAAGAAAAATTTAAAGAATATAAAAAGCGAAAAAATAGAAAAAATGTACCAGAGCAAGAATATGTTACACAAATGAAAGATAATAACAATTTAATAGAATTTGATAACCTTAAAACATATTTTTATACAGATGCAGGTACGGTAAAATCAGTAGACGGAGTGTCTTTTGATATACCTATTGGTAAAACAGTTGGTGTTGTTGGCGAATCTGGTTGTGGTAAATCTGTTACTAGTTTATCTATTATGGGGCTTTTGCCAGGCCCTCACGGCCAAATTGCTGGTGGGGAGATTAGGTATAATAGCAGACAGCTAGGAAAAACGGTAAATCTTGCTAAGATACCAGAAAATATACACGGCAAAATAAGAGGCGGAGAAATATCTATGATATTTCAAGAACCTATGACTAGCTTAAACCCTATTTTTACAATAGGAGAACAGATAGAAGAGGTTATATATTATCACGATGAAAAAGAAACAAAAGAAGGTAGAAAGAAAAGAACTTTAGAGCTTTTAAAATCTGTTGGTATATCTCGTGTAGAAGAAATATATAAAAGCTATCCTCACGAGCTATCAGGAGGTATGCGTCAAAGAGTTGTTATAGCTATGTCTTTAGCTTGTGATCCAAACTTTATCGTTGCAGATGAACCTACAACTGCTTTAGATGTTACTATACAAGCTCAAATATTAGATTTACTTAGAGATTTAAAAAGTAAAATAAATGCATCTATTATGCTTATAACACACGATTTAGGTGTTGTGGCAGAAATGGCAGATTATGTTGTTATAATGTATGCAGGGCGTGTTGTAGAAAAAGGAGATGTTAAAGAAATATTTAAAAATCCTAAGCACCCTTATACGAAGGGGCTTTTAAAATCTCGACCTGTTTTAAAAGAGGGCACAGATAGGTTATATTCTATCCCTGGTGCTGTGCCTAACCCTATCAATATGCCTTCTGGTTGTTTCTTTAAAAATAGATGTGAGAGCTGTATGGATATTTGTGATAAAGCTTATCCAGATATAACAAATATAAGCGATACACATAAAGTTACTTGTCATCTATATAACGAAAGAAAGGAGGGCTAATAATGGATAATAAAGATAGAGTTATTTTAGAGGTTAAAAATCTTGTAAAACATTATCCTATAAAATCGGGAGTTTTACAAAAAACGGTAGGGCAAGTTCGTTCGGTAGATGGTGTATCTTTTTCTATAAATAAAGGGCAAACTTTTGGCCTTGTTGGAGAATCTGGCTGTGGAAAAACAACGATAGGTAGAACTTTAATAAGGCTTGTAGAACCAACAAGTGGAGAGGCTCTTTTAAACGGTAAAGATATTTTTGCTCTAAATAAAAAAGATTTAAAAGCTTTAAGGCCTAAAATACAAATGATATTTCAAGATCCTTATTCATCATTAAATCCTCGTATGCCTGTTGGAGAGATAATAGGAGAGGCAGTTAGAGAGCATAACCTTGTAGAGAAAGATAGGCTTAAAGATTATATATTACAAGTTATGGAAGAATGTGGACTTAGAAGATATTATATAGATAGATACCCACATGAATTTTCTGGCGGCCAAAGACAAAGAATTTGTATAGCTAGAGCTTTAGCCCTTCGTCCAGAGCTAGTTATAGCAGATGAGCCTGTTTCTGCTCTTGATGTTTCTATACAGGCACAAGTTATAAATCTTATGAAAGATTTGCAAACAAAAAACGGACTAACATATCTTTTTATATCTCACGATTTATCTGTTGTAGAATATTTAGCAGATATGGTAGGTGTTATGTATTTAGGTAGCCTAGTAGAGCTAGCAACAAAAGAGCAAATTTTTAGCAATCCAAAACACCCTTATACAGAGGCTTTGCTTAGTGCTGTTCCTATACCAGATCCAGACAAAAAGATGAATAGAATAATATTAGAAGGTGATATACCTTCTGCTTCTAATCCTCCAAAAGGTTGTAAATTTCATACGAGATGTCCTAAATGTATGGATGTTTGTAAAGAAGAAGCTCCTGTTTGGAAAGATTATGGCAATGGCCATTATACAGCTTGCCACTTATATTCTCAAAGTTAGTTTTGATTGGGATATAAATAAAAAGAAAAGGATAATCTAGTTTACTATTCCTTTTAGTAAGGTTACCTTAAAATTTATTATATTGTCTTTTTCTTATAAAAGTTTGGCTTTGGGGCATAAATATGAGATAAAAATATTAAAATATATTTAATATTTTTATCTTCTCCCCCTTAATATTTTGCCCCAAAAGCCAGATTTATATTATAAAACCACTATTTATAAGGCTATAAACTATATGTTTATAGCCTTATAAAAATATATTGATTTTTATAAAAATATATAGTAATATAAAGCTAAGTTGGGTTAATACATATAAATAGGAGGGATGGCTATGATAGATGAATATGTTACATTAACTATAAAAAAACAAAAAAATATAGCTCTTATAGCTCATGATAATAAAAAAAGAGAGCTTATAGATTGGTGCAAAAAATATAAAGATATATTACAAAACCATAAACTTTATGGAACAGGTACAACATCTAGGATTATAACAGATAATACAGGGCTTAAAGTGAAAGGCTTTAATAGTGGGCCTTTGGGAGGAGATCAACAAATAGGGGCTAAAATAGTAGAAGGTGTTATAGATTTTATCGTATTTTTCTCAGATCCTTTAACGGCTCAACCACATGATCCAGATGTTAAGGCTCTTCTTCGTATAGCACAAGTTTATGACATACCTATTGCTAATAATAAGTCTTCGGCAGATTTTATGATAACATCAAAATTTATGAATGAAGATTATGACCATAAAGTTTTAAATTTTAATAAAAATATAGAAAATCGTGCAAAAACACTTTAGTTTTAAAGGAGATAAAAATGATAAAGCTTATTACTTGTGATATAGATGGAACACTTCTTAAAAATTATGCAGATCCAATAGAGCCAGAATTGTTTGACATAATAGAAAAATTTTATGAAAAGGGAGTATTATTTTTTGCTACAAGTGGCCGCCAGCTTTACAATTTACAAAAAATATTTGAGCCTGTTAAAGATAAAATAGGCTATATAGCAGAAAATGGTGCTATTATTTTATATAAGGATAAAATGCTTTATAAATCTGCTATAGATTATAAATTAGCTTTAAGCTTATCTCAAAAAATATTAGATAAAGAAAATGTAGAGCTATTTATATGTGGTGAAAATACTACCTATGTTATGCCAAAATGTGAAGATTTTCATAAGCTGGTAGGTAATGAGGTTCAAAATCATATTACTGTTATAAAATCTTTTGATGAAATAGATCAAGACATAGTTAAAGTATCTTTATTTTATGAAAATGGCTTAAATGAGGAGCTTATAAACTATTTTATAGAAGATTTTGGTGATAAATTTCAACATACCGTTTCTGGTCATACTTGGTATGATTTTATGAATATTAATACACATAAGGGTAATGCTATAAAGCTATTACAAAATACTATAAATGTTACTAGTGAAGAAACAGTTGCTTTTGGAGATAATTTTAACGATATAGAGATGCTTTCAGATGCAAAATATAGCTATGCTATGGAAGATGCACACGAAGATGTTAAAAAAGTTGCAAATTACACTTGTAAAAATGTAATAAAAACTTTAAACGAATTATATAATAAATTTTTTGGTGAGGAGTAAATTATGACTAATGATATGACGGTAGGTAGCCCTACTAAACTTGTTATAAAATTTATTATACCTCTTCTTATAGGTAATATATTTCAGCAACTATATAGTATGGTAGATACTATTATTGTAGGCAAATATGTTGGAACACAAGCTTTAGCAGGTGTTGGCTCAACAGGTGCCATAAATTTTTTTATATTAGGTTTTGCAATGGGTATGACAAGTGGTTTTGCCGTGCCTATAGCACAAGGGTTTGGTGCTAATGATGAAAAAAGGGTAAGACATTTTGTAGCTATGAGCATATATCTTACAACAGGTGTAGCTATTATCTTAACTATATTATCTTCATTATCTTTAGCTCCATTATTAACTTTAACAAAAACTCCACAAGATATATATAATTATGCTTATAATTATATGATAATAATATTGTTAGGTTTATTTACAAATATGGCTTACAATATGACAGCTAGCATATTAAGAGCTTTAGGAGATAGTAAAACTCCTTTATATTTTCTTATTTTAGCTTCATTTTTAAATATTGTATTAGATTTATTATTTATATTAACATTTAATATGGGGGTTGCAGGAGCAGCCTTTGCTACAGTTATTTCTCAAGGTATATCTGCTTTATTATGTGTTTTTTATATGCATAAAAAGTTTGAAATATTAAAAATGGAAAAAGTAGACTTTATATATAAACAAAAATCTGCTAATCTTCTTTTAAAAATAGGTTGTCCTATGGCTTTTCAATATTCGGTAATAGCTACAGGTAGCATATTATTACAAAGTGCTGTAAATAGCTTAGGTACAATAGCGGTAGCAAGCTATACTGTTTGTTGTAGGATAGAGCAACTAGCTATACAACCTTTTTCTACTCTTGGTATTGCAGCTACTACATATACAGGTCAAAATCTTGGTGCAGGCTGTATAGATAGAATAAAAGAAGGTATGAAAAAAATGACAATAATAGGTATAGCTTTATGTTTATTATGTAGTGGCATAATATATTTATTTAATGTGCCTCTTATAAATTTATTTATATCTGATGGTGCAGATAAATCGGCGGTTGTACAAAATGTTCAGTTATATTTATTTTGGGCTTGTTCTTTTTTTATACCGCTTATGTTATTAATTCTTTATAGAAGCTCTATACAAGGTATGGGAGATGTTGTTTTTCCAATGGCAGCTAGTATAATAGAGCTTGTAGGTAGAGTTGTTGTAGCTATTGGTTTTGTATCTGTTTTAGGATATTTAGCTATAAGCCTTGCTTGTCCTGCTGCTTGGTTAGGTGGTGCTTTAATAGTTGTACCTGCATATTTTGTTAGATTAAAAAATTTAGAAAAAAACTTTATAGATAAAGAGTGTGTTAAAAATGTATAAAAATATAGTAGAAAATAAAAGAGATTTTTTTAAAACAAATATAACAAAAAATTTAGATTTTAAAATAGAGATGCTTAAATCTTTAAAAAATACAATATTAAAATATGAAGATGAAATATTATTGGCTTTAGAAAAAGACTTGAGCAGATCTAAATATGTTACTTATTCGGCAGAAATATTGCCTGTTTTACATGAAATAGATTATTTTGTAAAACATATAAAAAAATTATCAAAAACTAAAAAGAAAAAAACACCAGGTATGTTTTTTGGTTATAAAAGCTATGAAATGAAAGAGCCTTATGGTGTTTGTCTTATTATATCTCCTTGGAATTATCCTTTTTTATTAGCTATATCTCCTCTTTTAGGAGCTATAGCAGCGGGTAATTGTAGTATTTTAAAACCTTCAGAATATTCTATTCATACCTCTAACATATTAAAGAAAATAATAGATGAAGCTTTTAAAAGTGAATATTGTCAAGTTGTTTTAGGAGAGGCAGATGTTGTAGAAAATATAATAGATAGCGAAGTAGATTTTATATTTTTTACAGGTAGCACAAATGTAGGTAAAATAATAATGAGAAAGGCCAGTGAAAGTCTTACACCAGTAGCTTTAGAGCTAGGTGGAAAAAGCCCTTGTATTGTGGATAAAAACGTAGATATAGATAAGGCTGCTAAACGTATAGTTTGGGGTAAAACATTAAATGCAGGTCAAACTTGTATAGCACCAGATTATTTATTAGTTGATAGAAAAATAAAAGATAAATTAATAGAAAAAATTATTTTTTATACAGAACAATTTTGGGGTAAAGAGCCACTAAATAATGAAAATTATCCTAGAATAATAAATTATAAAAATTTTAATAGAGTTTTAAATTTAATAGATAATGTAGAAATAATACACGGTGGAAAACATAATTCGGAAAGCTTAAAAATAGAGCCAACATATGTAACAAATGTTTCTATGACAGATTTGATTATGAAAGAAGAAATATTTGCACCTATAATGCCTATAATAGCTTACGATAATATAGAAAATATATATAATATAGTGGAATATAATAAAAATCCATTAGCTATGTATATATTTTCAAAAGATGCAAAATTTATTAATAGTTTAATGAAAAATATACCTTGTGGTAATGCTTGTATAAATGATACAATTTTACAAGTTACTAATCATTATATACCTTTTGGTGGTAGAGGTACGAGTGGTTTAGGTGCATATCATGGAGAGTATAGCTATGAATTATTTTCACATAGAAAAGGTGTTTTAAAAGGTACAAATATGTTTGATATGGAAGTTAGATATGAAAATAATGGAGATATAGCAAAACTAAAAAAATTATTAAAATTTGTAAAAGGCTAAAGCTTAAAAAGTTTTAGCCTTTTACAATTTGTATAATAATAAATATTGGACTAATATTAAATTTATAAGAAGAAAGTTTTATCAAAGTAGATGGTATGTGCCATTATATGATTATTGTTAATCTTCAATTTTTTTATTTTCTTCCATTTTTCTTATGTAAATATCAAAAATATGATTAAAGATGTAAGAGTTAAAAAATGCTAAAATACCTGGGATAAAAATTAATATAGGTGGAATACGAGAGGCAGATAATATAATTACTATACCTAATATAACCATTAATGTAGTCCAGCCTAAATGTTTAATAGACATTATAAAAGAAAATTTAAACATATTTTTTGTACTATTTTCAAATTTGGCTATTAATGGGAATATATATAAATATATAACAGAATAAACCAAAAATATTACCCAAAATATATAATACATAAAATAGTCTTTTTGGCTGCCTAAAATATTAGCTCTAGCACGAAACCAATAAATATCTACAATTAAAATGATACCAACAAAAGTTAAAAAAATACCAACTATTGTACCTTGTTTAAAATTTTGCTTAAAAGCTTTTATAAAATCTCTAATAAGGTAGCCTTCTTCATCTTTTGCAAGTTTTAAAAATACATAATATAAAGCAGAATTAGCAGCACCTATTGTAAATATAGGAATACAAAATATAAGATATATAACGCTTAAAAAACAGGCATCAAAAAATTTGCTAATAAATCGCCAAGCAGGGTTATCTAAATCAAAAAAGCTATTCATTTTTACCTCCTAAATATTAAATTATATATATTATAACATATATGCTATCATTTAAAAAGATCAAAATTAAAGGTAGGCTAATAAAACCTACCTTTAAATTTACTTAAATTTTCTTTTTATACTATCAAAAATAGTTAGAGAACGAGTCATTTTTTCAGAATCTATATAATTTCTCATAATTTTTAAAAGTTGCAAAGGTTGTTTACAAGAGAAATAATATACATTATTATCTTTTGTAATAATAGAAAATCTAGGTATCCATTTTCCTTTAAATTTAACTGTAGCAATAATTTTATCTATATTTTCCCATTTAATTTGTATACATTTTTTAGGGTTAAAATTATTGTAAAATTCAAAGCTTTCATTACCTATCATAATTTTACCATAGCTATGAAAGGTGTTGTAATATGTAGCATCTACTACAAAATCTACTTTTGAGTTTAAAGATTGTATCATAGAGCCTCCATAGTATAAAAATTAAAGTATACCTACCACGTGAGCTAAAATACCTAAAATAAATAACGAAATGATTATTAATAATGGAGATACTTTTTTCTTTAACAATCTACAGCATAATAAAGTTAATAATAATGCTGTTAACCCAGGTATTAAGCTATCTAAGTTTTCTTGTAAAGTTGTTACTTTTATATTAGATAAAGCTAAGCCAGAGTTAAATTGCTCTATAGCCATTCTTATACCTTCAGATCCAGCAGGTAAGCTCTCCCAATCTATATATGCACCAGGAGATAGCTCTACCTTAGATACGATAGGCTTAAAGTTTATAGATACCCATCTTTGAACTAACGCTCCAAGAACAAACATACCAAGTATAGATGCAACTTTAGTAACTTTTTGTAAAATACCACCAGATAAATCATCTGCTATTTGAGAGCCAGCACGATATCCAAATTCTTGTGTATATACCATAAAGCCCCATCTTAATAAATTCCAAACTACAAAAAATATAATAGGCCCTAATATATTACCTGCTAAAGCTAAACTAGCACCTAGAGCACCTAACATAGGTCGAACTGTAAACCAGAAAACAGGATCACCAACACCGGCTAAAGGTCCCATCATACCAATTTTAACACCTTGTATAGCCGCATCATCTATAGGTTGGCCGTTAGCTCTTTCTTCTTCTAAGGCTAATGTAACACCTAATATAGGAGATGCCACATATGGGTGAGTGTTAAAAAATTCCATATGTCTTTTTAAAGCAGCAGATCTTTGCTCTTTTTCTGGATATAATTTTTTTATAGCTGGTATCATAGAATAAGCCCAACCACCATTTTGCATACGTTCAAAGTTCCAAGAGCCTTGAAGGAATGTTGAACGCCAAGCAACTAACATACGATCTTTTTTACTTAAAGTTATTTTATTGGACATAATTTTACCTCCTTCAAAAATTAATAGTCGTTTAATATATCATCTAATGGATCTCCAGAGCTTGGGCCACCGCCAGAGCCTTTGCCATTTTCTAATAAAAATATGTATATTAAAGCTAATGCTACAGCTATAACACCAAGGCCAACTAAAGTTAATTGAGGTATAGCAGCTAAAACAAAGCCGATAGCAAAGAAAGGCCATACTTCTTTAGTAGCCATCATATTTATAACCATTGCATAACCAACGGCTACAACCATTCCACCACCAATGCTCATACCGTTTGCAAGCCAATCAGGCATTTTTTGTAAAATGTTTTGAACAACATCTGCAGGTATAAATAATAAAAATACAGCAGGTATTACTATACGTAAGCCTTGCATAGCTATACCTAAATAATGGTACATTTCTACGCCAAATATATTACCTTTTTCTGCTTGTTTATCCATTGCGTGAACGATAGGAACAGATAAAGTACGAGCAATAATAGTTAAAAATAAACCAGCAATAGCTAAAGGAATAGCTAAAGCAATAGCTGTATCAACACCTTTAACACCTTGACCACCTAAAACTAAAATGATAGCAGATGCAACAGATGCTAAAGCCGCATCAGGCGCAACGGCTGCCCCAATATTTGCCCAGCCAAGAGCTATCATTTGAAGAGTACCACCTAATATGATACATTCTTCAAGATGGCCAGTTACAAGGCCAATTAATGTACAAGCAACTAATGGTTGGTGAAATTGAAATTCGTCTAATATACCTTCAACACCAGCCAAAAATGCAATTATAAGAACTAAAATTATTTGATAAAATTCCATTTTGACCACTCCTTAATTTAAGATTTTGAAAGCTCTGTTTTAGCTTTTTTAATAAGTTCGTCCATATTGCCTTTAGAGTCGTTAGGCACTTTTCTTATATCAAAATTAATCCCTAAAGATTTTAACTTTTCGTAAGTTTCTATATCTTTTTCATCAAAAGATAAAGCCTTGTTTACAACAACTTTGCCAACAGAATGTGCCATAGAACCAACGTTTATCTCTTTTAGATCTACGCCACCTTCTATAACTCTAAGCACATCTAAAGGATTTTCAAATAGTAATAATGCTCTTGTATTTCCAAAGCGAGTATCTTTAGATACTTCTATCATTTTTGATATAGGAACTACATTAGCTTTAACCCCAGGAGGAGCTGCTTGCTCTATAAGCTTTTTTCTTAATGTATCTTTAGATACTTCGTCAGAAACTACAATAATACGGTTTGGAGATGTAGCTTTTGTCCAAGCTGTAGCTACCTGCCCATGTAACAAACGAGAGTCTACACGAGCTAATACATATTTCATAGTTTCTCCATTTGTAGCTATTTCTACATTGTTAGATTTTTTTTCTTCTTTTTTATCTTGTTTTTTATCTAACTTTTCAGGATAAACTTTAACGCCATCTCTACCAGCTTCTAAAATATTTGAGGCTACCTCTTGGGCTGTGTCCATAAAAGTTCTAGAGCTATAGGCTTCAATCAACATAGGTAAATTTAAACCAGTAACTATCGCCCATTTATCTTCGTGTCCAGATATAAGAGCATTAGCTTGATTAAAAGGTGTGCCTCCCCATAAATCTACTAAAAATAGAATGTTATTAGGATCTTCAAAAGATTTAATAGCTTCTTCCATTTTAGCTTTTATATCGTTTGGACCTTCACTAGGCATGAGGGTACAAGCTTTAACATTTGGTTGATCTCCAAATATCATAGAAGCAGATTGAAATATTCCATTTGCAAATTCGCCATGAGTTGCGATAACAATACCTACCATTGTATTCCTCCTTACTTTAAGTATATTTACTATAGTAATAATTGATATATATTCAATCATTATAAATATTAGAAGTTATATATTTTATCTTCTATTTATATAAGTTTACACCAAAATTATAAAAAATTCAACAAAAAATTTAAAAAAAGTAAAATTATATATTTAAAATAAACAAATTATCAATAAATAGTATAGTTAATCGTCATATTTAATATAATTATTGACATAAATGTTTTAAATATGTAATATAAAGGTATAATTAAAATTAAGAGGTGATAAAATGAATAATGATATATATGATGTTGTTATAATAGGATCTGGTCCTTCTGGCCTTGCTGCTGCTATATATGCGGAAAGGGCAAAGCTTAAAACTATAACTATAGAAAAGCAATATATGAGCGGAGGTCAAGTTTTAAACACTTATGAGGTAGATAACTACCCAGGTCTTCCAGAAATAAATGGTTTTGATATGGGGCAAAAATTTAGACAACATGCAGAAAAGCTAGGCTCTCAATTTATAAAAGATGAAGTTTTAGAGCTTGAAATTATGGAAGATATTAAAAAGGTTCATTGTAAAAAAAATAAATTTTTAACAAAAACTGTTATAATAGCGACAGGTGCACAGCATAGATTATTAGGTGTTAAAGGAGAAAAAGAGCTTTATGGTAAAGGAGTTTCATATTGTGCCACTTGCGATGGAGCTTTTTATAAAGAAAAAACTATAGCTGTTGTAGGAGGTGGAGATGTGGCGTTAGAAGATGCTATATTTTTATCTAGAATATGTAAAAAAGTTTACCTTATTCATAGAAGAGATGAATTTAGAGGAGCTAAAATTTTACAAGAAAAGGTTTTTTCTATAGGCAATATAGAGGTAATTTGGGATACAGTTGTAGAAGAGATTTTAGGTGAAAATGAAGTAACGAGCATAAATATTTCTAACGTTAAAACAAATGATAAAAAATCTCTAAAAGTAAATGGAGTTTTTGTTGCTATAGGTATTATACCTAATAGTCATATTTTTGAAAAACATTTACAATTAGATGATGGTAACTATATTGTAGCAACAGAGGATTGTAAAACATCTGTAGATGGAGTTTTTGTTGCGGGAGATGTTCGCACAAAAGCATTAAGACAAATTGTAACGGCAGTATCTGACGGGGCAAATGCTATTACATCTATAGAAAAATACTTAGCGACTAATTTTTAATTTTTATGTTAAGGCTGTAGATTTTATCTACAGCCTTAATTAATAATTAGATTTTAAACAAGAGATAGTTGTTTTACATATATAAACTTAGTTATGATTTATTTTTTAAATAATATAAAAATAGGTATTATAATATTAGTAAATTTTTGTATAAATAAAATATATTAATATATACGTTGTATGATGTTAAAATAAATACTTAAAGTTTTTTAATTTTTATTTGAAAATATTATAAAATATGTTATACTCTAGTAAAATTTTATTATAGTTGACATTATTACCTATTTATAATATAATTCACTTAAGTGGTAAGTATATGTAATAATGTAGTTAAAATACTTATTTTTAAGTATTTTTATGACAATTACCATTTATGTAAATCTATTGAAAGAGAGGAATGATTATGGGAAAGATAACCCGAAAACTAATGGCAATTTTGCTAATTATTAGTATTTTTTTTACCTCATATTATACGAACGTTTTTGCATATGATATTTCAGTAACATCATTAGAAGATGATTCGAATGAAGATGTATCCTTTGGGGAAGACATTACAGCGCCAAGTGATCAAGACACAGCTCCCCCAACAAACGAAGATAATAATTTACCAGAAGATGGAACTAACCTTCCACTAGCTGAATCTTCTATATCTGTTGAAAATACAGAAAATGGTAGCAAGGTAAATGAAGATAAAGAAACTAATAAAAGCCAGCAAGATGTAAAACATATTTTGAAAAATTTTAGTAGAAAAGTTTTTCAAAATGATAAGGAAGTACCTAAAGGTGGAACTTTAGAATTTGAAAAAAATGTTCAAATAGAGTATAAATTTAAAGTACCTCTTGAACTAGACGAACCTCAAGATAAAGTTTTTGCCAAAGGTGGGGATTTTGTTATAACAGAAGTTCCCGAAGGCTTAAGAATTATTTCTCCAGGTCAAAAAGATGTAGAAATAAATCTTGATGGAGAAAGAATTAAAGTTGGAACACTATATTTCCAAAGTGGAGGAAAAAATACTCGAGACACATTAAAAATAGTTTTTAATGAAAATATTAATGCAGATTCAGATTATGAACTAACAGACCTTCAAATAGTGCAAAAAATTAGTTTGCAATGGGATACTAATAGTCAATATCAAGATCCTGGAAAAAGAGTTATAACTGTTTATGAGCAAGAGTATGTTTTAGAAACAAAAGAGAGAGAAAATAAAATACAAGGTAAAAAAACGGGAGAAGTAGATATTCAAAATAAGCTAATAAACTGGAAAGTTGAAGTTAGCAACAAATATGTTGATGATAATTCACCAGCTAGCTTAAATGGCTATAGTTTTGAAGATGATTTAACAAGTGTAGGCACATATAAAGATAGTAGTTTCAAGGTAAATACAGAAGATAACTTACAAAATGCAAAAGCACCTGAAGATGGATTTACTAAAGAAGAAAATAAACTTAAATACACATTTAGACCAGAAGACGGCAATAGATTATTTATATATTTTCAAACAGAAATACCTAATAACAAATTTTTTCAACAAAATATTAGCGTAGAAAATATAGCAAAGGTTAAAAAAGAAAATAAGCCAGATGTTGATATTAGAGGTGTTGCTAATAGAAAAAATTTAAACTGGATAAAAAAACAGGCTGTAAATAAAGAAGATGATGTTATAGAATGGACTATAACAGTAAATGAGCCTGTATATAATTTTGGAGAGAAAATTTTACAAATTGAAGATAAATTACCAGGAAATTTAGAGTTTTTATCTGCTAATTTATATGAGTTTAATGGAGATCAAAAGGTAGATTTAGGAGCTATAAATCCTAATGAAAATATTTTTAGGTTACAAAATGTTAATAAAAAAATGCAAATAGTTATACAAACTAAAGCTAAAAGAGAAGGTATAGGAGTAGAAACTTTCAAAAATAAAGCTACTTTAAAATTTCCAAATGAGTTAAATTTACCAAATATAAGCACAGAATCTACCAGTAGTATAGGTAAAAATCCTATTCAAAAAAGTGCGATGGGATATAACAACAAATCTAGAGAGATTACTTGGAAAGTAGACTTTTTGGAACTTATAAAAGAACATGATGATTTATTATTAGCAGATTTAATTGTTTATGGCAATAATAAAAGTATTAATTTAGATGAAGCTACAGTTTCTAGTGAATATAGTGAAATTTTAAAAAGCTTTAAAGGTAAAAAGATAGCTTATAACCAACGCTATGTAGAAAACAGCTTTTCTACAGCAAGTGATTTGCAATTAGAAGTTTTACCATTAACACAAAATGATGTTGAAGTTGGACAATTACTTATTATTAAAAATATTGATTTTAATAATAAAATACCTTTCCAATATAAAACAATTGTAACAGATCCAAATATATATTCTGTAAATAGAACAACAGCTGTTAATAACACTATTTCTTTATTTGATGGCAACAAAAATTTATTTAACTCTACAGCTACACAAAATGTTGCAAGTAAAGTTATGAATAAAGATATGATATCAAGAAATAGTTCAAAAGCATTAGAAAAAAATCCAGAAGATCTTAGATCAGTAAATAGTGGTAACCCTGGACAAAATGGAGTTTTTGATTATATAGATAAAACAGCTACTTTTAGAATACATGTAAATTATAATGGTACAGATTTGTCAGAATTAGGCGAAATAACAATACAAGATAGAATGCAAAATGGTTGGGAAAGAAAAAATATAGGAGATAAACCATTTTTATTATATGAAGGTACAGGTTATAATGCACAAGGTTTTGTAAGAGCAGAAAAATATATACCAGAAGAAGAATATAGAGAGTTTTTAACTTTTTCTGAAGATAGTAGAGATATTAATTTTAAATTTAAAGAAATTGATAAATCTTATGTTATTATAGTTAAAATAGGTTTAAAAGATGATAAAATTTTAAATGATTTTTCTAAAAATATTAATCATTCTGCTAAAAATGATGGTAACTTTATAAGCCCTAAAATTAACGGTATACAAAATGACTGGGAAGATTTTAGATATTCTAGCAATATATTAACTAAAGGAAAACCTATTTCTAAAGACGGACGTTTAACTTGGACTGTAGACTATAAGCCGTATGGTATATCAAGAGAAAACATACAATTAAGAGATTCATTACCTTATGGTATAGATATTGTTAGAGATAAACAAGGAAATATTCAATATGGAAATCAAGGAATTGTTATAAAAGAGCTTATTTTACAAAATGACGGTACTTATAGAGAAGGTGCTATACTTGAAAATCCAGAAAAATATATTGAATATAACTTTGAAGAAAGAGATTTAATATTTAAATTTCCAGATGCTTCTAAAGGATATAGATTAATATATAAAACAGATATTACAGGAGATGTGGGAAGAATAGTTAATAAAGTTTCATTAGAGGCTTTAGGTATTGGTACAGGTAATGTAGGATCTGAATATCAAATAAATGATAGTGATGTTACAGCTAGTGCTAGAAGAGGTATTAGTCTTGATGTTTTAACTAAAGATAATAACGGAAGAAATGTAAATGGAGCTGAAATAGCACTTATAGTTAAAGAGAATGGAAATATATTAAGGCAAGCCGAAAGTAAAAATGGCAAATTAAAAATAAGATCAATACCAGAGGGTGAATATATTTTAAAAGAGATAAAAACTCCAGCAAATTATGCTCCTAATACAGAAGAAGTAAATATTAAAGTTAAAAGTAATGATAAAGGTGGCTTTAGCCTTTTAATAAATGATAAGGTTATAGAAAGTCCAAAAGAGGAATTTATATACTATGATAAAAGCTCTGTAGGTAGCTTAAAATTGTATAATACCGTTAGTAGTACAAATACTGATAGAATAGATACAGAGAAAAAATTTAAATTTGACCTTATATTAAGTAATGATAATTTGTATAATTACGAAATATTTAATGCAGATGAAACTGTTGCTGAAGTAGGAACTATAAAAAGTGGAGATAAATTTGAGCTTACACATGATCAATATATAGTTGTTAAAGATATACCAAAAGGCACAACTTATGAAGTTATAGAAGAAGATTATGTGCAAGATTATTATCAAACTATTTATACTACAGAAAATTATGGCACTATAGCTGGACAACAACAAAGTCAAGTAGATGTGAAAAATATTTATACACTTAAAGGTATGGTTACTATTTTTAAACAAGTTATAGGAAAAGATGCCGATTTATCTAAACAATTTGATTTTAAATTAACATTAGATAATTATAAAAAAGATAGAGAATATTTATACGCTATAATTAGAAGTGATCTTTCTATAGAAAGAGGACAAATTGAAAGTGAACAATTTGAGTTTAAATTAGCAAATGATGATAAGTTTCATTTATTATCGCCAATTAATACGAAATATACAATAGAAGAAGATAGTAGTTATTTAGAAGAATATAGGTTAGAAACTATTGGGAATACAACAGGTACTATAGATAAAGATAACTCTAGCATAGAAGTAACATTTATTAATGATAAAATACAAAAAGGTAACTTAAAAATATCTAATGTTACTACTGGTTATAAATCTGACAAAAATAAAGAGTTTGAAATTAAAGTACAATTAGATACAGATAAATCTTTTGATTATGAAACAAATATAGAAAATAATTTATCTGGAAAAATAAAAGATGGAGATAAAATAACATTAAAACATAATCAATATATCAATATAAAAGACATACCAGAAAATACAAAATATAAAATAACAGCAGAAGACTATACAAAAGATTATTATCAAACTATTTATCCTAAAGGCAATGAAAGAACTATAGAAGGAAATAAAGATAATTTAATAGAGGTACAAAATATTTATACGCTTAAGGGAATGTTAGTTGTTAAAAATAAAATTGCAGGTGAAAATGCTGATTTATCTAGACAATTCGATTTTAAATTAACATTAGACAATTATAACAATAAAGAAAAATATTTATATACTATAATTAGAAGTGATCTTTCTGTAGAAAAAGGGCAAATTGAAAATAAAAATTTTGAATTTAAACTTGGTAATAATGATAAGTTTTATGTTTTATTACCTCTTGATTGTAAATATACGATTGTACAAGATAGTAAATATTCAAATGAATATAAACTAGAAGTTTCTGGTAAAACTAGTGATACTATTACGAAAGATGCCACACATAAACAAGTTTTATTTGTTAATAATAAAATTAAAAAGGAAAATAATTCTCAAGGTTCTCTTGGTGATGGATCTTCTCTTAATGGATCAAAACCTACTTTAACAATACCTACAAACAATTCTAGTGTGTTAGATTTTTCAACAAAAACAGATGAAAAAGGTAATAAAATAGAAATTGTTAAATATGAAGACGGGAATATATTAGAAATTGTAAAAGATAAAGAAGGAAATACTTTAGAAACTAAAAAAATAGAAAAAGGTATTGTAACAGAAACATCTATAGATAAAGATGGAAATATAATAGAAATAGTAACAGATGAAAAAGGTAATATTATAAGATCAAAGAAAACAGAGAATAATATTAC